>JAJEBR010000005.1 GCA_022822445.1 Gemmatimonadota bacterium | reverse complement strand
TTGCACATGAGCCCTGCGTCCGGTATGATGATGTCGCACCGTCTGGGTGCCTCCGATTCGGGTCGTTTTTTCGTCGAAACTCCCCGTAATCTAAGGCCCCAGGCGGTGCAAACCTATCCTCGCAACGCAGGATCCGGGTTGAAATACCTTTTCAGGGTGTTGCTCACAGCCGTCTCCAAGTCAAATCGGTTAAAAGGACAGCACCTCTTCTACCACGTGGTCCGTTACGCACCTGGCGATTTGCCCGGCACGCCTCAGCCTGCATCCCTGCCGTTTCCAGAAGCCGGCGCCCTCTGCGCACACTTCGTATTCGTCTTTCGCTTCCTGGACGCAGTTGTCGAAAATCTCCTTGGGATCGCACGGTCGGTCGTAGCCGTGGTCGTCCGGACACATTGGAACGTTCGGATCCCCCGGTGGAAACTGCAGAGGCGCGGTTGGCAATTCGGCGCGCATGCAAGGAGGGGAGTCAATGGCGGCAGGGATGGAAAGGTCAGCAACATCTCCTTCGTCGCTCGGTGATTCATGGGCCGAAGCCCCATACGCGGTACCGGCCAATACAATCAGACTTCCTGTGATGGCAACAATTCTGAACACTGTATCGGTAGCAGAAGCCGTTCTGGCTCTCATCTTGACCTCCTGTGAGTTCGGTTGGCGGAACCCGCCCCTGTGGCGGCATTCCGTGCCACACGATACCGCGCACGGCGGCCTCCCGAGAGCGGACCAGACCCACCAATCGTAGAGGACAACACCTGGCGTGATGTGTGAAAAACCCACAGGTCGGACGACGGGCCCATCACTGCGAATGGGGTGATCCCTGTCAGCGTGGCCCTTCGCCGTCCTGCGTGAGCAGACCGGCCTCCAGTGCGAAGTCGACGAGCTCCGCCCGTGTACGGAGGCCGAGCTTTCTTCTGATGCTTGCCCGGTAGTTCTCCACGGTCTTCGGCGCGAGGAAGACGCGTGCCCCGATCTCCCTGGAGGTCAGACCGCGGGCCACCAGCGGGAGGATCTTTCGCTCGCTCGCGCTCAGGCGATCAAGGCGGTCCCCGCGGCCGCCGGAACCATCATCCCCAAGGCGTTTGCGGACGGTGTGGGTGCCCCAGCGAGGCACATACATCCGCCCGGCGGCCAGAAAGTCGACGGCCGCCACCAGCCTCTCGGCGGAACGAGCGGTGGTGATGCAGCCCATGCCGCCCGCGTGGAGGACCTGGTCCAGCAGCGCCGGCTTCTCTTCTGTGGCCAGCACGAGGATACGCGGGGACGGGCTCACGCAGTTGAGGGTCCGGATGACGGGGGACACCGCCTCGTCCGCGCTCCCGACCTCGAGGACCACGATGTCCGGCTGCACCCTGCGAGCCACCGGCGGCGCCTTGTCGCAGGCGGGAGCACGGCCGCGGACCCTGAACCGGCCGGTCTCCTCCAGGATCCGCTTGACCCCCGCCAGCAGCAACGTCTGCCGGCCGGCCAGCACCACTGTCGTCATCCCGGTCACCCGAAACGGTACCCCCTTGCAATCAGGTCCTGCATTCCCCATCAAGTGGGCAGTCCACTCGCGAGCCATGCAATATAGAGTCTACACGGATAGAATCACAAGTGATTTGGGCAAGGCAGGCGGGGAAGCGCCATCCGGTGCCGGCTGAACGAACGGCGCACCCCTGGAGGCCCTATGCCGCGCCGCAGGGACCCTTCAGCGCCTTCAGCGGGCGGTCATGCCGCCGCCCTACGCTTCCACAGCCTCCAGAAACCTCTCGTAGAGCCGCTGCGCAACCGGTCCCACCCTTCCATCGCCGACCTTCCGGCCGTCGATCTCGACGACGGGCCGCACCTCGGTGGTCGTGCCGCTGAAGAAGACCTCGTCGGCGCGGGTGAGTTCCGGGAGCGGGATGGCCCGTTCCTCCACCGGGATCCCCATTTCGCCGGCCAGCTCGATCAGTAGGTCCCGCGTGATCCCGTGGAGGATGTAGTTGGACTTCGGCGCGGTGGCGAGGACGCCGCCAAAGACCGCGAAGAGGTTGTTGTGGGAGCCCTCGAGCGCGATGCCGTCCCGGACGAAGATGGCGTTCCCCGCACCCGCCTCGACCGCCGCCTGCGCGGCGAGCACATTCGCGAGCAGGGCGATCGCCTTGATGTCGGCGCGCGCCCAGCGCTGGTCGGGGACGGTCACGGCGCTGACTCCGCGCCGCCACTCCGCCATGGCCGGCCGCATGAAGCGGTTCGCGAAAGCATAGACGGTGGGAGCGACCGGCGGATCCGGGAACCAGTGGGTCCTGGGCGCTGTCCCCCGGGTCACCTGCACATACACGTATGCGGCCGGCACTCCGTCGAGTCCGTTGCGCGCGAGCAACTCCTCCTTCACCTGCTCCAGCGCCGCCGCATCGAAGTCGATCCCGATGGCCGCCAGTCCCGTCTTCAGGCGCGCGAGATGCTGCTCCCACCGAAAGAGACGACCGCCGTAGGACGGCGTAACCTCGTAGACGCCGTCCCCGAAAAGGAACCCGCGGTCGTTGACCGATACCGTCGCGTCGCCGACGGGGAGATAGTCCCCGTTCAGATAGACGACGCTCACCGTCAGGATCCGCCCTCGCCCTGCTCCAGCTTCTCGAACTCCTCGATCAGTTCCGCGTCACGGATCGGCGGTGCTCCGGCATCGCTGTCCTCCCCGGCCCCATCGCTCGCCCCACTCTTCCCGCTCCCGGCCCCCAGCTGCTTGGGCGCCACCGCCTCCGGGGCCGCGATGAGCCCCATCTTCGCCTTCAGCGCGAGCAGCTTGTCGTCGACCTCCAAGGTGTCCGACCCCGACTCCAGCCGGACGAACTCGGTCTCCAGGGTATCGCCGGTGAGCGCCTCGTTGACCTCGGCCTGGGCCAGGTTCCGCCGCTCCTCCTCCTCGATCTTCTCCGCCATGCGGTTGAAAGCCTCGAATGCGGAGGTGTCCGACAGACCGGACATGGTCTCGTGGATCCGGCGCTGGGCCTGGGCCCGCTTCTGCTTGGCGATCAGCAGGTTCCGCTTCCGCTTCGCCTCCTCGATCTTGTCGTTGAGCTGGCGCAGCGACCCCTTCAGCTTCTCGGTTTCGGCCGCCTGGGCCTGCCAGGTCTGCTCGAGGGCCGCGGCCTGCTCGGCGTGTTCCTGCTGCCGCACCAGCGCCTGCTTGGCCAGATCGTCGCGCCCCTGCTGGACCGCGAGCATCGCGCGCTTCTCCCAGGCCTGTCTCTCCTTGTTCGCGTCAGCCAGCTGGCGCTGCAGCTTTCGCTCGTCGGCGATCGCGCCGGCGACCTCCCGCTTGGCCTTCGCCAGCTGGTCGCGCATGTCGATGATGATCTGGTTCAACATCTTCTCCGGGTCTTCCGCCCGGGAAATCAAGTCGTTGATATTGGACTTGATCATCGTCGAAAATCTGCTGAAAATGCTCATTTGCCAGTATCCTCTCCTTCGCCGGCGAGCGCCCGAATGCGGGACAGGTGAGACGACGCGGCGAGCTGAACGCTCTCCAGCGACGCCTGCAACTCCTGGTAATCGAGGGTCTCCAGCTGCAGCGTGTCACTCAGAATGAGCTCGCCTTCCTCGATTCCGTAGGCGCCGTGGACCATATCCGTCGCATTGAGTCCGAGGAGCGCCTCGTAGAGGCCGCCCAGTGCTCCGGTGTCCGCCGGGAGGTCCATGACCTTCATGCGGATCACCAGCACGGGCTCCGAGTGATGCACCACGATCGGCGCCCCCCCGTTTTCCGCGCGGACGAGGAACATTCCGTCGTCCACCTCCTCGAAGTCCGCATCCATGCGGATCAGATAGCTCTCAAGGTCGTCCCGGGTAACCATGAATTCTCCTTGCTGTGGCTGATGGTAGCAGGCGGAACGTAACATCCGCAGGCGGTCTGGACCAAGCCCGAATACACTGACGTGACATCGATCCACGGTGTGTCAGGCCCCGGTGCGGCGTGGCGCCCGGCCCCCGGCTCCGGCGACCCCGACTCCGGGCACATCGGCCTGCGTCTACGCCGACGATACCCCTTCCGCCCGCTCCTTCAGCGCGGCCGCCATGGCGTTGAAGCCGTTTGTCACGAGCCGGCCGAAGAGCAGCAGCACCACGGGGGTGAGAAGACCGCTGAACGCGTCGGTCGTCAGGTAGCGGCAGCGGGTCGCGCTCAGGACTTCCAGGCGCTGCTCGCGGCGGGCGGAAAGCAGGGCGGAGTGGCCGATCCTGTTGCTCCAGACCAGGAGGCGGGGCGGATCGACCACCTCGATGCGTTCGCGCTGCCACAGCTTGAGCGGGCCCAGCGTGACGTACAGATCGACCGGCGAACCGACTTCGGTATCGGTCTCGACCCTGGTCGTGAAGGGATTCCACTCGCCGTAGCGCCCGAAATCCGTGAGCACCCCCCACACCCGCTCGATCGGCGCTTCGATCTCCACCGCATCCGAGCGGATCAGTCGCCGGAACACTGCGCTTCCTCCTCCGGTGAGCTGTCCGCCTCCGCCCCGTCGGCCGGGCCCTTGCCTGGAACACCTTCCTGCACGTGCCTCGCCAACAGCCCGGCGCTCTCCTCCCACAGCCTCGCGCCCGCGGCCTCGTCCGTGGCCAGCGGGGACGGCTCGCGCTCCCGCATCAGGTGCAGGTACACGCCGCTGCGCCGCCCCATCTCATCCGCGCAGCACGCATGGATGACCGGTGCCGCGGCCTTCGCGGGCGACGCGAAGAACAGGCGCATGACCGGGCGCAGCAGCGGCCTCAGGAACGCCGGCGCCTCACGCGCGAGGTTGGAGTCCACCGCCCCCGGGCAGAGTGAATGCACGGCGGCCCGCACCACACCGTCCGGATTGAGCCTGCGCGACAATTCCTGCGCATATGTGCATATGTGCAGCTTGCTGAGTCCGTAGTGCCTGAGCCCGTCCCGCAGGCCGTAGTCGGTGAAGGCGCCGAAGCGGTCGAAATCGATCGGGCCGGCGGACCGATGCATCTCCGACGCGATGAACACGATCCTGGGCGTTTTCCCGGGGCGGGCGAAGGGCCGGAGGGTCCCGTCCGCCAGGAGCCGGTCGATCATCAGCCTGTTGGCGAGGAAGTGCACGGCGAACATGAGATCGTAGCCCTGCGCCGACCGGCGCGCGTTCCGCGGCATCACCCCGGCGTTCAGCACGGCGATGTCCACCCGTGCCCGCCGACCGCCTTCGTCGCCCGCGTTGCTCCCGCCCCGTTCGGCACGTCCGGCGCGTCCGGCGCGCCCGCCCTTCAGTTCGTCGCAGAGCGCGTGCACGGAGTCGAGGTCGGCGAGATCCACCTTCAGCATCTCCACCGAGTCGGAGCCTGCGAGCCGCCGGACGTCCTCCCCGGCCTGCGGGTGGCCGCCACGGCACGCCATCAGCACATGGCCGCCGCGCCGCGCCAGGTCGACCGCCACCGCCTTGCCGAGCCCGCTGTTGGCCCCGGTCACCAGGCACACCTTCCCGTCGATGCGGACGCTGTCGGGAACCGTGCTCAGCGTCCCGCGCTGCGACGCACGGTCGGCAATCGCGCCCGATACCGCGCCGAAGATCGTGTCGCGCCTGGCAGCCCGTGGAGCAGGTCCTCGGTACGACGCGGGGATTATCCACGGACTGCCGTGAATCCGCACCGGGGTCACCCGTCCCCCGGTGCACGCGGCCGCTCGCCCTCCACCGACCGGGCATCCTCGTCGGGTATCCGGTACTCCCGCCGGTAGAAGGCGCAGGCCTCGTCGATGGTCTCGTCGTCGAGACCGAAGCCGGCCGGGGAATAGACGTGCCGGCCGTGGCGGTTCTTCACGTCACGCGCTGAAACGGCTGTCGCACTCATTTCGGCCTCCCGGGTGAAGCGAATCCCCGCGGCGTCGTACACCCTGCGCAACTCGCCGATCGGATCCGCGACCAGGTCGCAGTACGATACGTCGACGAAGACGCCGGCGCCCGCGTTGCTTCGCACGGCGATGGAGCGCTCCATCATGCGGAGCGTCTTGCGCATCCAGTGCGAACCGATCTCCGCCGGGTCGACGTGGTCGCTCAGGATGCCCCGGCCATGCGCCACCATGCTGAGGAACGACGGTATCGACCGCTTCGGATCGCGGTGCGTCTGCACGATGCACGCATCGGGAAAGACATCCAGAACAACGTCGAGGTGCTCCATGTGATGGGGGGTCTTGAGGATCCGGCAGTCGCCGGGACGCTGCCAGTGCAGGACCTTGAGCAGGGTGAGCATGTACTCGTAGCACTTCGCGTGATCCTGGCCTTCGAGCCAGCGCGAGTAGCCCGGCACGTGCATCATCGCTTCCGGCGACTGGCTCATGAAGGAGAGGTCGAGGAGGAAGATCTCCTCCTCCGGGGCGTCGTACTCGACCGGATGAATGGCGAGGAAGTCCGGCGCCAGATAGCCGATAGCCGCGGCCGCCCGCTTCCCCTCCCGCATGCGGCGGCGGGGCTCGCCTCCGCCATCCCGACCCGGACCGGGTCCGCCGTGGGTCATCTCGCCCGGCAACGGCACCGGACTCAGCGATTCCCACGACCTCAGCGCGCGAACCCGGGGATCGGCGGCGATCAGCCGGTGGAGCGTGGTGGTCGCTGTTCGCTGCAGCCCGGCGATGACGATGACCTTGCCGAGTTCCGCCTCCAGGATCTCCGGATGCTCGCGTAGCAGCCCCTCCGCCCGCAGCCGCGTCGCAAGCGCCGACACGATCCGCGAGCGCTGGATCCGCATGCCCAGCGGCGTCAGGCGCGCCTCCCGGTTGATCGACCGGACGAGGACGTCCAGCGGCTCCAGAAACCACTCGTCGCCGAAGTCGCGCAGGCCGGTCCTGCGCCTGGCGGCGGCGATCATCCGTCCGATGTCCAGTTGGTCGCTGAAGCCCAGCCGCCGGGCCAGCCGCCCCGCCCTGTTGAAGAGCGAGACCGGCAGCGGGCGGTACGGACGAGTGTAGTCGGTGGAGGTCTCCATCAGCTTCGGCACACCTGACCGATCGGAACGGATGGCCGCTCGTCCAACGGCAGAATCGTCACCGGCCGGTGGTCTCGCCTGGCTCCGCCAGCCTCACCAGCCTCGACAGCTTCACCACGCGCGTCCGTGGCTGCGGATGCTCCGCCGCCCGGATCCACCGGAAACACATCGTGCCCGAAGTGTGGCCGGCGGTCTCCAGCCAGTTCGGCAGCCCCGGATCGGTGTGGGCCACCACGATGCGCACGGATCCGTCCTCTTCGTGGTGGGCGAGGTGCTTGTTGGTGTGGATGGCGTGGTGGCGGTAGTCCAGCGATTCCATCCAGTAGTTGTTGAGCTGGAAGTTCCAGTGCTCGCACTCGGGCGGCGTCGCCTCGATCAGCAGGGCCTCATCTTCGGCGATGGCCCAATGGCTGTGATAGTAGACGATGTTGGGGTCGCCTCCCGCCGCGAGCGACACGTCGGGGTCGAACATCGGCAGCGTGTTGCTGTGTTTCCGGAAGCCGCGCGCCCAGTTGGCGAAGAGCATCGCGGCGCCCGCCACCAGCGTGCTGGCGGACTTCAGCCCCTCGTCGATCTGCTCCGGCGTCAGGGGACGCGGCCGCTTTTCGTCCTCCGGGCAGTTGATGCGCTCGATGTGCAGCTCGGCGGGCACCTCGGTTTCGCGGTCCAGGAAGGTCTGGCGCACGATCAGCGTGCCGCTCTCGGCGGTCATCGGCAACCAGTTCCCCTCGTGTTTCCGGCTGCTTACGATCAGTTCGAAGCGGCCGTCCTCGCCGATGTCGAGCTCCGCGGCCTCGACGTAGCCGGTGGGCGGCATCCCCCCGCCCTGCCCGTAGTGCCCGGCCTGGGTGCCGAAGCCGAGGTAGCGGACCGTGTTGCGCCGCCCGGTGATCCGGTACTCGTAGTCGCCGCGGATGGCGGCCGTCTGGTAGTAGTTGTCGGGGTTGTCGCTTCCCAGCTTGACCGTTTCGTGGGCCACCCGGTGCAGGACCGGCGCGCGGGGGTCGGCGTACTCCACGAACGCCATCAGCCCGCCGCGGGCCAGGCGGCTCAGGTACCGGTGGCCCTCCGCCTGATTGAAGGGGTCACGGGGTGCGCCGGGGAAGGTGAGGGCGGCGCCGGCGGCCTTGAGCGTGTCGCAGAATTCGTCCCAGGCCCTGCCGCTGACCACGCGTTCGGCAGCCGCGTCGGCGGGCGTCCGGCCCCGCAACCTGAGCAGCAGCAGCGAGGCCCGGCGGAAGAGTGAAAGGAGTCGGACAACGAGTTTTCTCATCGTCCACACATTCTGTGGCCCGGGTCCTGTGTGGGCCAGCGCATCGCCGTCCGAATGCAGCGGGGACTTATTCCACGGGCTTGCTCGGGGACAGGTCGATCCGCTCAGTACACGCGGGGCAGGATACGCCACGGCACCTTCTCGCGGTACCGTTCCCAGAGCGGACCGTACTTCGCCGCGCAACGCCGGTCGTCGTCGCGCTCGCGGGGCAGGAGCAGCGCCAGGTAGTACATGGGGTAGAGCCAGGGACCGAGCACCAGCGGCCACCCCAGGGAGAGCGCCAGGCCGGTCGCCATGAGGATCTCGCCGAGGTAGTTGACGTGCCGCGACACACCCCAGAAGCCGCTGCACAGAACGCGGCGTTCGCCGTCGGAGAGCGCGCGCGGAACCATCCCCAGGAAGGCGCGCTCGGGATCCCGCTTGAAGTGGAATTTCTGCATGTTCGCGCCTCGTGCGAGGATCCATCCGGCGAAGAACGTGGCCGCGGCGAGCACCGGCAGCCAGGCGGGTGCGTGCGGATTCGGGAGGTCGGCCACCGCCCACAGGCCGACCGCGTAGAAGTACGGATACCAGAAGAGGCAGCCCCAGACGAGCTTGAACCCCACCCGTTCGGCGAAGAGATCGTAGGTGTAGAGGTGGACGCGCTCGAAGACGAGATAGTCGCAGACGAACCAGGTGAGGAGCACCACGTACAGCACCACCCCCGGCGAGGGGTCGCCCGCATGGGTGATGAAGTGGTGGGCGGCGAAGGAGAGCAGGTTGAGTTCGAGGAGCGTGGCGCCGGCGAGGTAGAGGTACATCTTCGCGTCGACGCGGCCTCGGAACATGCGCGGGTTGATCCGGCGTCCGAGATAGAGATCGGCGATGAGGCCGGTTCCGCTCGGCGGCTGGCCGGCCACCGGTTCGCTGGCGCCACCGGCAGCCCTGCCGGCCCCGGCTTCGTCGGCTGCCGCTTTGGGCGCGGTCAGCACCACTGCGGCCGAGAGCAGCAGCCCCAGGGTCAGGGCCCCTGCGGCGCCCGGCCAGCGATGCGACCACAGCCAGTCCCACGGCATGGCGCCGCAGCAGCCCGCCGCGAACCAGCCCCCGATCACGACGAGGAACACCGGCAAGCCGTTGAGCCGGTAGCGCAGCAACTCGCCGGTGCGTTCGTCGCGCACGTAGCCCGTCACCCTGCGCGCCGGCAGCACCAGGTGGAGCAGGAGGATGCCGGCAAAGACGGCCCACGGCGCGAAGAAGCCCGCCAGCGGACCGATCATGACAGATGCTTCGTGTTGCCGGCGATCAGCCGGATGGCGGCCCGGCGGGGCAGGAGACGCCCCATGAGCTGCGCCGCGATGCGGTTGACGAGCCCCGGCACGATGCGTGGACCCCGGCCGAGCGCGTCGAGGGTCCGGCGGGCGACCTCGCCGGAAGGCAGCATGCCGGGCACATCGCGGTCGAACGACCTGCGGTACCCCGGGGTACGCGTCGCGCCGGCCAGGCAGGCCGCGACCTCGACGCCGTGCGAGCGCAGCTCGTGCCAGAGGCCCTCGGCGAAGATCATGTTGAAGGCCTTGCTGGCCGCGTAGGCGGACACCCGGGGCGACCCCTGCAGCCCCGAGAGCGACGACATCAGCACCACCGCCCCCCTACCCCGCGCGCACATTCCCGGCGCCAGCGCCCGCACGAGCCGGAGCGGCCCCAGCACGTTCACGTCCACCACCCGCTCGAACACCTCGGGCTCGGCGTCGAGGAAGGGGCCCACCGGCACATGCGCCGCATTGTAGATCACCACGCCCAGGTCCAGCCCCGCGACGGCCTCCGCGAGCGCACCCGCGAAACCGCGATCGGCGAGATCCAGCACCAGGCAGCGCGCTTCCACCCCGTGTCTTGCGGCGAGCCGGTCCGCCAGCTCCGCCAGCAGATCGCCGCGGCGCGCGATCAGCACCACGTCCATGCCCCGCTCGGCCAGCTGTTCGGCGAAGGCGGCGCCGAGCCCCTCCGAGGCGCCCGCCACCAGCGCCCACCTGCCGTAGCGCGCGGGAAGCGAGGCGGCCTGGCCGCGCGATCGGTGCGTCACAACGGCGCACCCGGCGTCGTTCCCACCGCCCCGCGCGTCCGACCCGTCACCGTGGCGCCCCCAGCGACACTCGCACCGCACCCCGCCCCGTCACCTCCCCAATCCGGCCCGCCGCCACCAGCCATCCACAACGATATACTGTCATATATTTTTCGATTGTGAATATATAGAATCGTATATCATTCTCGCACCAGCAGGTCCTTAAGGTACAGTCCCGTGTACGATGCCAGCTCCATCGCGACCTGCTCCGGCGTGCCCTCGGCGACGATCCGACCCCCCGCGTCGCCCCCCTCCGGACCGAGGTCGATCACCCAGTCCGCGGTCTTGACCACGTGCAGGTTGTGCTCGATGACGACGACGGTATTGCCGCGCTCGACCAAGCGGTGCAGCACCTTCAGCAGGATGCGCACATCCTCCATGTGGAGGCCGGTGGTGGGCTCGTCCAGGATGTAGACCGTCCTTCCGGTGGCCTTCTTCGACAGTTCGGACGAAAGCTTGATCCGCTGCGCCTCGCCGCCCGACAGAGTCGTCGCGCTCTGGCCCAGGTGGATATAGCCGAGCCCCACGTCCGACAGCGTCTTCAGCCGGCGCCGGATCTGCGGAACCGCGTCGAAGAAGTCGAGCGCCTCGGCGACCGTCATCTCCAGCACGTCGGCGATGTTCCTGCCCTTGTAGTAGATGTCGAGGGTCTCGCGGTTGTAGCGGCGGCCCCGGCACACGTCGCAGCGCACGTACACGTCCGGGAGGAAGTGCATCTCGATCTTGACCAGGCCGTCGCCCTTGCAGGACTCGCACCGCCCGCCCTTCACGTTGAAGGAAAAGCGCCCGGCCAGATAGCCGCGGATCTGCGCCTCCGGAACGCCCGCGAAGAGTTGGCGGACCGGGGTGAAGAGGCCCGTGTAGGTGGCGGGGTTGGAGCGCGGAGTGCGCCCGATCGGGGACTGGTCGACCTCGATCACCTTGTCGGCGCCGGCGAGGCCGTCGATGCGGTCGTGGGCGCCCGCGACCGCGCGGCTCCGGTAGAAGTTGCGCGAGAGTGCCCGGTAGAGGGTGGCGTTGACGAGCGTCGACTTGCCGGAGCCGCTGACGCCGGTGACGCAGATGAAGCAGCCGAGCGGGAAGGCCGCGTCGATCGACTTCAGGTTGTGCTCCGATGCGCCCCGCACGATCAGGCGCTTGTCCGGGTCCGGCCTTCGCCGCTTCGCCGGAACCGGTATCTCGCGGTCGCCGCGAAGGTACGCGCCGGTGATCGACTCGGGCGCGGCGCGGATCTCGTCGACCGTCCCCGCCGCAACCACCCGTCCCCCGGCGCGGCCCGCCCCGGGGCCCAGGTCGATCACGTGGTCCGCGGCCAGGATCGTGTCCTCGTCGTGCTCGACCACGATCACCGAGTTGCCAAGGTCGCGCAGCTCCTTGAGCGTGTGCAGCAGGCGGTGGTTGTCGCGCTGGTGCAGCCCGATCGACGGCTCGTCCAGGATGTACAGGACGCCCACCAGGCGGCTGCCGATCTGGGTCGCGAGCCGGATGCGCTGGGACTCCCCGCCCGACAGGGTGTCCGCCGAGCGGCTGAGCGTAAGGTAGTCGAGGCCCACATTCCGCAGGAAGCCCAGCCGCTCGGTGACCTCCTTGAGGATGGGGCCCGCGATCTCGCCGGGAAGGGGGTCGCGGGGTGGGGCGTGGGGGCCGCGCGGATCGCCGGAGCCGGACGGACGCGCGTCGCCGGGCGGGGCGCCGTCCCCACGGTCGCCCGCCTCCCCCGTCACCGGCAGCGCGCGCAGGAAGTCGAGCACCTCCCCGATGGGGCGTTCCACGAGGTCGCTGATGGGAGCGCCGCCGATCCGCACCGCTCTCCCGAAGGGGCCTAGGCGCGAGCCGCCGCAGTCGGCACAGGTGCGTCTGGACATGTACTGCTCGAGCTGCGTGCGGACGTGCTCCGAGGTCGTTTCCCGGTACCGGCGCTCGACGTTGGCGACCACGCCCTCCCAATAGTCCTCGTAGTGGCCCTTCATCTTTCCGGCGTTGTAGGGAAAGCGGATCTTCATCCCCCCGGAGCCGTGGAGCAGCGCGTCGCGCGCCTCCAGGGGCAGGTCCCGCCAGGCATCGCGCGGATCGAACTCGTAGGCCTCCGCCAGCCCCGGGATCACGGAGCCGCGCAGGTGTCCGCCGGGATCCCCCCAGGGAATGATCACGCCCTCCAGCAGCGAGAGCGACGGACTGGCCAGCAGGAGGGCACCGTTGACTTCGCGGGTCGTTCCCAGGCCGCCGCAGCCGGAGCATGCCCCGTGGGGAGAATTGAAGGAGAACACCCGGGGCTCCAGCTCGGGGAAGCTGGTCCCGCAGTTCGCGCAGGCGTAGTGCTCGCTGAAGAGATGGGACACGTCGTCCCGCCCCCGCCGCTCGATGATCTGCACCACCCCCTCCGCGGCACGCAGCGCGGTTTCGACCGAATCGGAGAGCCGCGTCCGGTCCTCCTCCCGGACCGCCAGCCGGTCCACGATGATCCCGATGTCGTGGTTCTCGTAGCGGTTCAGGCGGGGGACCTCGCGCAGGTCGTGCACCCTCCCGTCGACGAGCGCACGAACGAATCCGTCGCGGCGCGCCCGGTCGAAGAGGTCGCGGAACTCCCCCTTGCGGCCCCGCACCAGCGGCGCCACCACCTGAATGTGCGTCCCTTCCCGCATCCCGAGCACCTGGCCCACGATGTGGGAGGCGGGCTGGCGCCGGATGGGCAGATCGCAATCCGGGCAGTGCGGCGTACCGACGCGGGCGTAAAGTAGCCTTAGATAGTCATAAACCTCGGTTACGGTTCCGACTGTTGAACGCGGGTTGCGCGACACCGACTTCTGCTCAATCGAGATGGCCGGCGAGAGTCCCTCGATGGTGTCCACGTCGGGCTTCTCCATCAGCCCCAGGAACTGGCGCGCGTACGCCGACAGCGACTCGATGTAGCGGCGCTGGCCCTCCGCGTAGATGGTGTCGAAGGCCAGCGACGACTTCCCCGACCCCGACAGCCCGGTCACGACCACGAACCGCTCCCTCGGGATATCCAGCGAGATGTCCCGCAGGTTGTGCTCCCGGGCCCCGCGGATGACGAGCTTCAATATCCCCATTCGCGCAAGAAGGAGAATCCCCAGATGCGAGCCAGCTGGAGAGAGATGTCGTCGAGTCCGCGGTACTGCTCGCGGGTGCAGCGGCCTTCGTAAAAGCTCTCCATGGTCACGGCCCGGGGCAGCGAGACCTCGATCCTCATGCCGCCGCTGCTCACGGGGATGGTGGGATCGGCGCAGTATCCGCGCCGGTACACGCCGATCAGGAAGACATCGTCCCGGAGGTAGCGCCCGACCTCCACCTGCAGCGACGATGCGCCGAGGGCCGTGGTGGCCAGACCGTAGTCGGGCTGCGACACGAACAGATAGTCCAGGTCGAGTTCCCGCGCGAACTCGTTGCCGATCACGTTGCCGAACTGGCTCAGAAGAAAGCCCTGGCCGGCATCGAACGAGGCCGCGCCCGCGGAACCGAGCAGCGTGGAGGAGCAGCGGCCCAGGATGAGCAGGTTGTACAGCTCCGACTCCGAAGTCGTGCGCTCGGCGTCGCTCTGGATGTTGACATAGGGCCTCAGGAGCGTGCCGGACATGTTGGTGGTGATCTCTTGCGGCTCACCGTCGCAGGTGGCCAGCCGGGTGACCGCGGTCACCGAAATCCCCGGGTCGAATCCCGGCGTCCCCGGGAAGCGGAAGACCCCTTCCGTCATGCGCAGGTTCCGCGAACCGAGCGTGTAGTTGCCCCTGACGAGGTTCGCTTCGCCGTAGACGATCAGCTGGTTTCCCGCCCGGTCGAAGGTAAGCGAGAGCTCCCCCGCCACCGTCGCATCCATGTTGTGGGATTCGATCCGGTTCGCCCGTCCCAGGGCCAGACTCACATCGAGACGCAGGTTCTGGAGGAAGGGGACGCGCTCGCCCGCGGCGGCGTCCTCGTCGCCGAGACCGAGTTGGGCGGTGGCTGCACTGAAGAGAACCGGGTCGTAAAGGTCCACGACCTCGGCGCTCCGCTCGAATTCGTCGATGTCGACCGTGGCGTCGACGACCTCGACCTCACCCAGGATGAGGGGGTAGTTGAAGGTGCCCGTAAGCGCGACCGAGTCGCCGGTGACCGCCGCCTCGATGTCGATCCTGTCCACGATCTGGAACTCCCTGGGCCAGAAGGCGAGCTCCAGCCCGATATCGTCCTGGTAGCTGGCCAGGTCCACCGTGCCGCGAAGATCCAGAGTGCCCCCCGAGAAGGCCGAACCGTTCACGGTCACCACGCCGCCAGGATCCAGGTCCAGATCCAGCTCCGCCGAGGACAGTCGCGTGCCGAAAGCGGCCAAAGTCGCTTCCCCGCCCCTCATGCGCAGCGAGCCGTCGGGTTCCAGAGCCGACGGCCGCCCCCGCAGCATAACGTCCCCGCTTACCGTCCCCGCGACCCCCTCCAGGCCATCGAGCCCGCCGAGTACCATCGCCGCCGGAAACGAGTCGGCCTCGATCCGCAGGTCCATCGGCTCGTCCGGAATGCGGTCGGCAACCGACACCAGACGCAGGTCGAGCGGGACCGTGCCTTCGGCGCGCAGGTTGCGGCGTCCCGCGCTCCACGCCTCCACGCGCGTTTCGAGTGCCCGGCCGGAGTAGCTTCCGTCCGCGGACACCCGGTCGAAGCTGAAGGTGCCCAGCTCGATGTCCGATGCCTCGAGCGTCCCCGCCCACCGCGGGACGCGTCCGGAGCCCTCGGCGCGCAGGTTCGCCGACACCACGCCGGTCGGGGGAGCCTCCATCTGCAGCAGGCTGCCCACCACGCCCAGATCGAGGTCGGCAACCTGCAGTTCGAAGTCCGACTCACCCTCCCCCCGGGACAGGAGGCCGTCCGCGCGCACCCGCAGTCCCTCTGTCCCCGGCCGGATCAGCCCGAAGTCCCGGACGCGCACGACCTCCGTGTCCCACTCGAAGCGCGCGGGTCCCCTCAGGTTCCACCGGCGGTCGTCCCTCACCACAGTGAAGCCGTCCAGATCGATGCGCCCGCCGTCTTCGCGCAGGCCGACCACCCCCCGTGCCTCGTACGACTCGGTCAGTGTGCGCGAGATGAAAACCCGGACCGGTCCGCGGCCCCCCAAGGCGTAGTTGCCTTCCACCAGAGCGAACCGGTACTCGCGGTCGCGGAAGGAGACGGAAGAGCTCGTTATCACTCCCGTTATCACAACCGGTTCGCGGAGGGCGGGCTCGGCAGAGGCCGGCGTCCCGGTCGCGGCAGAGGCTGGATCCCCGGTCGCGGCAGAGGCCGGATCCCCGGTCGCGGCAGAGGCTGGATCCCCGGTCGCGGCAGAGGCTGGATTCCCGGGCCCGGCGACGGCCGAATCCTCCGGGCCGCCGGCCGGGGCCGCTGCGCGCAGTCCCAGTCCGCTCACGGTCAGATCGGTCTGGACCCTCTGCGCCAGGAACTGGCCGTACTCCACATCCTCGAAGGTGATCCCGGCATGCGCGACGAGGTCCCGCACCGCGCCCTCGATCCGGATCTGCCCGTCGGCCCTCGCATCGAAGCGGATGTCGCGGGCCCGGGGGAAGGTGTCGGGATCGACCCCGTCGAATTCGATCATGATGCTCTGCTCGAGCGGCAGGAGCTCGTCCCAGGCGACCAGGTTCTCGCCCATGAACAGGTCGCGCAGCGGGTGGACGGAGGCTGACGAGACGGAAAGCGTAACGCCGTCGCCTGCCGCCGAGACCGTCCCCAGCGTGCCCCTGCCCCGGACGCCGACGCCGCCCGCATCCGCGTACAGCGACTCGACCCGCAGGATGCCGTCCTCGTCCACCCACGCCTCCAGACCGGCCGAGTCGACTGCAAGCGGACCGATCGTCGAGGGCTCCACCTTCAGCACCAGGCCCGCCCGCACCGACGCCAGATCGAGTCCGCGTCCGCTGAGGGTCGCGCTGGCGGTGAGGCTGAAGGTGTCCGGGAGCTCGCCGACGAACTCCGAGAGCCGGAACTCCTCCACCGATGCCTCGATGCGGTAGCCGGCCGCCAGGTCCCTGGCGTTGACCTGGCCTTCGGCAGCCAGCGGGCCGGCCGCCGTCTGCAGGTCGGAGGCGAACGACAGTTCCTCGAGGCGGCCCGACACCGACACCGTGCCGCTGACGGCGCCGGACACGGGGAAACCGGGATACATCTCGCGCACCGCCGTCAGCGACAGCGGCTCCAGCCGTGCCTGCAGGTCGACCACCGAGATTGCGGTGTCGCCGTACACCGTTCCCCGCACGGCGACCGAGCTGCCGTCCGGCACAGACTGGTTCGCGGCAATCTCCACCGCCATTCCGGTCCGGAGGTCACCGTCCAGTCGCACCGTCGCGTCCCCGCTCCCGGTCCAGGGGACCTGGGGAACGTGGGTTGCCAGCACCCCGTAGTCGAGTTCGTCGACGTGCAGCACGACGTCTTCGAGCGCGCCCCGCTCGAGCACGGCGCCCCGTCCGGACACGCGAGCGAGCGTCCTCTCGCCGTCTCCGGTCCGGAGCGTGAGCTCTCCCGCCGCGCTCAATCGTCCCGGCCTGCCATCGAGCCGGACCTCGCCCGACAGCAGTCCGGCGACGTCCAGGGGCTCGGGCAGCCACCGGTCGAGCTCCTCAGCGGGGAGGCCGTCCGGCGCCACCGTCAGTCCTTCGAAGTGCACTTCGTTCGCAGCGTCGTTCACGCCGAACGCGCCGGACAGTCCCAGGCTTGCGGAGCCCAGCTCGGCACGTCCGCCGGAAAACTCGATCCGCACCCCGGAGGGCCCGGTCACGATGCGTACCTGGCCACTGGCCGTGCCCCGATCGAATCGCTCATCGATCCAGGCCAGGTCCGTCAGCGCCATCCGGTCGACGTCCAGATCGAAGACGGACGACCAGCCCTCGGGGTCCCACTCCACATGCACATCGCCATGTCCCGTCGAAGCGGGCAGCTCGAAGTGCTCGACGTCCATCGCGACCGTGGGGTTCCGGCTGCGGAGGGTGCCCCGAATGTCGCGAAGATCGAGCACTCCTTCGCCCAGCGGATAGGACAGGTCCAGCTCTTCCACCGCGGCAACCATCGTCGGGTCCGGGCCCGGGCCCACCTCGACCCGCCCTACCCGCGCCTCGATCTCCCGGACGTGCACCAGGGCTCCGTCCCGGTCGCGCGCGACCACCGTTCCCCCGTGGATGCGCCCTCCGCGGATCAGGAAGCCTGCGTCCTCCGCACCGGGGACACCCTCGGCCGCGCCGGCAGAGGCGAAGGAGACCCCACCCGGCACGAGGATGCTGTCGAGCTGGATGCGCCTTCCGTCGGCGGGCGCGAAGTCGACGACGGGCGACCAGACCTGCAGGTCTTCAAGCCCCGGAGGCCCGCCGAGGAAATCGGCCACCGAATACCTGGCCCGGACCGAGTCCACCACCAGAAGCACGTGCCCCTCGCGGTCGCTGATCCGGACATCGTGGAAGGTCGCTCCCCCGAGCAGCCCGCCCGGCGACACCGATCCCACGGTGAGCGAGCCGTTGATCCCGGGACGCAGCCGGCTGAGGAG
This sequence comes from Gemmatimonadota bacterium, assembly GCA_022822445.1. Classification (GTDB taxonomy): domain Bacteria; phylum Gemmatimonadota; class Gemmatimonadetes; order Longimicrobiales; family Gaopeijiaceae; genus Bin94. The sequence continues at coordinate 173,654 of JAJEBR010000005.1, read as the reverse complement.
CCAGTCGAGCGCCAGGCCGCGCCCCGCCGCCGTGTGGCTGATGACCACGGCGCCCGCGACACCGGCCACGCACAGGGCCGCCCCGGTCAACACCGCCCAGATGAAGAATCGCGATGCGGGACTTCGCCGCGCGCCCTGCGAGGCCGTTCCCGCCTCGCCAGCCGGTCCCGCCTTGCCGGCCGCCCCGGACTCCCGGTCCTTCTTCGCGCCCGCCACGGTCAGAACGCCTGGCCGATCGAGAACTGGAGCTGGAAGCGCCGCCAGCTGAATCCGGAGGCGTCACCGAAGAGGACGGGCGGGCGGAGCAGGGCCAGATCCTCCGACACGACCCAGTCGATCAGCTCGAGGGGGCCGCCCGGGGCGCCGATGTCGATCCGGTCGCCGGGGTCGTCCCGGGCGGGCGCGAAGGGCCGGATCTGCGAAGTGACCACCTGGAGCGGCTCCTGCTCACGGAACGAATACGCGATATCCAGACGAATGGGACCGAACGCCGTGTTGTACCGGAGTCCGATCCCCGGGCTCACCTCCAGGTCGTCCAGGCTCAGCTCGTTGGGCCAAACCTGGCCGACATCGACGAAGGCCGCACCGCCGAGCGCGTCCCCGTACAATCTGAACCGCAGTTCGGCGCTCGCTTCCAGGGTGGCCAGTCCGCCGATGGGACGCAACTGATACCGCTCCGATCCGGCCAGGGCCGCTCCGTCGCAACTCAGGTCCCGCACGGCCTCGGGCGAGCAGACGGGCGTTCCGCCGGGCCCTCGCCTGACGAGCAGGTCCTCGACTCCGATCGACAGCGTCCTCGGCCCAAGCGTGTTCTGCGCGAACCCGCGGACGCTGTTTGCGCCACCGCCGTAGAACCGCTTCTGCGACGGCACGATGTCCGCGAAGCCTCCTTCGCCCGAAAGGCCGCCCGCGAAGCCGACCGCTCCGATACGCCCCGCCCGCACCCGCAGGGCGAGCACCGCGTCCGAGCCCGTTCGGCGGTAGACGCTCGCGTCGGCAAAGGTCCGCAGGTACGCGTAGTCCGAGGCCGTGAAGCCGCTCGCGTGCTCGACGTCCACAAGGAGCCGGTAGCCGCGTGTGGGATTGACGATGTCGTCCGTCCGGTCCCGGCTGAAGGACAGTCCCACCGGCGAGAGCCAGGTGTAGCTCGACAGGACGTCCATGTCTTCCGGCGTGCAGGCGAGGAAGGTGGCGCAGAGCGTCACTTCGGCCGCCCTCAGGCGGTTGAGCTGCGGCCTGAAGCGCAGGTTGGCCAGGGAGCCTCCAGCGATGCTGCGGCTGATTGCGAAGTCGAGGCCGAAGGTCTCCCGCACGAATACGTTCTTGCGTGACAGGCGCTCGGAATAGAGCCCTGCCGCGAAGGTCATCCGCCGGGTGAAGAAGCTGGGCTGGTTGAAGTCGGCCCTGACGAGCCAGTTGAGCCGGCCGAAGTCACCGGTGCCCGCCTGGGGGCAGAGCGGCGTCGATTGCAGGGTCCCCGCGAGGATGTTGGAGAGGCGGGTCTGGAGCCGGAGCGTGCGCCCCCCGCCTCCGAAGTTCCGGCTCGCCCAGCGCCCCTCCACGTTGACACACTCCGAGTTGTCGAAACCGCCCTCGGCGCCCACCACGTGCAGGTCCCCCTCCTCGATCTGCACCCGGATCGGAATGACCGGGTCGGTGTCCGCCGGGGGGGTGTCGCGCTCCACCAGGGCCCGGGTCACCAGCCCGAGTTCATGGAGGCTGCGCTGCCCTTCCAGAATCTCCCGTTCGCTGAAGCGGTTCCCTTCGCGGAAGGGCAGGCGAGCCAGGATGACCTCGTCCTCCAGAAGGCGGTTGCCGGACACGCGAATCGGCCCGATGGTCGATATCGGGCCGAGCTCCACCCGGTAGGCGACGCTCGCAGTATCGCTGGCGGCCGCGAGGTCGAGGTTGATGAACACGTCGGCGTACGCGTAGCCGGCGTCCCTGAGCCGGAGTGCGAGTGTGTCCGCGGCTGCCTGGATGAGCAGGGATTGCAGCGGGTCACCCGCTCCGACGGGCAGATCGACCGCGACCCCGAGTTCCGGCGGTACCGGATCGCCGACAAAGCTGATCGAGCCCACATGGTAGACCGACCCCTCGTCGATCCGGAATGTGACCGACACCGCGGAGTCGGCGGTAAGTGCCGTATCCGGAACCACCGCCGCTTCCTGAAATCCGTGGGCCTGGTAGTAGAACTGCAGCCGCCGGGCGTCCTCGGCCAGCACCAGCGAACTGAAGGCCGTGCTGCTTCTTCCCCAATCGATGCCCAGCGCGCAGGTGACGGCCAGGATCGGCGGGCAGCTGGGCGCCCTCGTCTGGACCAGCCGCTGGAGCTCGGCGTCGGAGAAGAACTCGTTGCCCTCGAAATCGACCGACGCCACTTCGCTGCGACCGGTCTGTGCCTCGGCAACCGCACCCCAGCCGAGAGCGCACAGCACTGCAATCACCCCCGGCAGAATGCGGGGACGGCCCCTGCGCTCGTCGCCGCGCATCCCCCTCGTTATCACGGTACGTCTTCGCAAAACGTCAAGTGAACCTTACTAACTGTCGTGTTTTCCTTACTTTTCTGGAGCGCCGCCCGCCGTCCCCTCCCTGCGCGCTGGCGCGACGACTACCCCTCCACCGGAAAGCGGTGCTGCTCCCCGGCAAGGAACCGACCTGCCTCCCGGGAGTAAAGATACACGGTGACATCGACTCCCGATCCATCGAGGGTGACCAGGTTCAGGGAGTTCCGCCCCTTCTCCGGGCCCCGGCCCCGGCTTGACGAGGTCGTTCCCGTGACAACCACCGGGACTCCCCGGCCGCCTGGCGCAGGGCGTCCCCCGCCCCACGCCAGGTGCGTGCGGTGGATGTGCCCGGACAGAATCACGTCCACGCCCCACTCTTCCGCCCCGCGCAGAACATGCTGTGCCCGCGGCAGCGTGGGGACGGGATCTTCCCCGCCGGGCCCAAGCAGATTGTGGTGGACGACCAGCACCTGGCGCGCGCGCTTCGGGGCGTCGGCGAAGGCACCGGCCGCGAAGTCGAGCTGCCGGTCGCTCAGCCGGCCGTTGACGATGGCCGTACGGGGTGCGGCGGAATTGAGGGCGACGATGCGCAGGCCCGGGGCGTCACCTTCGCCCGAGACGTCGAGGACGGTGTCGAGCCGGTGCGCGATGTACCTGCGGTAGTTGCGGAAGGGCGTGAAGAACCGCTCCCAAACCCGGTACAGCGGCACGTCGTGATTCCCGGCGGTCACGACAAGGGGAATCGGGGGCAGTCTGTCCAGGAAGTCGCGTGCGGCGCGGTACTCGCGGACCTTCGCCCGCTGCGTCAGGTCGCCGGAGATCACGATCGCCGCCGGCGAGGCCTCCTCCGCGAACCGGAGCAGCGCTTCGGCGACGACCGGGAGGTGAGGCACCCCGAAGTGCAGGTCCGACGCATGAAGGATGGTCACGTCCCGGCCGTCCGCGGACGCATCCCGATGGGGGTTGTTCTGCGGGCCGTCAGGCCGCACGGCGCCCCTTTCCGTTCCTGCGCAGCCGTATCATCCAGTAGGCTCCAACAGCAACCAGTCCGATGGAGATCACCTGGGCGAGGGTGAGCACGCCGAAGAAGCGGTCGTCCTTGGCGCGGAAGATCTCGACCACGAAGCGCTCGACCCCGGCCAGCGCCAGCCAGGTCATGAAGAGCCAGCCCGCGGGGTGCCGGCCGCGGCGCAGCGACCAAAGCAGCAGGAAGATCAGGGTGGACATCCCGGTCTCGTAGAGCTGGGTGGGATGGACCGGAAGGATCTCCCCGTACTTCTCGATCATCGCGGGGTCGATGGTGATGCCGAACCGTTCGGCCATCGTATCGGCGTGCGTGGGGGGAATACCTCTGGGGAAGGCGATCCCGACCCAGGAATCGGTGGGGCGGCCGTAGTCGTCCCCCACCAGGAAGCAACCGATTCGTCCCACCGCATAGGCGAGCGCGAGCGCGGGAGCCGCGGCGTCGGCGGTCCGACCGAGCGGCATGCCCGACTTGCGGATCCGCCAGATCACCAGGGCGGCGGCCCCGAGGAACCCCCCGTACCACACCATCCCGCCCCTCGCGAAGAGCATCCCGAAGGGGTCGACCGCGAAGCGCGGATAGTTGAGGAATACGTAGTACAGCCGGGCGCCCACGATCCCCCCGATGACCGCCATCAGGACCAGGTCCCATCCCTTTTCGGGATCTTCCCCGATGCGCACGAGCTCGGATTTCAGGATGTAGCCGCCCACCAGGAAGGCCAGCAGCATCATCACCCCGAACGAGGTGATCGCCTCCCCCCCGAGGATCGGGAAACCCTCCGGGAACCTGAGCAGTTCTGGAAACATGGATTCCTGTCGTCAGTTGATGGACGGCTGAGCTTCGCTCCCGGGAGCCGACCCCAGTGAACTGTCGCGCATTTCCGGCTTCCACGGAAGCATGCCGGGCAGCGGTGCCCTGGCAGCCACATCGTGCAGCCCGCCGGAATCTCCGGCCTCAAGGCGGAACTGCGCGGCCCTCGCGATCATGGCACCGTTGTCCAGCGAGACCCTGGGTGACCCGGTGAAGAGCCGACCACCCGGGCCGATTTCCCCACGGATCCGCGCCTGGAGCGCCCGGTTGGCGGACACCCCCCCGCCCACGAGCACACGATCGCACCCCACTTCCTCCACCGCGGCCACCGTCCTGCCCGCCAGCACGTCCAGCACGGCCGCCTGGAAGGACGCGGCCAGGTGCGGGCGCTCCTCCTCGACCGCCCCCGCTTCCGCGAGCGGGGCCACCGTCTGCGCCACCGCGGTCTTCAGCCCCGAGAAGGAGAAGTCGAAGGCTCCCGGCGCCGCGGCCCCGGCCCTGCGCCCCATCATCGGCCTCGGAAAGGCGTACCTCGTCGGATCTCCGTCGCGCGCCGCGGCCTCGATCGCCGGCCCGCCCGGGTAGGGCAGCCCGAGCAGCTTGCCGACCTTGTCGAAGGCCTCGCCGGCCGCATCGTCGCGCGTCTGGCCGAGCAGGTGGTAGCGCCCCCACTCCGGAACCCACAGCAGCATGGTGTGCCCTCCCGAGACGAGTAGCCCGACGAAGGGGGGAACGGCCGCCGGATCCTCGAGCGCCGGGCCGAAGAGATGCCCCTCCATATGGTGCACCGGCACCCAGGGAACGTCCAGCGCGAAGGCGGCGGCGCGCGACCATGTGACGCCCACCAGGAGCGCGCCGATCAGCCCCGGCGCGGCGGCGGCGGCGATCGCACGCAGATCTCGCCGTTCGACGCCCGCCTCCGAGAGCGCGGCCGCGACGACCGGCTCGATGCGCCGCAGGTGGTCCCGCGCGGCCAACTCGGGGACCACGCCGCCGTAGATGCGGTGCACATCCTGCGAATGGATCACCAGGCTGAGGATTGTCCCCCGCTCGTCGAGCACCGCGGCGGACGTTTCGTCGCAGGTGGTCTCGATCCCGAGGATGGGACCGGTCACGGCGGGCCGGCACTCCGCACGGTGACGGAATCCGCCTCCGCGACGCCCTCCACCCACCGGGTCAGGCCGCTCACCGCGACGGGCACCCTCGCCTCCCCGTTCCGCCCGACCTCGAGCCGCACCGAGGCGGCATCCGCCGTGACGGAGACCCGGATCGCGTCCACGTCGATCGCGCTCAGTTGCAGCTCCGCTCCGGAAAGCGTCACATCCAGCGTGGCGGGTTCGATGATCCAGTCCGCGTCCGCCTCCGGGAACTCCACCGGCAGCTGCCCCACCATCCAGCTCTGCCGGGGCGCGACTTCCACGCTCAGCGCCGCCGTCAGGGGGCTCACCGTCACCGCCCCCAGGCCGACCGTGTCCAGCGCCACCTCGAACCGCCCGGAACGGGTCACTCCACCCAGGTCGAAGGGCTGGAGGAACACCGTCTCGAGGGGATCGATGGCCGAAGCCGGTCCGCGCACCTGTGCGAAGAGCAGGTTGGCCCGCGGCTCCCTGACCAGGGCCAGCGAATCGGGAAGCCGCCCGGAGAGACGATGGGTCACGGGGATCTCCACCACCCGGTTCCTCTCGAAGATCAGCCGCACGGAGCTGGGCGCGAATCCCTCGATGTTCACGCTTCCGCGATCCACATTCCTGACCCAGCTGGAGACGAGCCCAAGCACCACGTTCTCCTCTCCGACGGTCTCTACCGGGATGACCACCACCGGCTCCGCCATCGCCACGCGCAGGAGTTCGCCGTAGGGTCCACTCACGGTCATCTCGACCCGCGCGGGCGATGGCGGTCCCCTCAACACCCAATCCGGGTCGAGCTGCTCCACCCTCACCTCCACGCCGGGGATGCTGAGGCGGCTGGCGCTGGGGTCGCTGAGGCGCATCGTGACCCAGAGCAGCACGGCCAGCGCCAGCGCAGCGATCTTGAGGCGCCAGTTGCGCGTGACGATCCCGGTCAGCGACATCGTGCTAGCCACCCTCGATGAGCCGGCGCACCAGGCCCACGTTCGCTTGCGAGTCCCACTCCGTGGCTCCGGCGACCTTTTTGTAGATCATGCCGTCAGGACCGATGACGAAAGACTCCGGAACCGCCGTGGCCTGGTACACCCGCTGGATCTGGCCCGCCGGATCGAGGAGGATGGGGAAGGTCAGCCCCAGCCGGCCGGCGAAGGCCGCGGGGTCGCCGCCCGGGTTTCCCGACGCGTCGGACGCGCCGGCCGGCGCGTCGATGCTGACGGCGGCGACCACGAAGTCGTCCGGCGAAAAGGCTTCGTACAGCCGTTGCATGGAGGGCATCTCCTCGAGGCAGGGAGCGCACCAGGTCGCCCAGATGTTCAACAGCACGACCTTGCCCCGGTAGTCGGACAGCGAAACCGGGCTCCCCTCGGTGTCCACGACCTCGAATTCCGGGGCCTGATATCCGGCGGCGACGGGATCCGCCTGCACCAGGCCCCGCGCGAACCACGCCGCGGCCACGACACACACCGCGATTGCCGCCGCCGCCCGGTAGGCAGTCCGCGCCCTCATCCCGCGTCCTCCCGGCCGGTGGACGCGGTCGGCGATCTGCGGAAGAAGGTCCCGAAGGGCTGGCGCACCCGCCGACCCACGATCAACTGCACCTCCGCGCCCTGTTCGATTTCGGAATTGGGTTCAGGATGTTGGCCGAAAACCGCGTTTACGTTCAAGATACTATACCGATACTCGATTTGAGACACGATCAGGCCCAGGGAGCGCAGGAGGCCCACGGCTGCCTGTTCGCTCAGCCCGGCCAGCGACGGCATCGGCATGGTCGGAGGACCGAGGCTCACCGCCATACGCACGCTCCCGGGGATGGCGACCGGCGTTCCCGGTCCGGGCTCGATTCGGATCACTCTCCCGGCCGGAGCCATCGATTCGACCGTGTCCACGGCCACCATGAAGCCGCTCTCGGAGAGCAGGGCCGCGGCCCGGTCTCCCGCCAGACGCGTCACGTCGGGGACCGGGCGCACATCCGGACCCAGCGACACGGTCACCCTCACGGGGGCCCGCGGGAGCGCGGTGCGTCCGGGCAGCGGGCTCTGGCCGATCACCACTCCTCCGACCACCGAGGGGTGGTGCACCGAATCGACCCGGCTCGTCACCAGTCCGGAGTCCGTGAGCACCGCCATCGCAATGGAGAGCGGTTGGCCTCGCAGGTCGGGCACACCCTGAAGCGCGGGAGGCGGAGGAGGGGGACGAAAGAGGAAGGTCGTCGCCACCAGGTATCCGCCCGCCAATCCCCCACCCGTGACGATCAGGGCGGAGAGGAAGGGACGCCTGGAGAGCGCCGGTATGCGGGGCGTGACTGCGGCACCGGCGGCGGCCAGCCCCTTGAAGCTCCGCCGTGCGCCCTCGCCCCCGAATCGGCCGGCCCGGCGGACGCGCCGCCACGCCCCCGTACGGCGCCAGCTGCCATCCACCACCCGTCTTCCCGCCGTCCGCATCCGTTCCCCCGTCTTGCCGGCGGCATCCCGGCTCCACAGTGCGGCCCTGGCGCCCCCGCCGCCGGCACGCCTCCCCAGGTCCGTTGCCCGGCCGCGCAAGTCAGCTGTCCGGTCGCGCAGGTCGCCTGCTCGCTCGCGCCAGCCATCCACCCGCTCGCGCCAGCCGATCCCTTTCCTTCGCCGTTTTCCGGCCCCTTCCAGCCAGTCCGCCCCGCGGGCGCGCAGTCCCGAGACCCACTTCCGCAGTGGTGCCGCCAGGGCGCCCCGGTCCACGCCCTTGGCCGGCTTCGGCGGCCGTCCGTCCCCGGCAGGCGGAGCGGGGCCTTGCGGGGCCCTGCCCTTCGTGCTCTTCCCACGCGCCTTCCTGCGGCGGCGAATCGAGCTACCCAGATCCATCGTTTCAGGTCCTCCTCAGGCGGGCCGCGTATGCACCATCGAAACCGCTCTCCTGCGGGAGTACCGCCAGGCAGCCCCGGCTGTCCAGAAACCGGTCCGGAACGCCCGCGGGCTCGATCCGGAAGTCCGGATGACGCGCCAGGAACCGCTCCACCTGAGACCGGTTTTCCTCGGGTTCGAGGGTACATGTAGCGTAAACAAGGAGGCCGCCGCGGGGAACCACCGACACGGCGCCCGCGAGGATGTCCCGCTGCACCTCCGACAAATTGTGGATGTCGGACTCCCGCAGCCGCCAGCGGGCGTCGGGGTGTCGGCGGATGGTGCCCGTGCCGCTGCAGGGCGCATCCACCATCGCCATATCGGCAGTGTGAAGCGGCGGACGGCGGGCATCGGCGGCGACCGCCCAGACCGGAGCTCCGAGTCGCTCCGCCCCCTCCACGACCCGGGCCAGCCGCAGCGCCGACCGATCGGCGGCGACGACCCTCCCCGCTTTCGCGCTCAGGGCAAGAGCCTTGCCTCCCGGCACCGCACACAGATCGGCGACCAGGGAACCGGCCGGGGGCGACGCGTAGTCCACCACCAGCGAAGCCGCCGGATCCTGGACCACCGAAGGCACCGTCGCCAGCGCCGCACCGGGATCGGCGCCGCGGCGCAGACGGATCCAGGCGGCCTGGTCCGAAGCCGCCGGCCAGACATGCGCCGGTGGATCGCACAGCCCCGCCTTCGCCAGCACCTCCGTCGCACGCTCCACCGCCACGCCCACGGGCCTCAGCCAGAGTTCGGGCTCGAGGTTGTTGGCCTCCACGAGGGCGCGCGCGCCCGCTTGACCGAAGTGCCGCACCCAGCGCCGCACCAGCCACTCGGGGTGCGATCCCCACGATGTCAGGTGGCCCACCGGATCGCGCTCCGGGGACGGGAAACACGACTCCGGCACGCCCTCGCGCGCGACCCGCCTCAGCACGGCGTTGACCAGACCCGCCGCAGCCCGCCCTTCCCCCGCCTTCGCCTGCGCGACCGCCTCGGATACGGCGGCGTACGCCGGCACGGTATCCATCTCGAGGATCTGGTAGGCCCCCATCCGGAGCACCACCCGCACCTCCGGGTCGAGCTCCCCGGGAGGACGGGAGGTGAACCGCGCCAGCACGTGGTCCAGCCTTCCCTGCAGGCGCACCGTCCCGTAGACGAGTTTGCGGATCCATCCCCGCTGCGCCGCCCCCGCGGCCCCCGACGCCTCCCACGCCACGTCCAGGCGCCGTCCCGACTCCACCTCCAGCAGCACGGACAGGGCCAGCCTGCGCGTCAATCGCCCTCCACGCCAGGCGTACTTCGGTCCCGGCCCAACCGGTCCCTCGGCACCCCACGCATCACCCTGCCCCCCGTCACCTGCCTTCCCATGCGCCTACTCCAGCATCCCCGAGGCCGGCGACGACGGCACCGCGATCTCCCGCGCAGCCATCCGCCCGGCCAGGTAGGCCTCGCGTCCCGCACGCACCGCCAGCCGCATCGCGCCCGCCATCCCCACGGGGTTCTCCGCGTCGGCCAGCGCCGTGTTCATCAGCACTCCGTCGACGCCCTGCTCCATGGTCAGGCACGCGTCCGACGCGGTGCCGACGCCGGCGTCCACGATCACCGGCACCGCGAGGCGGCGCTTGATTTCCCGGATGTAATAGGGGTTCACCAGCCCCAGGCCGCTTCCGATCGGAGAAGCCAGCGGCATCACCGCCGCGCACCCCGCGTCCTCGAGGCGCAGCGCCGTGATCAGGTCGTCGTTGGTGTAGGCCAGGACCTGGAAGCCGTCGGCGACGAGCTCGCGGGCCGCTTCCAGCGTCGCGCCGGTGTCGGGGAGCAGGGTGCGCTGGTCGCCGATCACCTCCAGCTTGACCCAGTCGTTCAGCCCGGCCGCGCGGCCCAGGCGGGCGTAGCGCACCGCGTCGGCCGCCGTGTAGCAGCCCGCCGTGTTGGGGAGCAGGAAGAACTGCGCCGGATCGAGGTGGTACAGGATCCCCTCCTCCTTGCTGCGGTCCAGGTCGACCCTGCGCACGGCCACGGTCACCATCTCGGCACCGCTGGCCAGAATGGCCCTGAACATCTCCGAGTTGGTGCGGTACTTCCCCGTGCCCACGATCAGGCGCGACTCAAAGGGTCTGTCCGCGATCACGAGCGCGCTGTCCCCGCATGTCGCACTGCCCATCTATCCCCCTCCTACGAAGTGTACGAGTTCAAAGCGGTCCCCGTCTTCTACGGGGGTGTCTGCGAGGTCGGCGCGGGAGAGGATCCGCCGGTTCCGCTCGACCACCACCATCCCCGAATCGAGCCCGAGACGGTGCAGCAGTTCCGCCACGCTGAGGCCGGACTCCACCGCGCGGCGCTCTCCATTGAGGACGATCGACGCCGCGACAGGCGATTCGCTTCCGCCGGGCCCGGTCCCCGGCGCTGAGTCAATTGAAGTCGTCATGGATTCCCTCCTCGCGCAGGACCTGAAGGTAGCGCGCAACGGCACGGGCGGGGTGCTCGCGGCCCCACACTCCGCTCATGACCGCAACTCCGTATACGCCCAGCGGGGCCAGCTCGCGCATGCGCGCCGGGGTGACTCCCCCGATCGCGAGCACGGGTACAGCCGAATGCGCAGCGGCTTCCGCCACCGCGGCCGGACCGGCCGGAGACAAACCCGGGTGGGACGGTGTCTCGTACGCGGACCCCATGAACAGATAGTCCAGGTCATCGCCCTCCACCTCCGCCACCTGCGGAGCCGCATGAATCGACCGGCCGACGCACAGCTCCGGGCCGACGATCGCCCGCACGGCACCGGCCGGAAGCGAGTCCTCCCGCAGGTGGACGCCCCCCGCACCCGCGGCCAGCGCCACGTCCACCCGGTCGTTCACCAACACCAGGGTGCCGGTCGAGCCCGCCGCCTCCCCAAGCCACTCCGCAACCTCGACAAGTCGCGGGGTCGGGGTCCTCTGCACCCTCAAGTGCAGGGCCAGCCGAGGACCCCCGGCCTCCACGACCGGCCGCACCCGCTCCCGCCAGTCCTCCGCACCGACGATCCCGTCGCCGACAAGGACATGCAGCCGCGGCAGCAGCCCGACCCCCTCCCGCGCCTCTCCACTCACGCCGCTACTCGAAACGGTCCCCGGCGCGCGGCCCGGCACCCCGCACCCAGGCCGCCGATTCCATGCGCCGCTTGCCAGGGGGCTGTACCTCCCCGATGCGGAGAAGCCCATCGCCGACGGCCACCAGAATGCCCCGCCTCGGGTCGGCGGCCACGATCTCCCCAGGCGGGCAGCCACCCGCCTCGCGAACATCCATCGCGGCGCTCCCTTCGCCGACACCCCGTCCCTTACGCACATCCCCCTTTTCTGCTACGAATCCCGGCGAGAAAACCTTCACCGGAGCGCCACGCAAAAGCGTCCACGCGCCCGGCACGTCGTCCATCCCCCGGATCAGGTTGGCCAACTCGCGGCCCCCCCGCCCCCACCCCACCCGCGCGGCGGCGCGGTCCACCCTGGGCGCGTAGGTCGCCGCGGTGTGGTCCTGCTGCCTCTCCACCACCGGCCCGGCCTCCATCCGGCCCAGCGTCTCCGCCATCAGCCCGGCCCCCAGCCCGGCGAGCTCCCGGGAGAGTCCCGCCGCCGTGTCGCGCGGCCCGATCGCGACCGCCTCCCGCGCCAGCACCGGGCCCGCGTCCATCGCCTCCACCATCCGCATCACGGTCACCCCGGTCTCGGCGTGGCCCCGGGCTATCGCCCAGTTGACCGGCGCGGCCCCCCTGAGCGCGGGAAGGAGCGACGCGTGCAGGTTGAGCGACCCGCGCGGCGGCACGTCGAGAATGCGACGCTTCAGGATACGCCCATACGCCACCACCACCGAAACCTCCGGCTTCAGCCCCCGAATCGCCGCCTCGAACCCCTCCCCGTGTGGCGCCTCCGGAGCCAGCACCCGATACCCGCGCCCCTCCGCGAAGCGCCGCATGGGTGACGGAGAGGTCCGCCGCCCCCGCCCGCGCGGGCGATCCGGCCGCGTGACGACCCCCACGATCTCGTGACCCGCCTCCGCCACTGCGTCCAGCGTCGGCAGCGCAAACCTCGGGGTGCCCCAGAAAAGAACCCTCACGCGCCCACCCGCCCCGTGCCGACCCGCCCACCGATCCGGTCCCGCCAGCCGCCCCACGCGGCGAAGATCCCTGCCACCGGCCCGCTACCTCGACGCCCGGCTCTTCCGCCACTTCCTCAGGAGGATCCCCCGCTTCAGCGGCGACACCCGGTCGACGAAGAGCACCCCGTCGAGGTGATCGACCTCGTGCTGCAGGGCGCGCGCCAGCAGCCCCTCCGCCTCGAGGCGCACAGGTTCGCCATCCGGCGACAGCCCCTCGACGGTGACCCGCACCGGACGCGTGACCGACTCCTCGATCCCGGGAATGCTCAGGCAGCCCTCCACCTCCTTGCCGGTGTCCCGGCTGGAGCGGGTGATCACGGGGTTCACCAGGGCATGGACGTGGCGCGTTTCATCCTCGTCCGCGACGTCCACCACCAGGATGCGCTCCGGGATCCCCACCTGCGGCGCGGCCAGCCCGATTCCCTCGGCGTCGTACATGGTGTCGAACATGTCGCGCACCAGTTGCCGGGTCGCGTCGGTGATTTCCCCGACGGGGGCGGCCCGCTCACGCAGTACCTTCGCCCCGAGCAGCTGGATCTCCAGCAGGGCCATCGCGCCGGGTCCCGCCCTCAGCTGTCCGTGACCTTGCGGGCGACGTAGCCGCGGTCGATCACGATCCGCGTGTCCTCCGCCGTCTTGATCGTCAGCTCCGACTCGGTGGCGTGGACGATCTGTCCGACGATCCCGCCGTTGGTCACCACCTGGTCCCCCCTGGTCAGCTTGTTGAGCATCTCCTGATGGCGCTGCCGCTCCTTCCGCTGCGGGCGGATGAGAAGGAAGTAGAAGATGGCTCCGATCAGAACCAGGTTGATCAGGAACACGGGCATGCCGCTCCCTCCCTCCTGGGGAAACGCAGGTGGGGGAGGGTCGGCTGCGAGCGCGGTGGCCAGGGTGGTATGAAGTGACAAGGTTCGTGCTTCCTTACCGGTTACGGATTGCGTTGGGAGCGTGCGGCCCGGTAGCGGTCGAGCCACCCGCGGACCCACATACTAAAGGTTCCCCGGCGGATGCGTAACCGTGCCTCGCCCGCCAGCCGCACCAGAAAGCGGAGATTGTGGATGGAGACCAGCCGGTGCCCGAAGCGTTCTCCAGCGACCAGGAGGTGGCGGATGTACGCGCGGTCGTAATGGGCGCAGGCGTGGCAGTCGCACTCCGGGTCGATGGGATCCCGGTCGAGACGGAAGCGTGCGCCCTTGAGGTTGATCTGGCCCTCGGCCGCCGTCCATGCGGTGCCGTGACGGGCGTTCCGGGTGGGCGCGACGCAGTCGAACATGTCGCAGCCCCGGGCAATGGCCTCCAGCAGGTCGTCGGGGTAGCCGACCCCCATCAGGTAGCGCGGCCGCTCCGGCGGGATCAGGGAGTCGAGCAGCTCGATCGTGCACCACATGTCGTCCTTGCGCTCGCCGACCGAGAGACCGCCGATCCCGAAGCCGGGCCAGTCGCCGAGCTCCAGGACCTGTTCGAGGTGGCTGGTCCTCAAGTCATCGTGCACGCTTCCCTGCAGCACGGGGAAGAGCGCCTGCCGCGCGGGGGCGCCGTCCTCCGTCGCCTCGAAGCGGTCCCGGCAGCGCTTCAGCCACGCAAGCGTCCTGCGGCTCGCGCGCACGGCATCCTCTCGCGCCACCCCGGCGGGCGCGCACTCGTCGAAGGCCATGATCACGTCCGCGCCCAGCGCACGCTGGATGTCGATCACCCGTTCCGGCGTGAAGTGGTGGCTGCTACCGTCGATGTGGCTGCGGAAGGTCACCCCGTCGTCGCCGATGTCGCGGATCGCCGCCAGCGAGAAGACCTGGAAACCCCCGGAATCGGTGAGGACCGGGCCCGGCCAGCGCATGAAGTCGTGCAGCCCGCCGAGCTCCGCCACCACGCCGGCCCCCGGCCGCAGGTAGAGGTGGTAGGTGTTGGCGAGGATCATGGACGCGCCGGCCGCCGTCAGCTCCTCCGGCGAGATGCCCTTCACCGTCCCCTGCGTGCCCACCGGCATGAACGCAGGCGTCTCCACGGTCCCGTGGGGGAGGACCAGGCTGCCCGAGCGGGCACGGCCCCCGGTTGCATGGAGTGCGAATCGGGCGGCGCCTGCGGGGGCACTCACGGCATCCGCCGCCGGTCGGACTGCATCGGTTTCGCCCGCCGGCTCGCTCACGGCTCCTGCGGCCGGCCGGGCCGCGCCCCCTTCACCCGCCATCGTGCTCACGGCCCACGCCTCCGTCCGCGTGCTGCCCCGCCGCCCGCCGGCCCCTCACGGCACCACCGCCATCGCGTCGCCGTAGGAGTAGAACCGGTACCCGTTCGCCACCGCCTCCCGGTATGCGTCCAGCACCGCTCCGGTCCCGGCGAAGGCCGCAACGAGCATCAGCAGGGTGGAGCGCGGCAGGTGGAAGTTGGTCACAAGGCAGTCCACCGCCCGGAAGTCGAAGGGTGGCGAGATGAACAGGTCGGTCGCCCCCCGCCCGGCTTCGATCCCACTCCGCCCGGCGGCGACGGTCTCCAGGGTCCGAACCACCGTGGTCCCCACCGCCCACACCCGCCCGCCCCGCTCGCGGCAGCGCCGGTACTCCCGCGCGGCACGTTCCGGCACGGCGAAGTGCTCGGCCTCCATCACGTGATCGGCCGGGTCGCGCACCTCCACGGGACGGAAGGTGGCGGTCCCCACGTGCAGCGTCACCTCGCAGCGGCTCACCCCCCGCGCGGCGATCTCGTCCAGCAGCGCCTTCGTGAAGTGCAGCCCCGCCGTGGGCGCGGCCACCGACCCCTCGTGGCGGGCATAGACAGTCTGATAGCGGGCCCGATCGGACGGCTCTTCCTCGCGCTCCAGGTAGGGGGGCAGCGGCACCTCCCCGAAACGCTCCAGTGCGTCGCGCGCCCCCGCCCCCCCCTCCAGCCGCACGATCCGGCGTCCGTCCGCGCACGCCTCCAGGATCCGCACCGAGAGCTCCGGCGCCACGACCAGCAGACGGCCCGGCTTGAGCTTCCGCCCCGGGCGCACCAGCGCTTCCCATTCCCGGTCTTCGCCGCCCGGCACCGGCCGGAGCAGCAGCACCTCCCCCGCGGCGCCGGTGGGCTTGCGCCCCCGCAGCCGCGCCGGGAAGACCCGCGTATCGTTGACGACCACCAGGTCGCCCGCGCGCATCAGTTCGGGCAGGTTCCGGAAGCGCCGGTGGCGGATGGTGCCGTCCGAGCGCGAAAGCACCATGAGCCGCGAGTCCGCGCGCCGGGCGGCCGGGTAGCGGGCAATCCGGCCGGGAGGCAAGTCGTATTCGTAGTCGGCGGTGGAGACGGTTTTGCGCCCCGCACCGGGAACTCCGCGCTCGTCCCCGTGAACCCCGCGCGTGACGCCGCGTGCCCCGCGCCCGCCGGGTTCGCTCCCGGAGCTGACCAGCCCCGCTCCCATTCCCGCCGGCCCGTCCAACTCAGTTGAAGAGGCTCGGGTGGGAGGCGCCGGGATCGCCGCCCGCACCGCCGGATCCCTTCGCCGGGAAGGGCCGCCCCAGCCGGGCGAAGGCCTTCCCCGTCGCCACGCGTCCCCGCGGCCCCCGCATGATGAATCCCTCCTGGATGAGGTAGGGCTCGTACACCTCCTCGATGGTTCCGGCGTCCTCCCCCAGCGCCACGGCCAGCGAGTTCAGTCCCACCGGGCCGCCCTCGAACTTGTCGACGATCGTCTCCAGGATGCGGGTGTCCATCGCGTCGAGTCCGTACTCGTCGACGTTGAGGAGCTCCAGCGCCTCGCGCACCACCTTCACGTCGAGCACGCCGTCCGCGCGCACCTGGGCGAAGTCGCGGACGCGCCGCAGCAGCCGGTTGGCCACGCGCGGGGTGCCGCGGGCCCGCTCCGCCAGCTCCCTCGCGCCCCGCTCGGTGGCCGTGACGTCCATGATGCGCGCGCTCCGCTCGATGATCCGCGCGAGGTCGGCGGCCGGGTAGAAGTCGAGCCGCTCGGTGATCCCGAAACGCGCCCGCATGGGAGCGGTGAGGAGGCCGAAGCGCGTGGTCGCGCCGACCAGGGTGAAGGGCTCGACACCCATCGTCATGGTGTGGGCGCGCGGCCCCTCCGAGAGGCGGACCTCGACCTTGAAGTCCTCCATCGCCGGATAGAGGAACTCCTCGATCACCGGACGCAGCCGGTGGATCTCGTCGATGAAGAGGATGTCTCCCGGCCGCAGGTTCGTCAGCGCGCCGACCAGGTCCGCCGCCTTCTCCAGCACCGGCCCCGAGGTGGTGATGACATTCACCGACATCTCGCGCGCCAGCAGCAGCGCCAGCGTGGTCTTGCCCAGCCCCGGCGGACCGTGGAAGAGGATGTGATCCAGCGGATCGCCCCGTTCACGGGAAGCCTGGATGGAGATCTCAAGCGCCTCCTTCAGCTTTCCCTGCCCGATGAATCCGGCCAGGTGCCGGGGCCTGAGCGAGATTTCGGACAGCTTCTCCTGCGGAAGGACCTCCGGGGTCGTGATCTCGGTGCGTCCGCTCATCGCGTGCTCATCCCTCCCTTCAACCCTGTCCGCGCTGCGCGAGGACCCGGCGGACCAGCGCTTCGGTGCTTTCGGCACCGTCCTCGCCGATCGCGTCCCGCACGGCCTCGTCGGCATCCGTGAAGGAGTAGCCCAGGGCGACGAGCGCGGCCACCGCCTCGGCGGTCCGCTTCGCCTCGGGTCCGGTGCCCTCCCCCGCCACCGCAAGATCGGCGACCTTGTCCGAGAGCTCCAGCACGATCCGCTCCGCCGTCTTCTTCCCCACCCCGCTCACCCGCGACAGCAGCTTGGCGTCCTTCTCCAGGATTCCCCGGGCCAGCCGGCCGGCGCGGTAGCTGCTCATCAGCGCCATCGCCAGCCGCGGCCCGACCTTCTGGACCTTCATCAGCCGATGAAAAAGGTCCCGCTCGCCGTGCTCGATGAATCCGTACAGGCTCGGAATCTCGTCGCGGACGACGTACGCGGTGCGCAGCTCCAGCTCCGCTCCCTCCTCGGGCAGCCGCTGAAAGACCGTCAGGGGAACGTGGATCTCGTAGACGACCCCGCTCGTCGCCAGCAGCTCGACGCGGTCCGTGTCCCGGCTGACGACCCTGCCCCGCACGCGGCTGATCACGACGACGCCAGCGCCCCCGCGCGAGCACCGGAGGAACGGCCCGGCAGCGCCCCCGTGAAGGCGTGACAGAGCGCCGCGGCGATGCCGTCCGCTGCGTCGCTCGGCTTCGGATCGCTACGAAGGCGGAGGTGCCGGCGGACCATGTACGCGACCTGGTCCTTGGTCGCGGCGCCCGTCCCCACCACGGCCTTCTTGATGTCCCGCGGCGCGTACTCCACGACCTCCACCGCACTTAGCGCCGCTGCAACGATGATCGCCCCGCGGGCCTGCCCCAGGGTGAGCGCGCTTCGCACATTCTTCCCGAAAAATGCACTCTCGACGCAGACCGCCGCCGGGGAGAACTCCTCGATCAGCGCGGCCACCCCCTCATGGATCTCCTTCAGGCGCACCGAGAGCACCGCGCGCGGGGAGGTGCGGATCACCCCGCACTCGACGAGTTCCGCGCGGCGCCGTCCGTCCACCGCGACCACGCCGAAACCCGTGACCGCCGTGCCCGGATCGATGCCCAGCAACACGCCCGCGCCGCCCTCCGGCCCCTCGTTCACGACGCCCGCGCTTCGCACGTCCTCGTCCCTCGCTCTGCGGATTCCGCCCGGCCCCTCGCTCATGACGCCTGCGCCAGCACCGATTCGTCGAGCTCGGCGTTGGAGTGCACCTGCTGAACATCATCGTGGTCGTCCAGCAGGTCGAGCAACCTGAGGAGGCGTGCGCCGTCCCGCCCCCCGACCGCCACCTCGCTGCGGGCCACCATCGTGAGCTGCGCCGACGCGACGGTGAGCCCCGCATCCAGCAACGCGCTCCGCACCTCGTGCAGCAGGCCGGCCTCGGTGGTGACCACGAATTCGCCCGCCTCGCTGCGCACGTCGTCGGCCCCCGCCTCGACCGCGGCCTCGAAGACCCGGTCCTCGTCCACTTCCTCCCCCGACAGATAGATCATCCCCATGCGGTCGAACTGCCACGCCACCGACCCGGCTGTCCCCAGGTTCCCCCCGTTCTTGTCGAGGAGGTGCCGGACCTCGGCGACGGTGCGCTTCTGATTGTCCGTCAGCGTCTCGATGTAAAGGGCCACGCCTCCTGGTCCGTATCCCTCGTAGACGACCTCTTCGTAGGTGACACCCGCGAGCTCGCCGGTCCCGCGCTTGATCGCCCGGTCGATGTTCTCCTGCGGCATGTTCGCCGCCTTGGCCGCGTCGACCGCCAGGCGAAGCCGCGGGTTGAAGTTCGGGTCCCCCCCACCCTCCCGGGCCGCTACCGTGAGCTCACGGATGACCTTTGTGAAGACCTGGCCGCGCTTCTGATCGTTCACCGCCTTCTTGCGCTTGATCTGCGACCACTTGCTGTGTCCCGCCACGGGGCGCCTCCATCGGATGGAACCTGAGGGTGGATGCGACTCTCTGGCCGGAGCGGGCCCCCGCACCCGTTCGCGGCTTCCAGTCTTCAATATAGCGACCCGCTGCCGGCCTCCGTTGGGGCGACCGAAGCGATCGTCCTCGAGCCCATTGTCGTGGCGGGCCGCCGCAACCGGCCTGCCCGGCTCACGACCCCCGGCGTACGCTTCAGCGGCCTGACCGCCGCCCGGATCGACTCGATCGTGCCCCCGGATCTTCGATTTCGCGGGGCTGGTCAGGGCGGCGCGTGCCCGGCCCCGGCATCACCGAGAAGCTGCTCGCCGACGCCTCAGGTACTTCCAGCTCCTGACCCCGCTGGAAGCCGGACTCGCCTACGGCCAGCGCGGTGCCAACGGAGTGCTGCTGATCTACACGCGGTAGCGGCCGGACCCGCCCGGTTCAGTTCTCCTTTTCGGCCTCCGCCTGCGCGACGATCTTCGCGGCCCGCACCGGCGGCACCACATCGTACCCGAGCAACTTGCGCCTGTGGTGCCCCCGCCCCTGCGTGAGCGAGCGCAGCGAGGAGGCGTACCGGTACAGCTCCGCCTCGGCCACCTGCGCGCGGATCACCGTGTTGCCGCCCAGCGGATCCATCCCGAGGACGCGGGCGGAACGGCCGTTCAGATCGCCCATCACGTCACCCAGATACTCGTCCGGCACCGTCACACGAACCTCGACGATCGGCTCCAGGAGCGCCGGCCTGGCCTTCTCGGCCACGTTCCTGAAGGCGTACGACCCGGCCACCTTGAAGGCGATGTCCGACGAGTCCACCGAATGGTAGGAACCGTCGTAGCACTCCGCCTCGAAGTCCACCATGGGATAGCCCGCCACAATGCCCCTGGCTGCCGCCTCCTGGATCCCCCGGTCCACCGAGGGAACGTACTTGGTGGGAATCACCCCGCCCTTGATGGCACTGATGAACTCGTAGCCCTCGCCCCGCCCCTTCGGCCGCAGCCGGATCCAGCAGTCGCCGAACTGGCCCCTGCCGCCGGTCTGCTTCTTGAAGCGGCCCTGTCCCTCCGCCGGCGCGGTGATGGTCTCGCGGTACGCGATCCGGGGCGCCTCGGTCTCCACGGTGACCCCGTACTTCCGCTTCATGCGCTCGAACTGCACCATGAAGTGCAGCTCGCCGAGCCCGCGCGCGATCGTCTGGCGCAACTCGGGGACGAACTCGGCGACGAAGGTCGGATCCTCGTCGTGGAGTCTGCCGAGTGCCTCGCCGAGCTTGTCCTCGTCGGCGCGCGCCACCCCGCGCACCGCTATCGATATGTCGGCCCGTGGGAAGTCGACCCCTTCGAGGGTGACCGGGTTGGCGGGTGCCGAGAGCGTGTCGTTCGTTCGGCTCGACTTGAGCTTGGCGACGACTCCGATGTCGCCCGCGTGCAGCGCCTCCACACCCACGCGCTCCTTGGACTGCGGAATCGACAGATGATTGATCCGTTCGCTGGCGCCCCGGTTCACGTTCCGCAACTCGCTGCCGTTCACGAGCATCCCGGAGTACACGCGGAAGAGGGATAGTTCGCCGACGTGCGGCTCCGCGCTGGTCTTGAAGATGAGCGCGGTGGGCGACTCCTCGTCGGAGGCGTTCAGGCTGACCTCGCCTCCATCGGCCCCCACGGCGCCGACCTCGCCGGCCCGGCCGGGATGCGGGGCCAGCTCCACCAGCTTGCGGGCCAGCTCCACCGCCCCAAAGGACTGCTCGGCCGCGCCGCAGAAGACGGGCACGACTTCGCCCTCGGCAGTCGCCCCGGCCAGCGCCGCGACCAGTTCCTCCAGCGGGATCTCCTCACCCTCCAGATACCGGTCCAGGAGCTCCTCATCGGTGGTCGCCAGCGTCTCCATGAGTTCGGTCGACCAGTTTTCCACGTCGTCGGCCACCTCGCCCGGCACCGCCGCCTCCTCGGATTCGCCGGAGACCGTGCCGGACCTGAAGACGGCGGCCTTGCCGGTCAGGAGGTCCACGACCCCGCGGAAGTCGTCCTGGGACCCGATCGGGACCTGGACCGGCACCGCGCCGGGGGCGAGCTTCTCCCTCACCTCGTCCAGCACCCGGGCGAAGTCCGCGTGCGCCTTGTCCATCATCGACACGAAGATCATCCGGGGCAGTCCGCGCTTCTCGCACAGCTCCCAGACCATCTCCGTGCCGACCTCGACGCCCGAGGTCGCGCCGACCGTGACCAGGGCGGCGTCCGCAACCCTGACCGCCGCTGCGGCCTCTCCCAGGAAGTCCATGTACCCGGGGGTGTCGAGGAGGTTGATCTTCGTCCCGTTGTGGACGGCGTGGGCCACCGTCAGCTCCAGGGACATGCCGTGTGCCTTTTCCTCCGGGGTGGTCATGGTCAGCGCGGTGCCGTCGCCGACGCTGCCCTTCCGCCGAGACGTACCCGACGCGAAGCAGACCGCGTCGATCAGGGTGGTCTTGCCCGAGCCGCCGTGCCCGAGCACCACCACGTTGCGTATGTCTTCCGTTCTGAACGACCTGGCCTCGGCCATGCCACCTCCTTTTCGATTCCGTCTGTGGGGTCACCCCTCAGGTTGGCGCAAGGGACCGGATTGTAGGAACCGCCCCGCGCACGGGTCAACCCCGCGACGCCCCCGGTACACCCGGACCCTGGCCCGCCGACGCCTCCCCGCCGCTCAGTTGGCCCGCGTCTGCCGCGACACCCGGTCCAGGAGGTCGCGCTCCTCCGCCGTCAGCGAGTTGATGCCCCGCCGGGAGATCTTGTCCAGCACGGCGTCCACCTGATCGAGTTGGGTCCGTTCGCGCTCGTTCCGGTCCTCCCTGGTGCGCCGGCCGGGACGTCCCTTCGGTTCGCTTCCCCCACCGCCATCCCGAACGACCCACGAACGCCCGCCGCGCTGCCGGCCCCGTCCACCAATCCGGCCGGCGATCCCATCCCGCCAGCGAGCCCACCCGCGCTTCACGCCCCCGGCGCCCGCGCGCGCCCTGCCGCCTCCGGGTCCGGGCTTCCAGCCGCCTCGGGCGCCGGGCCCCCAACCACCCCCTGGCGGCGCCCCCGGCGCGAACGCCGGCAACAACCCGCTCTTCATCATCAGGAAGCCCGCGACCGCCCCGCCAAGGTGGGCCAGGTGTGCGATCCCGCCTCCGCCGGGGCCGACCGCGCTGAGGAAACTGACCCCCACCAGGACAAGAACCAGCCACTTCACCTTCACCGGGATCAGGCCCCAGATGTACACCGGTGTGTTCGGCCAGATCATCGCGAAGGCGAGCATCATCCCGTAGCAGGCGGCCGAGGCGCCCACGATCGCCGCGTCGGAGAAGGCAAAACTCAGCAGAACGCCGCCGAGACCGCAGATCAGGTAGAACCGGATGAAGATGTTCGAGCCCCAGCGCGACTCCAGCGGCGGACCGAAGAAGAAGATGAACAGGGCGTTCATCAACAGGTGCCAGACGCCGGCGTGCACGAACATGTAGGTCACCATGCCCCAGGGGCGGGACCAGATGCGCGCGGGCGAAAAGGCGAACAGGTCGTAGATCGACTCCGGCCCGGTAACGAAGCTGACGACGAGGGTCGCCAGGAAGACCACCCCGTTGGCAATCAGGAGCGCCTTGACCCAGGGCGTCATGTGAACCCGCACCGTGGCGGTCCCGAATCCGGGTGGCTGCTGACTGTACCTCATGGCTCCGCTCCAGTCCCGTCATCCCGCCCCGGCCCGGCGTCCCTGCCCATTATACAGATACGTTCGCAGAGTTCCGGAAATTCAATCCCGGCCGCAGCCGCCGCCTTCGGCAGAAGGCTGTTCCCGGTGAGGCCCGGGAGCGCGTTCGCCTCCAGGCACCAGGCCCGCCCGTCCCCGTCCATCATGAAGTCGACGCGCGAAAAGTGCTCCAGCCGCAGCGTCCGATGCACCACGAGTGCCGCCGCCTGAAGCACTTCGGCGGTCTCGGACGGGATCCCGGCGGGCGCGGTCTCGCGGGCCATCCCCGGTTCGTACTTGCAGTCGAAGTCGAAGAGTTCGCGCACGGGCTCGATCTCCACCACGGGCAGCGCGTGGCAGCCCAGGATGCCGACGGTGAATTCGCGCCCCTCCACGTACCTTTCGTAGAGGACGGGATCCCCACCCGCCCCCGCCAGTTCCGCCGCGGCGTCCACCTCTCCCGCGCTGCCGGCCAGCGTCAGCCTCACCGACGAACCCCCGTTGGCCGGCTTCACGATCACCGGCACGCCAAGACGGGCCACCACCTCCGCGCCGGGCGCCCGCCCCGCGATCCAGTCCGGCGTGTCCACCCGGGCGTCCCGAAGCAGCCGCTTGGTGAGATCCTTGTCCATGGCGAGCGCGCACCCCAGCGGCCCGCTCCCGGCGTAGGGAATCCCGGCCACCTCCAGGAGGGTCTGCACGGTGCCGTCCTCACCCGCGCCCCCGTGCAGCGCCAGAAACACCGTCTCCGCTTCCCGGAGCGCAGCCACCCGCGCGACCACGCCGTCCTCCGGCAGTGCGCCGGCACGCGGGGGCGGGGGCACGGGGATCTCCGCCGCGCCGATCCCCGACTCCAGGATCATGCGTTCCTGCGCGGCCGAAAGCGGTCCCCCCGCCGCATCGACCGCAACGACGTCGTGCCCGCGCGACCGGAGCGCCGCGGCCACCTCGCAGCCGCTCGCCAGGGAGACGCCGCGCTCCTCCGAGCTGCCTCCCAGCAGCACGGCGACGCGCATGGGCGCCGGAGCGTCCCCCGCCAGGCCCGCCGGCAAGGGCGCCTCGGCCGCGCTGCCCGGGGCCTGCGCCCTCACGGCGATGCCGCCAGCGCCCGCACGAGGTCGTGACGCGTGAGGATCCCGTCCAGGGCGCCATCCGAGCGGATCAGCACCGCCTGCGCACCGCCCGTGAGCAACCGTGTCGCGGCATCGCCGTCCGCGTGCTCGTCCACCACCGGGTACGGCTTGCCCATCAACGACCCCACGTCGGCCGCCAGCACCGCTCGATCCGCGAGCACCGCCCCCATCAGCCGCCGCTCCGTGACGCTGCCCACGCACTCGCCACCCACCACCACCGGCAGCTGCGAGACGTTGTGGGTGGAGAGGGTCGAGATCGCCACCCGCACCGGCGTCGCAGGCGTCACGGTGAGCAGCTGCGGCAGCTGCTCCAGCTTGGACGCAGCCATCTCCGCGACGGTCGAGCGCTTGCTCTGCAGGAAGCCGTTGTTGCGCATCCATTCGTCGTCGTACTGCTTGGTCAGGTAGCGCTCGCCCCAGTCGCACAGGACGGCGACCACGCAGGCGTCCGGATCCGCAACCTCTCGGGCCACCTCCAGCGCGGCGTGCACGATCAGCCCCGTCGAGCCGCCCACGAAGAGCCCCTCCTCCCCGGCAAGGCGCCGGGCCATGGCGAAGGCATCGCGATCCGAAACCCGGCGGTACTCGTCCAGGTACTCCACGTCGAGCGTCCCCGGGACCTGGTCGTTCCCGAGTCCCTCGACCATGTACGGCTCGCTCTTTCCCACCTCGCCGCTTTGGAAGAAACCCGAGAGAACCGACCCCATCGGATCCACCCCGATCACCCGGACGCCGGGGTTCCGTTCCTTCAGGTAGCGACCCGTCCCGGATATCGTGCCGCCGGTCCCGGCCCCGGCGACGAAGTGCGTGACGCCCCCACCGGTCTGCCGCCACACCTCCGGACCCGTCGTCAGGTAGTGCGCCTGCGGGTTGTCCCGGTTGTGGAACTGGTTGGCGAAGAAGGCGCCCGGCGTCTGCTCGACGATCGCCAGGGCACGGTTCAGGTAGTGGTCCGGGTGATCGGCGGCGACCGTAGCCGGCGTGATCACGACCTCCGCCCCGAACGCGCGCAGCAGCTTCACCTTCTCCAGGCTCATCTTGTCGGGCATGGTGAAGACGCACCGGTATCCGCGGATCGCCGCCACCATCGCCAGCGCGAGCCCGGTGTTGCCGCTGGTGGCCTCCACGATCGTCCCGCCGGGCCGCAGCAGCCCCCGCGACTCGGCCGCGTCGATGATCGCCACCCCAATCCGGTCCTTGACCGACCCGCCCGGATTCATGAACTCCGCCTTGCCGTAGACCGGCGTGCGGATGCCCTCCGTGACCCGGTTCAGACGAACCAGGGGCGTCCATCCCACCAGCTCGAGGACGTCCTCGTACGGGCGTTCGTGCCGGGGAGCGCTCACGGGGCCCCCCTCATCGACAACCCTCCGGGAACGTACCGCCGCCCGGACCCGCGGCCGCAGGGGGGTTCACGTCTGCGCCCGGATTCACGTCCGCCCCGGGGTTCGGGTTTCCGCCGCCGCCACCGTTCCCCGCTCCCGCTTCCGGTTTCGAGAAGTGCACGGGGACGCGCGCCCAAACCCTGACCGGCTCCCCGTTTCTCAGTGCGGGCTCGAATTCCATCTCCCATGCCCCCTGCAACGCCGCCGAGTCCAGGAGCTCATTCCCACTCCCCTCGCCGATCATCGCGCTGTCGACCCCGCCCTCCACGTTCACCAGCACGCGAACGACCGCCACGCCCTCCACATTCGCGTCCCACAGCTCCAGAGGGTATTCCACCGGGGTCTCTGCCGAGCGGGGCACCGGATCCGAGATCTCCGCCTCCTCGCATCCGGCCGCCAGCAGACCGGCCGCCAGCACGCCGGTCAGACACCCGCACAGGGTCTTCCCGGCGCGGCGCGGCCGCTGAGCCGTCCGCCCGGTCGTCGACTTCATCCTCCGAACCTTCATTCACCCGTCTCCGTGTTCGCCACCTGCGGCGGCCCGCAGTTCATACAGGATGCGCAACGCCTCCAGCGGCGTCATTCCGTCCGGCTCGAGGTTGCGCACCCGCTCCACCACCGGGTGCGAGGGCTCGAAGAGCGTCAGCTGCCGCTGATCCGCATGCCGCCGCTCGCCCCGGCCCGCCGACCGCGCGCCGATGCCGGCGTCCCCACCCGAGTGTCTTCCCTCCAGCTCGATCAAAAGTTCCATCGCGCGCTCGATCAGGGGGGGAGGCAGACCCGCCAGCCGGGCCACCTGGATGCCGTACGACCGGTCCGCTCCTCCCTCTTCAAGGCGGCGCAGGAAGACGATCCCGTCGGCCGTCTCGCGCACCGCCACATTCAGGTTCCGCACCCCGGGCAGCAGGTCCCCGAGCCGGGTGAGCTCGTGATAGTGGGTGGCGAAGACCGCCTTGGCCCCGAGGTGGTCGTGCAGGTGCTCGGTGACGGCCCATGCGATCGAGACCCCGTCGTAGGTGGAGGTGCCGCGCCCGATCTCGTCGAGCAGGACGAGGCTCCGGTCGGTGGCGGAGTTCAGGATCGCCGCGGTCTCGTTCATCTCGACCATGAAGGTGGACTGGCCGCGCGCGAGGTTGTCCGAGGCGCCGACCCGGGTGAAGACGCGGTCGCAGATCCCCAGGCGGGCCCGTTCGGCCGGAACGAACGCCCCCGTCTGGGCCATGATCTGGATCAGCCCCGCCTGGCGCAGCACGGTGCTCTTGCCCGCCATGTTCGGGCCAGTCAGGATCACGATCCGCCCCTCCTCGTCCAGGCGCAGATCGTTCGGGATGAAATCGCTCTGTGGCATCATGGTCTCGACCACGGGGTGGCGCCCTCCGACGATCTCCAGCGCGAATCCGTCGTCCACCCGCGGACGCGCGTAGCCACGCATGGCGGCCACCTCCGCGAACGCCGCGAGCACGTCCAGCGCCGCGATGCGACGGCTCGTTTCCTGAATGCGCGGGACGGCGAAGGCCAGCTCGGCGCGCACCCTCAGGAAGAGGCTCTGCTCCAGGCGGCCGATCCCGTTTTCGGCACCGAGAACCTTCTCCTCCCATTCCTTGAGTTCCGGCGTGAAGAACCGCTCCGCGTTCGCCAGCGTCTGCTTGCGCAGGAAGCGGTCCGGCACGCGCGACAGATTGGGGCGCGTCACCTCCAGGTAGTAGCCGAAGACCTTGTTGTAGCCGACTTTCAGTGATCCGATCCCCGTCCGCTCGCGCTCGGTTGCCTGGAGCGACGATATGAAGTCCACGGCGCCGTCGCGGATGTCCCTCAGTTCGTCCAGCTTCTCGCTGAAGCCCCTGCGGATGACTCCGCCATCGGCCACCGCCGGGGGGGCATCGTCCGCGATGGCATCGGCGATGCGCGACTCGACGTCCTCGAGCAGATCCAGTCCACCGGCCAGCTCCGACAGGATGTCGCTTTCGAGTGCCTCCCCCGCCTGCACGACGGCGGGCAGCTGGCGGATCGACCCGGCCAGCGCCAACAGCTCGCGCGGGCCCGCGCGGCCGGAGCCCAGCTTGGTGCCCAGGCGGTCGAGATCCCGAATGGAACCCAGCGCCCTCCGGATGCCTCCGCGAATCGTAGGCGAGTCGAAGAGCTCCGCCACTCCGCTCTGGCGCCGCCAGAGCTCCTCGAGGTCGACGAGCGGGGCCAGCAGCCAGCTGCGCAGGAGGCGGGCACCCATCGGCGAACTCGCCCTGTCCATCACCGAGAGCAGCGACGCGTCGCCGTCGTGAGGGCGCAGGGGCTCGACGAGTTCCAGATTGCGGCGGGTCATCGCGTCCAGCGCCATCGAGGTGCCCGGGCGCAGGATCGCGGGGGGGCGGAGGTGTTCCGCCGCGCCGGGCCTGATCTCCTCGACGTAGGCGACGAGAGCGCCGGCGGCGCGAATCAGCAGGTCGTCGCCGGGTTCGAAGCCGAAGCCGTCGAGCGACAGCACGCCGTAGCGCCTGACCAGCTCCTCCCGCGCCGTCTCGATATCGAAGAGCCAGCCCGGGCGCACGGTGCGGACAGGCTCCGGGCCGGCCTCCAGCGGAAGGTCCCCCGACTCCGGGATCAGGATCTCCCGGGGACCCAGCCGCTCGAGTTCGTCCTCCACCCCGGAGCGCGCGGTCTCCAGCACCGAGAGCTGGCCGGTGGAAACATCCATGGCCGCGATACCGACTGCCGGGCCGGCCGGGACGAGCGAGACCACGAAGTTGTTCCGCCGGGCCTCGAGAAGGGCGTCCGCTACCACGGTTCCCGGGGTGACGGTTTCAACGACTTCGCGCCGTACGATGCCGCGGGCTTCGGCCGGGTCCTCGGTCTGCTCGCAGATCGCAACCCGCCGGCCGAGCTTCACCAGGCGGGCCAGGTACTCGTCCAGCGCCTTGACGGGCACGCCGGCCAGGGGCACTTCGTCCGCGGCGCCGTTGTTGCGCGAGGTCAGGGTGAGGCCCAGGAGGCGCGAACCCTCTTCGGCGTCCTCACAGAAAAGCTCGTAGAAGTCCCCGACACGGAAGAACACGAGCGAGTCACGGTTGCGGGACTTGATCTCCCGCCATTGCCTCATGAGCGGCGTATCGAGAGCGCTGGTCGGTTGCTTTGCCAAGGCGATGGGGTGCTCGCGCGCGACGGGAGAACCGCCCCACCCTGCCCCGTGCCGAGCCGGGCCGCTCCTGCCAAAGGGGTAGGGGAACGATACCGCGTGCGCCCCACCGGATCAACGGCGCCGGCGGGTCATGGAGCGCCCGGATGAGCCGGCCGGTAGCGCCGCAGCCGGTTGGCGTTGGCCACCACCGTGACGGAGCTGAGGGCCATCGCCGCACCCGCGATCATCGGCGAGAGCCGCAGCCCCAGCGCCGGGTAGAGCGCCCCGGCCGCCACCGGGATGCCGATCACGTTGTAGATGAACGCGCCGAAGAGGTTCTGGACGATGTTGCGGTGCGTCGCCGCGGAGAGCCGCAGCAGGGTGTCCACCCCCCGCAGGGAGTCCCCCATCAGCGCCACGTCTCCAGTGAGGAGCGCCACATCGGTGCCGCTCCCCATGGCGATCCCCACATCGGCCGTCGCCAGGGCGGGAGCATCGTTGATGCCGTCGCCCACCATCGCCACCACCCTGCCCTCGTCGCGCAGCGCCTGGACCACGCGCGCCTTCTCCTCGGGCGTGACCCGGGCACGCACCCGCGCGATCCCCGTCAGCTCCGCGACCCGCCCCGCCGCCCCCTCGACATCTCCGGTGAGCATCATGATCTCCACGCCCCTCTGCGCCAGCCTCTCCACCGCCTCACGCGCACCCGGCCTCACCGTGTCGGCCACCGCAAACACCCCCGCCGCCACCCCCCCCACCGCCACCACCACCGGGGTCGCCCCCTCGCCGGCAACGCGCCCGAGGTGCGCGTCCACCGTCGCGGTGCCGACCCCGGCCCCCGCCACGAACGACGGCGACCCCACGAGCACCCGCCGGCCGTCCACCACCGCCGAGGCGCCCCGCCCCGGGTGCGCGGCGAAGTGCCGCGCCTCCCGCAGCGGAATCCCCTCGGCCCGCGCATACTCCGCGATCGCCCGGGCCGCCGGATGCTCCGACAGCGCCTCCACCGAAGCTGCGATGGCCACCATCTCCCGCCGCCCGAACTCCTCCGCGGCCTCCGCGAAGGTCACCGCCGGCCTGCCCACGGTGAGGGTGCCCGTCTTGTCCAGCACCACCGTGTCCACCTTGCGCGCCCGCTGGAGCGCGTCGCCGTCGCGGACCAGCACTCCGTGCGCGGCCGCCTTGCCGATCGCGATCATCACCGAGATCGGCGTGGCCAGACCCAGCGCGCAGGGGCACGCGATCACCAGCACCGAGACCGAGCTCACCGTCGCGAACGCGAGGCGCGGCTCCGGACCCACGGCATACCAGACAGCGAAGGTGACCGCGGCGACCAGCACCACCGCCGGGACGAAGCGCCCCGACACCACGTCGACCGCGCGCTGGATCGGCAGCTTGCTGGCCTGGGCCCGCCGCACCATCCCGGCGATGCGCGCGAGCACGGTGTCCGCGCCCACCCGCGTCGCCCGCACGGTCAGCGCGCCGGTACCGTTGACCGCGCCGCCCACGACCTCCTGACCGGGGCCTCTCGCGACCGGCATGCTCTCGCCCGTGAGCATGGACTCGTCCACCTCCGACGCGCCGCTCACCACCTCGCCGTCGATCGGAATGCGGGCGCCGGGCCGCACGAGCAGGACGTCGCCGGGGCGCACCTCCGCGACCGGCACCGTCTCGGTGCCCTCGGCGGTGACGCGGTCGGCGGTCTCGGGCGCGAGGTCGAAGAGGGCGCGCAGCGCGCGGTCGGTCCGCCCCCGGGCGCGGGACTCGATCGCCTGGCCGAGGACGACCAGGGTGATCACCGCCGCGACGGCCTCGTAGAAGGGGCGGCCGCTCCCCGCCGGGAAGAGGTCCGGCAGCGCGACGGCCGCCGTCGAGTACAGCCAGGCCGCGCCGGTCCCGAGCGCGACGAGGGTGTCCATGTTCGCGGATCCCCGCCGCGCGAGGTGCCACGCTCCCGTGTAGAACCGCCTGCCGACGTACAGGACGATCGGCAGCGTGAGGAGGCCGGAGAGAATCCAGGCCGCCGGGAGCGCCTCGCCTGCGAGCGCCGGCACTCCCGGGATCATCTCCCAGTGACCGATCGCCACCACCGGACCCCCGCAAACGAGCCCGACCACGAAGCGCCGCATGAGGTCCCGGTACTCGGCTTCCCGTTCCGCGTCGCGGGCGCGGGCGGCCTCCCGCGCGGCTCCCGTCTCCACGAGTACCTCGGCCCCGTACCCCGCGTCCTCCACCGCCCGCACCAGCGCATCCGGGTCGTCCTTGCCCCCCGGCAACCGGACCCGCGCGAGTTCCGCCACCAGGTTCACGCTCGCGCCGGCCACTCCCTCCACGCCGGCGAGCGCCCGTTCCACCGTGGTTACGCAGGACGCGCAGTGCATCCCGCGAATGCGGAGCTGCACCTCCGGAGCACCATCCACCGGGGCGCGTCCCGTGTCCGCCGATGCCGCGGGACTGCCTCCGACACCAGCGCTGCCCGCCATGGTTTCCGCCACGGAAACCTACGCCGCCCCGGCCGAATCCCGCCGCCGCACGACCAGCCCGTGGAGCCACTCCTCCACCAGAACCTCGTCGTCGATCGCGCTGGCCTTGAGCAACTGGTCCAGGCGGCGAAGGCCCCGGATCGCGCTCACCAGCTCCGCGCGGTTCCAGAGGCGGGCCTGCGCCACGAGCTTGCGCGCGGCGAAGCGCTGCCAGGGCGGAAGCACCTCCTGCAGCGCCCGGGCCCCGCCCTCCACGGCGACGCCGAGCCTGAGCAGATGCACCGAGAGCGAGATCACCAGCCCGATCGCCGTCTCGCCCTGCTGCAGCAGAATGGGCAGTCCTTCCACCGCTTCCCGAATCCGGCGTCCTCCCACCAGGTCGAACCAGGCCCAGCGGTCCTGTCGGGGAATCCGTATCCCGCCCCTGCGAACCGCGTCGGTGTCGACGGGACCATCGCCCACCATCTCGGCCAGCTTCCGCACCTCCTGCGTCAACACGCCCAGATCCGTCCCCACCGCACCGGCGAGCTGCTGCGCGGCCTCCAACTCCAACTCCACCCCGGCATCCTGGCGCGCCCACGCGACCAGCCACGCGGGGACCCCATCGGCCGGGACCGGCTTGAACTCGACGGCTGTCGCCACGCGGCGCAAATCCTTGTAGAAGCGGGCCTTCGACCGCGCGGGCACCGTGCCCTGGAGGATCAGCACCAACCCGGGCGGGGAGCTCTGCGCCGCCTGAAGCACGACTTTCCGCGCCCTGGGGCTGGCCGCCAACGCCTCCGCCTCCCGAAGGTGCACAACCCGCCACTCCGCCATCATCGGGGGCGTCGCGATGATCGAAGCCAGCTGCTCGACCGTTACCTCGGAGCCGTGCAGCCGGTCAAGGTTGAAGTCGCTGGTCGCGGCATCGGCATGGCGCTCCACCAGGAACTTCGCTGCGGCGGACTTGCGGTATTCGTCGTCGCCGTGAAGAAAGAAGACGCCCCCCTCCGTGGCGGCCCGGATGGCCCTAGGGAGCAGGGAGGCCACGAGACCGGTCACCCGGAGGGAATCTCACCAGTGGGCCGCGGGCTGCCCGCAGGAGACGGCTCAGGCCGGCATCGCGGATTGCCCGCGGAGACCGGCTCACGCGAGCAGCGCGCCCCATGTGCCGAGGCAGGCTCACGGCTCCGTCAGTCCGGAACGGCCGGTGCCGCCCTGTCCGCCTGGATGCGCGCCGTCTCGGCTTCGTCCCCGGGTTCGCCCGGCTCCGGATCGGCCGGCGGGAACCGGAGCAGCGGCACCAGCGGGGGGGATGCCGGCGCGGCAGGTGGCGACGGCCTGGCCGCCACGAGCGGTGGCATCTCCACCTCCGCGGGAAGGGGCGCGAGCGCCGGAGCCCAGGAGGAGAGTCCGTTGAGCGCAATGACCAGAAGAGTGGACGCCACGGCGCATCCCGAGGCCACCGGATCCGACCGCCGTGCCACAATCCGCAAGTCGCCGTCGTTTTCCCTCAGCCGTTCAACGGGGACGCCGAAATCCACCGCAGCCGAATCGCGCAGAACCGCGACGCCGGTGCGGATGACCCGGTCGTAACGGCGGCAGGAGTCGCACTCGGCCATGTGGGCGGCCACCTCGGCACGCGCATCCGCGTCGAGCCGACCGTCGCGGTAGTCCGAATACACTGCGAGAAACCAGCGGCAACAAGCCCGGGAGCCGCCGGCCCCCCGGCGGCCCGAGCCCCTCCCGGATGCAACGTCCCTGCGCGCCATCCTGAACTCCGAACCGTTGGTGTGTTCCCTCGGTGTGCCCGTCCACAACCCGGGACGCCGGCGAATGACAGGAGCGACCACCCTTCGTCACGTTGCCAACATACGCCACGGTGACCACAACTGCCATCGTATTATACAGCCGGAGGGCGCGCAGGGTTCCAGGCGGAGGCGGATGCCGCCGGGAAACCCGCCCCGGCGGCATCCGCCCGCGGCGCGCTATTCCACCATCGGGGCGATGATTCGCGCGAAGTGGTTACGGGCCCGGTTGAGCCGGCTCTTGACGGTGCCCAGGGTGCTCCCGGTGATCTCCGCGATCTCCTCGTAGCTCTTGCCGTGCAGCTCACGGAGCACGAATACGACCCGGTGGTGTTCGGCGAGCTGACTCACCGCCTTGTGGACCTTCTCGCGCAAGGCACGCCTCCTGTACAGGTCGTCGGGACGGGTCTTGGGGTCTTCCCACTCGAGCGGCCGGAAGTCGGCCTCCCAGTTCTTCATGAGCGCCTGGAAGAGGACCACCGGACTGCGCGAGCGGTTCCGGAGTTCGTTCTTGGCGAGGTTGCCCGCGATGGTGTAGATCCACGTGGAGAACTTCCTCGACTGATCGAACCGCTCGAGGTGGCGGTATACCCGCACGAAGGTCTCCTGGACGAGGTCCTCGGCACGCTCGCGATCTCCGAGCGTTCCGAAGACGAAGCTCTTGAGGCGCTGTTCGTAGCGCCGCACCAACTCGCTGAACGCTCGCTGCTCACCGTCGAGGAACAACTGCACCACCTGGCTGTCAGCCAGTTCCGCGATCTCGCGTCGTGCTTCGCTGGCCGTCTTTCGCTCGGCCGGAAGCGGTCTTGCGTGCATCACCGTTCCCCTCCTCTCCTTGGTCTTTTCGGTTCGGATCCCGAATCCCGGGATCGGTAACCGTCAGATACGCACACGCAATTGCGCATAAACCGTGCCAGAGTGGAATGTGGGAAAAACGCCCTGTTATCGGTGCCGGTCTGTCCTAATCCGTAGACAGTCGTTCCTACCAGGGCGACAGGGCGAGTCCGCAGCGGTCCGCCGATGCGCCCGCCGATGCGCCGGGCAAGCGAGGCGACAGGTGGCGGCTCGCACGCCGGGCAGCGTGGCCGCAGGGCTTCAGTCGCGGGCCGGGGCGTAGGCCGGAAGGGTCAACTCTGACGCCGGACGGAACGCGACGGGACCTTATCCGGCCTGCCAGCCGCCACGGCCCAGAAGAAAGCGTGCCGCGTACAGGAGCGTGACCAGCGACTTGGCGTCGCTGATCTCGCCACGCCGGACCAGATCAAGCGCCCCGCTTAAAGGAATACGCATCACCTCGAGGAATTCGTCACTGTCCGTGCGGGCTTGGCCGGGCGCGAGGTCGAACGCCGCGTACAGATGGATCTCCTCGTTGGTGAACCCGGGGGTCGTGTGGATGGTCGTCATCCGCACCAGCCTGCCCGCGCGCACCCCGGCCTCTTCCTCCAGTTCGCGCCGCGCGCACTCCTCCCAGCTCTCCCCCGGTTCCACGATCCCGGCCGGCACCTCGTAGATCACGCCACCGGCCGCATAGCGATACTGGCGCAGGAGCAGCACCTCCGGGTCCGGGTCGCCGGCCGCGCCCGCTACCGGAAGGACCGCGGCGGCGCCCCGGTGGCGGACCAGCTCCAGCTGTCCCACCGAGCCATCGGGGAAGCGTACCGTGTCCACGCTGAGGTGCACCACCCGTCCGTCGTGCACCAGCTCGCTGCTCAGGAGGGCGCGGCGGTCCTCGCTCATGCCCCGCCGCTCACCCGTCGTCCCGGTGCACGACAACCGGGCCGATCCCCAGCGCCTCCAGCGGGGCCGCCACCTCGTCCGCGTCACCGACCACCACGGTGCACAGCGCGTCCGGACGGATGTGACGGCGCGCCGACTCCGCGGCCTGCCCACGCGTCACCTGGCGGACCCGGTCCCGGTACGTGCGGTAGTAGTCCCCGGGCAGGTCGTACACCGCCATCTCCGCGACCCGCGACGCGATCTGCCCCGTCGTCTCCAGACGCAACGGGAAGACCCCGGCCAGGTAACCGGTTGCGGCCTCCACCTCGTCGGCCGTCGGTCCTTCCTCCACGATCCCCTCGATCTCGCGGAGAATCTCCTCCGTGGCGGCGGCGGTGACCGCGTTTTCGACCGAGGTGGACACCGCGAAGGGGCCCGGCCCGCGGCGCGGCGCGAAGCTGGACCGCACTCCGTAGGTGAAGCCATTGCGTTCACGCAGGTTGAGGTTGAGACGGGAGGAAAAGGAGCCTCCCAGGATGAGGTTCAGCACGGTCAGCGGGAAGTAGTCCTCCACGGATCGCGCCACGCCTCTGTGGCCCACCCGGATCTCCGACTGGACCGATCCGGGCCGGTGGACCAGGTGAACCGAGCGTCCCGCCCGGCGCGCCGACACCCTCGGATC
Source organism: Gemmatimonadota bacterium (assembly GCA_022822445.1). GTDB lineage: Bacteria > Gemmatimonadota > Gemmatimonadetes > Longimicrobiales > Gaopeijiaceae > Bin94. The sequence continues at coordinate 138,763 of JAJEBR010000005.1, read as the reverse complement.
CGGCATGGGCTCCGCTTCTCGCTTCCATTCGCCCAGCGACCGCTCCGCGAGAGCGAGCGCCTCGGAGGGTTCGACGTCTCCCGCGACGATCAGCGCCGCCTGCGAAGGTCCGTACCGGGCGGCCACGAATCCGTGCGCGTCGCCGGGCCCGAGGTCCTCCAGGGAGGAGCCGGTCCCGGCCAGTGGTCTGGCGTAGGTGTCCCCTTCAGCGAAGACGAAGCGGGCGAGTGCGTCCGCGGCCAGCGATGCCGGGTCCATCCGCCGGTGCGCCGCCGCCGCGAGCCGCTGTGCCCGATAGCGCTCGAACTCCGCGGTTGCGAATGCGGGGGCGCACACCATCTCGGCCAACAGCGGCAGCGCGTCCGACAGGTGGTCGGCCATGCAGGACAGCGCCGCCGTGGTGGAATCCCACCCGGCCGAGACACCGAAGCTGGCCCCGATCGTCTCCAGCTCTCTCGCAAGCTCTCGGCTGCCGCGGTGAGCGGTCCCGCCCTCGAGTGCGTCCCCGGTCAGGACGGCGAGGCCGCCGCGGTCCTCGGGGACGGCCGTCTCACCCGCGCGGATGACCACCATGGCCGTCACGATCGGGAAGGGCAGCTTGTGTACGACCCGCACCTCCATGCCGTTGCCCAGCCGTTCCCGCTCCATGGCGGGGAAGTCGTAGGGGCGGATCGCGCCGGGCAGGGGCGACTCGGAGCGGGCACTCGTGGGCGCCGCGCCGCCGCCACCTTCCGGAACGCCGTCGGTGCTGCTCACCGGGATTCCACCCGCGCCCCGCTCTTGCGGTGGCCCTCGCCAATCACGCCCGCGCCTCCGGGTGATACCGCACCAGCACCCGGTTGCCCGGGTGGAGGTAGCTGCGGGCCCACTCGCGGGCGTCGCCGAGCCCTACCCGGCGAAGGCGCCGCAGATCGTGGTTGAGCCGCTCGGCCGTGCCGAAGAGGGTGGCATACATCGACAGCAGGTCGGCGCGAGTGTCCACCCGCTGCAGGGCCCGGACCATGCGCGTCTCGGAGCCGATGATCGCGCGGTCGAGTTCCTCGCGGGCGATGTCCGGCCGGTCGAGGACCTCGGTCACCGCGTCCTCCAGCTCGTCCATCCCGGTGCCGGGCAGCCCGGTGGCGATCACCAGGAAGATCCCCGCACCCGACGTCAGGGGGAGGACGTGGCAGGACGCCGCCCGCGCCAGGCCGCCACGCACCAGGCGGTCGTACAGGCGCGACGAGCGGCCGGTCCCGAGGCAGTACGACACGACCTCGCCGGGGTAGAAGGCGTCGGTCGTGAAGGGGGGGACCCGTGCGGCCGCGTAGATGCGGGGCAGGGGCACCGCCGAGACGACTTCGTCGCGCAGGGTGCCGCCGGTGGTGAAGGGGAGGTCGCCGTCGGGGGGGAGGGGTGGGGGGGCGGGGGCGGGGGGGATGTCCGCGAAGTAGTGCTCGACGCGCCGCAGTGCGTGGCCCGGGTCGAAGTCGCCGCAGATCGACAGGACCGCGTTGCCGGGCACGTACCAGGTGGCGAAGAAGTCGCGCACGTCGTCGAGGGTGGCGGCCGCGATGTCCTCCAGCGAGCCGATCACGGTGTGGTGGTACGGATGGCTCGCCGGAAAGAGGAGGGACTGGATGCGCTCGTCCCAGTCGCCGTAGGGCTGATTGTCGTAGCGCTCCCGGCGTTCGTTCATGACGACCTGGCGCTGGTTCTCCAGCTTCTCCTCGGTCACCGCGGGCAGCATCCACCCCATCCGGTCGGACTCCAGCCAGAGCGCCAGATCCAGGTAGTGCGAAGGCACCGTCTCGAAGTAGTTGGTCCGGTCGAACCAGGTTGTGGCGTTGGCGGATCCGCCCACCCGCTCGATGTGCTGAAAGTGCCCGTTCCTGGGAATGTGCACCGACCCCTGGAACATCATGTGCTCGAAGAGATGGGCGAATCCCGTGCTGCCCTCCGGTTCGTTCCTCGATCCCACCCCGTACCAGAGGTTCACCCCGGTCACCGCGGTCGTCCGGTCCGGTGCCAGCACGACCCTGAGGCCGTTGCCGAGCCGGTGCTCTTCTGTCTCAATCGTCGCCGCGCCAGATTTCATACCGACAACGTTCACGCAAAGCCACCACACCGCACAAGCGGGAAGCGGGACAACCCCGGGAGACACTCAGTGGAATTCACCCCATTCCAGATGGAACGCTGGCAGTCCACCTACGAACATCGGGTCGACCACAACCTGTCGGAGAGCGGCGTGCACCCGCTCACCGTGGGCGAACTGCTCGCTCTCGCGGGACCGGCGGCGGACCTGTCGTCAGTCCTGCTCGGCTACAGCCAGTCCAACGGCACCGACGAGCTGCGCGGCCTGATCGCTTCGCTGCATCCTGGGGCCACGGACCGCTCGGTGGTCGTCACCATCGGCGGCGCCGAGGCGAACTTCGTGTCCTTCTGGGAGCTGGCGCGCGCCGGCAGACCGGCGGCCGTCATGCTTCCCAACTACATGCAGGTCCCCGGACTGATCCGGAACTTCCAGGGCGGGGCGCTGCCCTTCCACCTCCGCGAGGAGGACGGCTGGCGTCCCGACCTCGACCAGCTGGAATCGGCGCTCGCCGCGGGAGCCGGGTTCATCCTCGTCACGCATCCCAACAACCCCACCGGCGTGGCGCTCACGTCCGCCGAGATGGACGACATCGTCGCCCTCGCGGACCGCCACGGCGCGTGGATCCTCTCCGACGAGGTCTACCGCGGCGCCGAGCTCGGCACGGATCCGGTCCCGAGCTTCTGGGGCCGCTACGACAGGGTCCTCGTCACCAATTCGCTGTCCAAGGCCTACGGTCTGCCGGGCGTGCGCCTGGGTTGGGTTGTGGGACCGGACGACGTGGTCGAGCGGCTGTGGGCGCGCACCGACTACACCACCATCGCGCCCCCGTCCGTATCCGATGCCCTCGCACGGATCGCCCTCTCGCCGGAGGTCAGGCCCCGGATCCTGGACCGCACCCGGCGCATGATCCGCCACAACCTCGGCCTCCTCACCGAGTGGATCGAGTCCGCCGCTGGCCTGTTCACCTTCACGCCGCCCGACGCCGGCGCAATCACGATGGTACGCTACCACGCGGATATTCCCTCCCTTGAGCTGGCCGAGCGGCTGCGCGTCGAGCAGAGCCTGCTGATCGTCCCCGGGGCACACTTCGGCATCGAGTCGACGATGCGGTTGGGGTACGGGCCGCCCGCCGACGAGTTGCTCGCCGGGCTGGAACGGCTTGGCGAAGGGTTCGCCGCACGGTTGCCGCGCGCCGCTGTGACCACCTGAACGGGCACAATCCCGCGCGGCCAGGGCCGTCCGTCGGTCGGCCGCGGTACGCTCGTACCGGTGACCCGGTTCCGGCCCGGGTGCGATTGCCGCAAGCGCAATGAACTCCTCGGCGCCATCCGGAAGATACCCGGCGCACCGGCGATTCCGCCGCAAACTACCGGAGGGTTGTCCCCTCACCCGCCAGCTCCACCTCCTCGATGCAGTCCGGCTCGTCGTAGCCGGCGCGGTTGACTGCCCGCGACACCGGGTGGAGGCGCAGCTCCGGCGGCGATGACTCGGCCAGAATCGCGGTCAGCGCGCGGTGGGTCGTGTCGCGGGCCAGCCAGTCGCCCCACACGGTTGCCGGGAGGATGACCGGCACCCGGTCATGGAGCCAGCCGAGCGCGGGGGGCGCGGCGCGGGTCAGGATCGAGAAGCTCGCCAGGCGGGGGCCGTCCGCGGGTCTCCACAGGGCCCAGATTCCCGCCATGGCGAATAGCCCGCCGCCCGGACGGTGGATCCAGTACGGCTGCTTTCCCGAGGCGCGCGACTCCCATTCGTAGAAGCCGTCCGCCGGAACGAGGCAGCGCCGGGCCCGGAACGACTCGCGATAGGCCTTTCTCTTCGTTACGGACTCGGACCTCGCGTTGATCATGCGGGCGCCCACCTTCGGACTATCGGCCCAGTGCGGCACCAGGCCCCACCGCATCGGCCCGGCACGCCGCCCCTCCGGCGCGGCAATCACGACCGGAACCTCATCCGTAGGCGCCACATTGTAGCGTGGCAGATGCACGTCGCGGAGCGGCTCGACCCCGGCCCCGAACGCTTCCCCGATCGCGCCGGCCTCCGCGGCGACGGTGAAGCGACCGCACATCGTGTCCCGGCGAGCCCTACCCGGCGGGACCCGCTCCGCGAGGCTCCCCCGCCCCGCCCTCCCGACGGCTCACCGTCATCGGTGCCACGCGGAGATCATCCACGGACTCCCTCAACCTCGCGCACCACGAAGAAGCCGTCCTCGCCCAGCCGCTGGTAGAGCGGCATGAGGAGCATGCCGCCCTTCGGCGCCGCCACTTCCCCGTGCCGATCGTCGCCAATCACCTCGCCCGCGCTCACGCGGTCGAAGTTGCGGAAGCCGGGCCGCGTCACATAGCGGTCGCGTTCGTCGAACGGGTGCCGGTAGACGGTTTCGAGCACGCGCGGGAGGTCGGCACAGGTGTTGCGCAACATCTCGAAGGCGCGCCGGGCCTCGGGAACGTCCTCGTCACCCAGCAGGCCCGCCGCCCGCAGCGCGATCCAGATGGCCGCCGCCGCCCTCAGCGCGGCGCGCGGCTCCCGGTGCTGCCCGCACTCGCACAGCATCGTCGTATAGCCCAGCGTGTCCAGATACCCCAGGAGCGTGCCTTCGAGGTGCTCGTTCAGACCGAGCACCAGCGGGAACGGCACCTCCATGGCGAACCGGCGGTGCCGCGGGTGGTCCTCCGTGGAGGTGAACGTCCCACCCTTCCCCGATGTCGTGTGCAGGTCGAGTACGTACACGGGTCCCCGGCGCCGGGCCGCGACCCTCTCCAGCAACTCCATCACCCGCACCACCTCGAGGTCCTCGGGCACGGGGGCCTGGGCGCGACGGCGCGCGATCGAGTGCACGGCCGCGTCGGCCGATTCGGTGCGCTGCACCGATTGCAGCGCCTCCACCTGCACCGGTGTCCACGCCCGGTTCAGATCGTAGGCCATGAACCTGCGCCCGGCCGTGAGCGCCGGCATGTTCCCGACGATGGCAACGAAGTCCCCGGTGAGCACGTCCCGTCTCGCGCGCACCCTGTACACAATGGACTCGAGCGCCCGCACACCGGCGGGTTCGTTCCCGTGCACCCCCCCGATGCACAGCAGCAGCGGTCCCTCCGAACGGCCCTCGACCCACCCGATGAGCCCGTCGGACTGTAGGGGCGCATGCCCTGGGCCCATCGCCAGCGCGGCGCTCGCTCCACCCGCCGACAGCGACGAACGTCCAACTTCCTTCACCGCCCGGGAACCGCCCGGGGCCACTTCGATCTCCAGATTCATCCCACTCAATCCTCCTGTATTCCCGTCGCCCCCTACGCCTCCGCCAGCCGCTCCTCCAGCAGGTGATACGCCATCGGCATGAAATCGATCTCGGTCACGAGCCCCACGAGCTGTCCGCCCTTGACCACCGGAAGCGCGCTGACCTTGTGGTTGCGCATCTGGCGAATGGCCTCCAGGGTCGTGGTCTCGGGAGTGACGGTCACCGGGTCGCGCTCCATGACCTCGCTGACCGGCATGCTCTCGGCCTCCGCCTGGGTGCGCCCCTGCGCCATCAGTCGGAGAATCGACCGGTAGGACACGATCCCGACCAGCCGGTGGTCGTTGTCCTCGATCAGCACGTGGCGAATCTGGCGCAGATCCATCAGGTACGCCACCAGCTCCACGAGCTCGTCCTGGTTGACGGTGGTGAGCGCGGTGGTCATGTACTGCTCGACCCGCACGTAGTGGTGCTTCCAACCGCCTGACTCGTGAAGCTGCGCCGGCTCCCACCGGGCCACCGGAATCCCCTCGTTCTGCTGGCGCACGGTGGCCGACACGATCGCCGACAGCTTTTCGCCCCGCGTGCCGGCCTTATTCAGCTTTCTCAGCGAGCGCAGCGCCCAGCCCGAGCCCGTAACGCCGGCCTTCACCCGCTCCTCGATGACCTCCAGGTAGCGTTTCACCTCGCCCGGTTCGACCGGGTAGTCCGCCAGCCCGCCGTACGCGAGCGGCAGCAGGGTGTCCAGGATCAATCGGTCGGCGGGGCCGCTCTCCCCGTCCAGCCAGGCCTGGCCGGCCCCCAGCCCCAGCCGCGACGCCGCCAGGAAGTTGCTCTTCGCGTCGTCGAAGTCCATCCGCTCCACGAGGTCCGGGAACTCCTTCGCGGCCCCCAGCACCGTGCCGATCCAGAAGACGGTGTTCGCCATCTCGTCGAGGGTGGTCGGGCCGGCCGGGAGGACACGGCACTCTATGCGCAGGTGGGGCTTTCCGTTGGAGATGCCGTAGCAGGGGCGGTTCCAGCGGTAGACGGTGCCGTTGTGCAGCTGAAGGGCCTGCAGCCTGGGCACCCCGCCCTCGTCCAGAACCTTGAGCGGATCCTCGTCGACCTGGGTGGCGAGCAGAACGCGGAAGTTGGCGATGTCCTCCTGGAAGAGCTCCACCACGCAGCGTTCGAGCCAGCTGCCGCCGAAGTGCACGCGCGGGCTCATCTCGCGCATGTGCAGGTCGGCACCGCGCGTGTCCAGCGACTGCTGGAAGAGCGCGATCCGGGTTTCGTGCCAGAGGCGCCTGCCGAAGAGGAGCGGCGAATTGACGCACGCCGCCAGGACGGGGCCGGTGACGGCCTGCGCCACGTTGTAGTGGTGCGCGAACTCCTCGGCCGACACCTGCAGGTGCACCTGAAAGCTGGTGTTGCACGATTCCAGCATGACCGAATCGTGTTCGATCATCAGCTCGTCGGTGCCGCGGATCCGCAGCCGGAAGGCGCCGCCGCCCGCGTCGTGCATCGCCTCGTTCAGCGCATAGTAGCGGGCCCGGGGGGTGATGTTGTCCAGCGACAGATCGGACTTGGACAGAGTTGGGAGGATTCCGGTCAGGATGACGTCGGCGCTCTGTCGGCGGGCGGCCTGCCTTACCCTTTCTACGTATCCGTCGAGTTCTTCCTTCATGTCCGAGAAGCACGAACCCTCCAGAACCCGCGGCGAGAGGTTCGCCTCCAGGTTGTAGCGCGCCAGTTCGGTCGTGAAGGGGTCGTCGTCGAGGTCCTCCAGCACCTCGACGGCCACGGGCGCAGCTCGCCACGCCTCGTTGACCAGGAACATCTCCTGTTCGGCGCCGAAGCGGCGGATGCCCGACTCGATCATCCCCTCTTTCAGGATGCGCTCCATGGCCTGGAGGTCCCGGAGCAACGCCCGCGTGAATTTGCGGATTGCTTCCGGCGAGCGCTCCGGCGCGACATCTACGCCCATCTTGTCTCCTCGTGACCACTGGTGGCGGACGCACCGAAAAGGACGCCCCGTCCGGTGACCGGCGGCGCCCAGGCTTCCCGCGGAGGGAGCCCGCAGCCTGTCTGACGCAGTTTAGTCTATCCCACTGTAACCCTTAGGGGAAGGCGGCGCGCCGCAGCCGATTACCCACGGTGGTTCCCCACGGAACCGACCATCGCCCCTCACAGAAATGTCGCAATCTCGTCAAGCGGTTTCTTGGTGATGCTCGGCACGCGGGCGTCCTCCGCCGGGTAGCCGGCGACCAGGATCAGGAAGGGCCGCTCGTTCGCCGGCCGGCCGAGGATCTCGTTCAGAAACCCCATCGGCGACGGCGTATGCGTCAGGGTCGCCAGCCCCGCCCGGTGCAGGCCGGTGATGAGGATGCCGGTGGCGATGCCGACGCTCTCCTGCACGTAGTAGTTCCTGACCCTTCGTCCGCCCGGAGTCGACTGGTACCGCTGAGCGAAGATCGCGATCAGGTAGGGGGCCGTCTCCAGGAAGGGCTTGTGTTCGTCGGTGCCGAGCGCGGCCAGGGCGTCCAGCCATTCCTGCGGCGCCCCGCCCCCGTAGAAGGCCCGCTCCTCTTCCTCGGCGGCCACGCGGATGCGGGCCTTCACCTGCGGGTCGGAGACGACGACGAAGTGCCAGGGCTGATGGTTGGCCCCGTTGGGAGCGGTTCCCGCCGCGCGGATGCACTCCTCGATGATGCCCCGCGGGACCGGCCGCGGGCTGAACTCCCGCACCGTCCTCCTGCGCGATACCTCCCGGCGGAAGTCGGCGGCGCGGCGCGCCATCTCGCCGGGAGGATACTCCACCCAGGACTCCAGGGGGACGTAGCGGGGAACGTCCGCGGCCCGGCCCCCGGACGCGTCCGTCAAGGTCCGAAGCCGCCCTTGAGCCGGATGAACACGGAGACGATGCCCTCGGTGCCGCCGAGCTCCCCCACCACCTGATTCGCCGGCAGGCCCAGATGCCGCGACAGGAAACGCACGCTCACCAGAGCCACCACCTCCGCATCCGAGAGCGTCACCTCTTGCCACTCGGATGCGGGGCGGGCCCCGAAACGCCCATACGCGTCGGACAGCATGCCTGGATCGCCGTCGATCGGGATGTGGAAGTCGCCGGCGTGCACCGAGTATCCGGCGGCGATGGTCATCCATGCCTCGCCTCGCCGCCGCTGGGAGATCACCACGTCGGGCGACACACCCGCGCGGTCCGCCACGAAGAGCACCACCGGCATCTCGCCCATGTCGAGCCGCCACTGCGCGAGCACCGCCACTTCCCGCTCGGGCGTCCCGAAGTGCTCGGCCAGGGCGCGCAGGAACTCCGCCTGGTTCGGTCCGCCTGCGCCCGGGCGCTGTCCCTGCAACCCCGATGGCGCGAGCAGCAGCAGAAACGGCGCCAGCGTCAGCAGCCTGCTGGTTGTGGTCATTGTCTGGTGCCCCTCATGGTGTGATTATGCCCGGCCCAGCGCCTTCAGCGCCAGCGCGCGCGCCGAGGCGACCGAAGATGTTCCCCTGGTGTCCGCTTCCCTGAAGATCGTCGCCAGCGTCCCGCCGATGGATCGGACCCGCCGGATGAGTTCGTCGTTGTCGCGCACACCGTTCTCCATCAGTCCGAAGGCCATCGCACCGCCTCCGTTAATGACATAGTCGGGGGCATAAAGGATGCCGCGGGCGCCGACCCGCTCCGCGTCCTCCACCATCTCCAGCTGGTTGTTGGCCGACCCCGCGATGATTCCGCAGCGCAGCCGGGGTATGGTCCGCTCGTTGACCGTGGCGCCCACGGCGCAGGGCGCGTAGACGTCGCAGGGAGTATCGTACACCGAAGCCGGGTCGATGGTATCGCCGCCGCAAGCCGCGGCCACGGCCTTCGCCCGGCCTTCGTCCAGGTCGCAGACCAGCACGCGTGCGCCGGAACCGGCAAGCAGGCGCGCCAGAGGGCCGCCCACATCGCCGGCGCCCTGCACCAGTACGGTCCTGTCCGTCAGGTCCCGGGTGCCGTCCACATGCTCCACCGCCGCGAGGATCCCCTCGTGGACCCCGGCCGCCGTGAACGGACCCGGATCAGGCGGCGCTCCTCCGCGACCGGAACCCGCCACATGAGGGGTCACGCTCGCCAGGAAGGCCATGTCCTCGGGCGTGGTTCCCAGGTCCTCCCCGACCCCGTAGGCTCCGTTGAGCCCGTTCAGGATCTCCCCGAAGCGAGTGAACAGACTCCGCCGCGCCTCTCCCTCGAGCGGCCCGGGCACGGCGAGGACCGACTTTCCACCCCCGTAGTGGAAGTCCATCGCGGCCCACTTCCAGGTCATCCCCTCGGCCAGTCGCATGGCGTCCAGCAGGCCGGCGGCGGGCGACTCGTAGCGCTTGAGCCGGCAACCGCCGGTGGGCCGGCCCAGGGTGTCGTCGTGGAGCGCTACGAAGATCCAGCTGCCCGTCTCGGCGTGATAGGAACTGACCACGCCCAATCCGTCCCAGCCCTGAATCAACGTCTCCAGCGATTCGCTCACGCACGGCTCCCCGGCAAAGTGTCCGTTCCTGCATCCCGCGATCCGCCCCGCCGAACCCGCGCGCGGCCCCGCGATCCCGATGCTTGCGACGGGAAGATGGTTTAACTTCCCATACAGAAAGGAAACACACGCGCCCGGCGTACAACAACCCGCGGGCTGGGGAGCACCCCCCGGACCGGCCTCGCGACGGCCCCCCTGACCACCCCAGACGACGAGAAGAGTCCCATGGAATGGATTTCAAGCCCCGAAGCATGGGTTGCACTCGCCACCCTCGCGGTCCTCGAGATCGTTCTCGGGATCGACAACATCGTCTTCATATCGATCCTGGCCGACAAGCTCCCCGAGCACCAGCAGGCCAGGGCGCGCCGGAACGGCCTCATCCTCGCAATGGCCACGCGGCTGGCCCTCCTGGGTACGATCACTTTCATCATGCGGCTCACCACGCCCCTGTTCAGCATCTTCGGGCACGGCTTCTCCGGGCGGGACCTGATCCTGGTGATTGGGGGGCTCTTCCTGCTCACCAAGGCAACCCGGGAGATCCACCACCGTCTGGAGGGCGATGACGAGGGCGGAAAGAAGGCCCGGGCAGCCAGCTACGGCGCCGTCCTCGCCCAGATCGCGGTGATGGACATGGTCTTCTCGCTGGACTCGGTCATCACGGCGGTGGGACTGGCGGAGCACCTGGCCGTGATGGTGATCGCGATCGTGCTGGCCGTCGTGGTGATGATGCTGGCCGCGGAGTCCGTGTCGCGGTTCGTCAACGAGCACCCCACCGTGAAGATGCTGGCGCTGAGCTTCCTGCTGCTCCTGGGGATGACGCTGGTGGCGGACGGCCTCGGGCAGCACATCCCCAAGGGCTACATCTACTTCGCGATGGGCTTCTCGATCTTCGTGGAAAGCCTGAATCTGCGGGCTCGGGCCAGGAATCCGATCCGGCTGCGGCGGACGCCCGCGCACCCGGCCGCCGAGAAGTAGTACGCCCGAGAGGATTCGAACCTCTGGCCTCTGCCTCCGGAGGGCAGCGCTCTATCCAGCTGAGCTACGGGCGCAAGGTGCTGTAAATGATCCCCCGGGGGACTTCCCGGGTCAAGCCCCGCCAGCTCGGAAACCCGCCGGCGGGGAGGGCATGCCAGGAGGACGGGCGTCATAAGCCGAGTTCTGTGTCCCGCCTCGGGAGGCGGGCGGGATCATCTGTCTGGGACCCGGATCGCTCCGGGCCTCAAGCGGCCTACCCGGGACTCGAACGGGACGGGCCGTCCCTTGTCCCCTATTTGGCCTTGCTCCGGATGGGGTTTGCCATGCGACCCCTGTTGCCAGCGGCCCGGTGCGCTCTTACCGCACCCTTTCACCCTTGCCTGTGCCCTGTCGGGAGGGCCATCGGCGGTCTGCTCTCTGCTGCACTTTCCGTCACCTCGCGGTGCCCGGGCGTTACCCGGCATCCTGCCCTGTGGAGCTCGGACTTTCCTCCGCGCGGCGAATCCGGCGGATTCCCGGCGGCGACCCCTCGGCCCGTCCCCCTGGACATGGGAAAGATCGTGGCTCGGCCGGTTTGCGGCCAGTCCCACGCCGTGGATGTCCCCCGACGTGCATGCCGAGGCCGCGCCCGTCCGCCCTGCCCGGACGGGCGCGCCATGGACAGTTTTGCGGAACTTATGTTTCCACGAAACGGATAACCTGTTTCCGGGTTGCGATATGGGATGGTTGACATTTCTGAATTTGAGTCGCATTATTCAATGTACGTCTCCAGATTCGTGCAGGTGAGAGTACTCACGCTCCATCAACATCGGGAAAGCCGGTCGTAGATGGTCTGGTGCCGAGCCGGAAAAAACAGTGTGGTCCGTTGCTGGTCGACGGCCTTGCTCGCCGCAGTGTCGGTGCTGGCAGCGGTGCCTCCGGTTTCCGGCCTTCAGCTTCCCGAAAGCAGCGGCGGCGACTCCGGCCCCGTCGTGGTCTACCTGGTTCGCCACGCCGAAAAGGCCGACGACGGCACCGATGATCCTCCCCTGGCCCTCGCAGGACAGATCCGCGTCCGCATGCTGGAGCAGCTGCTTTCCGACGCGGGACTCACGCACGTCCACACCACCGACCTGAAGCGGACCCGCGATACGGTGCGGCCCTTCGCCGAGGCCCTGGGCGAGGATGCGATCATCTACGATCCCCGCCAGCTCGGGGTTCTGGCCGCCACTATCCTGGGCACGCCCGGAACGCACCTGGTCTCGGGCCACAGCAACACCACGCCGTTGCTGGTTGCGGCCCTCGGGGGCGATCCGTTCGGTCCGATCGACGAACTGGAGTACGACCGGCTCTATATCGTCGTGATTCTGCCGGGCCAGGCTCCGGTGACCACGCTCCTTCGTTTCGGCGAGCCCTACGTGGAGGGGTCGGACTTCGGGTTGCGGGCGGAACGAGGCAGTCCGGGCCCGCCTTCGTCGCGACGGAGGAACTGACGCAGGCCGGCCGGCAGGAATCCGGCTCCGCCGGTGCCGGCACTCAGAAGGTCACCACCAGCGCGATCGTGAAGACGCGGTCCAGCCGATCACGAGGAACCAGCACCGTGCCCGCCTTTTCCCCCTCCGGAGACCGCAGCGGCACCCGGCGAAGGGACGGCTCGTTGTCGAAGGTCGTGCGGAACGACGTCTTCAGGCCCAGGTGTTCGTTCATGGACACGCTGATCGAATTGGTCCAGTTCGCCCGCACATCCGATGCGTCGTCCCCGTTTCCGTCGAGGACGAGGTTGCTCCGCCATTCGGTATTGTCCGTCATCTCGCGCCGATAGTCGGACGAAACCCGGAGGCCCAGGAAGCGGCTCGACGCGTCGGGATCGGGATCCACGTCGCTCTGCACCGTGTAGGTGAGACCATAGGCCGTGCGGAACCTCTGACTGGAGCTTCGGACCCACTGGTTCGACAGCCCGAGCACATTGATCAGGCGGTGCCTGAACCCGGCGAAGGTATCCCGCTTCCACCCCGACTGCACATAGAACGAGGTCCTGGGGGAAAACCGGCGATCGAGCCGCACCAGCGCCTCGTACTTCTCGGCCGACAGGTTGCTCTCGCTGGCTTCGTCGATCCGGTAGTCGGACTCGCTGCCCACCGCCGTGCGGCGGACCCGGGTCGAGCGGGTCCGGATGCCGCCCGCTTCCAGCTTCACCTCGGTCCGGTCCCAGGAGCGCGTCACCGTGGTGGCCAGGCCGAAGGTGGAGGACTCGGCGTTCCCGCCCGTGCGGACGAAGCTGAATTCGCTGGACGCGTTCCATCTGCCGTTGGACTCCTGGGCGTGCAGGGCCGGTACCGCCAGCAGCAACACCGCCGGCGTCGTCAGCGGCAGCGCCCGGAGCCGGTGGCGGGCCGCCATTTCGATTATCGTCGATGCTCGCACCTTCACGCACTTCCCTCCCGGAGGTTCTCGTTCATGGGTCGCTACGCCACCGAGTTCGCCGGCACCTTCTTCCTTGTACTGACGATCGGGTTGTCGACTGTTCAGGACATCGCCCAGGCATCGCTCGCGATCGGGGCGGTCCTGATGGTAATGGTTTATATGGGCGGGCACATCTCCGGCGCCCACTACAACCCCGCGATCAGCGTGACCATGGTGGTCAGAGGCAGGATGGAGCGGCGGGAGTTGCTTCCCTACGTGGCCGCCCAGATCCTCGGAGCGGCGGTGGCCGCGATCACGGTGCGAGCGCTCACGGGGGAGTTCCTTGCGGTGGCGCCCGCCCCCGGCATCTCCCCGCTGGCCGCCCTGGTGGCCGAGGTGCTGTTCACCTTCGCACTGTCGCTGGTGATCCTGAACGTGGCGACGTCGCCGCGCACGGAAGGCAATTCGTACTACGGGCTGGCGATCGGGTTCACCGTGATGGCCGGCGTCCTGGCCGTGGGTGGGATTTCGGGCGCCGTCTTCAATCCGGCGGTCGGGACCGGTCCGATGCTGGTGGCGCTTGCGGGGGGTGGTTCGTTGGAGGTGCTCTGGCTTTACTGGGTGGGACCGCTGGCCGGGGCGCTGCTGGCCGTGCCCGTCTACCGGCTGCAGCACGGCCCGGGGTGACCCTACCAGGTGGTCCTGTAGCCGTCCGCCGCGAGGTTCCAGCGCCGGCCGTACACGTGCAACCGGTCGGTGGCGACGCCGTTGAGGACGAGTGGCCCGCCGATGTGCGTCCAGGCGAGCACGCTGCCCTCCAGGTTCAGGACATCCACCCCCCGCCTAGCCATCTCGCGGACGTAGTTCGAGCTGCGGACGCCCACGGTGCAGTACGCGACCACCGTCCGCCCGGCCAGCTCTTCCAGCCTGGACTCGAACTCGTCCGCGCTGATCGCGCCGGGCAGCGTGGACACGATTCGCTCCCGGTCGGTGCGCACGTCCACCAGCACGATCCGGCCCGAACCGAGCGACTCGTGGAGTGCGGCGGCCGTGATCGTGGGAACGTCGGGGTAGTCCTCCCGGATGTCCCTGATCATCCGCTCCAGGGTGGCGCGGCGCTCGGCCTCGGTCCCGGGGGACTGGGCGCTGGCGGCAGTCGCGGGGAAGGCCGACAGGACAGCGGCCATCAGGCCGATCCGCCAGGGGGCGAGGGCACCCGCGCACGGGCTTCGGCCGTTAGGCATGGTTGCCCCCCGCGTAGCTGAACAGGTCGTTGACGGCGGACACCTCGAAGCCCTGCCCCTCCAGGTAGGAGACCGCGGCCGAGGCCCGGGCGCCGCTGAGGCAGTGCACCAGGAGCCGCTTGTCCCTGGGCAGCTCCCCCAGCCGGCTGGCCAGGCGGGTGTGCGCGATGTTGCAGGCGCCCTCGACCCGGCCCGCGGCGAACTCGGTGGCGCGGCGCACGTCGAGGACCTGCACGGCCGGATCGCCACGCCTCCGGGCCACCTCGTCGAAATCGATGACCTCGATGCTCGCCAGCTCCCCGCCCGCGGCCTGGTAGGCCTCCAGCTCCTCCGGCGGCGTCCACCCGGTGACGCGATCGATACCGATGCGAACGAGGTCGCGCACGGCTCCGTCCAGTTCCTCCTCCCGGCAGACCAGCACGATTGCCGATGCCGGATCCAGGTAACATCCGGCGATTGTGGGGAAGGACTTGTCGAGGGGTGCGTAGAGGGAGCCCCGGATGTGGCCGGCGTAGTAGCCGAGGCGGTCGCTGCGCGTGTCGACCACCTGCGTGTGCCGGTTGCCGACGGCGGCCAGCAACTGCTCGCCCGAGAGGCGTCGCGGCCGTGGCAGCGAGCCGAGCAGGGCGGGCCCGCGGCGGTTCTCCTCCTTCATGCGTCCGAAGTACTGGGGCGGCTCCGGCTGCCCGTCGAGGATATAGGAGATGAAGGCCTCCTCGCCCCTGCGGACCGCGGCCAGCGCCGGGCTGAAGCGCTTCTCGTAGCCGGCGGTGGTGTCGGGGATCGCTCCCAGCGCCTTGCCGCAGGCGCTGCCGGCGCCGTGGCCGGGCCAGATGCGCAGGTAGTCGGGCAGTTCGAAGACGCCCAGCGCCGAGCCGTAGAGGCGGCGGGCGGAAGGCTCCATCTCGCCCGCGTGCCCCGCCGCCGACTCCAGGAGGTCGGGCCGGCCGAGGTCTCCGACGAAGACGAAGTCGCCCGAGATCATCCCCATCGGGCTGTCGGCGCCGGAACCCTGGTCGGTGATGAGAAAGCTGATGTGTTCGGGGGTGTGGCCGGGGGTGTGGAGGACCCGGAAGCCGATTCCGCCGACGGTGAAGTGGTCTCCGTCGCTCAGAAGTGTCACGGAGTCGTGCTCGGCGGCCCACTCGTACTGCCAGTCGGAGCCGCCCTCGGCAGAGAGGAATGCCCTGCACCCGTAGCGCTCCACGAGCTCGCGGCACCCGGAGAGGAAGTCGGCGTGGATGTGCGTCTCCGCGGCGGCCGTAATGCGCAGTCCTTCGCGGCGCGCGATGCCGATGTAGCGGTCCACGTCGCGCTCGGGATCGATGATGAGCGCCTGGCGCGTGCGTTGGCAGCCGACGAGGTAGGCGTGCTGGGCCAGTTTGTCGTCGACGATCTGCCTGAAGAACATGGTGGGCTCCGGGGACGGTTGTGGGGCGCAGGAAGACGTCCCTGCACATCTACCTTAACGGAAACCCCATACCGCCTGTCAACGACGAGAACGAGGCGATGACGGCCCGAGGGGATGCGCCTCCCGGCAGGTGACGGCTCTCCGGATCGCGATCGGCGGCCGGGGGGCCTTGGGGAGTGATCCCGGGGACGGCTCGGCGTCTCGTTCGGAAGGGACAGGATCGTTTAGGCAATTCAACGCAGGGAGATGACGATGATGAGGGCATACTTCTCGAAGGTTCAGGTGGCCGCGGCCGTGTTTGGGGTGGCGGTCGTGATGACGGTTGCGCCCGAAGCGGCGGCGCAGCGATGGGGTGGCGGTCAGCGCGGGGGCGACCGGGGCGCGGGCCGGGGAGCCGGCGTGCGCGGAGGCGGCGGCAACCTCACGGTGGAGCGGGTGATCCGTCTGGCCGACGAACTGGAACTGACCGAGGCACAGAGGGAGCAGCTGGAGTCCATCCGGGTGGAGCTGCTGGAGGCGCGCGCCGGCCGGACCGTGCGGCAGATGGAGCTGTTGTCGGAGATCCAGGCGGGGATTCGGGAACCGGAGGCGATGCGCGCGCAGGCCAGGGAACTCGCCGGGCAGGCGAGGGAATCGCTCGGAGAGATGCGGGACCGCTACGAAGAGATCCTCACCCAGGAGCAGCGCCAGGAGCTGAGACGGCTCAACCGGCGCACCGCGTGGCGCGACCGGAGTGTGCGCAGCAGGGGTGGGAGCGAGCGCTTCGAACGGATGCGGAACTCCCGGGGCCGCGGAGTGATGGATCGGCGGGGAAGGGCCGCAGTCCTGTGGGATGGAGCCGGGAGCCCCTGGGGTGGAGCCGCGGGTTCGTGGGGTGGAGCCGCCAGTCCGTGGGGCGGAGTCGCGGGTTCGTGGGGCGGAGCGGCAACCCCCTGGGGTGGAGCCGCAAGTCCCTGGGGTGGAGCCCCGGGCCAATTGGACGCCGTCGCGGAATGGCTGCGCGAGGCGATGGGCCGGTGGCAGGAGGCGATGGAGCGACGGGAGGGAGCGAACGAGCGAGGAGAGGGACGCGATGACCCGCCCGCCGGTGGGCGCGGCGGCAACCCGGCGCCCTGAATCGGGGAAGGCGCCTTCCGCAGGGATTCCTGCCACGGGCTTCGAGACCGTATATTCAGTGTCGCTGCCCTGCTAGCTCAACTGGTAGAGCATCCGACTCTTAATCGGCAGGTTCGGGGTTCGAGTCCCTGGCGGGGCACTGCGGCGCGGCAACCGGGCCCGGCAGCCCGCGGCGGGATACCTTCCGTCGCGGGCTGCTTGCGTTATGGGAGATAGCTGCGCAGCAGCACCGAATCGGCGACCGCCACGACGCGGCACGGCCCCATCGTCGCGGGGAGCAGCGTGAACCCCACCCCCCCCACCCCGACCGGCGGCGATCCCCGCCCGGCAAAGACCGCCTCCCCCCCCATCACACCCCAAACCTCGAAGGTCTCGCCGCCCAGCACCATCTCGAACCCGGCCCCCGCCTGCACGCCGAGCCGCTCCACCACGAACCTGTCGCACTCGGCGATCACCTCGCGCCGCACGCCGGGCCCGGCCTCCACCGCGCGCGGCTCCGCCACGCCCGGGCCCGCGTCGCCGAAGTCGATCACCTCCATCGCCCGCTCGATGTGCAACTTCCGCGGCCGCCCGTCCGGCCCGGTGCGGCCCCAGTCGTGGATCCGGTACGTGGTGTCCGCGCTCTGCTGGATCTCCACCACGACGATCCCGGAGAGGATGCCGTGGACGGTGCCGGCGGGCACCATCACCGCGTCGCCCGGCCGCACCGCCAGTCGCCGCAGCCTGTCCTGCAGCCTCCCCCCGAGTGCGGCTCGGTGCAGCGCCTCCCGGTCCGTTCCCGGCTGAAGGCCATGAATGATGCGTGCCTCCGGACCCGCCTCCAGGATGTACCACATCTCGGTCTTGCCCGGTTCGCCCAGGCCCAGCGCGGCCGCGTGGTCGTCGCCGGGGTGCACCTGCACCGAGAGCGCGTGATTCGCGTCGAGGAGCTTCACCAGCAGCGGGAAGCCGCCCGCGCCGGCAGCGCCGCCCGCGCCGGCAGCAGCCACCCCGCGCCGCCCGACCAGCGCCGCCCCGTACTCCTCGACGAGCGAGGGCAGGCCGCGCCCCTTCAGTGGTCCCGAGTCGACGATCGAGGGCCCGGCGCGGTGGCCGGAGATCTCCCACGTCTCCGCGACGACGTCGCCAGGGAGCGTACGCCCCGTCAGCCGCGCGAGGTTCCTGCCCCCCCACATGTAGTCCTTCACGCAGGGCGAGAAGGTCAGGGGCGCTGCGAGGGGGGCGGAGCCGGGCATCCCCAAATGTAGCGGTTGGCGGATGCCACGACTCGCCCCGTGCCCGGGGTGCCCCGCCGGCCGGTGGGGCCCGCCCCGGTCCCCCCTGCTAGTTCGCCTCGAAGGCGATGTCGAGCGTGATCCAGAGCGCCACCGGTTCCTCCCGGTTCATCGCGGGAGAAAACCTCGCGGCCATGGCCACTTTCAGGGCCGCCTCGTCCAGACCCACGTGCCCCGAACTCTCCTTGACGAGCGCATTCCCGACCCGTCCGTGCCGCTCGATGAACAGGTGGACCTGGACGGTGCCGCCGATGCCCGCGTCCATCAGCAGCGGCGGATACTCGCGCTCCAGAACCCTGTTCACCTCATCTTGGTTGAGCAACCTCGGCCTGACGGTGTGCACGACGAACTGCGGTCCCTCCCGGAGTTCCGCGTCGGCTTCCAGCTCCGCCGGGGACGGCGGTTCGATGACGATGGGCTCACTCCCGGCGATTCCCGTAACGATGATCTCCCTGCCGGCTTCCGGCTCAGGCGCGGCATCCTCCATCGGCTCCAGCTCGGGTTCCGCGGTGACCGCTTCCGGCACCGGCGCGTCCGCTTCCTTCGTGATCCCCGGCACCCACACGGCCACGGCGATCACCATGATCGCGGCGAAGGCGAGGAACGCGACCCGGGCCATCCCCGCCTCGGGGGCCTTGCTGAGCAGCTTGCGGATCCGTGTCTCGAGGAACGACGGTTGTTCCGCGAAGGCGGCCAGAGCGAGCCCCGGGCGGGATCCGACGCGGGCGCCGACGCGGAAGAGCAGGTCCCCGTAGAGCCAGCGGCGGTGCGGATGCCGCTGCATGACGCGCCGGTCGCAATCGAGTTCGATGGCCAGGCAGAGGCGGCGGTAGTGGAACCAGATCGCCGGGTTCCACGGGAACGCGATGAGGAGCACCGCCATCGCGAAGCGCAGCACGGCATCGCCGGCCCCCAGATGTTCCTCTTCGTGCGCGAGAATCAGCTTCTGTCTGGAGGGCTCCACGCTCCTCACCCAGGCCGGCAGCACGACCCGGGGGCGCAGGAGTCCGACCACCGCGGGGCCGGCATTCCGTGCCCAGAGCACCGAGCGGCCCAGCAGCGTGCCCCGTTCCCAGAAGCTGCGCCGGTGCAGGATGTCGGCGGTCCCGATCAGGGCCCAGAGCGCGAGGCCGCCGGACAACACCACCCATCCGAGGAGAAGGATCGCATCCAGTCCGTGCAGCAACGAATCGTACGGCACGGCGAACCCGGGCAGTCCCGGCGCGGTGCCCGCTACAGCGCCCTCGGCGCCAGCCGGCACCAGGCCCACCACGCGGCCCACCTCCACACCGCCGCCCGATCCGGTTCCGCTACCCGAGAAGACCCGCATCGCGGTGAGCGCGACCGTCCCCAGACCGGCCCCCACCCAGACCCAGCGGCGCCCTCCATCGAGGATCCTTTCCATCGCCAGGCCCGCCACCAGAAACAGCAGGCCCGCTCCGATCGACCAGAGCATCCACGCGGCAATCATCGTTCTTTCTCCTTTTCCAGACGCTGATCCAGCAGCTTGCGGAGGCGCTTCACGGCCTCCGGCGAAAGCTGTTCTTCCGATACGAGCTGAGTCATGAGCAGCTCGGCCGAACCCTTGAAGAGCTTGTCCCGCATGCGCGCGACGACGGACCGTCCCGCTTCCTCGCGCCCGAGGAGAGGATGGTACCGGTGGGCGCGCCCCTCCTTGCGATGGTCGACCAGACCCTTCGCCTCCAGGATGCGCAGCACCGTGAGGACGGTGTTGTAGGCGAGGTCGTCCTCCAGGCACTCGTTCACCTCGGCGACCGTTGCCGACCCCAGGTCCCACAGGACCGACATGATGTCGAGTTCGCGCTCGGTCAGTCTACGGTTCAAGGTCGCCTCCCTGCGGGCCTTCCCGCCCGCCTTCGTGTTGATGTTCCCAAATCGTTAGTAGGAAGGTATGGGGCGCGGTGCGGAATGTCAACTATTTCCTTAGTACACTGTCCGGGGCGGTTGGTTCCACGGGGCGCGGACCGGGCGAGCAATCCGTGGGTATTCCCGCGTCGCACCGGGGGCGGCGAGGCACCGGGCCGGCAGGTTGCGACGAAGGGATGGCGGTGCGGGATCGCCGGGTGACTGCAGCGGACCGGGAGCGGTTGCCGTCGCGCGTCGACGCCGCCGCCGGTGTGTACCAACGTCTGCTGGAGGAGCTGGGCCGACAATCCTATTAGATAATTATTCTTAACGTAATAAAATTTACATTATTGATCGCGCGGCCTTGGCCCGAGCGCGCGACGTCAGGGGCCAGGTACGACTTGCGGGTCCAATCACCCCGAGCCCACCCGCCGCGCGGCCTCGGGGATGAGCCGCGACGCCTCCGGCAGCAGGGCGGAACCGCGGCGGTGGCTGATCATCAGCAGGGGGCACTGCGTCGCCCGGGCGATCCTCAGCATGAGGCTGCTGAAGACGGCGCGCCGGCGCCCGCTGCGGTGGAATCCCAGAATCAGCAGGTCGGTCTCGTCGGCGCGGCGCGCGACTTCCTCCGCGATGTCGTCCCCGAGGGCCAGCTCGGCGTGGGCGGACTCTCCCATCTCGTCCCAGGCGAGGCGCTCCAGATCCCGCCGCGCCCTTCGCCGTCCGCCGGCCCCGGTCTCCTCCGACAGCACCCCCAGGAAGGTCACGTCGCGGGGCGCGGTCCGGCCGAGGCTTCCGAGCAGACGGGCGCGGACCGGGCTCCGGTCGCGACCGCCGCGTGACGGAATCAGGATCCTCCGGGCCATCGCCGGCGTCCATTCACTCGGGGCGCGCAGGGTCACCACGTCGGCGTCGACCGCGCCGATCAGGCGGGCAAGCGACCCCGTCATCAGCGAATCGTCGAGGTGCCCGACGCCGAGGAGCAGGCTCTCGCAACGTGTCGCTTCCGCCACCCGGGCGATCTCCCCCCAGGGATCGCTGTGCAGCGTGATCAGCGCCTCCGGTCGGAGATCCACCTCCATCGCGGTGCTCAGCGCCCCCCCGAGGACCGCCTGGGCATCGCGGACCCCGCGCGGCAGCTCGTCGGGGTCGTAGCGCTCCGGCGGCGCAACCACCGAGAGCAGCTGCACCCGTGCGACGTCGGGCGGCGCCAGCGCCTTCGCCATCGTGACCAGGGTCTCGGCGCTGGCGGGGTTCGCGATCGGCGTCAGCACCACCGGCCGGCGGCCGCGCCGCTTCACAATGTGGGGGTCCATCCCCTCGGAGGACGCGTGCACCACCCGCGCGCGCGGCGCCAGGCAGATCGCGTAGAAGATCGCTCCCACCCCCAGCCAGAGCGCGGCCAGGATGCCGGCCGGCGGCACCGCGATCGCCAGGTAGAGGCCGATCGCCAGGCAGGCCGAGCCACCCACCACCGGCACCGCCGGGAACCAGGGCGTGCTGAATCCATCGGGCCTGCCCGCCCGCCTCCGCGCCAGATACCCGATCCCGTGCGTCAGCGCGAAGCTCGTCAGGAAGATGAGGCTGGCCACCGCGCCGGCGGCCGCGACGTCCGGGACCGCGATGAGGAGGAACGCGACCACGATGGCGCTCAGGCGCACTGCCGCGGTCGGCGTGCCGGTTCCGGGTGCGAGCCGGGCGTAGCGCGGCGGCAGCGTGCGGTCCCCGCCCATCGTGCGCGCGAAGCGGGAGGCGGCCAGGAGGTTGGCCTGCAGCGCGGAGAGCATCGACAGCAGCCCGGCCGCGACCACCAGCCAGTAGCCGACGGGGCCCATGAAACTGCGGGCGGCCACCGCCACGAGGATCTCCGGGTGCTCCGCCGCCACCTGGGTGACCGGCTGGCCCGGCGCCCCCACCGCCACGATCAGGAAGAGCAGGGGGAGGTAGATGACCAGCGCGGCGCCGAGCGACAGGAACATCGCCCGGGGCAGGTTGCGCTTCGCGTCGCGCACCTCGCCGCCTGCCGCCGCGATCAGTTCGAATCCCCGCAGCGCGATGAAGGTGTAGCCCATCGCCTGGGCCAGGCCCGTGAAGCCGTCCGAGAAGAACGGGCGGAAGCGCGCCGCCAGTGCGCCGGGCGCCGGTGCCTCGCCGGCAAGGGCGAAGAAGCCGGCCACGATCAGCACGCCGAATACGACGACCTTCCCCACCGTCTCCCACTGGCCCCGTCCCGCCGCCGTCCGCATGAGGCGCCACGAAAAGAAGCCCACCGCCGCAAGCGCATACGCGACCAGCGCGAGGCGCGACCCCAGCCAGCCCGGGACCTCACCGCCCGTGAGAAGCGCGACCTGCTCGAGGAAGGGGACCAGGAAGACCGCGAACCCCATCGCGAACAGCACCGCCGCCACCACCGAGGCGAACCACACCACCCACCCCACCCCGAAGGCGGCCTCGACCGTGAGGACCCTGCGCGCGTACGTATAGGTGCCCCCCGACCGCGGAAACCGCGCGGCGAGCTCGGCGAACGAGCACACCGTGATGAGCGCGATCACCCCGTTCAGGGCGAAGGCCACGATCGCGCTCGGCCCCGTCGTCGCAAAGGCCACGCCCGCCAGCGCCAGGATGCCGCCGCCGACGATGGCACCTACGCCCAAGCCGGTCGCGCCCGGCAGCCCCAGGCGCTGGTGGGTGTGTGTCGTGGCCCTCATCGCGGGCGCACCGGGGTCACGTCACCGGCCGCTCCTTCTCCGCCAGGTGCACCTCCAGCCACGCGGTCCAGCGCCCCCACAGGTCCAGAATCGACTCGCGGGTCGCCGGGCCGTGATCTTCGAACGGGTAGAGGTACATCGCCGCCGTCTTGCCCAGTCCGTTGAGCGCGTGGAAGAGGCGCGGCGAGTGGTCCGGAGCCGTGCCGACGTTCTGGTCGTGCATGCCGTGGTACAGCAGCACCGCGCCGGTGAGGTTGTTCGCGTACACGAAGGGCGACATCCCCAGGTACACCTCGCGCGCATCCCAGAAGACCCTCCGCTCGGACTGGAACCCGAGCGGGGTGAAGGTGCGGTTGTAGTTCCCGTCTCCGGCGATCCCGGCCCTGAAGAAGGGCGTGTGCACCATCGCGTTCACGGTACCGAAGGCTCCGTAGGAGTGCCCGCCCAGGCCGAGGCGCTGCCGGTCGATGATGCCGCGCGCGTCCAGCTCGTCGATCACCGCGGCGAGGTTGTTGCGCAGGTCGTGCTCGTAGTTGTTGTTCATGCGGCCCGACTCGCCGACGATCGGCGCATCGGGTTCGACCACGACGTAGCCCAGCCGGATCAGGTACTCCATGGAGCGGCTTCCGAAGTTGGGGAAGGCGTTCTTGTTGAAGGTGCGCCCCCGCTCGTCGTAGGACTCCTGGTCGGCGTACTCGCGCGGATAGAACCAGAACATCGCCGGGCGCCGCTCGCCTTCGACGAAGTCCGGCGGCAGCGTGACGTTCACCAGGAAGCGGAACCCGTCCGGGCGCTCCACGGTGAAGCGCTGGCGCGGCGCGTTGGTGATGTCCGGGGTGTAGTCGACGTTGTTGGTCATCTGCGTGCGCGTGTCGCCTTCCACCAGGTACGACTGCCTGATCCGGGTCGGCGTTTCATGGCTGACGATGAGCCTTCCCGCGTCGGCGTCGAGCACGGTCGAGATGCGCTCGTACTGGCCGTCGTTGGAGCTCTCGTAGACGCGCTCCTTCTCGCCGGTCCGAACCGAAACCCGGTCCATGAAGGACTGGGGCGACGACTCCAGCGGATCCTCGTGATAGATCGTCCCGGTCAGGAAGACGGTCTCCGCTCCCGGCTCGCCGACGATCTCCACCCATCCGTCGTCCGAGACCAGCGAACCCGGGTTGGCGTAGAAGTCGCTCCTGTCCCACTCGATGAACGTGTACGTCGAGTCGGGCTGGTCCAGCCGGGCGGCGTACTGGGTGCTCGTGCCGCCGCCTCCGCCGCCACCGAACCGGGCAGCACCGCCACCGCCTGCGCCCTGGGTCACGAAGATCCACTCGTAGCCCTCCGAATAGCGGACCGAACCCATCCTGCGGTTGGTCTCGTAGACGACGGTCACATCGTCCTCCCCGAACGGGGGCGACCAGAGCATGACCCGGTCCTTGCGCGGGCCTCGCCGCTCCTCGTCCTCCTCCGCCTCTTCCTCGTCCGCGGTGTCATCCCCCTCCTCCTCCTCCGGCTCCGGCTCCATCTGCAGGTAGGTCAGGCCGGCTCCGTCGCGGCGCCAGGTCATCTGGCGGCGGTCGGGCTCCTCTTCCTCGCCGGCCACGCCGGGGGCGGCGGGAGTCCCGCGGATCCCCGTGTTCAGCTCCGTCTCGTCGAGTTCTGCGAGCACGTTGCCTTCGCGGTCCCAGATCTCCTCGACCCGGCCGAAGCTGGTGACCGGCACGATGTAGCTGTACGGCCCCTGCATCGTGGTGACCCGGGCGTACTGGCCGTCGGGGGAGAAGTTGAAGCTGCGGACCATCGCCGGATCGCCGATGCGTGTCACTCTGCGGTTGTCCACCGCGATCGTGGCGAGCTGCCCCGTCACATGCCACTCCAGGAGGGCCTCGTCGTACGGGGTGGCCATCAGGCTCGCGTAGGTCCGGAGCATGTTCTCGCCGTCCTCGGTCTGCTTGACCTGCGGCCCGGTGGGCGTCGAGGGCTCCATGGGGCGCGGGGCGCGGTCCTCCGGGACCAGGACCGTGGCGATCTCGTCGCCGTTCGAGGTCCACGCGAAGGAGGTGACCATGGTCGCCAACACCGGATCGCGGGTCACCCGCCGCGACCGCCCGCTTTCCGGATCGGCCACGTAGATGTGCGTTTCGGTGTCGTAGTGGGCGTAGAAGGCCAGCTGCGACCCGTCCGGCGACCACGACGCGTTCGAGAATCGAGCGTCGCGGGGCACCTCGATGTCCGTCACCGAGCCGTCCGCGGCGGAGATCAGCTTGAACCCGACGGCTCCCCGCACCGACAGCCTGCGGGAGCGGTTCGACTGGGGTTCGAGGAACTGCCCCCCGAGTTCGTCGAACGGGCGCGCGAACCGGTCCATGGTGATCGGCCCGTCAGTCACCTGGTGGAGGAACCACCGCTTGTTCGGGCTGGGCGAGGTGAGTGACACGTTCAGGTAGCGCGGGGCGAGCACGGCGTCCAGGATCTCGGCTGGCGGCTCGACCCAGTCCTTCGAGGCCAGAAGCGCTTCAGCGGCCGACTGCGGCGGCTCGGTCTGGTCGGCGCCCGTGTCCTGGGCGATCAGCGCGCCGGCTGGCAGCGCGATTGCGCACAGGGCGGCGAGCGTGAATGTGGTTGCGAAACGGTTGCGTCTCATCTTCTTCGACTCCATCTGGGTTGGAACGTTCACCATGGGTTCACGATATAGTGGGGTGCCGAGCCGCAACTGGACAGGGGGAGGGCGTCCGGGGATCCGGAATTCGCGGCCGGGAGCTGCCTCACCGGCAACGCCGCGATGCCCGCAGGCCGCTACCCGAAGCGCAAACGCCCCCGCAGGCCGATCGTGTGCTGAGGCGGGCCGAAGAAGCCCTCGCGGCGAGTAGCCTCCACGCGAAGGCCCATCCCGCGGCCCAGGTCGTAGCGGAGCCCGCTGCTGTAGGCACGTGAGCCGCGGTCACCAAGCAGCAGACCGCCGTACGGGGTCCCGCCGAACCCGCGGAGACCGTAGGCGATCTCCGCGTCCAGGCGACCGCCCCGGCGATCGCGGTCATCGCGCTGCAATTCGGACACGCCTCGTTCCCACAGCTCCCGGGCCCCGCCCACCGCGTCGCCCCACGTCGGGGCCACCCGCAGCGACAGGCCTTCGCCCCGCATCTCCGGGTCGATCTGCACGAGACCGCCGACACCCCACTCCTGGTACCCCTCCTGTCCGGTGAGCAGAGTCCTGCCGCGCCCCTCCAGCCGGACGCCCAGGGCGGCATTGACCAGTCTCATGCCGCTGGCGACCTCGACCCCGGTCCCCTGTGCCCCGCTGCCGCCGTCGTAGCGCATTCCGCCCTCCAGCAGAAACGCGATCTCGTCGCCGCCCTCGGTCCGGTATCGTTGCGACCACTCCAGCAGCAGCCGGATCCTCTGCATGTCGAGCGTGAGCGAGTCGAGATCATCGCCCTCACTCACCGATGCGCGCGTCAGCCATCCTTCACCCCTCACCCGAAGACCTCCCGCCGCGCCGGTCAGCAGCGTGTGGCTCCCTCCCGCCGCACCGGTAAGCAGGCTGGTCCCGGTCGACCGCAGCGCCACTCGGTCATCCTCGATCTCGACATTGCCCAGGCCATACCCTGCCGTCGCCCAGACGACCGATCCCTGGCCGTCCAGCAACCAGGCGGCATAGGGGTTCACGGTGGTGAGGCGGCTGCCGTAGGTTCCGCTTACCGGATTGGCCTCCGTGTGGTCGGTGAAGTCGAAGCTCCCACCGGATGTCGTGGCTACCACCCCCGCCAGGATGTCGGACTGCAGGCGCACGTCCGCGCCCACGTGCAGGCTGGTCAGGCTGCCGGTCCAATCGATGTCGGCCGCCCCCGGCTCTCCCATGCTCACGAAGTCGCCGCCGCCCCAGGTCGCCAGCGTCCCCAGGATTCCCGGCTCCTGCCTTGCACTCTGGGCGCCGACCGGCAACACGAAGGAACCCCCCTTGAGGAGCAACCCGGCGCCGGACATGCCGTTTCTCCCTCCGCCGAGCGGGTTGATGTCACCCACCGCCAGGTCCCCGCCCAAAGATGACGCTCCGCCCAGGCTCGCCTGCATGCGGTCGCCGTCACGGGATGCCACCGCGTCGACGCGTGATGCGATCGCCGAGACCGTGCTCGATGTCATCGCGGCGGCAGCATGCGGGAGGATGCTCTCGCCGACGCGCCTCGACCTCGCCACCGCGTCGTCCGTTGAGGCGAACACCACCAGCGAGAGCATGCCGGTACCCGCCGAGTTGATGGCCGCTACGCGGTAGAACCGGGTGCTGCCGGGTTCGAGGCCGGTGTGGGAGAATGTGGTGGTTGTCGACCTCGTGTTGGTCGCGAGGTCGGTCCACGACGTGCCGTTCTCCGACACCTCGATCCGGTAGCCGGTGATCGCGGCCCCGCCATCGTATGCGGGCGCCGTCCACGACAGATCGATGCGGGTCGCGTCGGCGGAAGTGGCCGTCAGCCCCGTGGGGGCATCCGGCACGGTGGCGTCGGTCGTGGCACTCGCGACGTTGGAAGCCGCACCCGCACCCCGCGAGTTGATCGCCGAGACCCGGTAGTGCCGTGTAGTCGCTGGTTCGAGACCTGTGTGCGCATAGGTGGGTCTGGCGTTGCGGGTTCTGGCGACCAGGCCGCGCCAGCTGAAGCCCCCGTCTTCGGAGACCTCGATCCGATACCCGGTAATGCGCTCCCCACCGTCGTGAGCCGGGGTCGTCCACGCGAGATCGATCCGCGATGTCCCGTCCGCCGATGCCGTCAGCGCCGTGGGCGCACCTGGAACCGAGGACTCCGTGGTGGCGCTCGCCACTCCAGACGGCTCGCCGACGCCGACCTGATTGATCGCGGAGACTCGGTAGTGGCGCGTACTCCCGGCGGGTAGTCCGGTGTGTGCATAGGTGGTGCCGGTCGTCCGCGTAGTCGCTACCAGAACACTCCACGTCCTGCCGGCGTCCTCGGAAACCTCGATCCGGTAACCAAGCAGCAACGCACCCCCTGTGTTGCCCGGGGCGTTCCACGACAGGTCGATGCGCGAGGCACCGTCCTCCACGGCCTCAAGCCCGGTGGGCGCTCCGGGGACATCCGCGGCCGTGGTCGCCCAAGCGACTCCGGAGGGCTGGCCCGCCCCGGCCGCATTCACCGCGTAGACCCGGTAGTGGCGTGTGGTATTGGGCGGCAGCGAGGTGTGCGCGTAGGACGTAGTGTGCGCCGCCCTCCTTGCCAGCAGACTCCATGTTCTCCGCCGGTCTTCCGAGACTTCGATTCGGTAGCCGGAGATCAGCGCCCCCCCGTCGTCGGATGGCGGTTCCCACCGGAGGTCGATCCGTGAATGACTGGCGGCCGTGGCCATCAGATTGCGGGGCGGACCCGGCGCGGCCGGATCGGTGATGGCACCGGCCGGCGCGGAAAACGGTCCATCCCCCGCCCTGTTGATCGCCGCGACCCGATAGTGATACGCGGTTGCCGGTTCCAGGTTCTGGTGTGTGTACGTTGTACTCGGCGAGCTTGTCGAGACCAGCAACCGCCAGGTCGATCCTCGGTCCCCCGAAACTTCAATCCTGTAGCCGGTGAGGCGCTCGCCGCCGTCATCCGCCGGCGCATTCCAGGAAAGATCGATTCGCGATGCCCCTACGGCCGTGGCGGAAAGCGCCAGGGGCCTTCCGGGGACCGTCGACTCCGTCGTCGCCCACGCCACGCCGGACGGTCTGCCGGTGCCGGCCTGGTTGATCGCGGAAACCCTGTAGTGACGGGTGCTCCGGGCGGGAAGTCCGGTATGCATGTGGGTGGTCGATCGCGTAATCGCCACCAGCACGCTCCACGACCTCCCGGCGTTCTCGGAGACTTCGACCTTGTAGCCGGTCAGCGGCGCACCCCCCGTGTGCCTCGGGGCCGTCCAATCCAGGCGTATGTGGGAGGAACCCTGTGCAACGGCCCGGAGCCCGGTCGGGGCTCCCGGACGATCCGCAGCCGTCGTCGCCCAGGCCACATTTGACGGAAAGCCCGAGCCGAACCGATTGACTGCCCGGATCCGATAGTGCCGAGTGACCCGGGGCGGCAAACCCGCATGGGAATAGGACGTGGTATTCGCGCCTCTCAGCTCGTGCAGCGGGCTCCAGGTCCTCCGCCCGTCTTCGGAGATCTGTATCACGTAGCCGATGATCTGCGCCCCGCCATCGCTGGACGGCGGATCCCAGTCGAGATCGATTCGGGAAGGACCAACGGCCTCAACCGTGAGATTCCGGGGCGGACCCGGGACGGTCGAGGCCGTGACGGCCTCGGTGGGGGCCACCAGGTCCTGCGCCACAGCTCGCTCGGGCGTGGCGATTGCCAGACATGCCAGAACGCCGGTGAGCCCGCCGGTCAGGAGGTCGCTGCGAACCAATCGTCGAGACACCGTCATGAGTATCATCCCATCTTCGCGGGCCTGTGCGGCCGTGGTCGGAGGTCATCGGGCGGGCACGGAGGACGTAGGCCTACCTGACCGGTGGTCCCCCTCCGAGCACTCGGATCCAGCCGGAGCACTAAGGAGCATTCTCCAAACTAGGGCATAACCCGGAGTGCTGGAAGATTGCCCGCCGCCCCACGCCGAGCAGGCTGCGCGGCATGCGCGATCATGGACCGCATGTAAACCCGACTTGACAAAATGTCGCCTACACTTGTCATATGTGGCCGACCAGGAACCCGGTGGGGTTCCGGGCCCGGGAAACTCGGTCAGTTTCCGAAAAGCGCCTCGCGCCCCACCTCGGAGTCCCATCGAACGGCTGGAATGGCCCACACCGGGCACGATCATCTCGGTGTGTGCATGTCCCGCGTCAAGGGCCGTCATGAAGCGCACCAGCGTGCGCACACGCACAAAACGGTTTGTCCCCTGGAGGCCCGGCGCCGCAACTCTGGTCCAGCGAGGCGCTGAGCGTGTCGGCGTCCCCCAGGAGTATCCGCACGTCCCCCCGCACCAGCCGGGTCCGAATCGTGGCGGCGTCGACGCTCTCGGGGTAGTTGGGCCGGTTGCCGAGCCCGTAGTGCCAGTCGTCGTAGTCGTCGCACCCGGGCGGCCCGGACGGCGAAAGCCCTGTCGTCCCCCGCCCGCTCCAGACCCAGATAGAGGTAGGTGGACGGATTGGTGACACATACCGAATCCGTATGCCCGCGCGGGCGGCGTCCTCTTCGCCGCCGGTGGCCGCGTAACGGTGCACGACTGGACGCGCGGAGACGGGCCCTCGGGCCGGGAAAGGTGCCCGCGTTTCCACCCGGCGCTGGACCAGAAAGGCTCATCCGACTCCGGATCATCGTCGCTGGTCTGGAAACGAGGTGCGACCACCACAGCGTTCTCCAGAGTGCCTCCGCCGCTGGTCACCGCCTGCATCCCGCTTTCGAAGTAATTGTCGGCGTTCCGGTTGTTGCCGTGCACGACAATGAGCCCGGTTGTCACGCCGGCGTCCCGCGCGGTGAGCAGGTGCGTGCTGTAGGCGGGAGGAAGAGGCCATCGCCGAGCCCGATCCGCTCAGCGCAGGTCGCGTTGGCAAAGGCGCAGGGGACCGGCCGGGCGGGAGGATCCGGTGGATCAGGCATCTCGGGCTGCACGCCGCCCGACCCGCCTGAACAGCCGCTCAAGGGGGTGCAGCACGCGGCGAGTATCGCGGAGTTGCGAAGTCCACGAAACAGTGGTTGAAGGCTCATTTGGAACATCGACGGCAGTCTTCCTGCAATCCGGTCGGGAAGGCCGCGGCCGCCGTCAAAGGACGCGCCACGGGTCTCGCTGGACAGGCGCCAGTGAGCCGGCTGGGGATCGAACCCAGGACCTACGGATTAAAAGTCCGTTGCTCTACCAACTGAGCTACCGGCTCACGGGTAAGCTAACGCGGGGCGAACGGGCCGGTACACCCGGAGCGGCGGCCGAGTCGATTGCCGCTCAGCGCCCAGGCCCCTCGTCCCGGAACGGCAACTCCAGCTGGAGCAGCCCGAAGGTGATCCGGTGATGGGGGGTGAGGCCTGCATCTCGCACGGCCTCGCGGTGCTGCCGGGTCGCATAGCCCATGTTCCGCTCCCACCCATAGCCGGGATAGCGGCGCGCGAGCCGGGTCATGAGGCGGTCCCGGCAGACCTTGGCCACGATCGAGGCGCAGGCCACGGAGTGCACCAGTCCGTCACCCCCGATCACGGCGTCGTGCTCCCAGGCCAACCCGCGAACCGGGAGTCCGTCCACGACCACATGGTCCGGCCGCACGGCCAGCCGTTCGAGCGCCCGGTTCATGGCTCGCGCGGTGGCCCTGAGAATGTTCACGCGGTCGATTTCCCGGGCGGACGCGGCGCCCACCGCCACGGCGAGGGCGCACTTGCCGATCTCCCTCGCGATCTCCTGGCGCGCGGCCGGCGTCAGCACCTTCGAGTCGTCGGCGCCCTCGACCGCCGTGCCCTCCGGGAGAATTACGGCCGCCGCCACAACCGGGCCGGCCAGTGGTCCGCGACCCACCTCGTCCACTCCCGCGACGTGCGCGAATCGCCGGTCCCAGTAGCGGCGCTCGTAGTCAAGCAGATCGGTCGCAGCGCCTGAGGCGGACATGACCTCGTCAGCTGTCCCGGAACCCGGTTCCCACGAAAAGCCCGCCGCCAGGCGCCGCGGTCCAGCACGGTCGCATCGTCGGCCGAGCGCTGCAGGGAGGCTAGTTCGCCCGTGGCGTCCGCTTCTCCTTGATCCGGGCGGCCTTCCCGCGCAGGCCCCTGAGGTAGTACAGCTTGGCCCTGCGCACCCGGCCGCGCCGCACGATCTCGACCCCGCCCACGGTTGGAGCGTTGACGGGAAAGACCCTCTCGACCCCGATGCCGCCGGAGAGCTTGCGCACGGTGAAGGTCTCTCCCATTCCGGAGCCGCGCCGCCCGAGACATACCCCCTGGAAGACCTGGATCCGCTCCTTCTGACCCTCGCGGACGCGGTAGAGTACCTTGATCGTGTCGCCGGGCGCGAAATCAGGCAGATCGTCCCGGAGGTGCTGCATATCGAGTTGATGGAGCAAATCCGTCATGGCCGGGCTCCCTGGGCAGTCTGTCACCAGATTGGAATCGTACGGTAGGTAGCCCATAAAGGTAGCACCGACCGGGGGTTGACTGGAAGGGCCGCTACCCACTCTCGTGCCGAATCCGCGTCAGCCGCTCCGATTCCGTGCGCCGCCAGGCCTCGATCCGCCTGTGGTCTCCGCACCGCAGGACCGGCGGAACCTCCAGGCCGCGGTACTCGGCCGGGCGAGTGTAGGACGGAGCCGAGACCGCGTCCCCGTCGTAGAAAGAGTCCGACGACGCCGACTCGTGGTCGCCGAGCGCCCCCGGCAGCAGCCGTACCACCGCATCCGCCACCGCCAGCGCACCCACCTCGCCGCCGGAGACGATGAAGTCGCCGATCGAGAGTTCCTCGGTCGCCAGGTGGTCCGCGACCCGCTGGTCGACGTCCTTGTAGTGCCCGCAGAGCAGGGTGACCTCCGCCTCCAGCGAGAGCCGCACCGCGTCGTCGTGCCGGAACCGGCGGCCCCGGGCGGAAAGCAGGACGATGGGTCCCCTCGGCTGCAAGTCGTCGATCGCCTCGAAGAACGGCTCCGGCTTCATCACCATCCCGGCGCCGCCCCCGTAGGGCTCGTCGTCCACCGTCCGGTGCCGGTCGTGGGTGTAGTCGCGCAGGTCGATCACGCGGTAGGCGACCAGTCCCGCCTTCTCCGCCCGGCCGGGGATGCTCCCTCCCAGAGGCGCCGTGAAGAACCCGGGGAAGATGGTCAGGATGTTGATGCGGATCACGTCGGTGTCCCTCCCGGTGGCGGGCTCACGGCAGCATCCCCTCGGGCGGGTCGATCACCACCCGGGGCGGCTCGCGTTCGAACTCGACGACCACCTCGTCGACAAAGGGGATCATCACTTCTCCCCTCGGCCCCGTCACCTGCAGCAGATCGGCGGGCTTGAGCGGGAAGACCTCGCGCACCTCGCCGACGAGCGTCCCCTCCACCGTCACCACCGCGGCCCCGAGGAGTTCATGGTAGAAGACCTCGCCCTCGTCGAGCTCGTCGATCGCCTCGAAGGGCCGCAGCAGGTAGAGGCCCCGCAACTCCTCTGCCGCACCGCGGTCCTCGACTCCCTCGAACCTGACCAGGAATCCCTTCCGGAACGGACGCACCGACTCGATCGTGAGCGCCGGCAACGCAAGGGACGGCCGCTCGGAGGACTCGTCGCCCGGGTGGTGAACCGCCCCGGGAACGAAATGGCTGTGAGGATGGTCGGTCAGCGGCCACAGGAACAACTCTCCCTTCTTGCCGTGGGCCTTGTTGAGATGACCGACGACGAGAAACGGAGGATGACTGTCGCCCTCCGCCACGGAATGCTACTCCGCCGTATCCTCGTCCGCGGCGGCTTCCGGCGAGTCCGCGGCGTCGGGGTCGGGATCGTCCGGCGAGTCTTCCGCCGATTCGCCGGCCTCTTCGGACTCGTCTGCAGACGTCTTGGCGGCAGCGGCGGCTTCAGCAGCAGCATCAGCCCCTGCGGACTCGCCGGACTCTCCGGTTTCGGCAGGCTCGGCAGCTTCGGAAGTCTCGGCGGCCTCGGTGGTTTCGGCGGCCTCGCCGGAATCCATCGCAGGAACCGCCTCCTCACCATCTGCGACCAGCGCGACCTTTGCGTCGCCGCCGGCGCGAGCCCTGCTCAACAGGTTCCCGACCGTGCGGGAGGCGATGGCGCCCTCGCCCAGCCAGTAGTCCACCCGCTCCAGGTCCACCTTGAGCTGGGCCGGATGGGTGATCGGGTTGTAGTAACCCAGGTTCTCGACGAAGCGGCCGTCCCTGGGGGCACGACTGTCTGCGACCACGATGCGGTAGTGGGGCTGCTTCTTCTTGCCCATCCGCCGGAGGCGTATCTTTGCGGACATGTTCTCCTTGGCACTCAGATCTTTGGCAGGGGGGATTTCAGCGAGGGCATCAGGCCCTTCATGTTGTTCATCATCTTCTCCATCTCGGCGAACCGTTTCAAGAGGCGGTTCACCTCCGCGACGGTCCGGCCGCTTCCGCGGGCGATCCGTTTGCGGCGCGATCCGTTCAGGATTTCCGGGCGGCGGCGCTCGGCGGGGGTCATCGAGAGGATGATCGCCTCGATGTGCTTCATCTTCTTCGGATCGACCGCCCCCGCGGGAAGGCCCTGGGACATCCCGGGCACCATCTTCATCAGCTGATCGATGGGTCCCATCTTCTGCACCTGCCGCATCGCGACGAGGAAGTCCTCCAGGGTGAACCGCTGTCTGCCGAACACCTTCCGTTGCAGCGCCTCCGCTTCATTCGTGTCCACGACGCCCTGCGCCCGCTCGACCAGACCGACCACATCGCCCTGCTGGAGGATGCGGCCCGCGATACGGTGCGGATCCACCGCTTCGAGGTCGTCGACCCCTTCGCCGGTGCCCACGAACTTGAGCGGCTTGCCCGTCACCCCGTGGATGGAGAGCGCCGCGCCTCCGCGGGCGTCCCCGTCCATCTTGGCAAGGACGAAGCCCGTCACGCCCAGCGCCTCGTCGAACCCCTGCGCGATCCGCACCGCCTCCTGGCCGGTCATGGCGTCGGCGACGAGAAGGATTTCCCGCGGATCGAGCGCCTCCTTGATGCGTGCCAGCTCGTTCATCATCGGCTCGTCGATCTGCAGGCGTCCTGCCGTGTCGACGACGAGCGCCGCTGCCTTGGTCTGCCGGGCCCGGCGGTGTGCCGCGTCGGCCACCTCCACCGGATCGGTTGCGCCGTCCTCGTGGTACACCGGCAGGTCGGCGCGTCGGGCCAGCACCCGCAACTGGTCGACCGCCGCCGGTCGGTACAGGTCGCAGGCCGCGAGGAGCGCGGGCCTTCCCCGGCGGCTCAGCCGCCTGGCGAGCTTGGCCGCGGTGGCCGTCTTCCCCGACCCCTGCAGCCCCACCAGCATGATGACGGTGGGTGGCGCCGGGGACCAGGCGAGCCGGTTCTCCCCTTCTCCGCCGATCAGGGCCGCCAGTTCGTCGTGGACGATCTTGACGATCTGCTGTCCGGGCGAAACGGCCTTCAGCACGCGCTCGCCCACCGCCTTCTCGCGAACGCCGTTCAGGAAGTCGCGGGTGACCCTGTAGTTGACGTCGGCCTCCAGGAGGGCGCGCCGTATCTCGCGCAGCCCGTCGCGGATCATCGGTTCGGTGAGGAGTCCGCGCTTGCGGAAGCGCCCCAGAACCCCGTCCAGTCTCCTGCTCAGATCTTCAAACATCAGCGGCCGCCATCAGGGGCCCGCAATGAAGCGGGGGCCCGCCGGCCACGACCGGCACACCACCCTGGCCCGAAGCCATCCATGTCGGTTGGGATGAAAGCAGCACAGCATTTAAAGCTAGCCAATTCTGATGTCGTTCTCAAGCAGTTCGAATTACCTGGCTGCGCCGGGTGCCCACCGACACCATCGCGATCGGGGTATCCACGAGCTTCTCGATCCGCTCCAGGTACACGCGGGCGTTGCGGGGGAGGCCGCTCAGCGTGCGCACCCCGGTCGTGGGCGTTTGCCAGCCCGGCAGGGTCTCGTACACCGGTTCGACGCGTTCCAGCTCCCAGGAGGTGGGCGGGAACGGGGTGTCGCCGCCGCCGGGCAGGCGGTATCCGGTGGCGATGCGGACCTCCGGGAGGGTGTCGAGGACATCCAGCTTGGTGACCGCGATCCCGGTGAGGCCGTTGACGCGGGCGGCGTAGGCGACAACCACGGCGTCGAACCAGCCGCAGCGGCGCGGCCGGCCGGTCGTGGCGCCGAACTCGCCGCCGAGTTCGCGGACCTTCTCGTCCATCCCGGCGTCGAACTCGGTGGGCAGCGGCCCGTTGCCGACCCGCGTCGTGTACGCCTTCACGATGCCCACCACCGAGTCGATGGCCGTCGGACCGATGCCGGCGCCCACCGCCGCCGCGCCCGCGGTCGTATTCGAAGAGGTCACGTACGGGTACGTTCCATGATCCACGTCAAGCGCCGTCCCCTGCGCCCCCTCCAGCAGCACCCGCTTCCCGGCCGCCAGCGCGCGAGCGATCTCGGCACCCACATCCGTCGCCACCTCGGGGACGCGCGCGGCCACCGCCATGGCCTCGTCCACCGTGCCGGCCAGACCCGGATCGGCCCCCAGATCCACCAGACGGCCCCGCGCCCACGCGATCCCCCGCCCCACCCGCTCCGCCCCTCGACGACGGTCGAGCAGGTCGGCCACCCTCACCCCGCGGCGGCCCGTCTTGGCCTCGTACGCGGGCCCGATCCCCCGCCCCGTCGTGCCGATCTTCCGTTTCGCGGCCGCCTCCGCCGCCAGGTCGAGCGCCTGGTGATACGGAAACACCACATGTGCGCGCGTACTCAGTCCGATGCGCCCCCGCGGATCCAGCCCGCGCTCGACCAGCTGATCGAGCTCGCCGAAGAACTGCGCCAGATCGACCACCACGCCGTTGCCCAGGAGGCAGCGCTTGTCGGGATGGAGGATCCCGGACGGGACCTGGTGCAGGACGAAGTGCTGGTCGCCCGCGTGTACGGTGTGGCCTGCGTTCGCTCCCCCCTGGTAGCGGGCGATCACGTCCACATCCGCCGCCAGCACGTCCACGACCTTCCCCTTCCCCTCGTCGCCCCACTGGCACCCGACGACGACGGTGCAGCGTCTGCTCAGCGCGCTCGTGTCCAAGTCGCCGCTCGTCAGACGTGCGCCATCGCCCGGCGCGGCAGGAGGCCGGCTTTGGAGAGGGCCTCCGCCGCTTCGCCGCGACGGCTCTCCGGCAGCGGCCTCAGCGGCGGGCGCGGCACTCCGCCGCGATACCCGAGGAGCTCGAGCCCGTACTTGACGCCCGCCACGCCCATGCCACCGACCACGGTGTTGTGAAGGGGACCGATCCGCTCCTGCATCGCGCCTGCGCCCGCCCTGTCCCCGGCAGCGTACCGGGCGTGCACCAGCGCGCTCTCGCGCGGCGCGAGATTCGCGACCCCCAGGATGCCCCCGACCGCCCCGATCTCCAGCGCCGCGTAAAGCAGATTGCCGCTCCCCACGAGCACCTGGAACCCGCGCGCACACTGCGTGACCAGCTCGCCCACCAGCTCCAGCTTCCCGCGCGAATCCTTGATCCCGACGATGTTCTCGTGCGCGGACAGCTCCGCCACCAGCCCGGTGGGAAAGTCCAGCGTGCTGAATCGGGTCGGCACCTGGTAGACGATCACCGGGACCGGCGACGCCTCGGCGACGGCCAGGTAGTGGTCCCGCACCACCTCGGGACTCATGGCTCCCCTGTAGAAGGCGGGCGGCTGCACCAGTACCGCGTCGGCACCGCGGGCCGCGGCCATGCGGGTGAGTCGCAGGGTGGTGCGCAGCGACTCTGCGCCCGTCCCGGCCACGAGAAGCATCCCGTCCGGCAACACTTCGTGAACCACGTCCCAGCAGGCGTCCCGCTCCCCTTCGTCCAGGAACACGGCTTCCCCGGTCGAACCGCCAATCACCAGCCCGCTCACACCGGTCGCCGCCCACTGGCGCACATTGTCCCGCAGCGCGACCAGGTCGACCTCGCCGGTGACGGGGTCGAACGGGGTGGTCGTCGGGATCATCACCCCGCCGATGTCGAGGGGTGTCTCCGGGTCGGGTGTCGTCATGGCCGGGTCTCGTGCGCGGTGAAAGGTGTCGGGGGGGTCAGACGGAGAAGGATGTGCGGGGCGCCGCGTGCCGGGCCGCTTGCGACGCCGGTGCGGGCGGGAACAGGCCCACCATCTCGCGGGCCCTGCCGAGGGTCTCGCCGGCGATGGTCCGCGCCCGTTCGCCCATGGCCATGATGCGCCCGTCCAGGTCGGTCTCGCGGCGCAGAATCTCCGCCCGGCGGTCCCGCATCTCGCCCGTCAGCGCGACCAGTGCGTCCGCAGTCCGGCCCTTGAGGTCCACGTAGCGAAGAGTACCGGCAAAGTAGTCTTCGCGCATCTGCGCGGCGTCATCGTCGTGGCCGCAGGCGGCCAGCAGCGTGAGGAGGTTCTCGATCCCGGGGCTGACCTCGCCGGGCGGCGTGTCGCCGGAATCGGTCACCGCGGAGCGGATCTTCCTGCGGATGGAGTCTTCCTCCTCGAAGAGGCCGATGTAGTGCCGGGGCCCCAGACTCTTGCTCATCTTGCGGGTCGGGTCTGCGGTGGACATGACCTTGGGCACATGCGTGAAGAGCGTCTCGGGCTCCGGAAAAAGGTAGCCGAAGCGGCTGTTGAAGCGCCGCGCGATGCCGCGGCTGAGTTCGAGGTGCTGGGACTGGTCCTGCCCCACCGGCACGCACCCGGCCCGGTAGGCGAGGATGTCGGCCGCCTGCAGTACGGGATAGAAGAGGAGCCCCGCCGAGATGAAAGTCCCGTCGTCCTCGCCCAGCCCGCCCTTCAGCAGCCCCGACTTCTCCTTGAACTGCGTCATGCGGCTCAGGTCGCCGAGCGAGGTGAGGGTGGCGAGCATCCAGCAGAGTTCGGTCTGCTCGGGGACGGTGGACTGGATGTAGACGGTGGTCCGGTCGGGATCGATTCCCGCCGCCAGCAGGCTGACGAACATCTCGCGCGCCGCCTGCCTCAGCTCCGTGGCCTCGTAGGGCGCGGTCATGGCGTGCAGATCGACCACGCAGTACACGCATTCGCGCTCGTCCTGCAGCTGGACCCAGTTCCTCACCGCGCCGAAGTAGTTCCCGATGGTCATGACGGCGGTGGGCTGGATCCCGGAGTAGACGCGGCTGGGAGACGGCATGGGCGGATGGAGGTCTGGAGAGTGACTCGGTGGTGGAGTTCGCATTCGGGCTGTCGCGTCGGACGGCGCAGCATCACCGGGGTGACCCTGCGACCCGCTAACTTAGCGGAGCGGGGCCGTTCGTTCGACCCTTGGGCGGCTGATGGCACGCGCCACTGGCAGCCGCCCGCCGTCCAGGCTGCCAGCGACCGGTGGCAACCGTTCGCATCCGCTCCGTCCCAACCACACCCCGGATGAACAGATGCCCGAAAGAGCCGACAACCTGCTGGCCACCGCCAGGGAGGCCGCACGTGCCGCAGCGCACATCCACGGCCAGGCGTCGAGCCGCGGCGGCGGCAGCTGGGTCGACGTGAAGACCGCGTCGAGCGACTTCGTATCCGACGTGGACATGGCGGCGCAGGAAGCGGCCATGGGGGTGATCGCCGCTCGGCACCCCGGTCACGCGATCCTGGCCGAGGAGGAGGGCGGCGGCCGCGAGGGCGTCCCCGGCAACGAGTGCCTCTGGGTCGTGGACCCGCTCGACGGCACGACCAACTTCCTGCACGGCCACCCGTACTACGCGGCCTCGGTAGCCGTCTGGGACGGTGACGGCCCACTCGCGGCCGCCGTCGATGCACTTCCTCTCCCAGCAGAGCGCCGTAAAGGCCGTAAAGGCGATCGGTTACCTCCCTGGCGAACGGACCATCCTCGGACATTCAGTCGCGGTCCTGGCCGATCGCTTCGCGAAGCGGGTCCCGGATCTGGCAAGCCTGCGCGACGACGCCGGGATTCTGGACCAATACTACGTCCCTACGCGCTACCCGAACGGCCTCCCCGGCGGATTCCCCTTCATGGCCTACAGCGAGGAACAGGCGATGAACACGGTCGCTGCCGCAGCGCGCTTCCTTCGTCTTGCAGGCGAGCGCATCGATGCGTCCAGCGGCTGAAGTCGCGGACGAAACCGCCTACCCCCGCCCCGCCGCCTCCCGCCCCGCCGTCACGGCGGCCGGATCGCTCACGATGAACACGCGGAAGCCCTGCCCGATCCGCTCGGCGATATCGTTCACGCCCGCGGTGATCCCGCACGGCACTCCGTGGCGCTGGCACGCCGCCAGCACCCGCTGGATCGCCGCCTCGACCGCCTCCATGTCGCCCCGGTAGGCCCGGCGCAGGTCGCCCGGCCCGGCGAACACCACGCTCACCCCCGGCGTCGCGACGATCTCGTCCACCCGGTCCACGGCCTCCGCGTCCTCCACGATCAGGATGCTGAGGAGCGTACCGGAGGGGTTGCCCGGCCACAGTTCATCCCCCATCACCGACACGGCAACGGCCGCGTCCCCGGCCGACTCCGCGTGCGGGAAGACGATCCCGCCCACCCCTGCCGCCAGCGCTTCCGCGGCGTGTGCCTCCGCCTCCGCGACGCCGTTGCGGATCGGGGGAATCCTCAGAATCAGCGGGTGCGGGGCGTTCTCCCCGGAGCCCTCCGCAATCCCCTCCATGTAAACTTTAGTTGACATTATGTCAAACGGACCTGACTCCAGCGAGTAGAAGACGAAGTCCAGTTCCCGGTTCTGACCCATGAGCGCACCCTGCTCGCGGGTGGAGGGACCGGGAAAGACCCCGAAGACCGATTGGCCGTCGACCAGGAGCTGGGCGAGGGTGGATGGGCCGGCGGCGTCCGGCGCGGCGCACCCCAATGCCATGGCGGGGACCACGACGAAACCGGCGGGCAGGGCTCTTTTGAGGAATGGAAACATGCTTGGCACCTCTGTTGACGTGGTACATGGCCGGCGGTCCGGGGCTCGCGCGGGCGTCGCCCGGACGGTCGCGGGGGTTGCAAGTGTAACGACCGGAGCCACGCATCGCATCCAGTCCGCCCTGCCATGCGCTCCCGCCAGGCACGGCTGCGGCACGTCAGTCAGTCTGGTTCCTCGCCGAAAAGATGCGTACCTTGTCCCGAGCACTCCGTACACAGCCGAGTTACCCACCTACAGGACCCCGGGAGTCAGGACCATGGCAAAAACGAGACTCGTGACCAGAACGGCACTTGCGGCCGTCATCGCGGCAGCGATCTCCGCCCCGCAAATCTCCGCGCAAAGCGCAGCCCACCGCCACATCGGCCACGTCGCCGACATGTGGCGGGACACGCCGGACCAGGTAGGACTCCTGGTCGCTGCCCAGATGGAAGCCGAGGTCGCTGCCCAGCACGCCGGCCTGGCCGCCGGATCCGACGACCTGGCCGCGATTCAGCGACACATCACCCACGTTCAGCACGCGATCGATCCCTCGACGATGGAACGCGGACCCGGGAACGGCTACGGCCTGATCAGGGCCGCCTCCGGCGCCGCGCAGCACATCGGGCTGGCCGCGGAGGCGGAAGACGCGTCGAGCGACGTCAAGACCCACGCCAACCACGTCGGCACGAGCGCCCGCAACGTGGTCACATGGGCCGAGGCCATCATGGAGAAGGCCGCGATGGTGGCTTCATCGACCGACATGGCGTCCGCCAAGGCGATGGCTGAAGAGATTGCCGCCATGACGCAGGCCATCCTCTCGGGGATGGACGCGGACGAGAACGGTAGAGTGGGCTGGCAGGAGGGCGAGGGTGGCCTGCAGCAGGCCGCAACTCATCTCAGACTCATGAAAGAGGCGGAAGGGCTGGGTTGACCCGCTCCGCAGAAAGGGTAGTCCCATGATCCGGATGCCATCGTCAGGGGGAGTGTTGCGTGCGGTGGGGGTCGTCGCCGTTACCGGAGCGGTCGCCGCCAGTCTGGCCGGCCACGGAGCGAACCCGCACGGCGAGACGGCCTTCGGGCCTTCCGCACCCGCTGCCGACACCGTCAGCTACAAGGAGGACGTGCTGCCCATCTTCCAGAAGCGTTGCGCCAAGTGCCACGGCGCAAAGGACGAGGAGGGCGAGGTGGTGGCCGAGGTCAGCCTGATCGTCATCAACTACGAACGGCTGATGATGGGTTCGGAGTTCGGTCCGGTCATCACAGCCGGGGATCCCGTGG
Source organism: Gemmatimonadota bacterium (assembly GCA_022822445.1). Classification (GTDB taxonomy): domain Bacteria; phylum Gemmatimonadota; class Gemmatimonadetes; order Longimicrobiales; family Gaopeijiaceae; genus Bin94. Next base: position 97,272 of record JAJEBR010000005.1, on the reverse strand, counting down.
ACAGCTGGCTGCTGGAGATGATCACCGAGGGCGACATGCCGCCGGAGGGCGAAGGCGACAAGGTGCCCGAGGAAGAGATCGCGGTCATTCGGCAGTGGATCGCGGAGGGCGCGAAGAACAACTGACGGAGGCGGGATGGCTAGAGGAGGCCGTGGAATGAGTCCCCGCTGCATTCGGTCGGCGATGCATCCGCGCTTGCCTCGGTGCGACGCGGGGATTATCCACGGCCTCCTCCTCGCGCGTACCGGTAGTGCGGCGGTAGTTTTTTTGGTGTTCAATTCAATCCCGCCACCTATTGTCGCTCGTGACCGGTCTTGCTTCGTCCGGTCATGCGCGAGAGAGCGCCCATGACCAAGCGTCTGGTCCCGTCCCTGTTTGCCCGCCGCCCGGTGCGCCCGGTCCAACTCGCCGCCTGTCTGGTCCTGGCATGCGGTTGGCTGGCGGCGTGCGACCTCGGGCAGGGGCCGCCCGATGAGGCGCCGCAGGCCATAGGTGAGGTTGCGGATCTCCTGTTGCCGGAGGGCACCTCGGCAGAGGTCGACGTGTCGTCCCACTTCAGCGATCCCGAAGGTGAAGCATTGACCTTCAGTGCCGCCTCCTCCGATCCCGCGGTTGCAACGGTCTCGGTTTCGGGAAGCGTCGTCACCGTCTCCGCGGCGGGGGCAGGCGCCGCGCGGGTGGTCGTCACCGCAATGGATCCGGCGGGCCAGTCGGGCCAGCAGGACTTCGATGTTTCGGTTCCGGCCACCCCCGTGGTCGAACTGGCAGTCCCGCTCACCGAAGGACCCGAAGCCGATGGCGCCCTGGTTCCGCTCTCGCTGTCCGTCCCGCCCGCGGTATCGATCACGGTGACCTATGCGCTGGGTACCGACAGCGACGCCGCCACGGTCGATGCCGACGCGGAGGACTTTGCCGGGGGAATCACGGGCTCTGTCGAGATAGAAGCCGGAGCCGGCGAGGCCGCGATCAGAGTCGCCTTCAACGACGACGAGGACATCGAGCCGGCTCGTGAGTTCTTCACCATCACGCTGGACGACCCGACCAGCGGTGCGGGGTACAAGGTGGGCGCCAGGCGCAGGGGTACGGGCGCGATCGCCGAGGGCGTCTGTGACCGGACGCCGGAGGTCCAGGAGGCCATACTGGCTCAGTTGCCGCCGGCGGATTGCTCCGCCGTGCAGACCGAGGATCTGGGTCGGGTTCGGTTCATCGCCATTCCCGCATTCCAAAGGTCCGGCGACCAACCGCCGTCCCTCGATCTCACCGTGCCGGAACCGTGCAATGCCGATTCCCCGGTTTCCCCCCGGGTCCCGTCGGATTGGCAGTGGCCGGGACCGTTCGTGGACTGTTCTTCCGACGCGGCCGAGCCCTCGAGCGATCCGCGCGCAATTATGCAGGGGGCCGGCAACCGCGCCCTCACCGCGCTGAAGTCGCGCGACTTTGCCGGACTCGTGAACGTCGCAGTGATCGTGATCCAGGGAACGCAACTGGAATCGCTGCCGCCCGACGTTTTCTCGGGCGTCACCAGTCTCCGGCAACTGGCGCTGTTGCAGAACCGGATCAGCATCCTTCCCGCCGGCGTGTTCTCGGACCTGGAGGCGCTGGATGTCCTGGCCCTGTCATCCAACCGCATCTCCGAATTGCCGGACGACGTGTTCGCGGGCCTGAACCGGCTGAGTTCGCTGCTCCTGGACAACAACCTGCTCGCCTCCGTCCCGCCCGCGATCTCCGAGCTGGAGAACCTGGGAGTCGTCTGGCTCAACAACAATCAGCTGACCGAACTGCCCGCCGTGGGTCCGGCCGGGCTCTTCTGGCTGCAGCTCGGTTCCAACCGGTTGACCGAAGTGCCCACGGGATGGCTGTCCGGAAGCCCCGGGCTCACTCAGCTCCATCTCCAGCAGAATCTGATCGAGGAGTTGCCGGCAGGAGCGTTCACCGGGCTCGCGGAGCTGCAACAGCTCTACCTCTTCGAGAACCGGATCAGGGCCGTGCCGCCCGGTGCCCTTGCGGGTCTGACTTCGCTCACGCGGCTGCTATTGGCCGAAAACGAGATCACGGGCATTTCTCCCGGAACATTCTCCGGACTCGAGAACCTGGAATGGCTGGCGCTGGACCGGAACCGGATCGGCGAGTTGCCGCCGGACGCCTTCGCGGGGCTGGCCAACCTGCAGCGGCTCTGGCTCAGCGGCAACCAGCTCACGGAACTCCCGCCGGGCGTCTTTGCGGACCAGGAGCAACTCGCCCTGCTGGCCCTTGCGATCAATCAGCTCACCGACGTTACGGCTGAACTCTTCGCGGGATTGAACCGGCTGCAGCGACTGTTCCTCAACCGGAACGAGCTTTCCGCACTGCCGCGGGGCCTGTTGCCGGGACTGGACAGCCTGGAGCTGCTGCATGCGCCGGAGAACCGGATCGAGGAGCTGCCGAACGGCTTCTTTCTCGGCCATTCCCGGCTCCGGTCGCTCAATCTCGAGGACAATCCGGGGTCGCCGTTCCCGCTGCATGTCGTCGTCGCCCGAACCGACGACGTCGCATTTGCGCCGGGGCCGGGCACCGTGGCCGGGCGGCTCGCATCGGGTGCGCCTTTCGACCTTCGTGTGCCGCTATCCGTGCACGGCGGCGAAGTCACAACCGACGCGCTGCTGCTCCGTGCGGGCGAGGGGGTCTCGGAGGCCGCCACCGTGACCCTCGCCGCCGGACAGCCCGGCACCCAGGTCAGCCCGGGCCCCCTGCCCAGACTGCCGCACGGGTTCACGGGCATCGCGCTGGAGCTGGGTGACCCGCTCGTCCTTTTCGGCGAACTGTCGAACCACGCCCCCGTCGCGCTGCGCGAGCTGCCGTGGTTCCGGCTGCGCGTTCAGGGCGCGGAACAGGGGTTCTCTCCCGACTCGTATTTCAGCGACCCCGATGGCGACATGCTGAACTACTCCTTCGCGGTGTCGAATCCGGGCATCGCTGCGGTCACGAGCGCCGGCGGACGTGTCATCGTCGTGCCGGAGACGCCCGGCAGCACGCGCGTCACCGTCGTCGCCACGGACCCGGGCGGTCTGAGCGCCAGCATGTCCTTCGGGGTGAGCGTGCGCGACGTGATCCCCGGCTCATACGACATGGAGGTGTTGCTCACGGACTCGGTCAGCGCCGACCTGAGGACCGCCATCGAGCAGGCGGCGGGCTGGTGGATGACGATTCTGGCCGATACCGAGCTGCCCGACGTCCCCGCCGACCGGATCGGACGGCTGGGGTGCGACGACATCGTGTCCGAGCAGCCCGTCGCCATCATCGACGATGTCGTGGTCGTGATCGCGGTTCGCCCCGTCGACGGGCCGGGCGGCATTCTGGCGGGAGCGCGGCCGTGCGGGGTGCGGGACGGGTCGATGCTCCCCTTCATGGGAACCATCCGCTTCGACAGTGACGATCTCGACCGTCTCCTCGACCGGGGCAACATGGACGACGTGGAAGAGCTGATCCTCCACGAGATGGGGCATGTGCTGGGAATCGGGTCGGTGTGGGGCGATTTCGGCCTGCTGCGTGAACCGTCCATCGGGGGACCCGCAGACGCCGACACGCACTTCGCCGGGCCGCTGGCCGTGGCCGCCTTCAACGAGGCGGGCGGCAAGGACTACGATGGCGCCAAGGTGCCGGTCGAAAACCAGGCGGGGCCGGGCTCGGGGGACTCCCACTGGCGGCAGTCGGTGCTCGTCACCGAGTTGATGACGCCGTTCGCTTCCATCGGCTTCGTCGACCCGTTGAGCGCCATCACGATTCAGTCGCTCGCGGACCTGGGCTACACCGTCAACGTCGACCTTGCGGACCCCTACACGCTTCCCGGGGCCGCCGCCGCGGACAGGCAGGACGCTCCCGTAATCGATCTGCGGAACGACGTGCTGAGGGGACCGGTCATCGTCGTTGACGCGGACGGGCGCATCGTTCGGGTCGTGGGGAACTGACCGATGCCATCGTATCGAGACGGCAAGGCGGGCCCGGCCGCGCCAGCAGCCGGGAAATGGCGCGCCAGGGTTCTCGGGCAAGGGCCTGTCCTGGCCGGACTGCTCGCCGCTGGCTGGCTGGTGGCGTGCTCCGACTCGACCGGGCCGAACCGTCCCCCGGAGCGCACGGGCACGATCCCGGTGAGCGCCCTCATGCCCGGCATGTCCGTCACGCACAACGTGGCCGGTCTCTTCAGCGATCCGGACGGTGACGACCTCACCTACGCCGCCGAGTCGACTCACCCCGGCCGGGTGACCGCCAGCATGTCGGGAAGCGAACTGACGATTGCCGCCGCCACCGAGGGCGACGCGTCAGTGACGGTTACCGCAACCGACCCGGGCGGGCTCTTCGCGGCCCTCAGCATCCAGGTGTCGGTCAGGCTTCCCAACCGTTCGCCGATCGCGGTCGGGAGCATCCCGCCGGTGAGCGTCGACGAGGAGCGTCCGTTCGAAGTCGACGTGGTCTGGTACTTCCGCGACCCCGATGCGGATCGTCTGGAGTATTCCGCAGCCTCGCAGGATCCCGGTGTCGCGGCTGCGGAAGTTTCCGGAAGCGTGGTGAGCTTTGCGGCTCTGGCGTCGGGAGTCACGACCGTGACGGTTACCGCTACGGATCCGGGCGGCCTTTCCGCGGAGCAGGAGGTCGTTGTGCAGTCGACGGCCGGGCCGCCGGGCTTCCGCGACGACTTCGACTCGGCGAACCTTGGGGGCTGGCAGATCGCCCAGGCCGGCGCCGAGGTGATCGACGGCGTGCTGCGGCTCACGAACACCTCCGCGGGAGTGCCGGGGCGGGCCGTCCGCGAGGGTGGCAGGAATCTGAGCGGGTGGCAGGCCGACATCCGGTTGGGACGCGCGCACGAGGACGGCGTGGCGAGGGTCGTGTTCCATACTGCCACGCCCGATATTCCGACGGTGGCAGCCGAGTTCGGCTCCGGTGTGTCGCTGGAGGGTCGGGACACCAATTTCCGGTTCCTGATTCTCCCCCGCGGCGCCCCGGGCTGGCAACCGGTCTTCTTTACGGATTCGGAGGTGATCGCCGACAGCGCCGGTGTCTTCACCGACGTGACCGTGTCCTTCCGGCAACTGAGAATCAGCGTCACCGTGGGAAGCGATACAGTCTACTTCGAGGACCTCGGCTCACAGGGTGCTCCGCCCGAACTGGCGATCCTCACCGGCCTGGAGCTGTGGACGGTCCCGTTGGACGGTGCGAACGAGCGGACCGCGCTCATTGACTGGATCGAGGTGACAGGAACACCGGTGGCGGGCGGTTCGGCGGCCGGCGACCGATCCCCGGACGGACGTCCCGCCACCGCGCGTACCCGCGGGGCTGAATCTGGCGGGATCAGCCCGGCGACCGCCTCCGCAGCCACGCCACGACAACCAGGAGCAGGGCCGCGAACACGATCAGGAAGGTGGCCACTGCCAGGATCGCGGGACTGATCTGCTCGCGGATTCCCGACCACATCTGGCGCGGGATCGTGCGCTGCTCCACACCGCCCATGAAGAGGACCACCACCACTTCGTCGAAGGATACCGCGAAGGCGAAGAGCGCGCCCGAAATCACGCCGGGCGCGATGAGCGGGAGCTGGATGCGCCGGAATGTGGTCCACGGGCCCGCGCCGAGGCTGGCGGCCGCGCGGGTGAGGTTGCGGTCGAAGGAGGCCAGGGTGGCGGTCACGGTGACCACGACGAAGGGCACGCCGAGCGTGGCGTGCGCGAGAATGATGCCCAGATGGGTCTGCCCCAGCCCCAGATTCGAGTAGAAGAAGAACATCCCGGCGGCCGCGATGATCACGGGCGTGACCATCGGTGAGATGAGGATGCCCATGATCGCACGTCTCGCGGGCACCCCCGGGCTCGCGAGGCCAAGCGCCGCCAGAGTGCCCAGCACCGTCGCCAGCACCGTCGCGCTGACCCCGATCACAAGGCTGTTCACCAGACTCCCCCGCCAGGCCTCGTTCTCGACGATCTCCCGGTACCACCGGAGCGAGAAGGCATCCGCGTCGAGCCGCAGCATCCCCTCGGTGAAGGTGAAGTACGGCTCGGCGTTGAAGCTGAGCGGCACGATGACCAGGATCGGCGCCACCAGGAAGACGAACACGGCCGCGCAGAAGGCCAGGTAGGCGAGGCGGCCCAGCCGCGGTACCACGGCGGCGCGAGTGCGCGCGGTCAAGCGGGCGCGCGCTGCGGTCACGGGCCGCGAATGCCGTCGGTCCGTATGCTCCGACATCTCAGCTCAGCCCCATCCGCTCGACGCCGACGAGCCGGTCGTACACCATGTACAGCGCGAGTACGCCCACCAGCAGGATGCCACCGAGCGCCCCGGCCAGCCCCCAGTTCAGCGACGTCTGCATGTGGTAGGCGATCATGTTGGAGATCAGCTGACCGTCACTGCCGCCGACGAGCGCCGGGGTGATGTAGAACCCGATCGACAGGATGAAGACGAGGAGCGCGCCGGCCCCGACCCCGGGCAGCGACTGCGGCCAGTACACGCGCAGGAAGGCCTGCAGCGGCGTGGCGCCAAGGGAGGCCGCGGCGCTCATGTGCTGGGGCGGAATGCCCCGCATGACCGAATACAGCGGCAGCACCATGAACGGCAGCAGCACGTGGGTCATCGCCACGATGGTCCCGGTCATGTTGTAGACCATCGCGAGGCGCCCGTCGTCGCTGACCAGGCCGATCGCCACGAGCAGGTCGTTGATCACTCCCTGGTTCTGGAGCAGGACGATCCACGCCGTCGTGCGCACCAGCAGGGAGGTCCAGAATGGAACCAGCACGAGCAGGAGGAGCAGGTTTGCGCGCCGGGTCGGTGCGCGGGCGATCAGGTACGCGACCGGATAGCCCAGGAGGAGGCAGAGGACGGTGATTGTCCCGCTCACCAGCATGGTGCGCGCGAAGAGCCGCAGATAGATCCGGCGCTCTTCGGGCTGCCGCGCGACACTGCCGTCGGGCAGGCGCTGGAGGTCCACGGCGTTGAGGTAGTGGCGCGACGTGAAGCGCTCGCCGGTCGTGCGCAGCGCATGCCAGGTGGCGGGATCGGCCCACGCGGAGTCGATACCGACCAGGGCTTCGCGCCAGGGGTTTTCCGCCGCCGGGTCCGGTGCCGCGTCTTCCAGCCCCCTCGCGCTCCCCGTGAAGGCGCTCCGCAGGCCGGCCTGCACCCGATTCACCCGGCCCGCGACCTGGCCGATCGTCCGCTCCTCTCCCGAACGTGCCAGCTCCAGCGCGGCCGTCTCGTACACCGCCTCGGGCGGCAACCCGTCCCCGTCCCACTCGCCCAGCATCTCGAGCGTCTCCGGAAAGGCATCCGCAACCACCGGATCGTGGACGCTTCTGACCAGCATCGTCACCAGCGGCGCAATGAAGGTCACGCCGACGAACAAGAGCAGCGGCGCGACCAGGCCGAGCGCACTAAGCCGGCCCCGTCGATCCGGCCCCGCCAGGCGCGTGCGCAGCCGGGCCCGGTCCCTCCCGGACACGGTTCTCAGCGCGCCAGCCAGGCGCTGAAGCGTTCGCTCAACTCATCCTGGTGATCGACCCACCAGGCCCAGTCGTAGCGCAGGGCGTTCGCCGCGTTGGCGGGACTGGCCGGCATGTGCGGCTCCATCTCCACCCCCGCCACCACGTGGGTTGTCACCAGCGGCATCCCCGACTTGCGCATGGGCGAATACGAGATTCGGCGACCGATCCGCGCCATCGATTCGGCACTGGTCGAGAAGGCCAGATACTGCAGTGCAGCCTCCAGCCTCGGCGTCCCCGCGACGATCCCCACCTGGCCCACGTCCAGCAGCTGCCCGTCCCAGACGATCACGAACGGCTGATTCTCCAGAACCTGCGCGTTGAAGATGCGGCCGTTGTAGGCGGTGGTCATCGTCACTTCGCCGTCCGCAAGCATCTGCGGCGGCTGGGCCCCCGCCTCCCACCAGATCACCTGGTCCTTGATCGTCTCCAGCTTGGCGAAGGCGCGGTCAAGCCCTTCGGGAGTGCCCATGGTGGCATAGACCTGGTCGAGCGGAACGCCATCGGCGATGAGCGCGAACTCCAGGTTCACCTTCGGCACGCGCCGCATCCCCCGGCGGCCCGGGAACCTCTCCAGGTCGAAGAAGTCGGCCATCGTCGCCGGCTTCTCGCCCGGGATGTTGTCCGCGTTGTAGGCATACACGGTGGACCAGTACAGATTGCCCACCCCGCAATCGGTTCGCCCGTCGTCGACGAAGTCCTCTTCGGCGGGGGTTCCGTCCGCGCCCGGCGGCAGCGAGGCGAGGTCGATCCGCTCCAGCAACCCCTCGTCGCACCCCCGCACGGCGTCGGCGATCTCCAGGTCGACCACGTCCCAGTGGATCTCGTCGATGTCGACCTGCGCCCGGATCTGCGCGAGGCCGCCGTTGTAATCCTCTACCTCAACCCGGATACCGGTCGCTTCCGTGAACGGTATGTTCGCGCCTTCGTTGACGGCGCGCCCGTAGGAGCCACCCCAGGACACCGCGGTGATCGACTGCGGCGCGTCGGATCCGGATCCGCACGCGGCCACCGCCAGCACTGCCACCAGCATCGCGGGAACGCGCCCGCGCAGTCCAGGCCCGCGGACTCCGCGTCCGGCCCTGTCGCGGACCCCTGGCAGCCCGTGGATAATCCCCGCGTAGCACCGAGAGCGGCGAGGCGCCGCGTTGGCAAGGCGCGACGAAGAGTGAATAGCACCGCTATTCGCCCGAGGAGCAACGCAGAGCGGTGCTTGAGGAACTCGAAACGTAAGGATAACATGACTTTTGGTAAAGTTCTCTTGACGTTTCGAAGGCGTGAGCACCGCGGCCCAACGTGGATGCATCGCCGCTCGAATGCAGCGGGGACTTACTCCACGGGCTGCCCGGCCCGCTGCCGTCTCCACTCCCGCCCGATGGGACCCGAATACCCTCATTCTTCTCCTCCTTCATGGTTGAGTGCACGGCAGTCGCTGGTCGTCCAGCCGATCCGCACCGCGTCCCCCTCCAGCAGGCCACCGTGGCCGAGCACGTTCGGGATCTTCACGATGACGTCGTCGCGGCCGCACGCAGCCAGGCGCACGCGCAGATGGTCGCCGAGGAAGGTCAGGTCCTCCACCTTCGCCCCTAGTTCATTGCGGTAGCGCCCCGGATCCGGGTTGATCTCGACCCGCTCCGGCCGGATCGACAGGGTGACATCGTCCCCCACCTCGCACGGCACGACCTTGAGCGCGCGCACCCGCTCGCCGCCGGTCTCGACCTCGCACACGTCCCGGTCCACCATCCCCGTGACCCGTCCGTGGAGGCGGTTGTTCTCACCGATGAAGCTGGCCACGAACGCCCGCTCCGGCTCCTCGTAGAGCCCCTCGGGGGGCGCAATCTGTTCGACCACACCGTCGCGCAGCACCGCGATCCGATCCGACATCACCATCGCCTCCTGCTGATCGTGCGTCACGTACACGATCGTGACCCCCAGGCTCCGGTGAATCCGGCGGATCTCGTACTGCATCTCCTCGCGCAGACTGCGGTCGAGCGCCCCCAGCGGCTCGTCCATCAGCACCAGTTCGGGCTCGAAGACGAGCGCCCGCGCGATCGCCACCCGCTGCTGCTGCCCTCCGGAGAGCTGGCCTGGGCGACGGTCCGAGAGTTCCCCGAGGCGCACCAGTTCCAGCGCGCGCGCCACCCGCTCCCGCCGCTCCTCCGCCCCCATCCCCCGCACCTCAAGCGGAAATGCCAGGTTGGCTCCCACGCTCATGTGCGGGAAGAGCGCGTAGTTCTGGAAGACCATCCCGATCCCGCGCTTCCGCGGCGGCTGGTTCTGGATCGGCCGGCCACCGATGCGGATCTCGCCGGCGGTCGGCACCTGGAACCCCGCGAGCATCATCAGGATCGTGGTCTTGCCCGATCCGGACGGGCCCAGCAGCGTCACGAACTCGCCGGTCCGCACGCGCAGGTCGAGATCCTTCACCACGAGGGTACGCCCGTCGTAGCTCTTGCTGACGCCGGCGAACTCGACGTGGACCTCGGGGCGGGCTTCCGCGGACGCTCTGGAAGCCCCGGTTCCGTCCGAAGCCGCCGATGCTCCCGGAGCCCCTGAGATTTGCGGATCCATGGATGCGTTACGGCTCACGGGCGCCGCGTCGGTCACGACGCGAAGACCCCGCCCGGTATCGGCCGCGGAGGCGGCGGTGGCCGCGGCGGTCCCGGTTTGGGCGGTGGCTTCGGAGGTCTGGGCGGCTGTGGCGGCAGAATCGAGTCCGCCGGGCGCCCGGCCCCCCTGGTCGTCGGTGGGACAGGTCCCCGCGGCATTCGGCCGGCGACTATCCGCGGACTGCTCGGCACTGCGCGGGGATTGACCACGGGCCGCCTAGTTCCTCCGCCTGGCGGCCACTTCACGCTTGAGCTGGTCGACGGTGACGACCCGGTGCTCGCCGTCGTTGTTCCTGAGGGTGATCGTCTCCCGGAAGATGTTCACGCTCATCACCTTCTCCTGTCCCTGGCCCGTCCTCAGCATGCGTCCTTCACGCGGGAAGCGGCGCCGGGCCTCGACGTAGCTGGTGTGCTCGTACATGAGGCAGCACATGAGGCGCCCGCAGCACCCCGAGATCTGGGCAGGGTTGAGCGACAGGCTCTGGTCCTTGGCGAGCTGCAGGCTCACCGGCTTCAGCTCGGGCAGCCAGGTGGAGCAGCACAGCTCCCGCCCGCACCGCCCCACCCCGCCCAGCAGCGCGGCTTCGTCCCTCACCCCGATCTGCCTGAGCTCGATGCGGGTGCGGAAGGCCCGCGCGAGGTCGCGCACCAGCGCGCGGAAGTCGACCCGCTTTTCGGCGGTGAAATACACGATCAGCTTCTTGCGATCAAACTGCCACTCCGTCTCGGTGACCTTCATCCTGAGACCGTGGCGCGCCACATGCTTGCGAGTCTCCCGGCGCGCCCGCCGCTCGTCCTCGTCCTTGTGTCGCGCGCGGCGGACCTCCTCCTCGCCGGCCCGCCTCAGGATGCGCTGCTTCGGCGTGGGCGTCGCGCACCCTCCCGACGACGAGCACTTGCGCTCGACGATGTTCCCCAGCGCGGTGATCTCACCCAGATCCTCGCCCCGGTCCGCCTGTACAATAACGTGATCACCAGGTGCCAGGTCGAGGGTATCGAACCGGAAGTAGCCCCGGCGCGTCCCCTTGAAGCTCACCTCCGCGAAGCCGGACATCGCTATCGTCGCTCGCAGGCCGGGGGGAACGGGTACATGGGCCGCTAGCCGTCCGAGGGCTCGACCCAGCTGCCGAGTGCTTCGTACTTCGCCCACCGCTCGCGCACCAGCAGGTCGGTCTCCTTGCGGCCGAGCTCGTGCAGGTGACGGGTCAGCGCCCCGCCGACGCTCGCCATCGTGGCCGCCGGATCGGCGTGCGCACCTCCCGGCGGCTCCGGAATGACCTCGTCGGCCACACCCAGCCTGAGCAGGTCCGACGAGGTGAGCCGCAGTGCCCGCGCCGCCTCCGCACGCATGTCGGCCGACCGCCACAGAATCGCCGCGCACCCCTCCGGCGAGATCACCGAGTAGATCGAATGCTCCAGGAGGAGGATGCGGTCGGTCACCCCCAGCGCCAGCGCACCGCCGGATCCGCCCTCGCCGATCACCAGCGAGACCGTCGGGACGCGCAGCCGGGCCATCTCGCGCAGGTTGGTCGCGATCGCCTCCGCCTGCCCACGCTCCTCCGCCCCGAAACCCGGATAGGCGCCGGGTGTGTCGATCAGTGTGACCACGGCCCGGCCGAACTTCTCGGCCATTTTCATCAGGCGGAGCGCCTTGCGGTAGCCCTCGGGGTGGGGCATCCCGAAGTTGCGCTTCAGGTTCTCCTTCATGTCGCGGCCCTTCTGATGCCCGATCACCATCACCGAGCGTTCGCCGAGCCGCGCCCACCCGCCGACGATCGCCTCGTCATTGCGGTAGCACCGGTCGCCCTTCAGTTCGAACCAGTCGGTGAAGACGGTTTCGATATAGTCCAGCGTGTAGGGCCGGCGCGGATGACGGGCCACCTGGACCTGGTCCATCGGGTCCAGGTTCCGGTAGGTCTCCTCGCGCAGGTGCTCCAGCTTGGCGGTCAGCACGCGAACCTCGTCGCTGACGTCCAGGCCCCTCTGCGCCGCCATCTCGCGCAGCCGCACGATCTGGCTCTCCATCTCGACGATATCGCGCTCGAAGGCGAAGTGCGCCGCGGATGACACCTGGTCGATTGCTCCTGTCAGGGGTACCACGGGTTCCCGGCCCGCCCATGCAGTAACGGGATCCGACCATGCGGAAATGGGAACCGTAGGGAAGGACAAAGGTATAGGGAGGGCGCGGTTGCGCGAAAGCGCAGGTGAGTCCGCCGGTGAATCCGGGGGCTTCCGGGAAGCGTAGGGAGCGCCGTTCGTTCGAGGCATTCGGACAACCCGGCGGGGCGCGGGGCGCGTCCAAGGATTTGGCGAGAGCCAGCCGGACGGCCTGGCCGCGTCCCGGCAATTCGATGAGCTGGACGTCCCGATCATCGTTGTGATGAGGCTGCCCGATAGCTTTGGGAGCTGGGCGGCGAGAGCGTACTTTACTGCAGGGCATTCAGAGAGCGAGGCATCGCGATGGTCAGGCACGCCGGGACTTTCACCTCAGGCGTCACTCGGGGGCTATTGCCGGCCGCGCCTCGGGTCACCATGGGAATAGCCGCTCTTGCCCTGGGTGCAGGAGCGCTTCCGGCCCGGGCCCAGGACCGCCCGCTCACCGCCGATTTTCCCGAGGTCTACCGGGCGGGCGGGGTCGACGCCCCCGACTGGGCTCTGTTCAGTCGTCCCGGGCCCGTGGGCTTCGACGGATCGGGAAACCTGCATGTTCTGGACACGGAGGCCCCCCACGTCGTGGTGATCGGCCTGGACGGCCAGCCGGTCATGGTGGTCGGGCGTGCGGGCGAAGGGCCCGGCGAGTTCGACCTCCCCTCCGACCTGGTGGTGTGGCGCGACGGGCACTTCGCCGTGTTGGACGCGGGGCACAACGCCATGCAGGTGTTCGGGACCGACGGCTGGTTCCAGCGCATGGTTCGCTGGAGCGCCCGCCCCGGAAGCCCGCTGACGGTGTTCGCGCAGGCAGGGCGGGTCATGAGGCCGGATCCGAACGGCGGCGGCATCTACGCGCAGGGGGCGATCGACGCCATGGGCGACATCATCGGGGCGTTCGACCAGCTGGCCGGGGTGGAGCCGGAACCGCGGGTGGGGGTCGATGAACGCGGTGTCGAGCGCATCGATCTCAGCGATGCCGTGGTATCCGCCGTGCCGATCCTGCAGGGAAGGCGAGCGCCCCGCAGGCAGCCCGTCGACAGAATCACCCCGGACGACCTGAGGAATGCGGCAAGCCTGCCGCGAAGAACCGGCGGCCCGATGTTCTTCGATCCGGAGTTCCATTGGGACATTCTGCCGAACGGCACGATCGCCTACGCGGACTCGTCGGCCTACGAGATCCGGATCGCCCGGACGGATGGACCGGAGCGCAACGTGATCCGGCGTTCGATCCCGCCCGAGGCGGTGGACGCGGGAATCCGCTCCGAGATGATCGAGTGGGAGATCGACCGCCTCGAGCGCAGCAACGCACAGTTGAACGCCGCGGCGGACGACCCCGAACTGCGTGCGGCGATGGCGACCTGGGACGACGCCCTCCGCGAACGGGTCGAGAACCGCGAGTTCTTCCCGGAAGTGCCGGTGATTCGGGCCATCCGGGCCACCTGGGACGGCGCGCTCTGGGTGCAGAGGCGTGGTGAGGAGCCCTGGGACGACGAAGGCCCGATCGACGTGTTCGGCCGGAACCGCCAGTATCTGGGCACCTTCCCGGCAGGCACGGTGGAGATGCCTTTCGCCTTCGGTCCGAACGGCCTGGTCGCGTTCTGGGAACTCGACGAACTGGAAGTGCCAACCATCGTGGTGCGGCGGTTGCCGGTGGGGTTGAGGTAGCGGTGCGGAGCGGCCCGGCGCGCTTGCCGTCAACATGAAGTGAAATGAAATGAACCACCAGGCCGACGGAGAGCGAGGAATCGACATGTTCGGACGGATCGGGCCTTCGTTGCGACGGACCGCTGGAGCGACCGCCCTGGCCTGCTTCGTTGCCGTGCCGCCCCCAACCGCCGCCCAGGACCGCCCGCTGACGGCGGACTTCCCCGAGGTCTACCGGGCCGGGGGGCTCACCGCCCCCGACTGGGCCCAGTTCTCCGGGCGGGGGCCGGTGGGCTTCGACGGTGTGGGAAACCTCCATGTTCTGGACCACAGCGCCGCACAGGTGATCGTGATCGATCCCCGGGGTGAACATCTCAGATCGGTCGGCCGCTCGGGGGAGGGACCCGGGGAGTTCGAACTGCCCTTCCAGCTCGCGGTATGGCGCGACGGTCGTGTCGCGGTGAGCGATATCATGCGCAGCACGCTCCAGGTGTTCGCTCCCGACGGCCGATTCGATCGCGTCCTGCAGACGCGCACCCAGGGCACGTTGCGGGAGATCCGGCCGGACCCGCAAGGCGTGGCGCTCTACGTTCAGGGCTCGTCGCAAACCGGCTCACAGACCTTCAGCGCCATCGACGAGTTGCTCGGGCAAGAGCCGCGCCGGGACTCCATCGACGACTTCGGCATCGGTCGAATCGATCTCACCGCCGGCGACTTCATCATCCAACCCCTGTTGCAAGCGTGGCGCGCGCCCCGCGACGATGCCGCGGAAGAGCCCCCCGAGGAGCTGTCCCTCAACGACCTCCTCGACGATGCCAAGTGGCGCACCGCAACGTTCGGCAGGGTCGAGGGACGCTTCTTCGAGCCCCCGCTGCGCTGGGACGTTCTGCCGGACGGAACCATCGCGTACTCCGATTCTTCGGCCTATGCCGTCAAGCTCGTCCGGCCCGGCGGGCAGGTGGTCGATGTGTTGCGGAGGCCGATCGAGCCCGAGGGCCTTACCCGTCGCCTGCGGTCGGCCGCCATCGAACGGGAAATCGACAGGCGGGGATCTCTGTTCGAAGATTCCGGCGGCCTGCCCGACGAAGTGCGCAAACGGATCGAGGATCGGGAGTTCTACCCGGAAATCCAGATCGTCCGCCAGCTCAGCGCAACCTGGGAGGGCGGTCTGTGGATTCGGCGCCCCGGAGAGGATCCGTGGGACACGCAGGGCCCGATCGATGTCTTCGACCCGGACCGGCAGTACGTCGGGACCTTCGCAGCCGGCACCGTCGGCATACCCGCGGCCTTCGGTCCCGATGGCCTGGTCGCCTACTGGGAGGTCGACGAGCTGGACGTGCCCACGATCGTGGTGAAGAGGTTGCCGGCGGAGGTGAGGTAGCAGGGCGAGATCTCGGACGACTTGCTGCTCCCGAAGGGGATAACGGACTTCGTGGAGGGGACGGAAGATACCCGCGGCGGGGATTGAAGGAATCCCGCATCCAATACGTATTCATTAATGGGCCTGCTGATACTCGATCCCCTTCTCGGCCCCTGTTGCCCGCCGCTCACCCCTCCTTGCGGTACGCCCTCACGATCCGCACCGGCGGGTTGAGCCGCTGCCCCTCATGCGGCGCCCGGTGGATCGCGCGCACCACATCCATCCCCGCCACCACCCTGCCGAAGGCGGCGAACCCCTGCCCGTCCGAGTTGCGCATCCCGCCGTAGTCGAGCGACGGCTGGTCGCCGATGCAGATGAAGAAGCTGTGCGTGGCGGAGTCGGGCCTGCCGCGCGCCATCGAGACGGTGCCGTCCAGGTGGCCGAGGCCGGTCTCGCTGGTGCGCTCCAGCGCGATCGGGGGGAAGCCCGCCGCGCCCGCCTCCCGGTTGCGCGAGCCCTGGATGACCGCGATGCGGATGGAGTCGTTGGGCTGGTTGTCCTCGTGGACGGTCCGGTGGAAGGTGCCGCCGTCGTAGTGGCCGCCGTCGACATAGCGGAGGAAGTTCGCGGCGGTGACGGGCGCCCGATCGGCGTCGACTTCCAGCTCGAAGGAGCCCAGTTCGGTCTCGACGACGACCCGCACGGAATCGCTCGCGCCGGGCAGGAGGCCGGGGGAGCCGAAGGCGCCGAGGAGCAGAAGGGCGAGGATGGTCGTTGGTGCCGGGGGGACGACGGACCGCACCGGGTGGCGCGACCCGGCTCGAACCCGCCGGCGCGACGGACTCGGCCGCGTTTCGGATCTGCGCACTGCATCACCCCCTAATCTTCTCTGACTGCGTCGGCACCCGGTTACCTTATCTTACGCGTCCCGGGCGGAACGCGCGTCCTGTCGCAGCTTGCTCGCCCACACGCCGATGGCCTAGTCGCATCCCGGGAGGTGGATGAAATGGATGTCCCGTTCATTGCGGTGACCAAGGTGCCGGAAGTGGTGAGGTAGCGGTATGTACCGGGCGTGCATGTTCTGCAAGAAGACCCTCGGGTCGAACGAGGTGGTGGAGGAATTCCCCGTCGGGCGGAGGCTGGCTTTCGACGCGGCCAGGGGGCGCCTCTGGGTCGTTTGCCGCCGCTGCCAGCGCTGGAATCTGACGCCGCTGGAGGAGCGATGGGAGGCGATCGAGACCTGCGAAAAGCTCTTCCGGGAAACCCGGGTTCGCATGTCCACCGAGAACATCGGGTTGGCCCGGCACCGCGAGGGACTCGAGTTGGTGCGGATCGGTGAACCACTTCGCCCCGAGTTCGCGGCGTGGCGGTATGGAGACCGGTTCGGGAAGCGGTTGCGGCGGCGGATCGTCACCGGGGCGACCGGGGGCGCGGCACTGGCGGGCGGGATCGCCCTGGGTGGCTTCGCGGTAGGTGTACTCGGGGTTGTCGGCGTCTCGGGCGCGAGCTTTCTCTGGCTGGAGAATCGCCCCATCGTCCGGTTTCGGCCCTCCGATGGGCGTGTGAGGAGACTGAATTACATGAGCCGGTTTCTCACTCTCCTTGATCCCACCGACGACGAAACCGGCTTCCGCGTGCGAGCGCCGGCAAGCTGGACTCCAATCGGCATCGTCAAAGGCGAATGGCACGAGGGCGATGACGCGCGGCGCGCACTGGACGCGATTCTTCCCTGGATGAACACGATCAGCGGCAGGCGGAAGACGGTACAGTCGGCCGTCTCGGAAATCGAATCCCGTGGCCACCCGAGTCGATTCCTGCAAGAACTCCCTCGATGGAAACCTGCCGGTTGGGCTCATGACGCGTTTCCCCTCGCCCAGATACCCGGACGAACCCGGCTTGCCTTCGAAATGGCTCTCCAGGAGGAGGACGAGCGCCGCGCCCTCGAAGGTGAACTCTGGCGACTGGAGCGCGCCTGGCGCGAAGCCGAGGAGATCGCTGCGATCTCGGACAACCTGCTGCTGCCGAAGGGAGTGGAGGACGCCGTGGCTGGTCGCGGGGGCGCAGAGCGACTCGATGGCGATGACTCCGGGGATTGAACCGGCGTGGTGCGCGTCTATTCACGTTGCGCTTGCCGTTTCACCCCTTTGCTGACCGGATCGGGGCGCGCTTACGTTGTGGGACCGGGGCGAAACTCGCCCGCACACCGACTTCCAACGCGTGAGCATCATGAGCGACAAGAGAGAGTCCAGTCCGAAGCCCGGCCCGGCCAGTAGCCGGCGCAAGTTCGTCAAGTCCGTTGCGGCCGGTTCGGCGCTGGCAGCGGGCTCCACCCTGTCCGGGCTCCCGTCCCTGTTGTCGGGCGAGGAGCGGGGCGCCATCCGCCGAACGTTGAGCCGGGAGCCCGGGAGCAGGCAGGTGCCGCCGTCGGACCGTGTCGGCCTGGCCGTGATCGGCGCCGGGGGAATGGGGATGGCCGATGTGAACACCGCGCTGCGGATCCCCGGGGTGGAGCTGGTGGCGGCGTGCGATGTCTTCGACGGGCGGCTGGACGCCGCAAGGGAGCGCCACGGGGAGATCTTCACGACGCGCGACTACACCGAGGTGCTCGTCCGGGACGACATCGATGCCGTGATCGTGGGCACGCCCGACCACCTGCACCAGCCCATTTCGGTCGCCGCGCTCCGAGCCGGCAAGTCCGTCTACTGCGAGAAGCCGATGGTGCACGACATCAGCGAGGGCCGCGACCTGATCCGTGCGGAGCAGGAGTCGGGCAAGGTCTTCCAGGTCGGCAGCCAGGGGATGAGCTCGCTCGGTAACGAGAAGGCGAAGGAGCTGTACGAGGAGGGCGCGATCGGCCAGCTCAACTACGCCGAGGGGTTCTGGGCGCGCAACGATCCCATCGGAGCATGGCAGTATCCCATCCCGGCGGAGGCTTCCGCGGAAACGGTGGACTGGCAGCGCTTCCTGGGGCCGGCGCCCGACCGCCCCTACGACCCGCTCCGGATCTTCCGCTGGCGCAACTACCGCGACTACGGGACCGGCGTCGCGGGCGACCTCTTCGTGCACCTCTTCTCGAGCCTGCACTTCGTGGTGAGCTCGAACGGGCCGACGCGGGTTCAGGCGGCCGGCGGACTCCGCTACTGGAAGGACGGGCGCGAGGTGCCGGACGTGCTGCTGGGCGTCTTCGACTACCCGGAGACCAACTCGCACCCCGGCTTCAACCTGTCGCTGCGGGTCAACTTCGTGGACGGGACCTCGGGCAGCACCTTCCTCCGTCTGGTGGGGAGCGAGGGCGCGATGGACGTGACCTGGACCGACGTGGTGCTCCGCAAGAACGTCGCGGTCGACCCGATGGACGCCTTCAGCCAGGAGAAGATGGCCGAGGCGGCCGCGGGCGAGGGAGGACTGCCCGCGCGGGTGCGGATGCTGCCCCCGGCCGAGGTCCGCTACCGGGTCGAAAACGGCTATCGCGGCGCCCACGTCGACCACTTCAACAACTTCTTCGAGGCGATCCGGGGCGGTCCGCCGGTGCGCGAGGACGCAAGCTTCGGACTGCGTGCCGCGGCGCCGGCGCTGGCGTGCAATACCAGCTACTTCGAGGACCGGATCGTGCGGTGGGACCCTGACGAGATGAGGCTGATGTGATATCCGGCCCGGCAGATCACCGCACTCTCGACGCAATGAGGCTCTTCTGATGCGAATCATACACACGATACACACTGTCCTGCTGGCCCATCGGAGCATGCGGGCGCCCGGGCCCGTTCACGGCGTCGGGCGTGCTGCGGTGCTCGCGCTGATCCTTGTGGCCGCGGCCTGCCAGGGCGACTCCGGCGGCCAGCCCGGGGCCGGCAGCGACGCGGCCGACCCCGCCCCCAACACCCTCACCGCCGCCGAACGCGACGCCGGCTGGCGGCTCCTCTTCGACGGCGAAACCACCGATGGCTGGCGGGGCTACAACCGCGAGGCGTTCCCCGACACCGGGTGGGCGGTGGTCGACGGCATGCTGGTGGTGGGCGCCACCGCGGGCGACCCGGACGTGGCGATCGGCGGAGACATCGTCACCACCGAGTCCTACTCGGACTTCGACCTGAAGTTCGACTTCATGCTGTCGGAGGTGGCCAACAGCGGGGTCCTCTACCGGGTGATCGAGGCCGAAGGCTTCGCGATCTGGAACAATGCGCCCGAGTACCAGGTCCTCGACGACCCGGCGTACATCGAGATGGGCACGATGGACATGAACACGCACCTCACCGGCGACAACTACGACCTGCACTCGGCCGGCGAGAAGACGCTGCACGGCCCGGGCGAGTGGAACAGCGCCCGCATCCGCGTCGCCAACAACCACGTCGAGCACTGGCTGAACGGTGTGAAGACGGTGGAATACGTGCTCGGCTCGCCGGAGTGGGAGGCGCTGGTCGCGGCAAGCAAGTTCGCGCCCTTCCCGCAGTACGGCCGCGCGGCGTCGGGCCCGATCGGGCTGCAGGACCACGGCCGCAACGTCTTCTACCGCAACATCAGAATCCTCCCGCTCGGACCGGTCTCGCTCTTCAACGGCGAGGACCTGGACGGCTGGCAGGTGCACGGCACCGAGCGCTGGTATGTCGAAAACGGCGAGCTGGTCTGCGAGAGCGGCCCGGACGCGGCCTACGGGTACCTCACCACCGACCGGACCTTCCGCGACTTCGACCTGACCGTCGATTTCATGCAGGAGTCCGACGGCAACAGCGGCGTCTTCTTCCGCTCCAGCGTGGAGGGCACGACGGTGAGCGGCTGGCAGGCGGAGGTGGCGCCGCCGGGGCTGTTCACGGGCGGGATCTACGAGTCGTACGGGCGCGGGTGGCTGGTGCAGCCCGAGCCGGAGCTGGACGCGGCGCTCAAGATGGGCGACTGGAACTCGATGCGGGTGCGCGCCGTGGGCGACCGGGTCACGACATGGCTGAACGGGACGCGGATGGTGGACTTCACCGACGAGACGATCGGCGCCGGCGAGGGGTCGATCGCGCTGCAGATCCACGACGGGGGCGGCATCAAGGTGAGGTGGCGCAATCTCGAGGTGGTGGATCTGGGGGGGTGATGGGGCCTCCGCGCTGCACCCGCGTGGGCAGGCGTTGGCCGCTGTTCATGGCCGTCTGCCCGCCGAGCCGATGGCGGAGAGGCGTCCGTTCTCGTCGCGCCATACCAGGATGACGTCCCCGGGACCGGCCGACACCCGGGTGCCGAGCGTCATGGCAAGGTCCTGGAGGGAATTCGCGGAATCCGACGCCGCGGTCCGTGTTGGTGCGTCCACGTCGCTGCGTCCGCTATCCGGCGGCAGCTCAGGGAGAAGGGCGACATCCAGCGCATGGTCACCGGGGGATAGGGCAAAGCTCCTGTAGATCGTCATCGTTCGGGCGCGCGGACCGGACCTGGGGACCGGTTCCGAGTACAGCGTATCGCCGTTCAGCCGAATCGTGAGCCGGAAGGGGATCGCGGTGTCCGTGCACACCTCCGAGGGGCGCATGTGGGGAAGGAGACCGCTGACCTCGGCTTCGGTGGGCGGCCGGCACTCCCGGTACGAAGGAGCGGGGATGCGCCAGGAAAGCCTCAGTTCCGCAGCGTCCGGGTCGGAACTTCGCCAGGTGACCCTGGACAGGAGGACGAGGGCCACAAGAGCGGCGCTCGCCAGCGCCACGGCCGCCATCCGTCGTGCCCAATCCATCATTGTCGCTCGCCTGCGGCTTGCGAGAGCTCGCACTCCGTGTCGATCTCGATGCCGGCCTCCCCGGCGGGGGCGTCGAGCCGCGCGAGCGCGCGTGTGAAATCGTCCAGGGCCGTGGCCAGCGCGTGCCGGTCATGGGAGGATGCGTACGCGACCCGCACCCTCCTCCGGTCGACGCGCGCCTTCAGTTCAGCCTCCCGTTCATTGAACAGCCTCTCCACGAGCCAGATCGGCCCCTCCCGGCCCCAGCAGTCGCGCGGCGGACAGGCGACCACCAGAACGCCCCCGGCGCCGGCCCGCACCAGGTACTCCACAACCGAGCTGTGCAGGTTCCCCGCGCAGGATATCGGAAACCGCGGCGCACCGTTGTCCGCATGGGCCGAGCCGGCCGCGGACCGGCCGCACGCGATAACGACGACGTCTCCGTCCCCGAAGGATTCGCGCTCGACGAATTCCCTGACCCGGGCGAGCTGATCCCGCCCCGTGCGCCCGGGCGGACCCACCCCCATCGGTGCGCACGAACCGGCACAAATGCCCCAGCTGACGCACGACGCGGGGTTGACCCGGGCGACCAGGCCATCGCGCCCATCGGTGCGCTCGACCATCCGGATCGCATCGTAGGGGCAGTCCACATAGCACTGTTCGCACGATGTGCAGAGCCGGGCCGACACAACGGAGGGAGCCGGCCGGCGGTCCTCGCGGGGACGGGTCAGCAGTGGGACGGCCATCAGCCCGATCACCACCGCGCTGCCGGCGACCCAGACCAGCCCGGGGGACATCGAGCGGGCCGCAGGCACCCAGAAGGAATAGAAGACGTCCACCGCCACCTCCCCGGGGATGCGCAGGAGATCGGCGGCCGGCGCGAGCGGGACGGGCAGCAGGATGGCCGCGGCGGTCAGCAGGCCCACGGTGGTCCACAAGAGCGGCCGCGGCGGCAGGAGGACCGGCCGGGCGACGCGGGATACGTGCAGCCACAGGAAGATCACCAGCCCGACGGGAAGCGCGATGTGGAGGAAGAGATTCATGAAGAAGAACGCCGACGGCAGCTGGCCGTCCCCCGCGAAGGTCCGGGACACGGGCTCGGAGAAGAGAGGCAGCGCGTCGAGGAGCCGGGCGCCCTCGGTGGCGAGGAGCTGTCCGTGTGCGTCCCACACCATCACGTAGCCGGTCCAGCCGCAGATGTACACCAGAAAGACCAGGAAGACGCCCGATATCCAGGCCAGCGCGCGCGGTCCCCAGGTGCGCCGCTGGCAGAACATCCTGAGCGCGTGGACGATGGCGGCGACCACGGCCGCATCGGCGGAG
The DNA here is from genome assembly GCA_022822445.1 of Gemmatimonadota bacterium. Taxonomy (GTDB): domain Bacteria; phylum Gemmatimonadota; class Gemmatimonadetes; order Longimicrobiales; family Gaopeijiaceae; genus Bin94. The sequence goes on along the minus strand of JAJEBR010000005.1, from coordinate 75,003 downwards.
TAGCGGTGGAGCGACCGGATCCACCGTCCGCCCCAGGTCTGGCCGTCGATGCGGACCATCGACTCGTACGGCGTGCCGATCCGGTAGAAGAAGATCAGGTACAGGCCCGTGACCAGCAGCACGGCGAGGCAGGCGATGACGAGCGCGCCCGACTGGTACAGGGGGTTCCACTTCCAGCCGTACAGCCGGTCGACCCAGCCGTCCAGCCGGGTCAGGGCCCGTCCGAGGAGTCGCTTTGGCATTGGCGTAGAGCGCCGAAGTGTCGAAGAGTGGTCGGTAGCGTGCGATGCCGGGGGACGCTCCGTGCCTTGCGTCGCCCAATGGATCATATCATCATGATGTTATCTGCAATAGAGGATCGCCGGATGAACCGGATGAACCGAAGGTCGGGATGATTTCCAAGACGGCCCGCAACGCACTCCGCGCGGTGCTGTGCATCGCCGAACGGGAAGCGTCCGGCCCGGTCTCGGCGACGGCGCTGGCACTGGAGCTCGATCTGCCGCACAACTACCTCTCCAAGACGCTGCACCGGCTGGCCCACAGCGGCCTCCTTCAGGGGACCCGCGGCCCGGGTGGAGGCTACCTGCTCGCCTTCCCTGCCGCGAAGCTGCCTTTGAGCCGGGTCGTCGAGGCCATCGATCCGGAGGTGCCTGAACGACGCTGCCTGCTGGGGCGCCCCGAGTGCGGCGAATCCGACCCCTGCGCGATGCACGGGCGCTGGTGCACGGTCCGCGAGGCGATCGACCGTTTTTTTGCCGAAACGATGGTCGGCGATCTGCTCCGGCGGTCCCCCGGGGCCCAGGAGCGCTCCCTGCCACCCACGTAGAAAGGAGCATGGTGCATGTCCGATTCCACGCCTCCCGCCCCCCAACCACCTCCGCCCTCCGGTGACGAACCCCCGGTCCCGCTCATGCAGCGGCTGTACGACAGCCCGTTTCTGCTGCTCGCAGCGTGCATCGTGGTGATGTTCGTCTTCTTCACCGCCTGGGGCATGATCGAGATCATGTCCCTCGAACCCGCACCGCTGCCGTAGGGAGGAGACGAGAAGATGTATCGAACCGGAATCGAGCCGCCGGAGCGCATCTGGTGGAAGAAGGTGGGACGGCACGAGAAGGTGTGGGTGTGGATCTCCTTCGCCTGGTGCATGGTCCTCTTCGCGATGATGCCGCTCTGGCACCTCAGGGGCGGCCAGAACCCGTCGGGAATCCGGCACCGAGTGGATCCGGCCGACTACCAGGCCCGGGTCCTGGAGTTCGTGCAGGAATACCAGGTGGGCACCGACAACGGACTCCCGGTGGTGGAGCCCCCGCCCGGCAGCGACGTCTACCTGCAGGCGTCGCAGTTCGCGTGGATTCCCGTGGTGCGGCTCAGGCAGGGTGCCGAGTACACGCTGCACCTGTCGTCGCTCGACGTGAACCACGGATTCGGCCTCTACCCGCTCAACATCAACTTCCAGGTGGTGCCCGGGTACGACTACGGCCTTCGCATCGTGCCCCACGAGCCCGGCGAGTTCCACGTCATGTGCAACGAGTTCTGCGGGATCGGGCACCACCTCATGGTCGGGAAGATCATCGTGGTGGGGGCGGACGAGGTGGCAGCGGACGCGGGCGAGGCAGCGGACGAGGGAGGTGACCGATGAGTCCCTTCCGCACATGCCCCACGACCGGGCTCCAGGTGCACCGCACGGCCGACCGGCTCATCAAGGCCAACGCCGTCGTGGCGACCGTGGCGCTCCTCGTCGGGGGGATCGCGGCCCTGCTCGTGCTGCTGACGCGCTGGGAGGCGGTCCTCCTGCTCGAGGCCGAGATGTTCTACCGGATGCTGACCATCCACGGCATGAACATGCTCATCTTCTTCATCATCTTCTTCGAGATGGCGGTGCTGTACTTCGCGTCGGCCGTGCTCCTCAACTGCAGGGTCCCGGCACCGAAGACCGGCTGGGTCGCCTTCGTGCTCATGGTCGTGGGCACGCTGATGGTCGAGTGGACGATGTGGACCGGCCGCGCCGACGTGCTCTTCACCTCGTACGTGCCGCTCCGGGCGCATCCGCTCTTCTACCTGGGCGTGATCCTCTTCGCGGTCGGCGCGCTGACCGTGGTCGGGCACTTCTTCGCCATCATCACGGTGGCCCGCAGGGAGAAGGCGTACGAGGGATCGCTGCCGCTCGTCACCTACGGGGCGCTCACGGCGGCGGCGATCGCGGCGGTCACCCTGCTGCACGGGGCGATCATCTACATCCCCACCTTCCTCTGGTCGCTCGACATGATGAACGTCGATCCCCAGATGTACCGTCTCATCTGGTGGGGGCTCGGCCACTCGTCGCAGCAGATCAACGTGGCCGCGATGGTGGCGATCTGGTACCTGCTCGGGGCGCTCACTGTCGGGGCGGTCGTTCTCAACGAAAAGGTGAGCCGCACCGCCTTCGTCCTCTACGTCCTGTTCATCTCGATGGCGTCGGCGCACCACCTGCTCGTGGACCCCGGCATGGGTCCGTCGTGGAAGGTCTGGAACACCAGCTACTTCATGTACATGGCTGTGCTGGCCTCGATGATCCACGGATTCACGGTGCCGGCCGGGACGGAGCTGGGCATGCGGCTGCGCGGGGCCACGCAGGGGCTCTTCGGGTGGCTCAAGCGGGCGCCGTGGGGCGATCCCGGGTTCAGCTCGCTGGCGTTCTCGATCGTTGTGTTCGGGTTCGTGGGCGGGATCACGGGGGTGACCTTCGGCACCGAGCAGATCAACATCATCGCGCACAATACGCTGCGTATTCCGGGGCACTTCCACGCGACTGTCGTGTCGGGCACCGCGATGGCCTTCATGGGGATCACCTACTACGTGATCCCGCTCATCTTCCGCCGCGAGATCGCCTTCTACCGGCTTGCGAAGATCCAGCCGTACCTCTTCGCCATCGGCATGCTGATCTTCTCGATGGCGATGACCTTCGCCGGGACCTTCGGCGTGCCGCGCCGCCACTGGGACATCGGCTTCAACCAGGCGTTCTTCCAGCCCGAGTTCTCGCCGGCGGTCAACCTGATCATCGGCGTGATGGCGGTGGGCGGGCTGATCGCCATCGTGGGCGGCGCGATCTACATCGTGGTGACGGTGGTGTCGGTCTTCTTCGGCAAGAAGATGGCGCCCGACGACTCCGGGCTGGGCGCGACGGGCCGGGGCCTGCCGCCGGGCATCACCAATCCGCCGCGCGCGCTCAAGCCCGAGGACAAGGAGGCGCTGAAGCCGTCGGGCCGCCTGGGTCCGGTTCCGGGAACGATGGTGCTCGTGCTGATCTTCCTGGCGGCGTTCATCCTGTACTACTTCGTGAACTGGATGCTGCTGTCGTTCCTGTGGGAGGTCGGATGAGCGCGAGGAAGGCAGGATGAAGGCGAAGCCGCAGGCGCCGGAGCCACGGCACGCGGACGAGCGCGCCCCTCCATCGGCACGTGCCGTCCGGGGGGCCTTGATCGGGTTGGCGGCGCTGTTCGTGATCACCGTCGCGTGGTGGGCCCTGGCCCTGTGGCCGGTCGAGGGAGTTCCCCCGGCGTGGCTGGAGCGGGCTCGGTCGGTGTGCTTCAACGCGGGTCCCTCGGGGCTGCCCGATGCGTCGGGGTGGCTGCTGCTGGTGGGGCAGCCGATCGGCATGCTGGCGGTGCTCATGGTGATCGCTGGTGACGCGGTTCGCATGGGGGTCAGGCGCGCGTTCGGATCGCCGGCGGGCCTGCTCGGGGTTGCGGTCGCGTCCGGCCTGCTCGCGACCGGAGTGGTGCTGGCCGCCCTGCGGGTCGCCGGCGCTCCCCGCGACGCCGAGTGGCTGGAGACGGCGAGCGCGAGGGTGCCCGCCTCCTATCCCCGCCTCGACCGTCCGCTCCCGGAGGTCACCGGCCTGGTGGACCAGCACGGCGACGTGTTCACCTGGGGGCGCGTCGCGGGACGGCCGGCGCTCCTCACCTTCGGCTTCGGTCACTGCGCCACGATCTGCCCCATGACGGTCATGAACGCGCGCCTGGTCCAGGACCGGTTTCGCGCCGATGGACGCGAGATGGCTCTCATCGTGATCACGCTGGATCCGTGGCGGGACACGCCGGCACGCCTCCCGGCGCTGGCGCGGCAGTTCCATCTGGGTCCGGGCAGCGAACGAGACGAAGAGCGTACGGAATCCTACCTTCTGTCCGGCCCCGTCGAAGAGGTCAACGCCGCGCTGGATGCCCTCCAGGTGGCGCGGCAGCGAGTCGCGGACACGGGCGACATCGTGCACCCTGCGCTGGTCTACCTCCTGGACGCAAAGGGGACGATAACCTACGCCGCGAGCGCGCATGCCGAGTTGATCGAGGAACTGGCACGCAGAAGTCTCGCCCAGGAGTGAGGGGGCCTCCGCGCTCACCCGCGCGGACGACCTGCGTCCAGCCCCTCCACCAGATCGAGCAGCCCCGACGCCTCCCAAAGACGGTTGCGCCTGGATTTCGACAGGGGAATCAGCACGCCCGCTTCCACCAGCTGGCCCACAGCGGCGTGAACCGCGGACTTGGCCCGGCCGGTCGCGGCCACGGCGCCCGCGGTGGAGATCACCGGCCGTGCCGGCAATGCGTCGATCAGCGCCCAGGCGGCCGCGTCGGCCCGGGGGTTGGCGGCGGCCATCAGGAGCTCGCGCCACTCGTCCTGCAGTTCGCGGACGGCGTCGAGGTACTGCCGGGCCAGTGTGGCGGCCCGCGCGGCGGCTGTTGCGAAGCGCGCAATCCAGCGGACCGGATCCCCGAAACGGAACTCGCCCAGGCCAGCGAAGTACGCCTCCCGCCCCGCGGCCAGAATCACACTGATCGGTGGAACATGGCTGGCGGCGATGCCCCGCCGTCGGAGCACGACCTGAATCAGGGCGCGCCCGGTCCTGCCGTTGCCGTCCTCGAACGGATGGATCGTCTCGAACTGGGCGTGGACGACGGCGGCCTGCACCAGCGGCGGGAGCTCCTCGCGGTTCACCGCGTCGACCAGATCCTCCAGGAGGCCGTTGACATGGTCCGGAGGGGGCGGCACAAAGTCCGCGCCGCAGGGGTTGTAGTCGTTTCCCCCGATCCAGTTCTGGACGGTGCGCACCTCCCCGGCGATGTGACGGTTGGGGGCCTGCGCCATGACACGCCGATGTATGTCCGCGATGTCAGCGACGGTGAAGCAGCGATCGCCGGAGGCGGCATTCATCGCGGTCTCCATGGCGTCGACGTTGGCCAGCACTTCGCGAGCGGTGGGGCCAACGCGAATCCCCGCCTCGGCGCGCGATTCGGCACGTGCCAACGCGCGCGCGCCGATAGCCAGCCCCTCGACACGCGACGACGAGAGCGACTCGGTCCTGAGCAGCAGCCGGGCAAGCGGCGCGAGGGCACCGGCGCGATGCGCGTTGAGCTCACGGATCGCGCCCTCGGCGTCCGAGACGATACCTGCCGTTGCCCCGTCCATCGTCAGGCAGAGATCCGCGAGTGTCCCGGGAACGAAGGCGTGGTATACGCATGCCCGCCGGTACTTCGAGGGCGCGTAGAGGATGGGATCGTGGCGCCAGATCAAGCGGATGTGGTGTCCCGGCATCCTGGACTATAGTTCTCTGTTGGTATAGTTTATATGATAAATCAAACTAACGATCCGACCCAACCCCTGTCTACATGGCATGCATGATCCACACTCGGGTGCGTTGCCCTCGCGGTTGACCCTCCTTGCCGCTCTGTGCGTCCTGATCACAGCGGTCGCTTGCGACCCGGGCGGCCGGCCGCGCGGCACCCCTTCCGAGCCACCGGCAAGGCTCACCCTCGACACCGTCGCCGTCGTCCACAACGACCTCCTGTACTTGGTCCAGGACGTGGAGCACCTGCTCGTTCTGCGGATTCGCGAACAGATGTAGAGCGATACCCCGGCCGGGAGGTCGATCGGCAACGCGACTCGTGGCGAGTTGTTGTAACTACAATCTATAGGTATAGTCCATGGATGGAATTCGAGTGGGACGAGACCAAGAATCAGACGAACATCCGCAAGCACGGCATCGGGTTCGACACCGCCAAGCGCATCTTCGAGGGGGCTGTCGCAACGTCACCGGACCGTCGCCGGGACTACGGCGAGGAGCGTCACATCAGCATCGGCCGGGTGGAGCCCGAAGCGCTGATCGTGGTTGCTCACACCGAGCGCCGCGGGCGCATCCGTCTGATCTCCGCCCGCCCGGCATCGCGCAAGGAAAGGAGAGTCTACCATGAGCGAACGCTACGATAGGCCCCTCACCCCCGAGCAGATCGCGGCCGTGAAGGACGAGAGCATCGACTTCGACGACATACCCGAACTGGACGAGGGATTCTGGGAGCGGGCGGAGATCGTCGAGCCTGATCGCACCGACCAGATCACGATGCGCGTCAAACGCTCCGTGCTGGCTTATTTCAAGGCTTCGGGGAAGGGCTACCAGACGCGAATGAACCGCGTGCTGGAGAGTTACGTCCGGTACAGGACGGGGGGGTCCGCCGACACCGGGGAGGGCGCAGGCCGCTGACGGGAGGTTTCCGGCTCGGCTTTCCAACCTCAAGGTCGCGGCGGCGAGAGTCTCGTCCCCAGGAACCCGAGAGCCGACTTGACAATATTAGCTAGCCTTAGCTAAGCTAAACAAGACCGGCCACGCGGAAGGGTCACGATGGATTGGTAGGAGAATGGAGCGACGGGTGCGCCGGAAGACGCCCGGATTCGAACAACTGGAGCGATCGATGCGGGTCAACATGCACGAGGCGAAGTCACAGCTGTCCCGCCTGGCGAGACTGGTCCGGGAAGGGCAGGAAGTGGTGATCTGCAAGTCGGGACAGCCCTGGGTGCGGCTTGCGCCCTACCGCGAGTCCGACGAACCGCGGGAGCCCGGCGGTCTGGAGGGTCGGATCGAGATGGGTCCGGACTTCGACGCCGAAGATGACGAGCTCATCGCGGCCTTCGAGGACTGCGAGCTCTTCCCGGGCAGGCGGGACAACGAATGACGATGCGGCTGCTTCTCGACACGCACGCGTTCCTCTGGTGGTTGTCGGATTGGGACAGAATCGCCGAGCCCGCGCGCGAGGCCATCGCCGACCCCCGGAACGAGGTCTTCGTGAGCGCGGTGTCGGGTTGGGAGATCGGCATCAAGAAGGCGAAGGGCCGCCTTGTCGCACCGGACAACCTTGCGGACATGGTCGACGAAAAGCGGTTCGAACACCTTCCGCTGACCTTCGCTCATGCGGAGCGGGCTGCGGCACTGCCGCCGCGCCACCGTGACCCCTTCGACAGGATGCTGATCGCCCAGGCGCAGGCGGAGGGGATGACGCTGGTGACGCGCGACTCGCGCATCCGCCTCTACGATGTGACCACGATGCCGGCCTGAGGAAAGTGCCGGTCCGAGCAGCTGAGGATCTGCGAGTCGGACGGCTTACCTGGCGGTCGGCGGCAAGGGGGCACCGGCGGTGAACTGATCGCCGGGCGGGGCATTAATCTTTCATTTGGCCGATCTCCATGTTACACTTAGCCGATGATCGACACGACCGTCTATCCCCGCCTCATCGAGCCTCACCTGGTTGAAGCGCTCGCCGACTCGCCGGCCGTCCTGATCCATGGACCGCGCCAGTGCGGCAAGACCACGCTCGCCCTCATGGTGGGATCGTCGCGCGGATACAGGTACGTCACCTTCGACGACGACGCGGTCCGCAACGCCGCCGAGGACGATCCGGCCGGTTTCGCCGCCGGTCTCCCCGATCGCGTGATTCTGGACGAGGTGCAGCGGGCACCTTCGCTGTTCGCGGCACTGAAGCTGGAAATCGACCGCCGCCGCGTCCCGGGGCGGTTCCTTCTGACCGGATCCACTCATGTGCTTCTGGTGCCGAATCTCTCGGATTCGCTGGCCGGCCGACTGGAGACGCTGCGGCTCCATCCGCTCGCGCAGTGCGAGATGAAACAGCGCAGCTCCGGCTTTCTCGATGCGCTGTTTGCGGGTGGATTTCCCATCGAACACACGGAGCGTCTGGGCGGGGAGTTGCCGGAGAGGATCGTCGCCGGCGGTTATCCGGCCGCGCTTGACCGTCCCCCGGGACGCCGGCGTGCCAACTGGTATAATAGTCACGTTGATGCACTGGTTCAGCGCGATGTCCGCGACCTGGCAAGCATCCGCAGGCTCGAAGTCCTGCCCAGGCTGCTCGCCGCCGCCGCCAGCCAGACCGCGAGAATGTTCAACGCGAGCGACCTGGCTGCACCGTTCGAGGTGAGCCGGCCCACAATCCGCGACTACGCCACGCTCCTCGAGCGGGTCTTCCTGCTTGAACGTCTGCCGGCCTGGTACAGCAACCGTTTGAGCCGACTCGTCAAGCGGCCGAAGCTACACATCTGCGATACGGGAATCGCTTCGGCGCTTCTCGGCCTGGACGGTCCGGCCCTCGCGTACGACCGCGCGCTGTTCGGACAGCTTCTCGAGACATTCGTCTTCCAGGAACTTCGGCGCCAGGCCAGCTGGAACGATGTGCGCATGACCTTCCACCATTTCCGCGACAAGGACGGGGCGGAGGTCGATATCGTCATCGAGCGCGGCGCCACGGGGGTCGCCGGCGTCGAGGTCAAGGCGTCCGGGACAGTCCGTGCGGGCGACTTTCGGGGTCTCCGCAGACTCAGGGGGGCACTTGGGGATCGGTTCGCCGGCGGTGTCGTGCTGTATGACGGGGAAGCCACCGTCCCGTTCGGCGGCCGGCTGCACGCAGTGCCGGTCCGGCGGGCCCTGGAGGGACCGGAAAACGTGGACAGCTGCCCGGAGTAATCGGTCTATTTTCGTTTGGACGAACTGTAATCTTTCATTTGGCCGATAGGTTTGTTGTCACCCGGTCAGGGTCTGCTCAATCCCGCGGCGACCCCTCCAGCAGCCCTTCGAGCGGCTCCTCCCGCGCGCCGTTCTCGTCGCACACCGCGAAGGCGGACTCGGCCGATCCGTACATGGCGACGCCCGCGTAGTCGCCCGCCTTGTTCACGATGAAGAAGCGGAGATCGAAGCCCGGCAGGCCGCGCGAGTTCTGGAGGCGCGGCTCGACGGTGTTGTCGCGGACGCGTTCCAGCACCGCCATGCCGGCGTCCTTCGGCGCCATCCCCTGGCGCATGAACTCGACGATCAGGCAGCAGCTCAGGGTGTAGAGGTTCGCCTCGCCGCGACCGGTCGAGCCCGCCGCGCCGACATCGTTGTCGACGTACTGGCCGGCACCCAGGATCGGGGAGTCCCCCGCCCTGCCCGGGATCTTCCAGGAGAGGCCGCTGGTCGTGGTCACGCCGCAGATGTCGCCATCGGCGGACACGGCCTCGAGGCTGGTCGTGCCCCAGAAGGAGTCGGCGTCGAGGAGGCCGTCGTCCACCATGGAGAGGCCGGCGGCGAGGGAGGCGTCGTGGAAGTCGCGAAGACGGTTGGCGTGCGCGGGGTCAAGGTGCGGAACCGGCCGGGGACGGCCTCGCCGGACCGCATCGGGATCGGTGTCCTCGCCGGGGCGGCCGATGCCGCGCAGCCGCTCCTCCGGATCGAGCCAGTGCGACGGATCCACGCGGCGGCGCCACTCCAGCCACAGTTCGCGGGAGGCGTCCGTGTTGAGGTCGTCGTGGATCTCGAAGCCGAGCGAACGCGCGAACTCCCGCGCGCCCTCTCCGACGATGAGGTGATGGTCGGTCAGCTCGGCGACCGCCTTCGCGACGAGCGACGGGGTCTTCACGCCTTCGAGGCCCGCCACGCCCCCCGCCCACCTGCGCGGCCCGTGCATCAGGCACGAATCGAGCTGGACCACTCCGTCCGCGTTGGGAAGGCCACCGTACCCGATCCCGCGCTCCTCCGGGTCGAGTTCGGGGATGTTCACCCCGGCCACGCAGGCGTCGAGGATGTCCTCCCCCCCGGTGATGCCGCGGAAGGCACGCTCGATCGCGCTCTCGGGGCCGCCGTTCCGGTACCGGATCGAGGACACGTCCGCGACCAGGACGGGGCGGGTGGCGCGCGTGTGCACCGCGGGGGCGGTTGTCTCGGCAGCGTCCGCGTCCGGCAGGGCGGCAGCGGCACCCTCCGCAGCCTGCACCCCGGGCTCTCCGGCCAGGCCGGGCACCGCGCCCACCGCCGCACTGGCGGCCGCAGTCTTCACGAAGTCTCGTCTGTCCATTGTTGTGTCTCCCGGTTGGCTTCAGGGGGCCGGCAACCGGTCCCGGACCCACTGGACCCAGGGATCGTCGGCACCGCGAATCTGCTCGTTGGTGGGACCCAGGAACTTCCACCAGACAGTCATCGAAAAGTGGTCACGGAGGGGCGAATCCGGTGCGACAGGCCTGAGCAACAACAGGTACTCGCCACCGATTCGATACTCCGTCGCAAAGCAGTTCCCGCGCTGGCCGGTGGGCCGCACCATTCCGTAGGGGACCGGATTCGGGTTGAAGTCGTCCTGATCGATGACCCTGCCAGGCAGCGTGAAGACAGAGTCAGGCCAGGGGCCGCGGAGCACTTCCGTCGTCCTGAAGTCTATCCGGTGCTCATAATTCGGCCGCAAGAACTGACCCGGCGGCAACTCCGGCGCTTCCGCGCGTGCCGAATCCACGGCCATCGCCCTCACGATCACATCGGCCCTATCCACCATTCCCCGGATTTGCGCGGCGGTGTACTGATAACCGGGCTGCTCCATGAGGGCCTGGACACGACACACTGCCGCCCCCTCGCCCGCAGCGTGTGCCGCAACCTCTGCCAGCCCCGTCCCCGGCACATCCGCCGGCAAGGTTGGAGCACTCGGCCGGTCAGGTGGCGGCACCACCACGAACGCCAGGGCGGCGACTAACCGAACACGCATCCAGAACCTTCCCTTCAGCCGGAGGACGAGCCCTTCAGTCGGCGGAGACGCTTGGGAACCAGAGCCCGTGTCGCCCCGCCAACGTTGCAGACCATTGCACGGAAGTTATGGTTCAACCAACCATCCAACAAAGGTGAGAACATGCTCGGCCGCATTGCAGCCGCGGTGATCCTGCTGACTCAGGCCACTGCCTGCACGGGGGACCGGCCCCCCGCAGGTGACAGCGGCCTGGAAGCCCCGAACGCCAACCCGGGCGACGCGCTGTACACCCTGCCCCCTCTCACCACGGGAGAGCAGGACACCGTTCGGCTCGTCGCCGGCGAGTACACGCGCCGGTACGATGAATCCTCGGCGACCGTCCGCCGCGTCTTCCTCTCCGACTTCGTCGCGGGCGGAGAGCTCGACGGCCGGGCCGGGGAGGACGTGGCAGTGATCCTCATCGACCAGCCCGGCGGCAGCGGCACCTTCTACTACCTTGCCGCGCTCATGCGGAGAGGGGAGGGGTGGGAGAGCCTGACCGCGGTCTTCCTCGGCGACCGAATCCGCATCGACTCGCTCTCGATCGAAAGCGATGACAGGGAGATTTCGGTGACGTTCCGGACCCGGGCGGAAGGGGTGGCGATGGTGGGCGAACCCACCGTGACGCAGACGCGGCGCTACCGCGTGGTCGCGGGGTCGCTGGCACTGGTGGACGAAGGGGAGACCCGTCCCGACAGGTAGGCCGACGACGGGGAACCCACCCGTCCCCCGTTTTTTCGCTGGAGCCCGGCGGCCCCACGGCACGCGTGCCGGTCCGTGCGGAGTTTGATTTCCGGCGCTTCGTCCCCCAAGATTGCCCCCATGGTCCGACACCGCGCATGGGCAGCTCATCCCCGGCGCGACCCACCGACCAGACGCGAAGCACAGGCCACGCTCGACCCGCAGCACACCAGGAGGCTCCGATGACCGCCCGCTCCCCCCTCCCCACCACCCTGCCAGCGCGCGGGGCCACCCTCGCCCGCACGGCCACCCTCGCCGCGACGGCCAGGCTCCCCCGCACGGCCACGCTCGCCCTGGCGGCCACCTCCGCCCTGGCGGCCACTCTCGCCCTCACCACCGCCCTCGCCCTCCCCGCCCCCACCACCGCCCAGCAGCCCGGCGGCCTCCTCGACATGGACACCTACATGGAGATGGAGTCGGTCGGCAGCCCGCGCATCTCGCCGGACGGCGCCTACGTCCTCTTCACGCGCGGCGGCGTGGACAAGATGAACGACCGCAGCAAGAGCGAGCTGATGATCATGGACCTGTCGACGCGGCGGATCAGCGAGCTGGAGACCGGGAGCTTCGAGGTGTCGTCGCCGATCTGGTCGCCGGACGGCACGAAGATCGCCTTCCTGTCCGACAAGAGCGGGACCAACCAGATCCACGTCATGTGGCTCGATACGCGCGAGACCAAGCAGCTCACGAACCTCGACCGGTCGCCCGGCGGGATCCGGTGGTCGCCCGACGGCACGCAGATCTCGTTCACGACCTTCATCCCCGAGACGGGGTCCCCCCTGCCCATCAAGATGCCCAGCTTCCCGCGGGGCGCGAACGTCGCCGCACCGGCAGTGGTGGAGGACCGGATCGCCTGGCAGCGCGACGGGAGCGGATACTCGCGCAAGGGCAACACGCAGATCTTCATCGTCGACGCCGACCTGGGCGGCACCCCGCGCCAGATCACCTTCGGCGACAACTCGCACGGCAACCCGCGCTGGTCGCCGGACGGCGCGAAGCTCTACTTCAGCGGCGACCTGATCCCCGAAGAGGGGTACGAGCGCGGCAACTCCGAGGTCCACGCCATCGACCTCGCCACCCTGGAAATCACCACCCTCACCGACCGCCTCGGCCCCGACGGCAATCCCAACCCGTCACCCGACGGCAGCATGATCGCCTACACCGGCTACGACCAGAACGAGAACTACAGCAACCTGTCGAACCTGTACCTGATGAACGCCGACGGCTCCAACCCGCGGATGATCGCCGGCAACCTCAAGAACTCGCCGAGCGGGGTCACCTGGGCACCCGACGGCTCCGGCCTCTACTTCACCCTGGGCGAAGAGGGCTCGTCGAACCTGCACTTCGTCTCCACCGGCGGCGACATGCGCAAGGTGACCGACGGCGTCCACTACATCTCCGGCGTCTCGATCGCGAAGAACGGCCGCGTGGCCGCCACCAACTCGACCTTCTACCGGCCGAGCTACCTGGTCACCTTCGATCTCGACAGCGCCGACGAGCTCGAGACCCTCGTCGACTACAACGAGGACGTCCTCGGCAACATCAAGCTCGGCGAGGTCGAGGAAATCTGGACCGAGTCCTTCGACGGCTGGCCGGTCCAGGGCTGGCTCATGAAGCCGGCCAACTTCGAGCCCGGCCGGAAGTACCCGCTGCTGCTGTGGATCCACGGCGGGCCGGTCTCCATGTACACCGTGCGCTGGAACTGGAACTGGCAGAACTTCGCGGCGGACGGCTACGCGGTCCTGTGGATGAACCCGCGCGGCAGCACCGGATACGGCCAGGACTTCGTCAACGGCATCAACTACCTCTATCCCGGCAACGACTTCCACGACCTCATGGCCAGCGTCGACGCCGCCATCGACCGCGGCTTCATCGACGAGGACAACATGTTCGTCACGGGAAGCAGCGGCGGCGGCGTGCTCACCGCCTGGATCGTCGGCCACACCGACCGCTTCCGGGCCGCCGTCTCGCAGCGGCCCGTCATCAACTGGCACTCCTTCGTCGGCACCACCGACGGCTCCGGCTGGTACCGCCGCTTCCGTTCGTACCCCTGGGAGGACCCGATGGAGTACGCCGAGCGGTCGCCGCTCCACTACGTCGGCAACGTCACCACGCCGACGATGCTGCTCTCGGGCGTCGAGGACCTGCGCACCCCGATGCCGCAGGCCGAGGAGTTCTACCGCGCGCTCAAGGTGCTCGGCCAGGAGACGATGCACGTCAAGATCCCCGACGAATACCACGGTTCCCGCCGCGTGTCCCACCGGATCATGACGCAGCTGTATCTGAAGGCGTGGTTTGACAGGTACCGGGCGAAGCCGGTGACGTAGGGGGGGTGTGGAGCCGGCAGGCGCGGGCCGCCGCGAACCGGGGCTCCCCCAGGTCCTCGAGCCAGAACGGATCGGCGGGCAGGTGCGGGAACCGGAACTCCGCCGACCGCTCGCCTTCCAGCATCGGCCCGGGAACCTCGAAGCCGGACGGATTCAGCGAAAAACCGGTGCCCAGCGCCTTGATCAGGGCCTCCTTCAGGCTCCAGAGCCGGTAGAAGAGATCCGCCTTGCCGCTCCCGGCGGCTCCGGACAGGACGAGCCGTTCCCGCGGCGTGTACACCCGGCTCCCGATGCCGTCGAAGTCCCTGCCGGGGGCGCGCACCTCCAGGTCCACGCCGAGCCCGTCCTGCTTCGCGAACCCGATGAGTCCGTGCCGATCGCTGTGACTCACGTTGAAGCTCGCGTCCGACGGGACCCCGTTCACTATCGCAAACGGCTTGCCGTGTTCGAGATAGCCGAAGGACAGCTCCTCGTTGGCACACCCCAGCCGGGCACAGAGGTTGACCCTGAGCGCCGCGCGGCAGAGCGCAAACCGGCGCCGGGCGCCCTCGTGCACGAACCGCTTCCACCGCACCCGCTCGTCTTCGTCCAGCAGCGCGACGGCCCGCTCTTCGCGCTCGGGGTCGGGCCGCAGGTCGACGTGCAGGATGAGCGAGCCCTCGGACTCCCGCCAGCGGCTCCACCAGGGGTTGGAGAAGGTCATCGGACGGGTCCCTGCTGCCCGGATCCGCGCCGGGAGGCCGTGTCCGGGAAGAGCGCACCGCTGGAAACCGCGCCCCGGTAAGACCCGTCGCGGGAAGCCGCGCCCCGGACGGACGGAGTCACCTCGCGCAGGTACGCCCCCACCCCGCGCCGCCGCTTCCACTGCCGCGGATACCCCAGCGACACCTCCTCGAACGGCACCCCGTCAAGCCACTGGGTGCCCCGGATGTGAAGGTGGCCGTACACCACCGCGCAGGCGTTGAAGCGGCGGTGCCAGCCGCGGGTCCGGCGGGTCCCGCACCACGGAGTGAATCGGGGAATCCGGGGCAGCACCGCGTGCTCCTCCTCGAGCGGGAAGTGATTGATCAGCACCTTCGGCAGATCCGCCGGACAGGACGCGAGCCGCCTGGCCGCGTCCTCGCAGCGCGCGGCGCACCACGAATCCCGATCCGGATAGGGGTCGGGATGCAGCATCAGTTCATCACCGCAGACCGCACCCGTCTCCCGCGCCCATTCGACCACCTCCCCGCGCCCGACGTGTGCGGGCCGGAAGCTGTAGTCGTAGAGCAAAAACAGCGGCACGATCAGCAACGGCCCGTCCCGGTGTTCCACGATCGGGTAGGGATCCTCCGGGGTGAGCACCCCATGGGAGCGGGCGATCCGCACGAGCCGCTCGTAGAGCGCGACGCCGCCGAGCCGGGACCCGGCCTTCGGAACCGTCCAGAGTTCGTGGTTTCCCGGCACCCACACCACCTGGCGGAACTTGCCGGTCAGCCGCTGAAAGCACCGGTCCAGCCGCCGCACCCCGTGGGTCACGTCGCCGGCCAGGATCAGCCAGTCGTCGGGAAAGGCCGGAAAGTCGTCCGGCACACTCCGGTTGTCGGGATGGGAGATGTGCAGGTCGGACAGGGCCCAGATGCGCAACGGTCTACCGTCCGGAATCGTCGTGAGAAGGGTCAGCGCGGGGATGGCCCGGATCGTAAGGCGGCGGTTCCCGGGGCGTCAATCCTTGCCGGGGGCACGCGATTCGTCGATTCGGCGGCAAGCGGCCCCACCGTCACAGCGGCGGCCGCGGCCGCCGGGGCGCAGCCCTCAGCCGGACCCAAGCGATCCCGTCCACGTGCTCGAAGTGGCGGTCGGCCGACACCAGATCGGCCCCTGTCTCCATCGCGTGCGCAGCGATCCAGACATCGTTCGTGGGGATCTGCCGGCCCTTTGCGCGCAGCGACGCCGCGATCCGCGAATACCGGTCGGCGGTGGTTTCACCGACCGGCACGACCGAAACGTACGGGTTGTCGAGGAAGGCACGCATCCGGCGGGTGTTGCGCTCGTAGCGCGAGCCGTGCCGGAAGCCGTACAGAAGCTCCCCGAGCACGACCGCCGACAGCAGAACCTCCTCGGCGTCCCGGACAATCCTGCTCACCCGCCTCCGCCCGCGCATCAGCTGCACGTACGCGCTTGAGTCGAGCAGCACCCTCATTCCCACATGGCCTCGTCGATCGTCTCGAAGTGCCGCAACGCCCGCTCCATCTCATCCGCCTCCGCGGCGCTCCACGTGCCGATGAGGTGATCAAGCGACGAGCCGACTCTGTCCGGTCCCGGCTCGTCCTCCAGCCCCGCGCCTCGCCGCAACAGCTTGACGGCAGCCCGGTTGAGCGATGTCCCGTCGCGATTGGCCAGCCGCCGAATCGCCTGTGCCAACTCGTCCCCAAGGCCTCGGATGGTGAGCTGTTTCACATGCGGCCTTTCAGGTGACTCATCTAGTGAATCAATATTGACTCATCATATGAGTCACCCGTGCGCGCGTCAAGTCGGCGTGTCCAGGCGGTCGTCCGGATCCGGCGGCTGCCCGCCACGCCTCCGCAGAATCCGCCGGGCCGCCTCGACATCGGCTTCGGCCCCTCGTTCGGCAAAGAAATCGGCCGTCCGCATGGCCGAGAGCTTCTCGGCCACGGCGGTGGTGACGAACTGGTTGATGCTGGTGCCATCCCTCCGGCTTACCTCTCTGACCGCCGCCTTCAAGGACGACGGCAGGCGAAGCGGATAGGTGCTGGTCTGCTTTCGCTTTTCGGTCATGTCGCTCTACTCCCCCGGATCCGATGCAGGACCTGCTGCGACGAAAGCAGCTCGATCCCGAATGTTGCGGGGACCTCGCCGAAGTCCCGCCGGTTGAAGGTGACAAGTGCGTCGGCGCGGCCGTTCACCGCAGCCTCCAACACCATCTCGTCGGCTGGATCGCGCAGCTGGGGCCGCCAGAGGAACCGGCTCTCCACGGGCTCCGCAACGGCGCACAAAGCCGAAACGATCGCCGAGACCTCGGATGCGTCGAGTCCAGAGGCGATTCGTTGGGCAGGAGCACTGCATATTGCCTCGTATTCCAAAACGAGTGGTACGGAGAGCAAGAGGGTGAACCTCCGGTCCAATGCGTTCTCAAGCAGCGCCGCGGAGGCCCCGGCAGGGCTCCGCAGAGCCGCTACCACGACGTTCGTGTCCAATACAAATCTCATCTAGTATGATATGAGATTGTATGAGATGTCACAAGTACCACGAGCGAAGTAGAAGGCCGGCCCGCCCCGCCCTACCTCACCGTCGGCAGCATCCCCGGGCAGGGCTCGCCGCTGACCCGGCGGATCGGGTGGAGCGACACCCCGTTCGTCGAGTTGGCCTGGATAGCACGCACGCTACGACCCTGGTACGTCGTCATCGTAACGGCGTGACGGAAAACCAGAGCGCTGTCGGCGTGGATGCGCTCGGGTCGGAAGGCACGGTCATCGGGGGCGCGCACCAGCGCATGGCAACCGGTCTCGGGATCGATGATGGCGCCGGCGGTTCGCACGTCGTGTCCGAGGAGCACGACGTTGCCCAGGTCATCCAGCGATGCCTGTGCCCTCACGCTCCAGTGCGGGCAGGGGCGGGCAGGCTGGACGACCCTCCCCGACGATCCTCGAGTTTCCCCCAGCATGCATTCCCCCTCGATGGCGCCCTCGGCCGGGACCGGCAGACTCCCCACCTCTCCGCTCCGGTGGTACACGAATACGGAGTCCGGACCCTCGTCGTAGGTCACCACGACATACGCCGCGTCCTCCGAACAGACGATCCGCGTCCGCGTCGTCCACTGTGCCCCGGGTCGCATGCGTCTCTCTCGAGACACGGGGTTGACCAGGTCCTCTCCCTGGCCGGGCCCGACGCCCTCGCTCGCGCCTTCCGGTCCCCGCCTGACCACCCCCTCGTAGGTGGGAACCGCCGGCGCGCCACCGAAGTCGCACACCTGGCCGCTCGACGGTGGCTCCGGCCGCCAGAAGTCAAGCGGAATCCCCTCCGGATCGTATTCGATGACCCTGATGAAGCCGGAGACATAGACCCCTCCGCCGGGGGCGATGTCCATCCCCCGCGCGCCCTGTGGGAACTCCCGGGGCCCGTCGCCCTCCGGGGTCGAGAGCGTTCGGATCCACTCGCCCGTCTCCAGGGAGAAGGCCATGATGCCCTCCGGCTCCTCGTCGTCCTCGACGTAGAGGATGCCGCGGTCCCAGTCCACGGCGATCAGGCCGGTGTACATGGAGCGCCATTCGTCGTCGATGATCGTACGGCCGGCCTCGAGGTCGATCTCGACGATCTGCTGGGCGCCGGCGACGGGGGGCAGCAGGAGGAAGAGCGCGAGGATGGCGGGGGTGCTGCGATCGGTCATGGATGGGTTCCTTCCGGTCCGATCAGAACCGGATCCTGCGCTGGATGTTGAAGCCGAGCCGCCACGAGTCCGGGTCCATGAAGTCCTCGGCCGCGCCGGCGAGGGTCTGAGCCGAGTTCATCTGGTGCTGGTTGGTGACCAGGAGCTTGAAGAAGTGCCCGCGCGTGCGGATTTCGACGCCGAAGGACCCGGAGTCATACTCCTGATCCTCGCGGGACTGGCTGAAGATCCATTCGCCGAAGAGGCTCCACCGCTGGTCGAGGTACAGCTGGCCGTTCACGCCGACCGACACGGTAGTCGCCGCGTCGTGGTCCTGGATGCGGGGATTCCAGAGCAGCGCGGGCACGACGCCGAGCGCGACCCGGTCGCCCACCATCGTGTTGGCGATCAGCTGGGCGTAGGCCTGCATCTCGTTGTCGTCGGCCGCGTCGTCGTCGCCATTGCCGATGCCCGCGTTGCCGTCGTGCAGGGTCGCATGCTGATGACCCCCGTGATCGTCTCCCGCCTCGACCTGCAGGTTCCACGCCACCCCGGCCTGCGCGGCGAATTCCAGGGGACCCGTCCCGGCATCGAGGGCCAGTCCCGCGAAGCGCGCGTTGAACTCCAGGTTGTCCTGGCTGTTGGAACGGAGAACCCCGACGGTGAGCCGGTCGTGCGGCGAGTACGCCAGGCCGAGGCGGTTCAGCACGAATCCGTCCAGCCCCCACAGATCGCCCGCCCCATCCGAGAGGTGACCGAACCTGTGGGAAATCTCGAACTGGAAGTCGCCGGCGCTCGATGGGGCCGCGGTCGGCAGCGTCGCCGACTGCGTGGACGCGAAGACGTCCTGAGCTGAGGTCGCGACCGGGGCCGCGAGGCCGGCCAGCGGAACGGCGAGGGCGAGCCATGCTTGTCTGGTGGTGTTCATGGCGGAAGAGTTAGTGTTTGGTGTGGCATCCGGCAACCGGTTACTTGTGCGTTGGACGAGAAGGAAAGGGCAGGAAGAATGACGAGCGTTATGGAATCGACGATGCGAAAGGCCTGCGGTATCACCGTTCTGTGTCTGGTCACGGCGGGCCCTGCGTCCGCCCGGCAACTGATCGAGTTGACCGGCGAAGACCGCCGGCTCGAGTCCGGATTCGAGGAGCTGTACCGGATCGGCACCCTGGGCGGCGAAGAGTGGGAGCAGTTCGGGGATGTCTCGCGCGTGGCCTTCGACGGGGCGGGCCGGCTGTACGTGTTCGACCGTCAGGTCGACAGGTTCTTCGTGGTGGATGCCGGTGGAACGCTGATCCGCCGGATCGGGCGGGAGGGCGATGGGCCGGGCGAATTCCGCAGCATCACCGACTGGGTGGTCATGGAGGACGGGCGGTTGGTGGTTCGCGAGCTCGGGCGTCGCGCCTATCACCTGTTCGACGCCAACGGCGACTTCGAGCGGATGGTGCGAATGGGCGGCAATCCGTCGATCGCGCTCGCCGGGCTCCTCATCGCCCAGCGCGGCGCAAATGCGGTGATCACGACGCCGATCGGCAGCAGAGCGTTCGCTTCGAGCTTGACTGCAACGGACGGACGGATCCCCCGCAGAGACCCCGCGACATCACGGCCGATCGAGCTCGTCAGTCTGGCCGGGGACGAGATCGTCACCGATACCATCGTCGACGGGTGGCTTCCCCCGGGGCGGGAGGGGGAGGGCCCGAACCTCTTTGGCCTGCCCAGACCGCTGACGTTCAACCCCGGGCTGTATTGGGGAGTTCTCCCGGACGGGACCGTGGCGTTCGCGGACTCCACGGCCTACGCGATCAAGATCGCCGCGGCTGGCACGGGGATCTCACGTGTTCTCAGACGTCCCATCGCGCCGGAACCGGTGACGGATCGCCTGATCGGCGCCGAGAGAAGCCGCCGCCTGAGAGAGCTGGAAGCCCAACCCGATGACGAGCTGGGAGGCGTCCGTGGCACCATCAACGGCCAGCCCATTCGCCGGGGCGCGGATGAGGAGAGGCAGCAGCGGCGCGAGCAAATCGAGAACCTGGAGTTCTTCTCCGAAGTGCCGGTCATCCGCGGACTGTTCGTGGCCTGGGACGGCACCATCTGGGTGCAGCGCCGCGGCGAGGAGCCGGAGAGCGACGGGCCCATCGATCTGCTGACGCCGGACGGCACGTATCTGGGCAGCTTGCCGGCGGCGGGCACCGCAATCCCGGATGCCTTCGGCCCCGGCGGCCTGGCAGCCTTCATCGAAACCGACGAACTCGGGGTGAAGACCGTGGTGGTCGGCCGACTGTCGGTGGGCTGACATGCGCATCCGACGCTCGGCTCCAATCTGCCTTCTGACCCTGGCCCTTTCCGGCTGCGGTCTCTTCGATCCCGAGTACCTTGAGGAACGCGAAGTCACCGTCGGGCCCACGCTCGCCAGGTGCTACGGGGTTGGCCCCCAGTCATGCATGGTGGTCGACGGCGGGCTGTTCTACGGAGGTATCGAAGGATTCGAACACGAGCCCGGCTACGACTACCGGCTCCGGATCGGCAAATACGATCCCTGGGATGGCGGCGAGCCGCCGCAGGATGCCGGCCGGTACGCCTACCGTCTGCTGGAGGAGCTGGAGAAGACCCTCGCGCCGTCCACCCCCGCGACCCTGTCGGTGGGTCCGACGCGGGTCACCTGCCTTCACACCGACGACTTCTGCCTGGTGGTCGACGGCGAACCGTACGAGGACATGATCACCAGCTTCGAATACGAGGCCGGCGATCACTACATCCTTGAGGCCAACCGCTACCGAGATGGCCGGTACCTGCTGGGTGGGGTGGCGTCGAGAACCGCGGCGGCGGGCCCCGAAATGGAGATCACCGTCGATCGGCACCGGGTCCAGTGCGGCGACGGCCATCCCGGGTACTGCAAGGTCGTCAACGGCACCCCTTACCGCGGCGAGATCGTGGGCTTCCATCCCAGGCACAACGACAGCTACCGCCTGCGCGTCGAGCGGTTCGACATGTTCCCCGAAGGCGTGAGCGGACCAGCCTACGTGCCGGAATACGGCTACCGCTGGCTGGAGACGCTCGAGCGCACTTCAGGCGGCTGACCCGGCCCGCGCGCCAACCGACACCCCGCCAGTCCGCCGTGCGACGCAGGGATTATCGCCGGCCCGTTCAGCCCCGGGTCAACGCCCTGAAGCCCAGGCGGCCTCCGCTCGCCTTCCACCCCACTGCATGCGGCACCCCCTCATCCGCCAGCTCTTCCAGAATGCCGCGCACCTCGTCCGCGAGGCGCTCATCGAACAGCTGGGGGTTTTCGAGGTACCAGTTGACCCAGCCCTCGTTGAGCAGATGGTGCTTGAAGGAGCGGCGGTAGGACTCCCACATCTTCTCTTCCATCGCGCCCGTCTCGTGCTGGTAGAGCAGGTTGCTGAAGTGGCGGAAGCCCGCCGTCATGTAGGAGTCCCAGCGCAGCCGTTCCCCGGCGTCCAGCCGGTCCGGGTCCTCGGCCGCCCGCGTGACGAAATCGGCGAGTTCGGGGTCGCGGAAGACGTCCTCGAGCAGGCGGATGCTGTTCTCGACCATCGAGTTAAAGGTGGCCGCGCGAACGCTCCGCGTGTTGCGCCGGGTCTGCTCGTGGCCGAGCCTCATCTGGCGCGCGACGAGCAGCAGCGAAAACACGACGCCCACGGCGCCGATGAATTCGCCCAGGTTGCCAAGGGAGTCCAGGTTCATTCGGGATTCTCACGAAGAAGAGAGTGCGTCAGGGCCGACCGGAACCCGTCGCGGAGGGAGGGATTCCGGTCTCGCCGAGTGCGAGGGGGCGCCAGGAGGACTGGTGCTGGCGATAATTTACCCAAGCGGGGAGTTCGCGCGCCACGGGTCATGCCTGCGCGGGTCATGTCTGCGCGGGTCATGCCTGCACGGGTCATCCCTGCACGGGGTCATGCCTGCGCGGGTCATCCCTGCACGGGCCGGAAGGCGCGCATTGCCCCCACCCTGGCCCGGTAGCCGCCCTCTCCCTTCTGCAGGAAGTCCTTCCTAACCAGCCAGTTCATGTCCCGGGTGAGCGTCTTGCGAGTCCTGTCCGCGTAGAGCCTGGCCAGGTCGGGACTCAGATCCGGGATCGAATGCTTGCGGACCGGCGCGCCCGCACGGCCGAGCGCCAGGGTCACCTCGCGGCGCCGCCGCATGGCCCGTGACGACGGGATCCGTTGGAATTCACCGTACACGAAGTGTTCCCAGGCCAGCTTCAGCTGAATTCCCGCGATGACTTCGCCCTGCTCACGCAGGCCGTCGACGAACCCCTGCAGCGAGTAGAGCAGGAAGCCGAGCGGGTCCCCGCGACCGGCGTTCGCCCGGCTGGAGCGATCGAGCTGCCGGTAGTAGTCGGAGCGGGTGAGGTTGTAGTGGTTGGACAGAAGATGGGCGCAGGGCGACGGCACACCCCCCCGCGCGAGGATCATGAACTCGGCCAGCCGGGAGGTCCGTCCATTGCCGTCCCCGAAGGGGTGGATCCACGCGATGTACAGGTGAACGAAGATGGCGCGGAGAATCGCGGATGCGATGCGGTCTTCGTGCCGGTCCGGGCGCACGGGCCAGTCGCCTCCCTCCAGCCATCGGCAGAGCCGGTCGAGGAGGAAGGCGCAATCCTCCCTGGGGGCGCCCCGGTACCGCAGGACTCCGACGGGATGCGGCGGAATCTTTCCCGGAACCACACCATCCTCGAGGTGCTCCTCCAGACCCGCGAGCAACCGCCGGTTCGCTCCGGCGATCCAGTCCGGCGACAGAGCCGGCGGCTCACTTTCCACGATGTCCGTGAAGATCTCATCGACCGCCTTCAAGACGTTGTCGACCTCCTGCTTCAGGTATTCCCGGGACGGCGGGAGCTCCAGACGACCCTCCAACTGGGCGGCAATCTGTTCCTCGCTGAGCGTGTTCCCCTCGATCGCCGTCGTGGCCCGGACACCCTTGACCAGGTAGAGTCGGTGCAGCTCACGGGCACCGGCGGGCGGCAGGACTGCCCGGGCAACCTGATCGCATCTCGCGGCCGCCTCGCCGAGCAACGACCAATGGAGGGGATCCGCGCGTTCCAGATGGTGGCGGAAGCTGATCCACGGGTGGGTGCGGCGGTATTCGCGGTCATCCGTCATGGTGGGGACTCCTGTGGGGATTCGGGTTATGATGCTACAGGATGTCCGATAGAATGTCCAGCCATGACTGGGTGCGATATGGGATGACAAATCCGAATAACATACTGATGATCATGATTTTATAAACGGCAGTGCATTTTGGAGTTCGGATTATGATCGATAGAATGACTATCAGAATGTCCAGCCGTATCCTCGCCGAAGTACGCGAACCGGGTTTCGGCGCCGAGTCAGCCTGCGTGTGTCCGCCGCGCGGAGACGGGTCAGACCCGGCGGGCCTCGCTGGTCGTCTTCTCGACCTCGGCTGCCGTGAGAACGGGCCGTTGTCCTCTCGGCGCCGCGACCACGGCTGAGCCACAGCGTTCCAGCGACACGTCCATCGGCACGGGCTCGATTTCGATTCGGCCGGCGCGAACCCGGAATCGGACCCGGGTTCCGGGATGCAACCCGCTCGCTTCGCGAACCGCCTTGGGCACAACGAGGCGGCCGACCCTGTCGATGGTAGTCATGATCTCCATTCGAACCTCCGTAGGTCCACCCGAGTCATCGGCGGTGGGCCGGTCCCAGGCCGATGTGTCCCGTCAGCTGCAGGCGCTGGCCGCCCGATACACGATCGTACACGGTGGAGACTTCGAGCAGCCGGCCTCCCAACCGGGCCCGGTACGCGCCGCGCATGTCCATCGTCCAGCCTGCGGGGGTGGTAGCCGGTCCCGGCGTCGTGCCTGGCGCGCGGTCCTGCCAGAGCGCGATGCCGCCTCTGGTGTGGCCGCCCCAGCGAGGCGACGCCGACAGCGAGAACCCCTCCGCCTCGCGTCCGCCCACCGTAAGGGTCAGGCCGGCGCCGCTCTCGCCGTAGCGGGTGGCCGAATGGAAGGCGAGCCAGCGCCCCTGCACGTCGAGGCCGACGACACCGAGCTGGGCGCGCAGTCCGCCGGAGAGCTCCACGCCGCGGCCGGTCTGGCCGTCGCCGCCGTCGTGCCGCAGGTGGACGGCGCCGAACGGGGCGAGTCCGGCGGCGCCGACCCGCATCTCGCTTCGCACGTCGAGGCCGACTCGGGCCTGGTGCACGCGCCCGCGCAGGTCGTCGATCGTCTCCGTCCCATCGCCGGTCGAGAGGCTGGCCCATCCGGCGTCGGCCCTCAGTCCGAAGGCGACGGGACCGCCCGCCGGTCCCAGCCGCCGCTGGAAGTCGATGAGCCCCATGGAGAGGTCCAGGGGGCTTTCGCCGACGCGGCCCGTCGCGGTCCGTTCATTCCGGGCCTCGCCCCTGCCCGCGCCGAATGTCGTCCAGATCGAGGTGGCTCCTCCGGACCAGCGCAGGTAGGGATGCACCGACGTCATCGAGGTGGTCAGCCGGCCGCCCGCCGAGCCGGCATTCCAGTCGCCGGCGCCCTGACTGCGGCCCAGCGCGAGGCCGAAGAGCCAGTTCGGAAGCTCCGCGTCGAGCCCCAGGTACTGGACGCGCAGGTCTCCGTCGTAGTCGCCGGAGGTGCCGGCCGGTCCAGAGCCGTTATCGTCGGCGCCGCCGTCGTAGCGCTGGACGTCCGCCTGGCCCCAGAGTGCCCACGCGATCCCGGGGCCTTGCGAGTCGGCGGTCTGGCCTCCCCAGCCGAGCGTGAAGTCCGTGCCGGAGATTGCGGCCAGAGATCGCAGCTGGTTCAGCGGGCTGGAAACACCCGTAGGGGCGAGGTCCGACAACGAGAGTTCCGTGCCCGGAGCGGGGCGTGTCGCGCCGGGCGTCGATGATGGATCGGGGAGCCATCCCGTCAAGATCTGCGTCGCGGCGTCCCAGAGGGTGGTCCCGTCGGCGGGCGCCACGGAACTGCGGTCCGGGAGCGCCTCGGATCTTCGGTCCGGGAGCGCCTCGGACCTGCCGCCCAGAGGCTCATCGAATTCCCCGCCCGGGGATCTCACGGATCCGGCGCCCGGAAATGCCACGGGTCTGCCGCCCACGCGCAGCCCCGACTGCCGGCCCGTGGCGGCTGCCGCGCCGTGGGCGCCGGGCGCGACTCGCCGCTCGAGCGTCATGCGGGCGCTGGAGAGATAGGACCGCGCCATGGCGGCGAATGCGTCGTTGAGCACCGCTCGGGCCGCCCGGTCGCTCACGCCGACGGCCACGCGCTGGCTCGCGGTCAGTCCACCGGGATCGGTTGCGGTGACGGTGACCGTAGCGTCCCCGTAGGCCACCGGAAGCAGGACGAGCGCCGCTCCGCTCACCGCCGCCGTGACGACATCCGCGTTGGAGGTTTCGGCGCTGAAGGCCAGCGGATCGCCATCGATGTCGGTGAAGAAGGGCGTGAGGTCCAGCGTCACCCCGTCTGCGCCCTCGTCCAGCAGCTGATCGGGGATCGCGCCGACCGCCGCCGGCCCGTCGTTGACAGGGGTCACGGTGACCTCGACCGTCGCGGTGTCGGCGAGGCCGTCCGGGTCGGCGACCACGTAGGTGAAGCGGTCGGGGCCGTGGTAGTTCGGGTCGGGAACGTAGGAAACGGTCGTTCCGTTCGCTGCGACCTCGGCCGTGCCATGCCGGGCGGGCGAAAGACCCCGGACGCGCAGCGGGTCGCCGTCGAGATCGGCGTCATTGGCGAGCACGGGAATCTCGACCGCCTCGTCCTCCCGCGTCGTGGCCTGGTCGTCGACGGCCTCGGGCGCGTCGTTGACCGGCGTCACGGTGACCTCGACGGTGGCGGTGTCGGCAAGGCCGTCCGGGTCCGCGACCACGTAGGTGAAGCGGTCGGGGCCGTGGTAGTTCGGGTCCGGGGTGTAGGAGACGCTCGCTCCGTCCGCTGCGACCTCGGCCGTGCCGTGCCCCGCGGGCGAAACGGTCTCGACGCGCAGCCGGTCGCCGTCGATATCGGCATCGTTGTCGAGGACCGGAATCTCGACCGTCGCGTCCTCGGCGGTGGCGGCCTGATCGTCGGCGGCCTCGGGCGCGTCGTTGACCGGCGTCACGGTCACCTCGACCGTCGCGGTGTCGGCGAGGCCGCCCGCGTCGGCAACGACGTAGGTGAAGCGGTCGGGGCCATGGTAGTTCGCGTCCGGGACGTAGGTGACGGTCGTTCCGTCCGGCGCGACCTCGGCCGTGCCGTGACCGGCAACCGAAACGCTTCGGACGCGCAGCCGGTCGCCGTCGAGATCCGCGTCGTTGGCGAGCACGCGGATCTCGGTCGACTCGTCTTCCCGGGTGGTGGCCTGGTCGTCGGCGGCTTCGGGCGCGTCGTTGACGGGAGTCACGGTCACCTCGACCGTCGCGGTGTCGGCGAGGCCGGCTGCGTCCGCAACGACATAGGTGAAGCGGTCGGGGCCGTGATAGTTCGGGTCCGGCGCATACTGCACGGCCGCCCCGGCGTCGACAACCTGCGCCTTCCCGTGCCCGGGCACGCCGACCGAGATCACGCGAATCCGGTCTCCGCCATCCGGGTCGCCATCGTTGGCCAGGACCTCCGCCCGCGCCTTCCCGTCCTCGTCCACGCTCAGCGTGTCATCCATGGCCACCGGGTGTTCGTTCTCATCCACCACCTCGACCACGACCTCCGCCCGCGCTTCGCCGCCCAGCGCGTCAGTCGCCGTCACGGTCAGCGCGTAGCGGTTCGGACCGGCTTCGAAGTCCTCGCCGGGGCCGATGTAGCTGAGATTCCCCGACGCCGCATCGATGGCAAAACGGTCGGTGCCCGACGCCAGCGCGAGCTCGAAATCGTCCCCATCGGGATCGGTGACCTGCACGCTGCCGAGCATCAGCGGTGTCGCGCGGCCGTCGCGGTTCTCGACAAGCTCGAAACGGAGCGGCGGACCGAATACCGGCGGACGGTTCCCGACTTCGACCATCACTTCCGCAGCCGCAGTCCCGCCCCGGCCGTCGGCCACTTCAACCCGGATGACGAAGGTTCCGACCTGGCCCGGTGCCGTCCACCGCACACTCCGCAGGTCGGTCGCGCCCGCGAACGCCCCCTGCGCGGCGCTCCAGCCGTACGAAATCGGGTCGCCGTCCGGATCCGAGGCGATGGCCCTCAACCGCGCCTCCCCCCCGCGCGGAACCGTGCAGGGCTCGCAGGTCGCTCGCACGGCGGGCGGATTGTTCGCCTGGGGCGGCGTGAAGTCATCGTCCACGATCGTCACCTCGACCGACGACGGTTCGCCCGCCGTCACCTCTGTCGGCAGCGTGCCCAGCGACACCGTGAACGTTTCGTCGTCCTCGTCCGCGTCGTCGACCGTCGAGATCGTGCCCGTGGCGGTCGTCTGTCCGCCGGGGACCGTGATGCTCGCCAGCGTCCCGAAGTCGTCCGCTTCGGCGGCGCCAAGCGTCAGCTCCAGCGGGAACGTCAAGCTGTTCGAGAACGCCTCCGACAGCTGCACCGTCACCGTCACCGGCTGTCCCTCGTCCACGGGATTCGGAGAGACCGACAGGCTCACCGTCGGCGTCGGCGAAGGTGGCGGCGTGTCGCCGTCCCGGATCGTCACCGCGACCGATGACGGGGCGCCCGCCGTCACCTCCGACGGCAGCGTGCCCAGCGACACCGTGAAGGTCTCGTCGTCGGTGTCGGCGTCGTCGACCGTCGAGATCGTGCCCGTCCCGGTCGTCGCCCCGCCGCTGACCGTGATGCTCGCCAGCGACCCGTAGTCGCCCGATTCGGCGGTTCCGGACGCAAGCGTCAGCGGGATCGTCACGTTGTTCGACAACGCCTCCGACAGCCGCGCCGTCACCGTCACCGATTGCCCCTCGTCCACCGGGTTCGGAGACGCCGACAGGCTCACCGTCGGCGGAACCGCCGTCACTCTGGTGAAGGTGAGCCTCGCCATGCGCACGTTGGAGAACTTGCCCGTGCCCGCGATGCGCGTAATGACGCCCTGCGGGTTCGTGGCGGGATTGGACAGCGAGAACTCCGTCCCGTCCTCGGTACCGGCATCGTACGGGAAGAGGTCCACCACATGCGACGCTCGCCACTGATCCGAGCCGTCGAGCAGGGACACGCCCGCCACACCGACGAACCAGTCCGGACTGGGACCGATCATGGACAGGAGCGTGACCAGTGGATGGGTCCTCGTGACTTCGATATTGAACGTCGCGGTGCCGGTTCCGCCTCCGGATACGCCTTGCTGAATGACGGAAAGCGTGTGCGAGCTGGCCTGGACTTCGCTGCGGAAGGTCCCCGTGGAGCCCAGCTCGGCCACGCCCTCGACCCCGGCACTGGCTTGCTGGCCGGCCGCCCAGAAGGTGACGCCGCTCCCGTGCACGCCGCCGATCAGAGTCGTGAAGTGCGCCCCGCCCACCACTCCCCCGGGCGTGCTCGCCAGCGTCCAGTTGCCCTCGAACTTCACCTGGTAGGTGACGGTTTGGGGCGCGGCCGACGACGCGGACAGGCCGATGGCGACCGGGATGGCGAGAATCGCGCCGAATCGTCGGCGTCGGAGGAGTCGAGGTTGCATTCAGGCGTTGGCGTGTGCCGACCCTCTGGCATCCCCGCAGGCCGCGAGGAGGAAGAGAAGCGCGGTAATGATGGGTGCTTTCACCATCTTCGAGGGTAACGACTCGTAGAATCCGCGTGAAGGTTCCCCGGGTCGCGCGACCTCGCCCCTGGGTGGGCCGACCTGGATGGCCGAACGACCGAGTGCCAGCGTCAGCTGCAGAAAACGGACCCAAATGTAAACTGCACTTGACAAAACGTAAGGTGTAGTTGACATTGGGAATCCCTCGTGGACCGGTCCCCGACCACTGCCCTTCTTGAAGTAGCTCTCGGAATCGTAGCCAGGCGACGACGACTTCGCCGACATCGCGGTGCTGCCGGGCGGAACTTCACTCGTCCTTGGAGGCCTCCACGCACGCCCGGCCATCCGGGGCTTCGGTGGGCGACTCAGGGTCATCCTTCGCGGTCTGCCCTTCGGCAAGCACTGTCGGTCCACTCTCTCGGACAACGGACACTCCGGGAACAGCGTTTTCGGAAGGGAAGAGTTCCCTCTGAGGCGGACCGGCAGGCTCCCAAACCCGCGATGCGTCATCGAACACGATCTCGCGAAGATCGTCACGCGTCTCAGGTTCCGGCCACCTGTCGGCACCGAGCGCAACCAACTCGTCAAGCCCCTGGGATGGCTCGCCGGTTGAGCGGACATACACCGGCACATAACCGAAACCACGGGGCCCCAGTTGCTCGGTCGCGCCTGCCCAGGTGCCGCCATGCCCATGATCGGAGTTCACGACCAGCCCCGCATCCGCCAGCGCATAGATCTGCTTGTTGCGTTCCATCGCCTGCCAACCCCGGAATCGGACCGCCGGATCGAAGGAGGAGACCAGCACCAGCCGCCCGTCCATGAGGGGCTCGCGGTTCCCGCGGTCGAGCGCGGCGCGTTCGAGGTTGTTGCCCAGGACGCCGATCGCGCGCCCACCCGCTTCCAGGGATCCCCGCATGGCCGCCTGATCGACGCCACGGGCCCCACCGGAGACGACCGGCACCTCCGCCTCGGCGGCCAACCGTCCGACGCGTTCCGTGTACTCGACAAGCTCCTCGTTCACCTTTCGCGAACCAACCACCGCCAGTCCGCCGACGTCCAGGGCGCCCCTGTCGCCGCAACCGTAGAGCACCGGCGGCGCCTTCCCGCGCATCTTCTTCCGGAGACGATCGGGGTAGCCGTCGTCCGGTCTTGTGACCACCCAGATCGCACGCGCGCTCCAACGCTCCAGTGCCTGGGCCAGAAGGAACCCTCGTCCGAGCAGTCGACGAACGTCCTCCAGGGTTCGCCTGGTTCGCAATGTGGACCAGGAATCATCAAGCTCCCTCAAGCCTTCGGGATCAAGGAGATCCTCGGGCTCCATGCCGGTGTCGCGAAGGTACCGCACCAGGTTGTTGTAGTCGCCGAGGGGCAAGGGCCTGACAGACGGACGCGATCCGCCCGCCAGGAGCGGCGCCGTCAGGAGAAGGATGGCCTGGGCGTTTTGGCTAACCCAGGGCCGGCCATTGGGAAGTGCCGTGACCATCCGGGGTCCCCGAAGTCTAAGTGACTGCGATCACGTCATCCGCAGCCGCTCGACGAACTCCTCGCCCGTGTCGCATTCGAGCAGAGCGTCAGTCGCCCTGTCGATGGCTCCGGGGCTGGTGAACTCCCCGAGAAGCCCGGCCACTCGTCCAGCCGTCTCCTCGCCAAACTTCCTTTCGATCATCCGACGCAGAACCAGTGCCTGACCTTGCTGGCGCCCCTGTTTGCGCCCCTGTTTGCGCCCTTGTTTGCGTCCTTGGAGGATCCCTTGCTCAATCCCCTGGCGCACGCCTCTCTGGACCAACTCGTCCATGCCCTGCTGAAATCTGTCCACCACCTCTGCCATGGTCTTCGCTCCTCCCTTCATCAGTCCTGCCGGGTAGTCTCTCAACTCTAACATGGTAGCCACCGTCCGGACCATGAATCCATCCAGGCCCGGATCACCGTTCGTCTCGACAGCCCGCCACAGCGCGGACAACTGCGTGGCCATGTCCTTCGGCGAAAGGTTGCGGGCCAGGCCGAGGACCAACGCCGTGAGATCGTGGCGCGATCGGTCATCTCTCGTACCCTCTCCCCACGGAACCAGACGATAGCGGCCCGGATCGGAGCGCTGGAACAGGTCGGCCACGCGGGCCGGTGCCGTCCAGGGACCGTCGCCATGGTAGAGGACGAGATAGACGAACTCCGGGAGCGGATCCCCAGGCTGGAAGTCCGGTCCGGCGGCAACCCCCTCCAGCGTCAGCGCGGTGTAGGTCGTCGTGCGCAGGGCCATGAGCCGCTGGACTGTTCGCTGGAATTCCAGCAGGAACAGGACTCTCTCGCCTTTGATTGTGTCGGCGGACCAGATCATGTCCGGGTGGCGCCGCTGCAGCGTCTTGTTGCTGACGAGCCCGGTGGATTCCTCGCGGAGCGTCGAGAAGTCGATCTTCGCGGCCCACTCGGGCGCGTGGCCACGGATCAGGATCTCGACCATGCGGCGGTCGGCGAAGACCAACTTGAGGAATGCGTCGTGCATGGAGTCTCCGGGATGGTGGGGACTCCAAGGTGGGGGAGGGCTGGGGGCGGTTGAATGGCTGGATGGGCGGGGGTGACGGATCGCCCGGGGGAAGTTGCTGGAAGCCGTCAGAACTGTAAACTTTACATGCCAGAATGGAACGTGTAGTTGACAATAAGGCTCCACGAGGGCGCCGAATCGACCGTTGCCAGACCGGTTCGTCAGTTGCCTTCGGGAATCGGCTCACCAAAGTCGGCGCTTCGCCGGGATGACGGGGTCCCGGTTACCTTGTTCCGTGAAGACACAGGCCACCGATCGTGGGGGTTGACCCGATGAAGACATGGCGTCGTCGCACCCTCAGTGGGCCGCGTTGCGGCAAGTCCAGGCTTGTTCTTGCGGCAGTGCCGCTGCTCACGGCGGCGGCGTGCGGAAGCGACATCGCAGAGGTCTCGGACGTCGTGCTGGCACGACACGTGCACACCGACCTGTACGACGCCTACCCGGGCATCCCGTCGCCTGCCGGCGATCGAGTCGTGTTCGCCGATTATGCCGCGGACAAGAGATCGCTGACGGTCTACGACGTGGCGACCGGGGTCGGCCGCGCGATGACGAGGACGCAGGGGGGACGGACGCGGGTGACCTGGTCGCCCGACGGTTCGCGCGTCGTTTACGCCGACCGCCAGTCCGATCGTCACGGGGTCTGGACTCTGGAACCGGCGACCGGCCGGGAGTCGCGTATCGTGGATCCCGGGCACGCACGCATCGACTACCCGCGATTGCGGCCGGACGGGACCGTGACCGCGCTTCGATACGCGGGTGCCGATACCGCATGGGTTGCGTACGCGCCGGGACCCGACCGCGCGATGTCCGTGGTCGTCGACCGTGCCGGGGGATGGGCCGCGGCTGTGCAATCTCCCGACGGGCGCAGTGTCGCATACCTTCGCAGCGCGGGCGGACGCTCGGACCTCGCCGTGACAGAGATCGCCACGGGCGAGACGCGTACGCTCGCCACCGACCTCCAGCTCGGATGGGACCGCCGCGTGGAGTGGTCCTCCACAGGCGACGCGCCCGCATGCCCATCGACTTCGACCTGGGCGTCATTGACCTGGACGCCGGGGGCGCCCCGACCGGCGCACCCCGAACGCTCCTCGCGGAGGAGGGCGAAGACTACGGAGCCGCATGGTCGCCCGACGGCCTGTGGCTCGCCTTCCACTCGCACATGGAGCAGAGCGACGACATATGGCTGGTCCCGGTGGACGGGAGCGAGCGGCCCATACGACTCACGCGGTTCGGGCCGGGGGCCGACACCGGCGAGCCGGATTGGAGCCCGGACGGGCGGGCGCTCGCCTTCAGCAGCCACGGTCCGCCGCTTGAGGGGAACCCGGGGTCCGTATACACGGTCGCCATCGATCCCGCTACTGGGTCCGCGGCCGCCAACCCCGTTCGAGTCCCGCTCGACGGGTTCCAGGGCTATGCCATGGGAGCCCGTTTCTCGCCGGATGGCGAGCGGCTTGCCTTCTACGGACGCTCACTCGAGGACGGACGCGTCACCGTCCACACGGTGGCGACCGCGGGAGGCATCCCCACGGCGGTTGTCTCCTTTGTCAATGGCGAACCGTACAGCGCGCCCGAGTGGAGCGCCGACGGCGCGTCGCTCTTCTACTCGCGCAACGACGGCTCCGGGCCCTTCCAGGTGTGGCGGGTGGACATCGCCACCGGCGCGACGGAACAGGTGACGACCGGCGTGCCGGGCGCACTCCAGCCGAGCGTGAGCCCCGACGGACGCACGCTCGCGGTAACGATTCGTGAGGCTGCCATCGAGGTGGTCGCGCTCGCCGCCCGGGCGTCCCGGTAACGGTTGGTCATCGACCGGACCTGCCGGGGCGGAGCGCTCTCCGCCAGCACCCCATGTGTGTTGACAAAACGCACACATTGGATAGTGATTGGATCATGGAATCCGATTTCGATTGGAACGAGGACAAGAATCAGCTACTCGTCGAGCAACGAGGCATCTCGTGAAAGACCAACTGAACGCCGAAGAGCGGGAAATCCTCGAGAAGTTCGAGCGCGACGAACTGCGGTCCGCAACGGGCAGTGACCGCGAGATGGCGATCGCCCCTCAGGCGGCCCGCAACACCTTCAAGAAGACTCGGCGAGTCAATCTGCGGGTCACGGAGCGCGACTACAATCGAGCGCACGCTCGGGCGCGCGAGGAGGGCATTCCCTACCAGACACTGCTGTCGAGCGTCATCCACAAGTATCTGTCGGGACGGTTGACCGAGAAGAGATAGCAACTAAACCTTACTCTCCTTCGACCGCCTCGACGCCGATGTCGGAAGCCCTCCAACCGCGATCCAGGTTTACGACCTAAATGGCGACGGGCGGCTGGACCTCGTGGTTTCCGGCGGCGAAAGCGTTTTCGTGTTGACCGGTCGGGGGGACGGACGCTTCGCGTGACGTGGTCCGGTGCCGCCGGACGAGAGTCCGATGGACCTGGCGATTGTCCGGAACGAGCTGACCGAACGGTTACCTTGGATCCCATGAGCGACGACGAAACCCGCATCTCCGAGGAGCAGGCGCGCGCGCTCTGGCGCCGTGCGGCCGAGCTGCAGGCAGAGGCCGCCCGCCGCCTCGAAGCGCGTTCGAGACAGCTGGCCCCCCGGGGGGATGCCACCGACCCGGCGGAGGCCGAAGGGTACCGCCTCGAGGATGTTCGAGCCGCCGCGGAAGAAGCCGGGATTTCGCCCGAGTTTGTCGATCATGCACTCGTGGAGGCTCGCAGTGAGACCCTTGCCGAAGGAGCGCGGGAGCAACGATCGGCGATGGCGGCCCGCTTCCTGGGCAATCCACCGCTCACGCTGGAGGTTTCGCGAGTGATCCGCGCCCCGGCGGAAGAGGTCTACGCCGCCATGCAGCGCGTTTTCCCAAAGCGCCCGTATCGCCTGAGTCTTGTCGATCACCACGGGGCCGATCCCCTCGACGGTGGCGTGCTGGTATTCAACACCCCTGCCTACTCGTACACGCCGACCACGGCAGACCAGTCCTTCGCCTACGAGATGGCCCTGGCGGACCTGAAGCAGCTGCTTTTCAGCCTCCGGCGCCTGGACACCAGTCCGCCCTCGACGGAGTTGACCGTTCGCGCGAGTCTGACCCACGGCCACAAGCTCAATCTGTGGGTCGGGGGCAGCATCTCGGGTGTATTCGCGTCGTTGAGCGGCGTCGGCGGGGGTTTCGCGGGCGCGGCCGCGGGCGTCGCACTCGGGATCGGAGGTCTCGCAGCCGGCGCGGCGGTAGCCGGTTTCCTTGCTGGCGGAACAGTGGCGATGCTGGGCTGGCGCCGCTTGTATCGGTGGGGGTTGGGCCGTGGCGAGAAGGCCATCCGGAACCTGATCGGCTCGATAGCGGTCGACATCGAGACCGGTGGGGGGTTTTCCAGCCCGAAGCCTCTTCCGAACCCTTTCTCCGGCTTTCTGCGGGAGGGCACGGAGGGGTAGCGGTCAGGGTAGGGCCCGGGGGGCGGATCTGAATGGCGACGGTCGTCAGGATGTGGCCGCCGCGTCCGGCGAAGGCGCGGGTTCGCTGGCGACCTGGCACGGGCTTGCCTTTCTGGCGCGGTAGGGGTTTCAGACCCTGAAGGGCGCCCTTGCGCCTCGAATGGATCTCAGGGCACCGCCCTCCGTTGCCTGATAGCCGCACCCGCTCGATGGACGCCGTGGAACCGGTCCCGTTTTGCCATGTACGCGCCCCGTCGACCCTCCGATACTTCCAACGCAAGGCGGCACCACGCCCACCCAACCATCTGTTGGCCATCACGCGAACATCCCACGCCGGAGCCCGGATTGGCCCGCAAGCACGACGAGACCTACAAGCTCATCTTCTCCCAGCGCGCGGCGGTCGAGGAGCTCGTCCGCTACTTCGTAGGCGAGGACCTGGCCGACGAACTCGACTTCGACACGCTCGAGGCCCTTCCCACCGACCGCATCAGCGGCGGCCTGGTTCAGCGACAGGTGGACCTGCTCTGGAAGATCCGTTTCCGGGGCAGTTGGCTCTACCTGCTGATTCTGCTCGAGTTCCAGTCGGAGAGCGACTACTTCATGGCCCTCCGCATTCTGACCTACATCTGCCTCACCTACGAGGAACTGCTCCGCCGAAGCGAGCTGAAGGCGGGCGACAGGCTACCACCGATCCTGCCGGTCACGATCTACAACGGCCAGGCCCGCTGGCGCGCCGCGACGGACATCTCGAAGCTCATGGCCCCGGTGCCGCAGCCGCTGCCGCGCTATCTGCCGCGGGCGCGGTATCTCCTGCTCGACCTGCAGAGGATCGGCGAACGGGATCCGCCGTCGACGGATCTGGTGACTTCGCTCGGGAGTATGGAGCGGCAGCCCTCGCCCGAGAACCTCCGGCGGGTCATGCGCGGCCTGACCGGCCGGTTTCGCGGGCCGGGGTTCGACGAGCTCCGCCGGGCGTTGTATTCGTGGGTAGCGGGCGCAGCGGAAGCGTGGCAGATTCCCAGGGAGGAGCTGGCGAGGATGCGGACGGCGACGGAGGACGAGACGATGTACGAGAGAGTCAAGGAAATGCGGGAGCAGGTTCACCGCGATGGCATCGAGAAGGGTCTGCAGCAGGGACTGGAGCAGGGACTGCGGCGCGGACGTGCCGAAGAAGGGCGGGCGCTCGTGGGGCGTCTGGCGACGAGGAAGTTCGGAGCGCGGACCGCGAAGCAACTGTCCCGGGTTCTGGAGGACATCACGGACCCGGAACGGCTCGCCGATGTCGCCGACGCGATCATCGATTGCGAGAGCGACGCGGAGCTGTTCGCCCGGATGGGGATGTAGGGGCGTTCCCAACCGGGACAAGGCCCGTCTGACGACCATCATTCCGTCCCGCTTTCACCAGCTGCATGTCGACTTCGATTCGATTCCGGTGTTCAGCGATCAGGCCGCCATACCACGCCTAGACCTGGCAAGGCTGTCGGATGCGGGAGGGGACATGGTCTCGTCGCTGGAGTCGAGCGAGGATCTGCGGCGGAAGATCCAGAGGCGGGTGGCGTAGGTGGGAGCGTGAGGCGACCGGTCGCAGGTGGAGACGTCGGTTCGTCGCTGGCGTCGCGGTGAATTCGCCGCGCGCCTTTTCGCGGCCCACTGTAAACTGCACTTTACATAATGGAAAGCGCACATGACATTGGGATTCCACGAAAGGTGGAGTCAGCGGCATCACCGTCGAGCCCGCCGCTCGCGCCCTGGTGAACGACCTTGATCGCCACCCGCACGCTTTCGTGCTGGCCTGTATCGCGGACCGTCAAACGAAAGCGGATATCGCTTGGAGTCTTCCGCACGCGATCCGCAAAACGGCCGGGGACTTCGAGTTCGACACGCTGAGACAGCTTCCGAAGAGCAAATGGGCCGAGGTTCTCGGATCATCCCGTCACCGGCTGGCCACCGAGATGGGAAGACTGCTCCCGGCGGCAGTGCGACACATCGGAGACCGATACGGCGGGGATGCCTCGCGTATCTGGGCCGATGGGAGCAGCGGGGCCGCCGTGGCCAGACGGTTTTTGGCCTTCGACGGTGTGGGCCCGAAGATCGCCAACATGGCGGTGAACATCCTGATTCGGGATTTCGATGTCGCGCTCGCCACGCCCATGCCCGACATTGCCGTCGATACCCACGTGCTGCGGGTGTTCGAGCGCCTGGGCCTTCTCGGGAGGCTCGAACACAGCGAACTGCGCTCGACCCGCAGCAAGCAGCAACACCGGCTCCAGCTGCGAGCACGCGAACTCAACCCCGACTGGCCCGGAGAACTCGACTGGCCGGCATGGTTTGTCGGGCGCAGTTGGTGCCACGCGCGGCGCTCGCCCGAGTGCGACCAGTGCAAGATGCAATCAGTGTGCGCGCGGGTCGGTGTCACTTCGAACGCGACTGCCGGAACGTGAACACAGAGTCGAGTCTCCTGCGGAAGTGGTGGCCCATCCGGCGAGGTTTGCTCACGGTCGCGCTGGCGATCGCTCTCGCCGCCTGCGGGGACGCACCCCACGCAAGCATCGTGGACGTCGACGTGCACGTCCCCGGCGATCCGGCGATCTACGCCCCCGACCGATGGCCGCTCAGGATCGGCGACCGGGTGACCGACGAGGACCGCGACCGGCTGCGCAAGGAGTTCCTCAGCCCCTACCGGTGGGCGATTCACGTCGTCGGCGACCAGCTCCAAGCCGCCCGGTGGGATTGGCCGGATGAACCGCACGACTACTCCCGCCTCGTCTACGCGGGCCACTTCCCGGCCACGATGCCGCGGTACGCCAGGGACGAGGAACAGGACCTCCCGCAACGATTCCACGGCAGGATCGAGTACGATCCGACACCGCAGTACAGGATGGCGCTTGGCCTCCGTGCAGACGCCTGAGCCTTGAGGGACTACTTCGTCTATTCCAGGCGAGTCACGTGCCGTGACTCAAATACCTTCCTCCGCTCACCTGCGACCCCACGCAGTGCCAGATAAAGTTCCCAGTACATGTCCCAGATGGGATTCGTTCGTGGCATGTGGCGGACATTCCTGAGGCCTATGTCTTTCGCTGTCCGCCAGTCGATCATCTGGCCATGAGACGGGAATCTCGTTGTATCCATTAGCGTTGTCGCAACCATCGTGTAGTTCCAGCCATCGGCGCGTCGTGCGAGCTCTTCCGCCAAGTTCCGGGCGCGCGACTCAGCAAAGCGTAGCATTTCGACGATTACTGGATTGAAACTCTGAAACACGGTGGCAAATGCCGGGTTGCCAGGGTGTTCCTGGCACCTCCTTTCGGCATGCTCGTATGCCGTAAGCCAAGCAGCGACAGAGTAGTAGCTATTCTGAATCTTGACCTGTGGATCGATTGGACCCAGTTCCGATGTATCGCTCATGGTCACTTGGTGAGCTCCGAGTGCCATGACCGTGGCAGCGCTCTTGGCCCGATTGGGTACGACGATCTCGACGTCTCCAGTTTGTTGCATCCCGCGTGGCGATACGCTCTCCCTAAGCATGTGTTGCAGTCTCTCCGCCGCATCTACGTCCCCGCCTGGGGAATTCAGCAGCAAGGTAATGCTAGCTCCCGGCTCAACATGCTGGAGCAGTGCGCTCATCCCAAGTACGTCATTTTGATCAATCATTGGCCCCTCACTCACGTAGCATAGCAACGCCCGTTGGGTTTGTGCTTCGATCTCGCGGATGAGTCTTCTACGTCTAAGGCGACTGAGTAGGAGTCTGTCCTCCAAGGCCGAACGTCCGCGCGACAGCGCCGTGACATCAGTTGGGGTCAAGGGCTGCAAATCGTGCCTATCGGTTTGTTCACTCACTGTCTATCCCTCCCTCCAGGAGCACTCTGGTGTCGAAAACGATGATCCCAAACAACCTTCCCGGCCGTGATCAGGTAGTGGCAGGATCTGTCACGGCCCCTGTAGTCGATACTTGGTGAAACGGTGATCCGCCTTGTTGGCGATACTCGTAAATTCCAGTAGGGCCGACGATCCGGGTCCAAGTTCAGCATGATCCGGTGTCCGGTGCGGCATGGGCAGTCAAACACCAGCCATTTCCAACGCGAGGACGCGCCAACCAGGATGGCACGTCGTGCGGGGATGCGATCCGGCACCTCGTCCCCATCGGAGACTGTCCCGGCGAGAAGCCATGGGCGGAGCACCAGACGTGTAGTCGCCCTGCCCCACAGTCCTCGCAAACGCTCTCCCAACCATCTTGACAGGCGGTTCACCGTGAACCCTCCGACCAGACCTGTTCAAGAAAGGGCTCTACGTCGCCCAGCCCCAACTTGCCGGCTTCCGGGTGGCAGTAGTGGCCGCGGCGGGGGGACGCCTCGTTGGTGGAGATCGCACGATCATGTATCCGCAAAAGGACCTCGCTGGGCCTGGGCAAGTCACCGTAGCCGATCAGCCGTTCCAAGAGCTCGGAGACCGCGAACGACGCCACCATGGTCGTAAACGCGACGACTGCCGGCTCCACTTCAACGAGAGCCGGAGCGTATCCTTCGTCGGCAAGACGCACCCGCTCCTCAGGTGTCTTCATCTCGGCGGCCGCGCGCGCCAGATCCACGCGACCGCGGCACAGAAGGCACGCACTTCCCGGCGAAAGTGTCGTGATCCTCCCGTCGATCCCCGTAAGGGTCTCTGCGACGTCGCTGCTCAGCAGGATTCCGATGTCGATCACCGGAACCAGATAGTAGGTCGATAGCCTGGACAGGACGAGACGACCGGCATTGTCGTCGGTACATCCGAATACGAGATCGACCGAAGCGAGAGCGCGCGCCACGCTACTCGACGAACAGAGCCCGTGAATCAAGCGGCACCGCAGGTCAGGCGCGATCGCCGTCAGGTGTTCCGCGAGCACTTCGGTCTTTCGCCGACCGACCTGGGCCGCCGTGGACCCGTACACCCGGGTCACATTGCTGGCGCTGAGAGTATCGGTGTCGATCAGCGCCAGGCTGCGCGCGCCGAGTCGGACAAGCTGCTCGGCGACTGCGGACCCAGTGCCGCCCACTCCCACCACCGCGATATCCAGTTCCCCGATGGTCCGCTGCACCGCCTCGCCGAAAGCGCGAACGCTACGGTCGAATACGCCGGGTTCGAAGTGCCTCCGTCCGCCATCGAACGCACGGTGGAGGCTCCACCGGTCGCCGACGAACCAGAAGCGGTCGATCGGTTCCCGGGCCGCATCCGCCCTTTGGAGCGTTCCGGTCAGCGCCAGTCCGTCGTCGCTCGGTGAGACGATCACAGTACCGAAGCAGTTCGATCCGCTTCGCAACCCGAACACATCGGCCAGGACGGCCTCGACCCGCATGTCCTTGCCGCTCACGATTGGTGGTCCAACAGGATGCGTGTGGAGCCACATGGGAATGGCACCGGTCTCTTCAGCCAGCCCCAGTGCCGCTATGTACCCGTCGGACCTGATCTTCATTTCGTGCGGCGTACGCTCGAGATAGGCTTTTTCGGGCACCCAATGCAGGGAACGTCCGAGAAGCCGTGTGTCGCCGCTCGCGGTCACATGATCCCGAACCAGCAGGACGGCACCGGACTCGTCGGGCAATCTGGCGTGCTCATCGAGCTCACTCACGAGGGAGCCGGGGAGGACCAAGGTGGTGCTCATTCTACAGTTTCCTTGGCGGAATCACGCCGTAGCGGCGCGCAGCTCGCGGCGTACCAGCGTCAGATAGGCCTCCAGCCCATCGATTCCCGGCCTCCACGCACCGGCTGGAAGGTGCCTGGACCAGCGCTGCCAAGTCCGGTCGAGGTACTGCTCCTCGACCTGCGTCTGGGGAATGCCCCGGCCATCGATACGACACACCGCCGGGCTGAACCACCACATGTCCGGGGGGATGTCCGGATACCCGGGGGCCAGCCTGAGGAGGAGGTCGGCGGCTGGCTCCGTCAGCCCTTCGGGCAAGCGGAAGCCGGGGAGCACCACGCACCACATTTGGTTTTCCTCCTGGTCGCTGAATCCGGGGAAGGCCCTGGACAGAAACGTCCGATCCTCACTCGGCAGCATCTCGTCTTCCTCCGTTGGCTGACTTGACACGCCCCCAATGGCAGGCGGCATGCCCGCTCACCGACCCCGGATTGATCACGGCCGGGGCCGAAAAGAACCGCATGTGGTCGCGAATGAGGACCCTTTCGCCATCGTCGATCTTGCGGTCTGACCCGCCGGGGACGACCTCGAACAGATCGCGTTCTGGACCGATATTCGGATCGGCCATCTGGCGGATCTGCCGACCGGTCAGATGGCCGGCGTCAAGCAGGTCGGGCGGGACCGGATACTCCTTTCGGTCGATCCGGATCGTAAGGCGTGCGGTCGGGTCGAGGGTTTCTCCGCCACTCGGGGGCTCCGGCCCGAGGTCGGGGTCGTCGACATCGATCGGTGTGGGGCCGTCAGCTGCGTCGCTCATCAGTTCCTCCTGTGGATGTGGGGCTGTGGATCCGCCCAGGTTTGCCTACCGAGCTCATTCGTCGTAGTGTACCAGTCGTGAAACACTCCAAGAACGGTAACCCCGGGTGTTTCACGAGTCAAGCACTTCGGAGAAATGAGGAGCCATGACCGACTACCCATCGCTCAAAACGCTGGGGCGCCTGGTCGGGGAGAAGCGCGGCAAGGTCGGGATTCGCGCCACCGCTCGCGAGATCGGGCTGTCGCCAGCCACGCTGTCCAGGGTCGAAAACGGCCAGATGCCCGATCTGGCGAACTTCACGAAGATCTGCCGGTGGCTGGAGGTCGACCCGGCTCGGGTACTGGGGTTCGAACCGGAAACGCTGGGGCGCCCTGTGGCGGCCGTCCACTTCCGGGGCCAGGCGGCCGTGTCGCTTCCCACGGCGGGAGCACTCCAGGAGCTCATCATCAATGCCCAGCAGATGCTGTCCGATGACGACGAAGACCCCGAGCCGGGCGGCGGTTGATGCGGAGAGGGTTCAAGGCCTGGTGCGAGCGAACCTCGCAAGAGTACCGCAGATCGGTGGGCGTCCGGCCAACTGATCCGCTGGACCCCCGTCAGCTGGCGAAACTGCTCGGTGTGCTGGTCACCACCCCCGAAGCGATCCCCGGCCTTTCGCGAGAAGCCGTCTCGCAGCTGACCAGCATCGATCGCGAGAGTTGGTCCGCGGTGACGATCGCGCACGGCGGCAAACGGCTGGTGGTGCTCAACTCCGGCCAGTCACGAGCGAGGCAGACCAACAGCCTGGCACACGAGCTGGCTCACATCGTCCTCAACCACACGACGGACGAAGCGGTACTGTCCGATGAGGGATTCCTGTTCCGTGGCAGCTACGACGCGGCTCAGGAGGAGGAAGCCGACTGGCTGGCCGGGTGCCTGCTTGTTCCGCGGGACGGCTTGCTGGCCGTCGGTCGGCGAAGCGCTGATCACCGCTACCTAGCCAAGAGGTTCGGAGTCAGCAGAGACATGATCGCCTGGCGGCTACGAATGACCGGAGTGAGCAGGCAACTCAGGAGAGAGACTCGGATGCGGGTGGCCGCCAGCGTAAGCGAAGTGTAGACGGCCAAGATGTCAACTAAACACGACATATTGGAAAGTGTAGTTGACATTGAGATTCGACAAACGCTGGCCATCGACCCGACCAATGGCCATCAATCCTGACGACCTCCAGAAGCGACTATGCGAGCAGCTCTGCGCAGCCGTCCGCGTGGAGCGACGTCCCGATGGTGTGCTCATGCTCGAAGCCGACTTCGAGTTCCCCGACGGCGACCGCTACCCGATCTACCTGTCGGAAGCGCCGGGCGGCGTCCGTCTGTCCGACAGAGGCGACACGCTGATGCGAATCAGCTACGACCACGACATCGATGCCTTCCTGGCTGGAAGCCGCGGGCTCCTGATCGAACGCATCCTGGGCGAGGAGCGAGTCGGCCAGGATGGAGGCGTGTTCTACCTGGATGCGCCCACCGACCGCCTCTCCGACGCCCTCTTTCGGTATGGCCGCGCCCTCACCCGGATCTACGACCTCACGCTCCACTCCCGGTCACGCGCCGCTTCCACGTTCTACGAGGACCTCGCGGACCTCCTCCTTCAGACGATGGCCGAAGAATGCATCCAGCGCGACCACCTGCTTCCAGAACTCCCGAACGCGGAGGCCTATCCGGTCGACTACCGATTGGTGGGGAAGCACGGCGGACAGGTCTTCCTCTACGGCGTTCCCAACCGGGACAAGGCCCGTCTGACGACCATCATTCTGTCTCGCTTTCACCAACTGCATCTCGACTTCGATTCGATTCTGGTGTTCAGCGATCAGGCCGCCATACCACGTCTGGACCTGGCAAGGCTGTCGGATGTGGGAGGGGACATGGTCTCGTCGCTGGAGTCGAGCGAGGATCTGCGGCGGAAGATCGAGAGGCGGGTGGCGTAGGGGGGAGCGTGAGAGGACGCCGTTGTCGGAAGCCCCGCCACCACGATCCAGGCTCGCGATCTGAATGGCGACGGGCGGCTGGACCTCGTGGTTTCCCGACGGACCTGCCCATCGCGGACCTTTTGGTCGACGACCGGTCGCCCGAGTCCATCCGGCTGTTTCGGAGTCGCGGGGATGGCACCTTCTCGGGGGCGACATCGATCGACGTCGGCGGCGACCCGTACCGGGGCATGACTCTGCCCGACGTGACGGGTGACGGCCTTGCCGACCTGATAACGCCGAATCCCGACACCCGCTCCGGTCGGGCCTACTGAGAGGGCGTACTTACACGGACCCTGTGGGTTCCTGGGGCATTATAGCGAAGGCGATCTTCCGGCCCATTCGGGTTCCTGACATTCGACAGACACTGTCTGCCGAATCTCCTGCGGAAGTGGTTGCCGCTTACCGACGCCCCTCTGAATGTCAACTATACACGACAGAATGGAAGGTGTACATGACATCTGGATTCCCTCGTGGACCGGCCAAGGGCCGTCGCTGATCGCTCCGCTCCCGATTCGGCATCCCACGATCCCGCAACGCGGAGGAACCAGGGTACCGCGGGAAGACTACCCGCTGATTTCAATGCACTTCTTGCACTTCCGGTTTCCGGAGCCCTTACCCGGGACGCGATTGCGAGGCGGAATCTGTCGTCCCGGGGGGCATGTGGATTCATCGTGCCAAACGTCGGGGTCGGCTGGATTGCTGGAATGGAAGGGGTAGACCTTGGCCATCGATTGGTTTCCTCTGGAGGTTGGAGGTGGAGGCGGCTGGCAGTGGGCGACGAACCCGCTCCCGTGCCCTCTTCTGGTATTCTACTCTCACGGTCACCCAGCCCCATACGGCCCCAGCAGCCGATCGCCATCGAAATGTACGAGGTGGCCCGGTGACGCCGCGATCCATACTTCCGTTTCCCACGCGACATCGCCGAAGTATCTCAGGAAAGTTCTCCGGTCGGGGAACGCGGTAACGAATACGAGCCCGGGCTTGGCGCTGGCGAGGAGGGTCTTCAGTTCCCCCATGCGCTTTGCGTTGACCGGGCCGTGGCTGGTGACGGCCTCGATCAGGAACAGCCAGTCGCGCTTTCGGTCGTAGATGACCACATCCGGCATCTTGCCGTGTTCATCGACGGCAATCCCGAGCTCCGTCGCAAGGTCCTCGTCGAAGAAGGCCCACTTGGCGCCCGCGTC
Organism: Gemmatimonadota bacterium; assembly: GCA_022822445.1. Lineage (GTDB taxonomy): Bacteria > Gemmatimonadota > Gemmatimonadetes > Longimicrobiales > Gaopeijiaceae > Bin94. The sequence continues at coordinate 30,552 of JAJEBR010000005.1, read as the reverse complement.
GCCCACGTACACCGGCTCGCCACCGGGAATGAACCGGGGGCAGAACTCGTTGATGACCTGGCCCACCAGTTCGTTCTGTCCGCCCGGCGTGAGGCCGATCTCGACGCCATCCCTCAGGACGAGCGGGATCTTCCTCATCTCCCGGCCCTGGGCGTACTTGACCCTCAGCTCCGGCCGGCGCTTGAGATACCGGGCGAGCATGGAATCCCATTGACTCGTTCCGAACGTTCTGAGAAGCGCGCGTGCCTCAGGCTCGATCTGGTAGCAATACCTGGGACTGTTGACCGGACGATCGGGCTCGTCGGGATTGGGGACCACCAGGCCCGCGTCGACGAACTGGTGGAGCGTGAAGCGGCGGAACGTCTCTCTGGTGTTCGGGGCGTAGGTGCGGCCGTAGTTGGTTTCGACCCATTCCATGATCGGAGTCACCCCGATGAGCGGGGCGGCCGCGGCCTCCCAGGGGTCGGTCGGCGACAGATCCAGGACCGCTAGAAGTGTCAGGGCGGATCGCTCGTTCTGTTGTTCTCTGGGCAACCCGAGGTCGCGAAGCACCGAGAGGGCCTCGTCGATCCGGTCCTGCACATGATTGGGTTCAAGCATGTCTTTCAGCTCCGGACAGTATCGGCGAAGGGCCCTGTCAGCCGATTCGCCGCTGAGGGGCGTGTCAATGGAGGATCCCAGCCGGGAGAGGCTCGTCTCGCTGGGATACCTGAGTCTCCGAAGGTCGGTGGCGTTGACCTGGGTGTGGCCGGAGAACTGTCTGAAGTATCTGTCGACACACCGGGAGTTCAGGTACGTGGCAAGGCCGAGAGCCCGGTCCCGGTCCAGCGGCCCGCCGGCACCGTGGAAGTAGTTCAAGTGATTTTCGATCGCGTACCGGTCGGCCTCGGCGAACGAAGGATCGATGACCGACGCGACAACCCGGCGCGCCTCCTCCTTGGATGAGAAGCGTCTTGTCAGAACGTACCATCCGGCGGGGACGAGCGTGCGCTCGGTCTCGTCCACTGCCGCCAGAGCCTGCGCCTTCTTTCCGTCGACCGGCCAGCGGACTGTCAGATCACGGAAGTTCGTGGGATGGAGGAACGGAACGACCGGCTGCGGGTCGCCCGGGCGAGCGAACCATTTCCGCAGTCGGAAACTCACCACTGGACCGGTCGAGACGGACAGGCCCAGGTCGCCCAGCGTGCAGGGCAGGTCTTCCATGGCCCGGGACAGGCGCACATTCCACGCATCGGGGGGCAGGTGTATGAAGAGATCCGGGTCGCCCGGCCGGACGATTTCACACGGATCGGCCCGCCGGCTCCAAACGGGATCGGTTTCGCTGCCCCCGCTGAACGACAGCGACACCCGGGGCACCCTGGCGGGCCTCTTCCGCAACGACAGAACCACGTTCTCCTGCAGCACCGAGTCCTGTCCGAAGGTCCGATCCCGGTTGGCGAAGAGGTGGACGCGGTCGATCATGGCGGAATCCAGCAGGTAGCGGCGAAACCGCTTGAAATAGGTGCCGTTGCAAAAGCTCCGCGGAACGATCGCGACGATGACGCCGCCCGGCCGAACCGCGCCGACCGAGAGTCCGAGGAATGCCGCGTAGAGATTCGGAGCCGCGATCCCCAACTGGTCAAGCCGTCTCCGCAGGTCGGACCCGGATCTCAGCTTCCTGTAGGGCGGATTGAGAATGGCCGCGTCGAATCTTCGGGACTCCGAAAACAGGTCGCCGAGTTCGGACCGCGTACCCCATTCGACGAAATCCTCCTGCCTCAGTTCGACATCGCAGGGCACCTGGCACGCCTCGCCCGCCCGGCGAACGGCCCGCGCGCTCCGCTCCAGGAACGGCCGAAGCGCGGGATCAAGTTCGAACGCGGTGATCGAGAAGGAGCGGCGACCGGTCCCCCGGGCCAGCAAGCGGGCCGCAAGCGCGGTGAACAGCGTGCCGGCACCCGCCCCCGGATCCAACACTCTCACGGATCGGCCACTGGTTTCGCACATCGCAGCCATGAGCCGCGCCACCCACATCGGCGTGAAGTACTGGCCAAGCGCACTCTGGCGCTCGGCAACGAGAGTGGCCCTGGCGGCCCTTCGGATCACCGCTCCCTCGGCGAGCAGGCGATCAGCGATTTCGTCCGGTCGGTGGGGGATCGCGAGCCGGGACGGCATGTCGTGTCCGGCAGGGACGCTCCCACTGACGGCACCGCCGGACGTGATCGTCCGCACTCCCGGGTCGGGGGTGAGAGCCGTGTCCGTTAGTGGAGTCATGCTGCCGTCGGGCATGGGTGATGATCCGGGGGTCGAAGAGTCATGCTGGACCCCGAAAGCTAACTTGTTCGGGTTTTGTTCGCAAGCGTTCGGGGCTGCCACTTCAGGACCGCGCCAGCCACCGATTTCGGGAGGGCGCAGGAGACGGTCTGGGCGCAGCACCTCCTCTGTAGGTCAGGCCGGTTGGGAGGTTCCCCAGATTGCGCAGACAATGTCTTTGGAATCTCCCAGCGGCTGATGCTGCGTGTTGGCGACCCTGTGGATGTAAACTACACACGACATAATGGAAGGTACAGTTGACATTATGACTCCACGAAGGCTAGCCAAGGCCGCCCACCGAACCACTCCGGCCCCACCTCGCCACCCCGCCCCTCCTTGACCCTCACCCCATCGGCCCGTACTCCTCATTGGCCAGGCTACATCAGCCGCGCCCGGACCACACCACCCAACCCACCCACCGGAGCAGCCCCATGAAGGTCGCAGATGCGATCAAGCAGATGTCGACGCTGCCGTTGCAGCGCATCGTGGACAGCTTCACCAAGGACTTCCCGAAGCCCGACGAGGAACAGGCCCGGGACATCATTCTGCGAAATGTCGAGGAACTCACCGACGGGAAGCGGATCACCACCGTTCTGCAGTTCGACGGTCCCTTCAAGGACCAGATCCGGCAGATCCTGATGCTGGAAGCGTTCGTGAATCGGCCCGACTGGTCGGCATCGGAGCAGGACATCGTCGAGAGCCTGACCCGCCTGGAACAGGACGTGCTCGATGCCGCCGCAGCGGAGGACAGCCTGCGGTATGAGGATCCTGACCGCATCGAAGTCCTGAGGGACGTGCTCAGGGCGGCGCTGAACGACAAGCTGATCACCTTCCGCGAGTTGAATCTGCTGCGTACTCTCCGCGACAGCCTCGGACTATCGGAGGCAGTCTTCCGCATCGTGCTCGCCCAGCTCAACCACTTCCCTCAGCGAGGCAACGTCCTGCATACGCCGAGCGAATGTCGCGACGTGCTCAACAAGCTCCAGCGGGGCGGCATCGTCTTCCACTGCAACAAGGCCGACGGCGCCCCCTACGTGATTCCGGACGAAATCCGGGCCTCCGTGATGGACGCCCTCGGCCTGGAACTCGGGCTACACGCGTGGGGCCTGCTCCTTGACGCACTCACGGTTAGCCAGCTGAGGCAGACGCTGGCCAAGAAGAAACTCCCCTCCTCGGGCACGAAGTCGGAGCTGAAGGGCCGGGTGATCTCCTCTGGCCTGAGCCCCAGCCGGGTGCTGGGCATTCTGTCAAGTGAGGAGCTGCGCAAGCTGTGCTCCTCGCTGCCGGGTGTCCCGGTGAGTGGGACCAAGGCCGAGCGAGTCCGACGGATCATCGGGTACTTCGCCAATCTGATCACCAAGGAGGTGTCCGAGGAAGCATCGCCGGGCGAGCGGTTCTACAAGTACCTGCCCGAACTCGCCCGACGCGATCGCGAGAACCTGCTGGCGAACCAGATCATCACCAAGGATCTCGATATCGAGCACGGATTCGAGGCGGCAACCCGGTTCCTCTTCGAGTCAAGGCTCGGCCTCAAGCTGATGGAGATGCCCGGCACCGAGCACCCCGACGGTTGCATCCGGTTCGGGGGGCGTCGCAAGGCAGCGGGCGACGTGCTTATGTGGGACAACAAGAGCACGGAGACCGCCTACACGTTTCCGCCCTCCCACCTGAGGCAGTTCAAGCGCTATATCCGAGACTCGCGGGATCCGGTCGCCTGCTTCCTGGTCGTAGTGGCAGACGCCGACGACTCCGCAATGGACCGAGTCTGGCAACTCGCAGCCGACTGCGCCGGCACGAACGTCGCCGTGATCGCCGCCGAGAACCTGGGCTGGGTCGCCGAAGAGTGGTGGTCGCGCGGCACCGAAGGCCGGTTCAATCTCGAGGTGCTCAACATGACGGGGATTCTGAGCCGTCCGCTGCTGGAGCAGAGGATGAGGCTGTTTCTGTAGGGTCGACATCCAGACCGTGCGCGACGGCTTCAGCCCGCTTCGTCTGGCCGGGCCTTACACACCAACATGCCGGTCGCTGCCTACGGCGCCACGCGGCCCCCGAACTCCGCCGTGAATGGTCATCTTCTCCTCGCCATCTGAACGACTCCCGTACCATACTGGAATGCATCTGAACGACTTTCCGGAATCCCCCAATGAACCCCCCACTCGCCCGGTCTCGCGTCGTATTCCTGCTGCTGGTCAGTGCGGCATGTGGCGACGAGCCGACTGAACCACCGCCACCCCCGCTGGTGCCAACCTCAGTCACCATCAGCCCCGACACGGCGCTGGTGTTCAACGCGCTCGCGGTTGCTATCCGGCTCACGGCGACCGTACGGGACCAGAACGGCACCATCATGTCTGGCGTTCCCGTCGCCTGGGCCAGCACTGACACAAGCGTGGTCGCAGTCACTCCGGCGGGCCTCCTGACAAGTGTCGGCAACGGCACAGCCACGGTCTCGGCAAGCGCGGGCCCGGCATCCGGAAGCACGGCGGCAACCGTGGCGCAGGAGGTGGCAGCGGTCGCCGTCTCGCCAGCCACCGGTACAGTCGTGGAGGGCGACACGTTGCGCTTGGCGTCCGAAGTGACGGACGCGAATAGCCACATTGTCGAGGGAGCCGAGGTCTCGTGGGAGTCCGGCGACACCGCCGTTGCGGTGGTCGACTCGTCTGGTCTGGTGACGGGAGTCTGGGCTGGGGAAGTGGAAATCACAGCCAACTCTTCCGAGTTAGCTGGACGCGCCATGCTTATCGTTGCGGTCCCGGCGCCCGTAGCGGTGCTCGTCGAACCCGACACCGTGCTCCTCTCGGCACTTGCAGATACCGTTCGGCTTGCGGTCGAGGTGCGGGACCAGATCGGCCGGCCGCTGACAGGTGTTCCGGTGTCCTGGGGGAGCGCGGACACGACGGTCGCGTCGGTGGACTCAGCCGGGCTGGTGACAGCCGTGGGCGATGGCGCAACAACGGTTTCCGCGACGGCGGGAGATGTGTCCGGCGAGGCGGTGCTGATGGTCATGCAGTCCGTGGGTTCTGTCGTCGTGTCCCCGGTCGCAGACACGATCGCAGTTGGCGACACGCTGCGTCTGGTGGCCGAAGCGTTCGATAAGAACGGCTACGCCGTCGCCGGGACGGAGTTCAACTGGTCGTCAAGCAACGACGCAATTGCCGGAGTGGACAACTCCGGCCTGGTGACGGCAAACAGCGAGGGCCCCTCACGAAGCCGTGGGTCGGTCACCATCACCGCCGCTTCTGGCGATGCTCAAGGCGCCTCGGAGATCACGGTGGACAGCCCCGACCGGGCGGCATTGGTGGCGCTCTACCATGCGGCGGACGGGCCGAGCTGGAGGAACCGCGAGAATTGGTTGACGGACGCGTCGCTCGAGGACTGGTACGGAGTGCGGACCAGGTCAGGACGGGTCGTCACGATCCATCTGCCAGAAAACGGGCTGGAGGGCACCATACCGGCCGAGCTTGGCAGGCTGGTCAACCTGGAATGGCTGTCTTTGAGCGTCAACCTCCTCCAGGGTCCGATTCCGGTCGAACTTGGGAATCTCGTCAATCTGGAGCGGCTCTACCTGAGCCATAACCACCTCCGTGACCCGATTCCGCAGAGTTTCCTCAAACTCGACCTCGTCTCCTTCTACATGGAACAACGGTCGCCCGGACTATCATCGTTTGCTGTTCAATTGCCTCTCTGCGTGCCCGGCATTTCGGTCTTTGCCGAGTGGGTGCAAGGGATCGAGAATAAGGCGGTGGACTTCTGCAACGATGCCGACCGGGAGACGCTTGAGTCATTGTTTGAACAAGCTGGGGGTACCGGCTGGACGACAGCCGATGGATGGCTCACCGGACCCGTTCTGGATGAATGGCACGGGGTTGGCGCGGATTCGCTGGGTCGCGTCACTGCACTCGACCTGGAGCGGAACGAGCTTTCGGGTCGACTCCCCTTGAGGCTCGGAGGGTTGACCCAAATGACGGAGTTACGGATCGGCGGAAACGCGAGTCTGTCCGGCCAGCTGCCGTCATCGCTGACGACCTTGCCATTGCGTGTTCTGCACTATGGGAGGACCGGCCTGTGCGTACCCTCTCACGCGGCTTTCCGGGAGTGGCTGGAAGCAATCCCATCCCACCTCGGCACAGAAGGCACGTGCGATCTGTCCGACCGCGAGATACTGGAGGCCGTTTACGAGGTTCTTCGCGGACCCGAGTGGACGAAAAGCGATAACTGGCTGACGGATAGGCCGCTACGGGACTGGCACGGCGTGACGACGGACGGTGAGGGACGGGTCATCGGCCTGGACCTGACCAACAACCGTATCTCGGGATGGATCCCTCACGAGATCGGAGGCCTGAAGGCTTTGGAGACGCTGAGGCTCGGTCATTCCAGTCGGCTGGTGGGAACGATTCCGGCCGAGTTGGGCGACCTCGCCAATCTGCAGCTTCTGTCTCTCAACGCCTCGAACCTCGAAGGCACGATTCCGGTTGAATTGGGCGCTTTGACCAACCTGCGAAATCTGCGGATGAGTCGAAGCAGACTGGAAGGCCCGATCCCGGCCGAACTCGGGCGTCTCCACAACCTGGAGTTCCTGAACCTGACACAGAACCGATTATCGGGAGCGATTCCCGCCGAACTCGGCGACCTCGCCAACCTGACCCAGCTGCACCTTGGCGACAACGAACTGACAGGCCCGATCCCTGCAGGATTCGGCCACCTGTCCCGCCTCACTGTGCTGGTTCTCGCCCGAAACGAGTTGTCGGGGTCGCTTCCCGTCGGACTGGGCGACCTTGCCAGTCTCGAAGAGCTGCATGTCGGATACAACGGTCTGCGCGGCATGGTGCCATCCGTATTCCAGGGGCTCAAGAGCCTGCGAGAACTTTCCCTGCAGGGCAACGCGGACATGACCGGTGCGCTCCCGGTGGAACTGGCATCTCTCAATCTGCTCGAAGAGTTGGTCGCCAACGACACCGGGCTCTGCGCGCCAACCGACCCTGCCTTCCTGCGCTGGCTGGATGGCCTGCGAAGCGGGCGCGTTGCTCGCTGCGAAGCCCTTCCTGCGATGGCAGCCTATCTGGTGCAGACGGTGCAGTCGCGGGAGTTCCCGGTACCGCTTGTTGCCGGGGACGAAGCGATGTTGCGGACGTTCGTCACGGCATCGCGGGCCAACCAGGAGCCCCGGCCAAGCGTCCGCGCCTTGTTCCATGTCGACGGGACGCTCGTCCACACGGCCGAAATCCCGGCAAGTGCGGGTCCGATTCCGACCGAGGTGGAAGAAGGGGCGCTGTCCGCATCCGCCAACGCCTTGATTCCGGCCGGGGTGATCCGTCCCGGCCTGGAAGTTGTCATCGAGATCGACTCGGACAAGCTGGATCCGGAACTGAGCGTCGCGCGCCGGATTCCGGAGACAGGCAGCCTGCCGGTCGATGTGCGCGAGATGCCCGTTCTCGATCTCACGTTGATTCCCTTCCTCTGGAAGACGGATCCGGATTCGGCGATCCTGGAACTCACGGCAGGCATGGCTGCCGACCCTGAGGGACACGAACTGCTTGCCGCCACCCGTACGCTGCTGCCGGTCGGCGATCTCGACGCTACGGCTCACGATCCCGTGCTCACGTCGAGCAATGACATGTACGACGTTTTTCGCGAAACGAATGCGATGCGGGCGCTCGAAGCCGGCAGTGGCCACTGGGTGGGCATGATGTCGGGCCAGGTCACTGGTGCCTATGGTTTGGCTTACACGCCGGGCCGCATTAGCACCGCGGTGCCGCGATCAAGTACGATCGCGCACGAACTGGGCCACAACATGTACCTGTCGCATGCGCCGTGCGGAGGATCGGGGTCGGCGGACCCAGCGTTCCCGTACCAGGATGGAAGGAGCGGTGTCTGGGGCTATGATCACACCCTTCTTCTGCGAATCCTGGACCCGGGGTTTGCCGGCGGGAGACTGGTGCCCCCGAGCATCCCGGATCTCATGTCCGGATGCCCCCACCCCAAGTGGGTCAGCGACTACCATTTCACCAAGGCCCTTCGCTTCCGCCTCGCAGACGAGGGGCGTGGCAGCAGCGGCACCACCGTTTCCGAGTCGACCTCCGCTCTGATGCTCTGGGGAGGTGCGGATTCCACGGGAGTTCCCTTCCTTGAGCCTGCCTTCGTGGTAGACGCACCGCCATTGGTGCCGGACGCCGCTGGCGACTATCGGATCACCGGAACGGCCGCTGGCGGTGAAACGCTCTTCTCGATCAGTTTCGCAATGCCGGATTTGGCGGACGGCAGCGGGGAGTCCTCATTCGCCTTTCTCGTACCAGCCCAGGAAGTGTGGCAGGAGACGCTCACTGCGATCACGCTGACCGGGCCAGGCGGGAGCGCTGTCCTCAACGGAGAGAGCAACCGCCCCATGGCCATCATGCGTGATCCACGCACCGGCCATGTGCGGGGTTTCCTTCGCGACCTCAACCTGAGGGCGCATGCGGCAGATGCGGTGGGGGGCGTCGCCGGGCAGGGGCTGGACGTACTCTACAGCAGAGGGCTCCCGGATGCGGCCGCTTGGGCTCGCGTCCGGCGCTAGGCTACCCCCGCACATCCGACGCCACCTCAAACCCTCCCGAGCAGTGACTGCAGTTCACTCGCAAGCTCACAAGGAGACGAGGCACCTTGATCCGCCGGTCGCAGTGGCGACACGCGACCACCCGGGGCATCAGGGCCGGCTCCAGAAACCCGGCGCGCGCGGTCCGTCCAAGTTGAATGGGCCAACGGCTTGCCGCTTCGTCCAGTACCCGCACGACCGTCATGAGCGGAGCGAGAAAGAACTCCTTCGAGGGGTTGACCCGCGATGCCGCCAGCGCCTGGTGGACATGACCCTCGGCCTGGTCACGGTCGGAGACGTGGACGAAGTACACGAGTTCGGAACGATCGGTAGACGGAAGTCGAGCTGCTCAGCCTGCCGACGCGCATGACCGGCGACACCTTGGTCTGACCGATCTTGAAGACGGGTTCGGCAAAACACGGGTTCCGGGCGACATACACCCAACCGACCCTCTTGTATTCCCGGTAGCGCTTGTCGAACCCCTTGAGCGCCACGATGCTCCGCATGATCGGGTCGGCCCACACTGTCAGTATTCCCTCGCCACAGCGCTATTGGCCCGTACCTGGAAGCGAGTACGTCTCGTCGTAGATGTCGCGGAGCAGGCGCCCGTCCGGTGTCCTCCAGTGAGGCATCGGTGCGACCGGGCGGTCGACCTCGCATGCGCGGGTCGTCGCTGCCGTCATGGATAGCTCCTCGCCGTCCATCCGCACGCGCTTCTCGTCGACGACTTCGACGGTCACAGTCGGGTCGTCCCTGAACCGCAGCTCTGTCCCCGGCTCGATCCCCATCTCCTTGAAGTTGAAGTTGGGCCGTCGCCGGTCGGCGCGTTCACGAGCAGCCCTGTCGGTCGCGGTCAGCTTGGTGTCGCGGTCGTCCGCCGCCTGCACCTGGTCGGTCACGTCCTCCCCGAGTAGCCGCATGATTGCCACGACGTTCTCCGGCGCGACCTCGAAGAACTCGCGGGCGGGGTTCAGTCGGTGTGGTTCGAACGCCACGTGCAGCGCCTGTTCCACTTCTGTGGCGGGCCGCTCCGGCTTCACAGCCATCACACACTTGAACGGCACCGGCACACCCGTCGTGTACAGCTGCGACAGGCGTGCGTCCGCTTCCTGGTCAGTCCTCCCGATCTTGATGAGACCCGGCATCGCCGGGTTCCGAGCAGCGTAGATGATGGACATAGGGGGTCCGAGCTGGGCTGGAGTGAGTGTCGAAACGAACACGAGAGAATCGCGCTGGGCGGGCTGAAGTTACGCCGATGCGAGCCGAGACGCACGGGCGGATACTGCTACGGTGGCGGACGAACACCGTGACACCTCGACCGTTCCGCGCCAAGTTTGAACAAGCCCAGGAGTGCTCCGGCGCTCAACCACCTACTTCCCACACACAACCCAAGCCCCTTATGTCCCTCCCCACCCACCAAGCCGACGCCCTGAAGAGTTGCTTCAGCGACGTGTTCGGATGCCGCGGAAGGGATTTCGGCAACCCATCCCGCGGCGTCCTGGGCATCTCGGACGGCAACGAGGGTGTGCAATGGAACGCCGCGTACTACCTCCGTGACAGCGCGGTCTGGTTGGGCGTCAACCTCGAGGGCATGAAGTACGACGACTGGCCGGTCGCCCGACTCATTGAGCGAGAGATCTCACGTCCGCTCCTTCTGACCCGCTATCGCCGGCAGGTCGCAAGACCCGACAAGGTCACCGTGGTCTGGGCACGCGACGCGTGGCAAGTCTCTGCCCGCCCCCGGATCAAGGAGGCGAATATCGCCCCGACGCCGATCGCGCTGGATCGCCTCGATGGTCAGGGCTCGGCGGAAGCCCTGCGAGGGGCGAGAGAATGCTTGGATCCCCAGAAGCAACTTCGCGGCCGCAGGAAGGTTACGGTCACGCTGCTCCCTTCGAAACGGCACCCCTGGGAACGACAGGTTGAGATGGAGGTGAGCCCTCACCTGAAGATCAGGACGCCGCTGGTCGAGATCACGCGTCGGGCGGTGGGGGAGGGGAGGGGGAACCTGGCAGGGGTCTGGGAGTTCGTCGGTACGCAGTCGAGGGCGTATGGGCGTCGAAGTGGGTGCTGATCGTCGACCGAGCTGCTCTCCGTTCTGAGCTCAAGGGATACGCGGAGAAGCCGTTCTCGTGCTGACCCTCCGAGGTGACGGCCGCTTTGATGTGTCGCAGATTTGGATGGTGATGCAGCGACTCCGACCCTGCTGAATGGAGACATGAAAGGTGCCCCCTACGCTTAACTGGCAGACCTGTCCGGTGCCGAAGAGTCAACCGCTTCAAGTAACGGTGCGTGGGTGTCCGTGTAGGCGCTGTTCGAAGGCCTCCAGGCGCCCACGACGATCAATAAACCCCTCAAGTGGCTTCCGGGTGCCCATTGGTAGAGGGTCGAGTCGATGAACGATCACGAGAAGGAAGCGAAGGGTTCAGAGACGTCACTGGCACTGACGAAGGCGTTGGTCTTGGAGTCAGCCATGATGCTGATTCCGGGAGCCGCGCAGGCGGTGGGGGTGGTACGATCGATCTACGCACACCGATTCACCAGCTTCGTCAATCGCTTGGCCGAGCGATTGACGAACGTGGAGGCAGACGCCGAGCGCCTTGCCTCTGTGATTGCGGAGACACAGGCGCTCGTTCTCGGGTCGCCGGTGGAAGAGCAGGAACGCATCCTCAATGCGGTGTTTCACGCTGCGACCACGCGCTGCTGGCCGCTCTCTCTCCAGCGGAGGTTCATCGGAATGTTGTCCTACTTCGGGAAGCTGCATTTTCAGATTCTGGAGATCATGCGAACCAACGAAGAGCCGCATGGTGGTTTCATGGACAGCCTCGCTGGGAGGATCGAACGTCACCTTCCCAGCCTCGATCCCAAGGAACTGCAGTTGGCCTGGGGAGATCTGTACAGAGAGTCGCTAGTTGATGCGGAGCTTGTGAATACCTCGGGTACGCCCGGCGGGATGTGCAACAAGCGTACCACGGCCTTGGGAGATCAGTTCTTGACTTTCGTGGGGAATCCTGATCAGCCAAACCAGACCGACACCCCGTAGGATTCCGACGCGCTGCCAGTGCCGCAGTCGTGGGGCGGCGGGGTTGGGCATTCCGACATGGCCAAGAATCCCGGAAACGTCAACTACACATGACATTATGTAAACTGTCCTTGACATTTCCCAATTACTGGGTCAGCACCCGCCAGTTGCCGGGCCTCCTGAAGGGGTTCACCTTGCACCTCCTCGCCCCGCGCGAGCGGAAAGGTGGAGTCAGCGGCATTACCGTCGAGCCCGCCGCTCGCGCCCTGGTGAACGACCTTGATGGCCACCCGCACGCGTTCGTGCTGGCCTGCATCGCGGACCGTCAAACGAAAGCGGATATCGCTTGGAGTCTCCCGCACGCGATCCGCACCAAAGACTACACCAAAGACTGGCCCAAAGATGTCCCGAAGCACTCAGCCGATGCCTGTGGCAGAGCAGCGCGATCCGGCGATCTACGCCCCCGACGGATGGCCGCTCAGGATCGGCGACCGGGTGACCGACGAGGACCGCGACCGGCTGCGCAAGGAGTTCCTCAGCCCCTACCAGTGGGCGATTCACGTCGTCGGCGACCAGCTCCAAGCCGCCCGGTGGGATTGGCCGGATGAACCGCACGACTGCTCCCGCCTCGTCTACGCGGGCCACTTTCCGGCCCGGCTTCCCGAACGAGCCATCGTGCATTCACCCGGCGATAGAAGAGGTGGCGGCCGGACCGCAGCGGGTCTGAAGATGCCGCCGGCACCGGAATGGCAATCCTCATCCGTCCGTCCTATCGGCTCTGAAGAACACAGCCTTCACTCCAGGCGTTCGAGGTCCCGGTTCGGTTCTTTTGATCGGCCGCACGATTAGCCCTCCTCTTCGCGGCACGTTGGAGTACTGAATTGAAATGGCGTGACAAACCGACGATTCCGCACCTTCATCGTATACGCGGACGGGAGGTGGCCGTTCGATTCCGTGGTTGCGGACGGGTAATACTACCAACTTCTTGGCCTGGTTGACCGCCGTTTCACAACTGACCGGCCTCTCGATTTCAGTCCACGTCATTTCACCGCTCAACCGGCGACCACGAGTGCTAGCTACGATGCGGGGCGCCATGGATTCGCCTACGATCAATAGGTCTCGGGCGTCTACATCGTTGGCGACGATGTAGAACAAAAGGGCACATTCATCGCTAGTGGCGATGAACAGATCTGCCTTTTTTCGAGCCTCGCTCTCGCTTGACCAGAGCGATGACGCTAGCAAATCATAGCTGATTGTGCAAAAAGCCCACCAGAAGTCATTATGGTCCGCTACCCACTCAACTCGCAACTTCTCCGGGATCCCCCCTTGGGCCATGATGTTGTGATAGTCCTTTGTGCCTACACTGATACCTGCGTAACACTGTCCATCCGCGTGCAGTGAGATCTTTCCGTTGCTATGTTGGATGATTACATGGCCTTCGTCAAAACAGATGGCGTCGAATTTGGTGTCCACCCGGCGCTTCGGACACCAAACGACGATTGAGGTCTTACTCGTTGGTCGCCTTGCCATTTCTTGCCGCTCCCGGTTTTACGTGGTGGTCAGCGATCCCGCCATCGCTCGTCGCCCAGTTGGGTGCTCGGCGCGGAGACGCCACTGGGGCATCACGCGGTCCAGGATCTCCCGGAAATCGGTCGTTGTGGGCGGGCTCGACGAGATTGGACCATCTCGTGAACGACGACGTACTCGATGCAGGGAAGCTACGTCGGGAGTACGCGAGGCAGTGGAGCCCAGACGATAGGATGGGGGAGAGGTCACCCCGACATTGCGCACGGCATCGAGGCGACACCCCTATTCCTCTTCGAATCAAGGCTGGGACTCAAGCTGATGGAGACGCTGGCAACTCGATGCCCAGTTCCTGCGCAAGAGCCTCGGCATCTGGCCACAGTCTGTTCACATCCCCCGCCAGCTGAAAGCTCCGCCGGTCGATCTCCGTCTCATCCCAGGCCCTCTCCCCCTCATCGTCGCGGCTCTCGATATCGCGGAGGAGGCGGCGATTCAGCTCGAGACCGTCCTGATTGAGAAGCTCCTTCTTTTCAGCCCACGGCTTGTTGCTCAAAGAGGGATTGTAGGACACTAACGTCAGGTTACCTATTCGGTGGACCAGACCAGAGATCCGGCCGGCGTCCTCGTCACTTCCATCAAAGCCAAAGACCTTCTTCCAGTGCGGCTTCCACGTCTGAGGCGCGATATGTTCGGTTGTAACGGCGCCGAGTTTGAAATCGTCGGACCTGTACGGGTTCTCTGTGTGCATATCCTCCGCGATCTCGCCAAGTAGAAGCTGACGGCGTCCGCTCGAAATCCCGTTGTACATATCGCCATTCCGGAAGTGCGCGGTCACCTCCTCGTTCCGAGGCCACCAGTTCCAACCACGAATTGCCTTCAGCCTCAGCAGCACGACAGACGGGATGGATTCCTTGTCCGCGTCGCAAAGCGCCTGTACCAAACTGAAAGCGACGCTGTCGAAGTCCCGATACCTGCCCTTGAGCGCGATTCGTCTCATCAGATAGCTGTCGACGATGCGAAGCACGCCGTCGATCTCCGACCCAAGCCTGTCGACCAGGATCATTAGCACCGGCACGAGTGAGCTAAGTCTCAGGATATGGCGACGCCCCATGACCTTCAACGCGTAGCTCGAAAAGCGCCGAGTGGTAGCTTCGCTGGCCTCGTCGATTTCGCGGTAGATGTCCGCATATTTTCGCAGTTCGCGTAGCATCCTCTCGAACTCGGTGCGGTTGCCACGATAGAGGTGCTCGCCGACGTACCGGAATTCGCGATAAAGGCGGTTGGTCTGCGGTCGTTCGGTTTGGGGCGTTTCACGTCCCGATACCTGCCGCCGTGCTCGCGGTACCTCCAACCACGCGAAGTAGAGCAAAAACGCGTCGATCCGTCCCCTCCAATACGGGTCGGCGTCGTACCGTTCCAGATGTTCCCTATAGGTCAAGTCGCCGTCAGGGTCGTCCGTCGACACGGCCAGCGAGAGGATGTAGTTCTTGGTCTTTTCCCACTCGGTCAATCGCTTGCCGCGCGCGTTGAGCGCCTCGAAGATGGCGTGGCTGTTCTGACCTTGGCTAAGTTGAATGTCGGCGACCACAAGCTTCTGCAGAACGGCTTTGTTGAAGGTCGTGGCGTAGTCCCCCCGGTCATCTTCGCTCAGTGAGCGAAGCCACGTGTCAACTCTTCCACGAAAATAGTTGTAGCAGTCGCCCAGGGGTGAACCGGCCACCGCGCCCTGGTCTGGAGCTGACGCGCTGGAATCGATCATTGCCTGAAACAATGCGTAATCACTCTCCTCGTACGTCTTGCTCCTCTTGTGAATGATCTTGTATCGGACCCCGTCATCCCCCACGAATTGGTCGGCCTCGGCGAGCACTCCTGAGAGCATGGAAGCAGGCTGGTCCAAGCTGTGCTGGATGAAGGTGGCACGAGCTGCAGCCAAGAGGAGCTGGACGGTTGTGAGGCGTTGCTGGCCGTCAACGACCGACCAGTAGTTGATGACCCCACCTCGCTTGTAGCCAGGGCTGTACTTGCTGATGATCGTACCAAGAAAGTGAGGCTCGGCATCCGCATCCGCCAAGTCCGCATCGCGAACCCGTTCGGTGAGGGCCATCAGATCTTCCCACAGAGGTTTCCACTGACCCTCCTCCGTCCACACGTAGTTGCGCTGATAGCTGGGAACGACCCATTGCTTCAGCGGCGGGAACGTTAGGTTCATGGTCGTGATCAGCGTATCCATGGCTGAACGCTACCTCCAAGTCGGCACCGGTATTGCCGTCATCGGCCACTGTACGAGGGCGCGAAGACTGTCAGTCATGACGGGAGCCACGAAGACCGAGTCGAGGGTGAACTCGAAAGCAGTCGACGGCAACGGAATTCGGTGGGAGTGGCAGTTGTGAAACATGGCCCCAAAAGATGGTGAGCAGCCGGTGGGAACGCAACAATCCGAGCCCGCGTGCGGCCCGTCGCAGCGTCAACCGGCATCAGCGTGCGATGAATCACCGCACCGATCCCTTCGCTCCCCGAAGCCGCACCTCAGCCAGCTGCCGCCTGAACCGGCGGACCACCTGAACACTCGTCTCCCCCGCCTGCGCCGCGATCCAGAGGTCCTGTAGGTCCTCTTGAGCGAGAACCACGACATCGTCACGCTCGGACTTCTCCACCTCGGCCTTGGATAGCGCCGCACGCTCGCTAGCCGTGGCGAGGATCGCGATCACTTCCCGGTCGGGAAGCCGGCTACGCACGTCCTCACGCCGATCGATGAACTTGCCCACCTTTCCGCCCGCGTCCAGAGACCCGACCGTACACTCGATCACGAGCGTCACGGACGATCCTGGCGCGTGAGCAAGGTGATCGACCGTATCTCCTCGTCTCGTGTGCCCCGAGAGCGGGTGCACGTCGAGGCCGAGGAAAAAGAACAGCAGACCCACAGCGGCCTCGAACTGCTGCGACTTGTCCTTGCCGCTAGCCCGGAGCTGCTTGCGGAAGCGTTCAAGACCGGGGTCGATGGCGTCTTGAGCCCTGATCCGGATATTGGAAGTAGTGGATGCCAGCGGCACGGACACCCGGTCGACGCACCGGTCTCCGATGACGATGAATGCCGTGGCGGTTGAATCACCGTTCTGAACCGGAATCTCCAGCTCCGAGATGAGGGCGCAGCCTTCGTGCGTCCATTCGCAGTCGGCGAGCCTGGCGGATCCATGGCGAACCGGCTCTCCGGTGGTGCTGCCCACCGTCCAGATGAGGTCCGCATTCGCCACAAAGACATCTGCGGCAGCCCGCACGGCGACGGTCACCCGGTCTGCCGACGAGGACACCCTCTCGGGATCAAAGCGCACGGCCAGGGGGGCGATCAGCTCGACGACGGTGGTGTTGCCCTGGATCTTCAAGCCTCGGGGCCGTGCGCAGAATCTGCGCACCAGGTCGGGCAGGCCATCGTAGGCGTTCGGTCCGCCACGGATCATGCCGTCCAACTCGAATGGGTCGTGACCGCCTTGTTTCACGACATCGAAGATTGAGGAACCAAAACCCACGAGCGAGTGACAGCTCCACAGGTCGTACTCGGCAGTCCGGTACGAGCCGGCCAGCTCATTGAAGCTGTATCGGATGTCGGTCGCGGGCTGGCGCGGCTCGTCGACGTATCTGACGGACTGGGGCCGCAGCTTCATCACGCCATTGGCGATGCCGCAGACTATGAGAGGGAGGTCCTCAACGGGACGAACGACCTGCCAGGCACGGAACTGGCTCCGTTCGACTGGTGAAAAGCATGGGACTGATTGAGGGGGACGGTGGTCCAGGAAACCACGGGTAACAAGATTCATCCAGCGGCGGGCGCTACGGATCGCACACACTCGCAGATCGACGGACTGCCAGAATCCGCCGCCACTGACGAGGTCGATAAAGCGATTCGCATCATCCTCAGGGGGGCTGCCGCGTCTCTCCTGTGACATAAGAGTCTCCGTGGTCCCGGTTAGGTTCGATCACTACGACAGGTGTCGTGAAACTAACCGGGAAGTGCGTCGCGAAGGCTGGATCGGGGATGCCAGGTGCGGCTGTCTGCAGACCAAGATGTAAACTGCACATGGCAAAATGGAAAGTGTAGATGACATTTGGACTCGACCAGCGCTCGGCACCTACCTCCGCTCAACCGCTCCGCTCCCCCACCACCACCCCACCCCTCCTTGACCCCACCCAGACGGCCCGGCATCCTGATTGAGCCAGACCCGCCACCCCACGCCCCACTACCTCAGCACACCCCCCCACCCCATGCCCCTCCGCAAATCCCACCTCTACTCCTCGCTCTGGAAGAGCTGCGACGAGCTGCGCGGCGGGATGGACGCGTCCCAGTACAAGGACTACATCCTCACGCTGCTCTTCATGAAGTACGTCTCGGACAAGTACGCGGGCGACGACGACTTCGCCGACATCACGGTGCCGCCGGAGGGCAGCTTCGCCGACATGGTCGCGCTCAAGGGAGCCAAGGAGATCGGCGACGGGATCAACAAGGTCATCGGCAGGCTCGCCGACGCCAACGACTACCTGCTCAAGGGCGTGATCGACCAGGCCAACTTCAACGACGAGAGCAAGCTCGGCAAGGGCAGGGAGATGCAGGACCGTCTCACGAAGCTCGTCGGGATCTTCGAGGGGCTCGATTTCCGCGCCAACCGCGCCCATGGCGACGACCTGCTGGGCGACGCGTACGAGTACCTCATGCGCCACTTCGCGACCCAGTCCGGCAAGAGCAAGGGGCAGTTCTACACCCCGGCGGAAGTGTCGCGCATCATGGCCCAGGTGATCGGGATCGGGCCGGACACCAGGAAGGACCAGACGGTGTACGATCCCACGTGCGGCTCCGGGTCGCTCCTCATCAAGGCCGCCGACGCCGCGCCGAACGGGCTGACCATCTACGGGCAGGAGAAGGACGTCGCGACCTGGACGATGGCGCGCATGAACCTGATCCTCCACGAACGGACAGCAGCCGAGATCGAGCGGGACAACACGCTCACCAACCCGCTGTTCACGGACGGGCCGGGGCGCCTCAAGCGCTTCGACTTCGCCGTCGCCAATCCCCCGTTCTCCGACAAGGCCTGGACCAACGGCCTCAACCCGGCCAACGACGAATACCGCCGCTTCGAGTACGGAGAGCCTCCGGCCAAGAACGGTGACTACGCCTACCTGCTGCACCTCGTCGCGTCCCTCAAGAGCACCGGGAAGGGCGCGATCATCATGCCGCACGGCGTCCTGTTCCGCGGCAACCGCGAGGCCGGCATCCGCCGCAACCTCGTCAAGCGCGGCTGGATCAAGGGGATCATCGGGCTCCCGGCCAACCTCTTCTACGGCACCGGTATCCCGGCGTGCATCGTGGTGATCGACAAGGAAAACGCGCTCGCCCGCGACGGTATCTTCATGATCGACGCGAGCAAGGACTTCCAGAAGGACGGTGCCAAGAACCGGCTGCGCGAACGCGACATCCACCGGATCGTGGACGTGTTCACGGAGCAGAGAGAGGTTCCCGGTTACTCGCGCATGGTGCCGTCGACCGAGATCGCCAGCGAGCCCAACGACTACAATCTCAACATCCCCCGCTACATCGACTCCAGCGAGCCCGAGGACCTGCACGACTTGGCCGCGCACCTGCACGGTGGCATCCCCAACCGCGACATCAACGCTCTCGGCGCCTACTGGAAGGTGTTTCCGGGCCTGCGCGATCTGCTCTTCTCGCCGAATGGCCGGGAAGGGTACAGCGACGCGCGGGTCGAGGCGGACGAGGTGCGGGGGGTCGTGCTTGAACACGGGGAGTTCAAGGCGTATGGGGACCGCGTTCGCCGTGTGTTCAACGGCTGGCGGAGGGCGCATGCGCCGCGTCTGCGTGAGCTTGCCGTCGGGGATTCGCCCAAGGTGTTGATTCGGAATCTGTCGGAGGACCTGCTGCACCGGTTCGCCGGACTCCCGCTGCTCAACCGATACGGTGTCTACCACTGCCTGATGGACTACTGGGACGAGGTCATGCAGGACGATGTGTACCCGGTGGTGACGGAGGGGTGGACGGAGGCGGCGCGGCCGCGGGTACTGGTGCCGGTCAAGGGCAAGGGGACCGCGGAAACGCCGGATCTGACCGTGAACCGGAAGAAGTACAGGATGGATCTGGTGCCTCCTGGGCTCGTGGTCGACCGGTACTTCGCGACGGAGCAGGCTGAGGTTGAACGTTTGCGGACGGAACAGGAGACCATTGCTCGCGAGCTGGAAGAGTTCATCGAGGAGTACTCCGGGGAAGACGGACTGCTGGAGGGCGCCACGAGCGATGCCGGGAAGGTGACGCAGGCCGCTGTGAAGGCGCGGCTGAAGGCGGTGGCCGGCGATCCCGAACGCCAAGAGGAGCGGGATCCGCTGGATGTGTGTCTGAATCTGATGAAGGCTCTTGCCGCGGCAAAGAGGGCAGGGAAGGCGGCGCAGGCTCGGCTGGACTCGAAGGTGCTCAAGCGGTACGCGACGCTGACTCCGACGGAGATCATCGAGCTCGTGGTCGGCGACAAGTGGATGGCAAGCGTGGAGGGCGCGATCGCGCAGGTGGTGGAGCGTCTGACCGGTGGGCTGGTGGATCGGGTCAGGGTGCTAGAGGGGCGGTATGCCAGGCCGCTGCCGGAGCTGGAGTGCCGAGTGGCGGACTACGGGGTGAGGGTGGAGGGTCATCTGGAGCGGATGGGAGTGTCGGAATGAAAGGAGCGCGGGCGCCATCTCGCGGAGGAGAAATCCGCAACACCGTCGCGGATCTCAGCCAGCCAATCGCTTTCCAAGACGGGGTCTCGGTTTCACTCGCGACGAGGGACATGGAGTGGGTTGACAGTGGAGGGTGAGCCGGCACGGTCGGGTGTGTGGTATCTTCACCGAAGGGAATCCTTGCGGGACGGTACCTCATGCGCATAACCAGAATCGAGATCAGGAACTTCCGGTCGATCCGGCATGTGACGGTTGACCTCGGCGACGCGACCGTGTTCGTGGGTCCGAACAACGCCGGCAAGACTGCGATTCTCGATGCGCTACGGATCGCCCTCACACGCCGCTGGGGACAGCGCGGCACGGGATTCGACGAATACGACGTTCACCTCGCCGACGACACGGCCGACCCAAGGACATCTGACGGAGTGAGCATCGAGCTGCGATCCGACGAGCCCGAACCCGGCGACTGGCCCGACACTGTGACCGAAGACCTCGGAGACATCATCCAGATCGATCTGTTCAGCGGTCGTCGCTGGGTCGCCTTGAAGGCCCAGTGGTCCTGGAACGAGGACGCCGACGCATTCGAGCCGACATGGGAATTCCTCGACGCGAAGCGCGATCCGCTCGTCGGCCGTAGCGCGCGCCGGGTGAATCTCGATCGCTTCTGGCGCTATCTGCCCGTTTTCTACCTCGACGCGCTCCGCGATGTGCGCGACGAGTTCTCCTCTCGATCATCGAAGTTCTGGGGACGACTGCTTCGCGCCTTGGAGATTCCTGCCGATGTCGAAGCGGAAGCCATGCGCGTGCTCGACGAGCTAGACAAGCGCCTGCTCAAGGCCGATCCACGCCTCGATGCGATGGCGAACACTTTGTTGGGAGCCACCCGAATTGCCGCGCGCGATCGGGAGGGCGGGCTTGCCCTGCGGATGGCGCCGCTCAAGACGCGCGATCTGCTCGGCAGAGCCGAGATCATTCTCCGGAACGAACCGGACTCGCCATGGCTGCCGCTGCGGCGGCAGGGCCAGGGCATACAAAGCCTGTCGGTGATCTTCCTGTTTCAAGTGTTCGTGGAGCACCTGCTTGCTGAGCTATACGAAGAGGGAAGCCAGCCGCTGCTCGCCCTGGAGGAGCCCGAGACCCATCTCCATCCGCAAGCGGTTCGCACGCTCTGGCACCACATTCACCGTTTGCCCGGCCAGAAGATCGTAACGACCCATTCTCCCTACTTCGTACAGCACGTTCCCTTCCGCGACCTGCGGCTTGTGCGTCTCACGCCGGACGGAACCGAGGTGCGCTCGCTTCCGGCCAGCTTCTCGACATCGATCCCACACTTGGACGGGCTAGACAAGGTCGTGGCGAAATCCGGCGACCTGATGACATACGAGGCCGTCTCGGAAACACTGACCGTCCACGGGGCTCTCGACGAAACCACGTATCGCGCCCTTCTGTCTCTTTGCGGAGCGCACCCGAACCGGACGGAGCTCGAGGGCAAGTTGCGTGACCTGAGGGACAGTTCTTCGCTGTACATCACGGATGACGACCTGCGGGCGCTCGAAACCCAGGGGCAGCGGATGCGAGGGGAGATATTCTTCGCCGAGCGCTGGCTGCTCGTCGAGGGTCAGGCCGACTATCTGATCGTCCATGCCACCGCAAACGCCTTGGGTTACGATCTTGACCAGCACGGTGTCGCCGTCATAGACGCGCAGAACAACGGGAATCCGGGAACCTTCGCGGCGCTGGCCCGCGCGCTGGACATTCCGTGGCTGGCGGTCTTTGACGGCGACAAAGGTGGAAAGGACATGATAAAGAACATTCGTAATCGCGAATTCGACGACAACGCTATTCGGGACCGCTGCCGCACACACTCTGCCGGCGACCTAGAGGCGCAGCTGGCGGCCGATGGACCGGAAGCTGAGTTGCAGGACATGCTCGCCTCGATGGGCGTCCCGAATGCCCAGACGCTCCAAGGCGATGGACTGGCCGCCAAGCTGCGCGACAGCAAGACCGCGTACGCCTCAGAGCTTGCGGCGCGGATTCGCGATGGCCGGGCCACGGCACAATGCATGCCCGCTGCGTTTCGGGAGACGATCGAGAAGCTGGCAGGCCTGCAATGAGGGCCGATCCGCTGGCAAGCACCATGCGGGAGCTCTCCGCGATCCAGCAAAGGGCCGTCGAGTGGCATGACGGCCCGTTGCTCGTGCTCGCGGGCCCGGGTTCTGGCAAGACACGTGTGCTCACCTGCAGGATCGCCCGGATTCTAGACCAGTCGCCCGCCGAGCGGTTCCGCGTTCTTGCGCTCACGTTCACGACCAAGGCCGCCCACGAAATGACAACGCGGGTGGCCGCGCTGACGCCAGGACTCGAAGAGCGGGCCGACATCCACACGTTCCACGGCTTCTGCGCTGGCGTACTGCGGCAACACGGCGTGCATCTTGGGATCAAGCCCGATTTCGCCATCTACTCCAACGCGAGAGATCGACGGTCGGTGCTGCAAGACGCGCTCGCACGCGGAACCCCGCACCCTAGTCGGGAAGACCAACGTTTGCTTCCGCGAATCGATTATCTCAAGGCCAGACTGGTCGGCGTGGATCAGGCCGAAGAGTGGTACGCCAGTCGCAAAGGCACACCCGCCCAGGAAGCCGCCCGGATCGCTCGGGCCTATCGACTGTACGAGGACGAACTGCGTCGCTCGAACGCACTGGACTACAACTCCCTGATCCTCGAAGCGCACAAGCTCATGGCGTTTCCGGCAATGGCCCGCCACTACCGCACCATGTATCGGCACTGGCTTTTTGACGAGTTCCAAGACACGAACGGCTCGCAGTACAAGCTCCTGCGGCGGATGGCAGGCAGTGATTTCCGGCACATCTTCGCTGTTGCGGACGACGACCAGACAATCTACGAGTGGAACGGCGCCAGCATCCGTCGGATCGGGGACCTTGTGAGGGATTTCGGTTGCGAAGTCGTGCAGCTGCCGACGAACTACCGGTGTCCGCCGCCGATCGTTGAAGCCGGGAATCGGTTGGTCGTGTACAACGCCCAGCGCCATGCGCGCAGGCGGCCGGCCGAGGCGGTCCCGAGGCCGAGCTCCGAGGGCGAGCGTCACATCCAGTGCCGCGTGTTCGAGACCGATCATGACGAGGCGACCGGCATCGCGACCGAGATCGCCGGGCTAGATCCAACCGAGCGAGCGGGGACTCTTGTGCTGGCCAGAACCAGAACCCTGCTTGAGTCCATGCAGGAGGCCCTGAAGGAACAGCGCGTGCCCGCCACGATTCTGGCTAGACGCGACGACTTCGTATCGCCCCAGATGCGCTGGCTGGTCGCCTGTCTCAGGCAGCTCTCCCGACCGCTGGACCGGCGCAACATGGCGGTCTTGGTCGACGCCTTCCAGCGCTTTGCGCAGGTGTCGCTGGACTTGGACGACCTGCTGGTCCGTTCCGCAGCGGAGGGAGTCACGCCCCTCGCCGCCTGGATCCGCATGGTGCAATCCGCTGGTCGGCAGACGCTCGTCGAGGAACTCGTTGACAAGGTGTCGAAGATCGCCAGCGGAGAATCCAGGATGGAAACTGCCCTTGGGGAGATTCTGGAGCTGTTCGGGAACGACGAAGCCGACGAGAACCTGAAGGATGACCTCAGCGCATGGCGGCGCCTATCGGCTGAGATCAGAGGGGACATCGGTGCAGTGGAGCTAGGACGATTCCTCCAGGAGCTCGATCTGCGGTCCAAGGAGCCGCATCCTGCTCCTGGGGCCGTATCGCTGGCTACGATTCATGGCGCGAAGGGGTTGGAGTCCGATAGGGTACACGTAATCGGCCTCGTCGAGGAGATTCTGCCTTCATGGCACGCCGTCAACGCGGAGCACGGAGGGCCGCTTGAAGAGGAGCGACGCAGCTGTTTCGTCGCCGTGACTCGGACGAAGCGGCGGCTGGTGCTGTCCTGGGCTCGCCGATACGCTGGGTGGCCAAAGGGGCCGTCACGCTTTCTCACTGAGATGGGCCTCGGCGGTGACGACTTCCCTCCTGTTGCGGTGGCCGACAACTCGCTTCCGCGCTTTCACCGATGATGACTTGCGCGGGCGCTGGGGCGATCCCTTACTGTGATCGTAGAACCCGAGACAGCGTCTCAGCCGTCGGTTCGCTGCCTCGATTTCCGAGACACCGTCGCGGATTTCGCAACGCTGGACAGGGAATTCGACGTGCAACGTCTGTTGAATGTCTCTTAGCAAGGCCGCAGGGGAACACCCCGGCGTGGCGGTCTCCTGCCGGGATGCCCCGAGAAGTCGCACCCCAAGTCGCGTCGAACTCGATCCGCCGTGGAGGTGCGGACTGATGGCGCCGAAGGCAGCTACAGGATACCGGCGCACCGACGTGGGAGTGATTCCAGAAGATTGGGACGTGCAGTCACTGACGTCGACCTTGGCCGAACCTCCAGGCTATGGAATAAACGCGCCAGCAGTGCCGTTCGACGGTTCTCTACCCTCCTATATCCGGATTACGGACATCGGGAAGGACGGTCGGTTCAGGCCAGCACCCCGGGTATCTGTGAAAGTGAACGGTGCGCGCGCCGCGCGCTTTCTTCTCAGGCCGGGCGACTTGGTATTCGCACGGACAGGAGCCAGCGTAGGCAAGTCGTATTTGTATGATCGGCGGGACGGTACACTTGTCTTTGCCGGTTTCCTGATCCGCATTGCCCCGAACCCCTCCCGCCTTCGACCGGCATTCATGTCCTACTACGCGCAGACCCAGCGCTATTGGGATTGGGTCGCAGACAACTCCGCCCGAAGTGGACAACCGGGTGTCAATGCCAAGGAGTACGGATCGCTGCTAGTGCCGGTTCCCCCCATTCCCGAACAACGCGCCATCGCTACCGTTCTGTCCGACGTCGACGAGCTGATCAAATCGCTGGAAGCGCTGATCGCCAAGAAGCGGGCCATCAAGCAGGCCGCGATGCAGGAACTGCTGACGGGTAGGACGCGGCTGCCGGGGTTCGGGGGGGAGTGGGAGACCAAGAGACTGGGCGCACTCGCCAACGTCGCTAGCGGTGGCACGCCACCGACCTCGGTAGCAGCTTACTATGGTGGAGGTATTCCGTGGGTTGCCATCTCCGATATGACCGCGAGTGGGAAGCTCATAACAGACACCGAAAGAAGCCTCAGTCACTTGGGTCTAGAGAACAGCGCGGCGCATCTACTGCCCGTTGGCACAGTGCTCTACGCTATGTATGCTTCCCTCGGAGAGTGCAGTATTGCTGGGAGACCCCTTTGCACGAGTCAGGCGATACTGGGCATTCAGCCTTTCCAGGTTCTGAGTCGCGACTTCTTGTACTATTGGCTGAGTTGGATCAAGGACAAGGTGAAGATGATCGGACAACACGGAGCACAGGCGAATCTAAACAAGGGCATGGTGCAGGACTTTCAGCTCCCCCTCCCGCCCCTCCCCGAACAACGCGCCATCGCCACCATCCTCTCCGACATGGACGCGGAGATCGCCGCGCTCGAACGCCGCCTCGACAAGACCCGCGCGATCAAGCAGGGTATGATGCAGCAGCTCCTCACCGGTTCCATCCGGCTGCCGATCCCCGATGACGACACGGAGGACGACGACGCCCATGACGCCTGACCCTGCTCACGTCGAGCGAAGATCCTCGTGGCGGGACGAGCACCTGGATTGCATCTGCGGACTCGCGAACGGTCGGGGCGGCGTCCTCGAGATCGGGCGGGAGGTCCGCCGCGAGGCCATCGGGGTGACCGACCTTCTCCGTCTGGCGGATGAGATACCCGACAGGGTGCAGTCGGTCCTCAGCATCGTCGTCAATGTGCATGTGAGGAGCGATCGCGGGCGCGATTACCTGCGGATCGTCGTCCCTTCCTATCCGGAGAGGGTCGGCTACACGCGGGCCCCGGACTCGGATGCTGTCGAGGCCGATGGCGATCGGACGCGACCAGGCAGGTCAGCCAGAAAACAACCAGAAAATCTGGATCAGCCAGAAAACAGCCAGAAAGTCGGGGACCGCATCCTCGCCTTCCTGCGGGAGAACCCGTCGGCCAGCCGCCGCGAGATCGCCGGGGCACTTGCGGGTGTCACCGAGGGCAGCGTGCGGTATCGTCTCGATAAACTCAAGGAGATCGGGAGGTTACGTCGCGTCGGGCCGGACAGGGGGGGACGCTGGGAAGTGATCGAAGATCCCGATGTGGAGGCCAGCGAACACAACGATGGCGATGCCGTCGAGCACCGAGACCAAGGGAACGCGCAGTCCGCGATCAGCCAGAACAAAACCAGAAAACCGCCAGATGACCACCAGGAAACCGCCAGGAACGGCCATCCGTCACCGGAATCTGCGTTGCTTTCCGACCGCATCCTCTCGCTCCTCCGGCGGAACCCGTCCGCCGGCCGCCGCGAGATCGCCGCCACCCTCGGCACCACCCGATCCACCGTCCGGTACCGGCTGGACAGGCTGCGCGAGGCCGGGAGGATCGAGCGGGTCGGTCCCGACAAAGGTGGGCATTGGAGGGTGCTGGACGAATCCGCCACCGAGGCAGACCGATGACGCCCGAGACCCAGAACGTCGAGTGGAAGCGCTCCTGGCGCGACGAATACCTCGCGTGGATCTGCGGCTTCGCGAACGCGCAGGGCGGCGTCCTTGAGATCGGCAAGAACGATGACGGCGACGTCGTCGGGGTTCGCAAGGTGCTCTCCCTGATGGAGGACATCCCGAGCAAGGTGCAGGCACTCCTCGGAATCGTTGTCGAGGTGAACCTGAAGTCGGAGTCCGGTCTGGAGTACATCGAGATCGTGGTCGAGCCGCACCCGAACCCGATCAGCTACCGAGGCAAGTTCCACTACCGGAGCGGGAGTACGAAGCAGGTGCTCGAGGGCGCCGCACTGACCCGCTTCCTGCTCGAAAAGCACGGCCGGACGTGGGATGACGTGGCTCTGCCGGGCGTGAAGCTGAGCGAGCTCGACGGCCGGGTGTTCGATGGGTTCCGACGGCTGGGCGTCCAGGCGGAGCGGTTGCCGCCGGAAGTGCTGGAGGACTCGGACGAAGACGTGATCGAGAGGCTCCAGCTCCGAGACGGCGCCTTACTGAAACGGGCCGCCGCGCTGCTGTTCCATCCGGCACCGCATCGGGTGTCCATTGGGGCGCACGTGAAGATCGGCGATTTCCGGGGTGGCGACCTCAGGTTTCAGGATGTGGTCGAGGGCGACTTGTTCACGCAGGTGGACCGTACGCTGGACCTGCTCTACACCAAGTACACGCGGGGATTGATCTCGTACCGGGACGACATCTACCGAGTGGAGACTTTTCCCGTGCCCCGCCCCGCCATGAGGGAGGCGGTGATCAACGCCCTGATCCATCGGGACTACGCCGAACCCACGTCCACGCAGATCCGGGTGAACGACGAAGACATCGAGATCAGGAACTCGGCCCAGCTTCCGCGTGACTGGGTCGCGGAGGCAACGGGCATGCTGTCGCGGCCTCACAACCCTCGGATCGCCCAGGCGTTCTTCCGGACGGGCATGATCGAGGCGTGGGGGCGCGGGATCCGGCAGATCACGGAGCGCTGCCGGGAGGCGGGCAATCCGGCGCCGACCTGGACCCAGGAGCCGGGCGGCGTCCTGTGCCTGCGCTTTCCCTTCTCGGAGGCGTATCTGGCAACGGCTGGCGGCGGCAGCGGGTCCGCTGATCGGGGCACTACCCCAATCACTACCCCTACTACCCCAATCACTACCCCAAAAGCTGGACCAAACGCTAGCCGAAGTACTGAACCAATACCCGTCGCAAAGCAAATCCTGGCCCTCCTGGAAACGGAGCCGGGCATCACTCAGGCAACGATTGCCGAGCGCGTCGGACTGACCGTAGACGGCGTGAAATACCACATCCGTAAGCTGCGCGATGCCGGCGCGATCCGGCGGGTCGGTTCATCCAGAGCCGGGCTTTGGGAAGTACTGTGAGCGCCGTCGGCGAGCTCGAGGCCCGCACCCAGCGACGCGTCATCCGCCATTTCCGGGATCGTCTCGGCTACCGATTCCTCGGCAACTGGCACGACCACACGAACAACCGGAACATCGAAGTCGACCGCCTCACGCAGTTCCTCTCACGCCAGGACCACCCCCCCTCCCTCATCACCAAGGCGCTCGACAAACTCACCAAGGCCGCTGCGCTCGGCGGAAGCAAGACCCTCTACGACGCCAACCGCGAGGTCTACAGCCTCCTCCGCTACGGCGTCAACGTCCGGCCTGGGAACGGCCAACACACGGAAACCGTTCACCTGATCGACTGGGACAACCCGGCCGCGAACGACTTCGCCATCGCCGAAGAGGTCACGGTCGAAGGGAACCACACCAAGCGGCCCGACATCGTGCTCTACGTCAACGGGATCGCGGTCGGCGTCCTCGAACTCAAGCGTTCGACCGTCTCGGTGTCCCAGGGAATCCGCCAGAATCTGGACAACCAGAAGAAGGACTTCATCCGGCCGTTCTTCGCCACGGTGCAGCTCGTCATGGCAGGCAACGAGACGGAGGGGCTGCGCTACGGCGTGATCGAGACATCGGAGAAGTACTGGCTCCGCTGGAAGGAACCCGGGGACTCCGACGAGGACGCCCCGAAGTCACCCCTCCTCCGCGAACTCACTCACCTCTGCACCCCCGCCCGCCTGCTCGAACTCATCCACGACTTCGTCGTCTTCGACGCCGGCGTCAAGAAGATCTGCCGTCACAACCAGTATTTCGGGGTCAAGGTAGCCCGGGAGTTCGTCAACCGTCGCGAGGGCGGGATCATCTGGCACACGCAGGGCAGCGGGAAGAGCCTCACGATGGTGTGGCTGGCCAAGTGGATCCGTGAACTCAAGGGTGTGGACGGCCGCGTGCTGATCGTCACCGACCGCACCGAACTCGACGAGCAGATCGAGAAGGTCTTCACGGGCGTGGACGAGGACATCTACCGCACGAAAAGCGGGGCCGACCTGGTCCAGGTCCTGCAGGGTTCCGAGGAATCGCTGATCTGTTCGCTCGTCCACAAGTTCGGGAGTTCCGAGGAGGGCAGCGTCGACCAGTACGTAAGGGACATCCGGGGACATGTGCCACGCGGTTTCCGCCCTCCCGGCGAGATCTTCGTCTTCGTGGACGAGTGCCACCGCACCCAGTCCGGCAAGCTCCACAAGGCCATGAAGGCCATCCTCCCCGGGGCGACGCTCATCGGCTTCACGGGAACCCCGCTCCTCCGGGCCGACAAGCAGCGCAGCATCGAGATCTTCGGCCCCTACATCCACACCTACAAGTACGACGAGGCGGTTGACGACGAGGTGGTGCTGGATCTGCGCTACGAGGCACGCGATATCGACCAGGACATCACCTCGGAGGCGAAGATCGACCAGTGGTTCGACCACAAGACCAAAGGGCTGAGCGACCTGGGCAGGGCGCAGCTCAGGCAGAAGTGGGCCACCATGCGCAAGGTCACGAGCTCGCTCGACCGGATCAGGAAGATCGTGGCCGACATCCTGATGGACATGGAGATGAAGGACCGCCTGCAGAGCGGCCGCGGCAACGCCATGCTCGTGTCGGACAGCGTCTACGCAGCCTGCCGCTTCTTCCAGGCATTCAGCGAGACCGACCTGAAAGGCCGGTGCGCCATCATCACCTCCTACAGTCCGGCAGTAGGAGACACCAAGGGCGAAGAGACGGGCGAGGGTCTCACCGAGAAGCTGCTGAAGTACGACGTGTACCGGAAGATGCTGGCGGACTACTTCGACGAATCCGAGGACACGGCCATGCACAAGGCCGAGCAGTTCGAGAAGGAAGTCAAGCGCCGCTTCGTGAACGAGCCCGGCCAGATGAAGCTCCTGATTGTCGTCGACAAGCTGCTCACCGGCTTCGACGCCCCGCCGGCGACCTACCTCTACATCGACAAGAAGATGCAGGACCACGGTCTCTTCCAGGCGATCTGCCGCGTCAACCGGCTGGACGGCGACGACAAGGAATACGGCTACATCATCGACTACAAGGACCTGTTCCGCTCGCTGGAGGGCGCGATCCAGGACTACACGGGTGAAGCGTTCGGGAACTACGACCGCGAAGACGTGGAGGGCCTGTTGAAGGACCGCCTGAAACAGGGACGGGAGCGCTTGGAGGAGACCCGGGAAGCGGTCAAGGCGCTGTGCGAACCCGTCAAGCCGCCGCACGACACGGACGCCTACCTGCGCTACTTCTGCGACGTCGGAGAGGGCGATGGCGCCAAGCAGCCCGGCGACAGCGAACGGAAGCGCCTCACGCTGTACAAGATGGTGGCCGCGTTCCTACGCGCGTACGCCAACCTGGCCAACGAGATGATCGAGGCCGGCTACACGGAGCCCGAACGGCTCGTGATCCGGGGCGAAGTCAGCCACTACGAGAAGGTCCGCCAGGAGGTCAAGCTGGCCAGCGGCGACTACGTCGACCTC
>JAJEBR010000063.1 GCA_022822445.1 Gemmatimonadota bacterium | reverse complement strand
GCGGATGTCGTCGAGAGTGCGGATCCGTTCGGTGCAGAGTGTCACGATCATGCTCCCATGATCTGCTCGCACCCCCGCTCATGCTCATTTCCCGCTGGAAACCGGCTTCCCGCTCATGATCATTTCTCATTGGACAACGCTACCCGTTGCCGAGCCCTGTCCCCCGGACTTATGTTGGCTGGCCGCGCAAGAAGCGCCTCGCGGCCCCCGCTGCAGGATTTTGAATCGCACCAGGACCCGGTCTGGATGGTAAACGTCGCTGCCAGTGCCCCCCAAGCCAACGGAAGGCGGAGCGCATCCCCTTCCGGCGATATCTCGGTGGTCGACGTAACCTCCTTCTTCTCCACGTCCGCCTCCGGGGGGGTCCGTACCTATCTGACCGCGAAGGCGCGCGCGCTGAGCCGGGCGGGGGTCCGCCACACGATCGTGGTGCCCGGAGAGACGACGGGGATGGACGAGTGGGAAGGCGCCACCCTCGCCCGCATCCGCAGTCCGGTTCTTCCGTTCGCCCCCGCGTACCGCCAACTCGTCGACTGGCGGGCGCTCGCCGACGTGTTCGAGGCGGTAGAGCCCTCGGTGATCGAGGTCGGCAGCCCCTTCGTCGACCCGATCCTGGTACGCCTCGCCCTCGGCGGACGGCGCGTGCCGACGGTCGGCTTCTACCACGCCGACCTGGTGCGGACCTTCGCGGAACCCTTCGTCGACCACGCGGTGCTGAGTCCGCTGCGGGTCGTCCTGCGGATGACCGCCCGGCGGGGAGTCCGTTCCATCTACAACCGCTTCGACGCCACCGTTTGCGCTTCGGCCAGCGTCGCCCGGGAGCTGCGCTCGCTAGGCGTCAAGCACGTGCACGAAGTCCCGCTGGGGGTCGATCTCGATACCTTCCGGCCTCTGGAAGGCGCCAACGGGCATCCGCGTCTGTCCCGCAACGGCGCGCCGGTAGCGCTCTTCGTGGGGCGATTCTGCCCTGAAAAGCGCCTCGACGTGCTCCTCGACGGGCACGCCCTGCTGCCTCGCGACGAGCAGCCCGAACTCTTCCTCGTGGGCGACGGCAACATCCGCACCAGCATCGCCGGGAGGGCCCGGGACGGCGGCCGCGTCACCCTGCTCCCGTACGTCTCCGACCGGGAAGAACTCGTGCGGATGTACAACGCCGCCGACTACTACGTGGCGCCCGGTCCCGGCGAGACCTTCGGGCTGTCGATCGGCGAAGCCCTGGCCTGCGGGCTGCCGGTCCTGTGCGTCGCGCGCGGCGCCGGACCCGACCGGATCGACGGCTCGGGGGCGGGCGAACTGTACCGTCACGGTGATCCCGCCGACGTGGCGCGCGGCATGAGAGCCATGCGGCGCCACATCGATCCCGGAACCAGAGCCCGCGCCCGCGCCCACGCGGAGAGGACGATGGACTGGTCCCTCACCTTCGATCGCCTGCTCGCGCTGTACGGCCAGCTGGTCACGGCCGGCCAGCCCGGCGCCCCGCCCCCCGCGGTATCCGGCGGGTCCCATCCTCGGGCTGGTAGCGGGGAGTCTTGATCCGGCGCCTCTTCGTCGCGCTCAGTCTGACGGGAGTCGCGGTCGTCACGGTACTGGTCCTGCGCAGGAGCGGCGGGCCGGAAGCGCTTTTCGTGCTGCCGGCGGGGAACCACATGGCCGCACTCGGGGCGATGGTGCTGGAGGTCCTCCTCCGCGCGGTGCGCTTCGTGATCCTCGGCACGGTGATGGGTGCCGCGGTGCCGCTCACGGTCGCCACCATGGCCCAGCTCGCCGGCGACGGCGGCGGGGCGGTGACCCCGTCGCGATCCGGCTCGGACCCGGCCAAGGCACTGATCCTCTCCCGGAACCGGATTCGCGGCGGCCACATCGGAGCGCTGCTCGTCGGCGAAGTGGTGGCCGAAGCGGCCCTGCTGCCCGTTTGCGCACTGGTGATGGCGCTTTCGCTGGATGTGTCGATGACCGCCATGGGCGCGACGCTCACCTGGTCCGTCGCCTCGCTGACCCTCGTCGGGCTGGCCGTGCGCCTCGCCCCGACCCGCGACTCGTCCGCACCCCGGCTGCTACAGCGCTTCGGGGTGACGGGCCCACGGTGGGAGCGCGTGGTCACGGTCGCCGCCGACTTTCGCCAGGCCGCAGGGGCCCTGCGCCGCATATCCCCGGTCCACCTGCTGCTCCTTGCAGGGGCCACCGTGGGCCACATCGCGGCTCGTCTCGCCACACTCCCCGCCCTGGCCGGAAGCGAATTCGCGTCGGAGAACCTGGCGGAATTGCTCGGGTGGCCGTTTTTCCTGCTGTACGGAGCGCCGCTCATCCCCATTCCCGCCGGCGGAGGCGCCATCGAGGCCGGTTTCGCGGAGCTGGTCGGCGGCTACCTGCCCCGCGAGCAGCTCGGCGCCCTGACTTTCTGGTGGCGCTTCTACACCTTCCACCTCTTCGCGCTGGTGGGATGGCTGGTGATCACGATCCCCATCCGCCGGAAGCCGCCTCAACGAACCGCACCGGAAGCGTGACTTTACCTATGGAACGCAGATCGGCACTCCGAGCGCGAAGAAGTAAGGAGAACATGACATCTTGTAACCTTCTCATGACATCGCAAGATGCCTGAGCGCCTCGGCTTCTTCCACGGGATTCTCGTATGACGCTCGCAACAGCACTCCTTGTCTTTCAGGCCGCGGCCCCCACATCCTCCAACGGCCCGGCGGTCGCCCCACCGACCGCAGCCGCCGATTCCGGCCTGGCCCACCGCGGCGGCGTACCCCAGGTGGTGACCGCCGTGCGCGCGAGCCCCGCCCCGGTCCTCGACGGGCGCCTCGACGACGCCGTCTGGCAGATGGCCACGCCCGCCACCGGCTTCCGCCGCGACCGGCCCGGCGACGGCCTCCCCGCCTCCGAACGGACCGAGGTGCGGGTCGCCTACACGACCGACGCCCTCTACATCGGCGCGCGCATGTACGCCGCGGATCCCGCGACCGTTTCGCGACGCCGCGGCAGGCGCGACTCCTTCATGCAGCAGAACGACCAGTTCCAGGTCCAGATCGACTCCTACCACGACCACCGCACCGCCTTCGTCTTCGGCGTGACCCCGGCCGGCGGACGCAACGACCTCGCGGCTCCCAACGACAGTCCCCGCGGGGGCGACACCGGTTGGGACCCGGTCTGGGAGGTGGCCACCGAGGTGGATTCGCTCGGCTGGGTGGCCGAAATGCGCATCCCCTTCTCCCAGCTGCGCTTTCGGGAGGGCGACCGGCAGGTGTGGGGGATCAACTTCAGGCGCGACATCCTGCATGCGGGCGAAGGCACCGAGTGGAACTGGAACCCGCCGACCGTGAGCGGCTGGGCGTCGCAGTTCGGGCACCTCGTCGGGCTGGAGGACGTGCGCCGCCCGGGCCGCGTCGAGCTCCTCCCCTACGCGGTGACCCGCGCCACCTACGACCAGCGGGCCAATCCGCTCAGCCCCTTCGACGACGGCTCCGCATACTGGGGCTCGGCAGGCGTCGACCTCAAGTACGGCCTCACCAGCGGACTGTCGCTGGACGCCACCGTCAACCCCGACTTCGGCCAGGTGGAGGCCGACCCGGAGGTCGTGAACCTCACGGCCTTCGAGACCTTTCTGGACGAGCGCCGCCCGTTCTTCGTGGAGGGATCGGGCCTCTTCGGATTCGGCGGGCTGGAGAGACAGCGCTTCTTCTACTCGCGGCGGATCGGACAGCGCCCGGCCCTCTCCGCCCGCGGCCGGGGGACCTTCGTGGACCAGCCCGCCGCCTCCACCATCCTGGGCGCCGCCAAGGTCTCGGGCCGGACCGAGGGGGGATGGGTGCTCGGCTTCGTGAACGCGACCACCCAGCGCGAGACGGCGCGGGTGGCGGAGAATGAAGACTCCCCGTTCACGGAAGTGCCGGTCGACCCGCTCTCCAACATCACCGCGCTGCGCGTGCGCCGAGACCTGCGCAACGGCGACAGCTACCTCGGCGCAATCGCGACCGGCGTGGAGCGCGATCTGGACGTCGACGCATTCCAGCGGCTCCGCGACCGGGCATACGCCGGCGGCGTCGACTTCATGCACCACCTGTCCAACCGGAGCTACCGGCTGCAGGGCTGGGCCGGCGGATCGTACATCAGCGGGAGCCCCGAGGCGATGCTGCGGGCGCAGTACTCCTCGGTGCGCTACTTCCAGCGTCCCGACCAGGACTACGTCAGCCTGGATCCCGAGCTCACCGAGATGGCGGGCTACGCCGGCGAGCTCGCGTTCAACAAGGTGGCGGGCGAATGGCTTTTCGGGATGGAGGGGACCGTGATCTCCCCCGGGTTCGACATGAACGATGCCGGCTACCAGACCGTCGCCGACACCTATGCGATGACGGGCAGGGGAACGCGGCGCTGGGTGCGTCCCGGGCGGCTCTTCCGCTCCGGAAGCATCACGCTGTCGGGGTCGGAGCGGCGCAACTTCGGCAACCTGATCTACAACCGCGGGCTCAACCTCAATGCGACCGGGCAGACGACCGGCTTCCACTACCTGCGGCTCGACGCCCGCTACGAGTTCGAGACGATGAGCCACCGCACCACCCGCGGCGGGCCGACCATGCTCAACCCCGCGAGCTGGGGCGGCAGCCTGTCGGTGAACAGCGACGGCCGGAAACGGGTGTCGGGAGGGATGTGGGTCAGCTACGGCGGCGACGTGGAGGGGGGATGGTCGGCGACCCTGGCCCCATCGCTCTCCGGCCGGGGTGAAGTGTTCAGCTGGAGCGTGCGACCCCGCTTCACACGCAGCATGACCCCCGCCTTCTACGTGACGCAGTCCACCGACCCGTCGGCCCAGGCCACCTACGGCCGCCGCTACCTCTTCGCGGAGCTGCGGCGTTCGTCGATCAACGTCACGCTCCGCACGGACCTGGCGCTCACGCCGAAGCTGACGCTGCAGGTGTACGCGCAGCCGTTCGTCTCCACCGGCGACTACGAGGGCTTCGCGGCGCTGCAGGCACCCCGCACCTACAGCTTCATGCGCTTCGGCGACGGCCGGTCCACCATCGAGCAGACCGGCAACTTCTACTCGGTCGACGCGGACGGGGCAGGCCCCGCGCGGACGATCCGCTTCTTCAACCCCGACTTCCGACTGCGATCCTTCAGGAGCAACGTCGTGCTGCGCTGGGAGTACGTTCCCGGTTCGACATTCTTCCTGGTGTGGGCCCAGGACCGCTCGGACCGGATCACCGATCCCGCCTTCGACGGCGTCGGCGACCTCCAGAACCTCTTCTCCGACCCGATGCGCAACGTGCTCCTGGCGAAGGCCAGCTTCTGGATCGACTTCTGAGGGGACGACAGGACGCTTCGCGATTGCAGTCATCGCACTTGGAATGCTCGCCCGCGGCGGGCGAGCGCTTCCTGCGATGATCCGGATCCACGGCGGCCCCACCTCCCGGTTCGACGACCGGTTCCGCCGCCACCAGCAGGTGCACTTTTTCGCGCAGCGCGGCTACGTGGTCCTCATGCCCAACATCCGCGGCAGCTCGGGCTGCGGGCTCGAGTTCAAGGACCTCAACAACGGAGATCCAGGATCGGACGGAGTTTAGATAATCTTTCTTAGCTTAATAATTCTTAGCTTAGCTTGTGTCGGCAAGCTAACCTGCCGGGCTCCGCATGATCGTGGTCACGTGGATGTTCAGGCCGTGGTTGACCCGAAGTCCGAAGATTCCTTCCGTCTCCAGCCCCTGCCGTGATCCGCTCCACACCTCCTCGCCGTTGATCGAGAAACTCAGCCGGTCGCCCCGCGCCTCGAGGACCAGGACGTTCTTCGCGGTGCTGGCGTCCGCGGGCTTCGTGGCGTAGGCGACGATGGCGGGGTGCGCCGTCCAGTCCTGCACGAGACCGGTTTCGCTGCCGGAGCGGGTCTTGACCAGGAACTCGCCGCCTTCGCGCACGAGGAAGTAGGTGTAGCGCTGGTTCGGGCCCTGCAGATCCGAACCGCCGATGAAGAAGCCGAAGGCCTCGCGGCGCCTGCCGGGATCGAAGAGGAAGGTCTCGGATTCGATGCGGAAGTCGCCGGTGGCGACGGAATCCGGGTGATAGGCGATCATCGCCGGACCGGTGGTGACGTGCATCCCCGGCGGCATGACTTCGAAACTCAGGTCCTCCATGCTGGACCCTTCGCGGTCGAAGCGGACCTGCCAGCCTTCGGGGAAGGGTCCCCGCTCCTCCTGCGCCTGCATCGGGCCGGAGGCAGCCGCAGTGAGCGCGGCAGCGGCCAACGCCGGGAACATCTTCGTGAGCTTCATCGACAGCCTTTCGTTGAGGTTGAAGTACCCAAACTTCGGGAGCCCGGTGCCTGTCCGCCAGTACCCGCTCGGCCGCGCGGCCGATGTTCGTCCGCGAACGCCCGGCCGTCGGGCGCGGGCCATGACCCGGACACTGTCGGCCATCACCTCGGCTCCGTCCGCCATCACCTCGGCTCCGTCCGCCATCACCACACCTCCGTCCGCCATCACCACACCTCCGTCCGCCCCTGCGCGGTGAAGACCAGCACCCGCTCGGCCACCTCCTCGCCCGTGAGCCGCTCCCAGCACTGCGCGTAGAGGTCGACCTGGGCGCGGTACCGCCCGACCCTGTCCGGGAAGCCGGGGTCGTCGCCGCTGTCGGTCTTGTAGTCGGCGACGATCCACCGGTCTCCTTCCCGGAAGACGAGGTCGATGACGCCCTCGATCACGTCGCCGCGCCCCGGACCGGGACCCACGTTCACGGCGAAGGGCACTTCCACATGGCGCTCGCCGGCCGCCATCGCCCTGCGCCAGGTCTCCGAGTTGCGCACGGCCTCGACCATTGCGAGGAGCGCCTCCAGTTCCGTGGGCGCCCCGGTGGCGTCGACCGGGCGCTCGAACTCGACCAGCAGGTCGCGCGCCAGCTGGGTGAGCGCTACGCCGCGCGTGCCTTCTCCTGCCGCCGCGAGTACGTCGTGCACCA
Organism: Gemmatimonadota bacterium; assembly: GCA_022822445.1. GTDB lineage: Bacteria > Gemmatimonadota > Gemmatimonadetes > Longimicrobiales > Gaopeijiaceae > Bin94. The sequence continues at coordinate 43,481 of JAJEBR010000063.1, read as the reverse complement.
CGCTGCCCCACTCGAACCCTCCCGTCGCGGGACGCGGCGCGGGCGGAGCGAAGGCCTCCGCATGCACGGGGGACTCGGTACCACGGGCGGGATCGTCTGCGGGCGAGGGCTCCGCAGCGGCGTCCCCCTTCGCCCGGGCCGTCACCGCGTCCAGCCGGTAGGTCGGCGCGCGGGCGCGACCGGCCGCCTCGGCGACCGCCGCCATCGCCGGCGACAGATCCGTCTGCGGGTCCATCGCATCCGGCGCGGGAGGATCCTCGCGCGGAAGCTCGACCACCCCGGCGATGCCCCCTCCCCCCGCCCCCCCCTCCCGCGCGGCCTGCGCCATCACCCACTCCTCGACCGGTTCCCACACCGATGGCCTCCCCTTCCGCCCCCCCACCCGCCGCGCGACCCACAGCTCGTCGCGGGCCCGCGTCACCGCCACGTACAGCAGGCGAACCTTCTCCGCCTCCTCGAAGGCGGCCTCGATCGCCTGATCATCCTCCCAGCTGAGCGGCTGGGCAATCACCTCCCTGCTCCACCCTCGCTTCACCACGATGGGAATGGTCCCGCGGGCCACTCCCTCCTCGTCCCGGGCTACCCGCTTGTCGGGGTCCCACTGCGGCTCCGGAAAGGGCGCCGCCAGGAACACCACCTTCGCCTCCAGTCCCTTGGCCCGGTGAAGGTTCATCACACGGACGCAGTTCGGACGTTCGGGCACCAGCGGGGCCTCGGCGTCCTCCCAGTCCAGCGCCGCCTCCAGGGCATCCACCGCCCCGGCGAGCGAGGTGTCGCCCTCGAGCGCCCTGCCCCGCACGGCGTTGAGCAGGTACACCAGCGCCCCGGCGCGAAGCTCCCCCAGCGACCCGGCCGCGGCCAGCGGGAAGAGACCCGTCTCGGCCACCAGGCGCTCTGCGGTCACGTCCGCCGGCTCCCGGCGCGCCCGCCTCCACCACCCGTGCAGCATGTTGAGTGCTCCGGCCACCTCGCCGTCGCCGTCGGCGGGCCGGTTGATGCGGAAGCTCCCATCACCGTCCCGGAACTCCACGAGCCGGTCGAGGGTGATCCCGAAGAGGGGCCCGGTGAGCACTCCGAGGACGCGGACTTCGTGGGCCGGGTCGGCGAGGCACCGGAAGAGGAGGAGGAGCGCCGCGAGTTCGTCCTCGAAGCCCACACCCGCGCCCGACACCTCGACGGGAAGATTGCGGTCCTCCAGGGCGCGCGCGTAGACGCCGAGGTACTTGCGCGTACGGGTCAGCACCATGAAGTCGCCGGGACTGCGTTCGCCGGCGGCCACCCGCCGCGCGATCATCGAGGCGATTCGTTCCGCGTCGTCCCCGGCCACCCCGTCCTGGTTCGCGCCCCGCACCTCGTAGGCGGCCACCAGTCCGGGACCGGCGTCCTCCTCGCCCCTGACCCAGGGCTGAACGAGCAGCGGCGCAAAGGCGGCCTGGCGGTCCGTGTCGTGTTGCGCGAAGCGGTCCTCGCGGTCGAAGATCCCCTTCACCAGCGCCTCGATGGCGTCCAGGGAACGGAAGTTGGCCGCAAGGAGCAGCACATCGCCAAAGGCCTCGAAGCGGTTCTTGACGAAATCGTAGAGCGCGATGTCGGCCCGCCTGAAGCGGTAGATGCTCTGCTTCGGATCTCCGACCACGAAGAGGGCGCCCGGCCGGGGAACGACCTTCCGCCAGTCGTCGCCGCCTTCCGGTTCGCTCGTGAGCAGGAGTAGGATCTCGGCCTGGAGCGGGTCGGTGTCCTGGAACTCGTCCACGAGGACATGGCGGTAGCGCCTGCCGAGGTCGCGGCGGGCGCCCGGCTCCTCACGGAGCAGTCCGGCGGTGAGAACCAGCAGGTCCTGGAAGTTGAGCTCGCCACGGTCCTTGCGCTGCTGCGCGAATCCGAGGGCCGCCCGGTTGGCCATCCGCATCGCGACGGGGTAGCGGTAGGCCCACCACGCCCTCAGCGACTCGTCCGCCCGACTCCCGGCCTCGGCGAACTCCTCGAACGCCTGCCCCAGCGCCTTGGCGGCCGCCTTTCCCGATGGGGTGTCCGCCCAGGTCTTCTGCGTGAGCCTGCCCGACTTGAGGTGAATCCTGGCGAGCGCGTCGAAGAAGGCGCGGCGATCGTCCCAGTCGAGCGCGCCGCGCCAGTAGAGCAGTGTGCGCATGCGCTTGCCGAAGGCATCCCAGCCCTTCGGCGGCGTCCGGCCGGCCATCATCCGCCCGGCCCGGTCGAGGAGTTCGTCGAAGCGGGCGCGCACGGCCCGCAGTTCCTCCTCGGCGGGCGGAGCCCCGGGGCGGAAGCCGAAGTCCACATCCGGGTTTTCCACGAGCTCGTCGAAGAGGGGCTGTAGCAGGTCGGGTTCGATCCCCAGCCGGGCGAGCTCCTCCAGATCCGGGTCGCCGTCCGAGCCGAGCCGCTCGAGGAAGTCCAGCCAGAAGGCGCGCTTCATGCGGACGGTTTCGGTCTCCTGCAATTCGCGAAAGCCCGGATCGAGGCCGGCCTCCAGGGGCCTTTCGCGGAGCAGCCTGGCACAGAAGGCGTGGATCGTGCCGAGGAAGGTGCGGTCGAGGTCCCGGATCGCGTCCTCCAGCCGCTCGCGGCGCGGGTCGTCGTCCGGCGCGCGGGCCAGCGCGTCTTCGAGGCTGACCTGGAAGCGCTGGCGGAGCTCCGCGGCCGCCTTGCGCGTGAAGGTGACCGCCGCGATCTGATCGACGGTGCAGGTCCCGGTGCGGACGAGCGCGACCATCCGGTCCACCAGCGACCTCGTCTTCCCGGAGCCGGCACCCGCTTCGACGAGGATGTTGCGATCCAGATCCTCGACGATGCGGTCCCGTTCGGCCTGGTCGGGCGGTTTGCGGGCGGCGTCGCTCACAGCAGCGGCTCCTCGTCCTTCCAGTTGCGCGCGCGCCTCAGCGCGGACAGCTCCGGCACCGTGGCCAGGTTCCGCTCCGTCCACTCCGCAAAGCGGCACGACGGCTTGCCCCACTCGGCCGGCCTCACGCCGCACATGTCCTGATAGTCGCAGAAGCGGCAATCATCGGCGTCGTCCGTCGCCGGGAACCAACCCCTGGCCGCACCCTCGAGCATCATGGCGACGAGAGCGCCGCCGTGCTGGAGGTCCGGCACCGCGTACCGCCGAATCCGGTTTTCGCCGCGGCGGGTGGGGAAGTGGTACTCCATGTAGTCGACGGGTTTGCCCTGCACCGCTGCCGCCGCTGCCGTGTACAGCGCGTGCTGGAGGCGTCGCCCTCCCCGGTACACACCCGATTTCCTGTCGTGGCCGTAGTCGCTGCCGGTCTTGTAGTCCACCACCCGCAGGTGCGTCCCGCGGTCGTCCACGCGGTCGATGCGGCCCCGCACGCGAACCGGCGCTTTCCCGGCGGGGATTTCGACGCCCACATCGTCCATCCCGAAGTCCATCTCGAGCGCGGTCCAGGGGGGCGGCGCGCTGCGGATCATCTCCACGAAGGAATGGACGTCATCGCGTAGCCCCCTGGTCTCGATCTCCCGCACCACCCGACTCGGCGACGGCACCCGCCTCGTCATCCGGGCGACCTCGCGATCGACGCGCCGCAGCGCGAGCGCCAGAAAGGCGTCGTCGACAGGGTCGATCCCCCGTTCCCGCGCCTGGCGCAGGGTGTGCTCGTACACGTCGTGCAACAGGCTTCCCCGCTGCAGCGCGTCCAGCCAGCGGTGGGGATCGAACTCCGGGTCGTTGGGTGGCGAGACCCGAAGGACGTTGGCAAAGAGGAAGCGCCGGGGGCAGGCGCCCAGGGACTCGAGGCGGCTCGCCGACAGGATGCGGCCGCGCAGATCACGGTACGACAGCGGCGGATCCCGTGCCTCGATGATGCCCGTGTGCACGGTCGCCTGATCGCTCTCCAGGGCGGCGGCGGCGGCAAGGCCCCGCCCCAGTCGGGGATAGGCCCGGCCCACCGACTGCACCCCGTCGCGCAGTCTGCCGTCGCGGGTGGCGAGCGCACGCAGCCACACATCGCAGGCGTCCAGGTCCGCGCGCAGGCCCTCGCGGGGGAGACGGGATTCGGTGACGCCAAGGTGCCGGTCGAGATCGTCGAAGTTGAGCGTCCGGTCACCCTCCATCAGCCGGAGCGCCTGCAGCAGTTCGGGGGCGGGGGACAGCGCCCGCGCCTCCGCCGGATCCCACCGCGCGTAGCTGAGCACGATCGAGCCCCGCAGGCGCGCCACGAGCTGCGCGAGGTTGAAGCGCGCATCCGCGGCGCGGTCTCCGGCGAAGGCGAGCTCTCCCTGCCCCAGGCGCATCCGTTCCCGGTCGAGCAGCATGGGGTCCTCGATGGCCGAGCCGGGGAAGTGCGTGGAGTCCAACCCCACGATGAAGGTGTGCCGGCGCCCCGCGGCCCCACCGTGCCTCAGGTCGCTCAGATAGAGGTGGCCCGCGGCGGCGCTCCACGGGGCGGTGCCATCGGTTCTGGGCGCCGGGACCCGGATCGCCAGCAGCGACCTGACGATGGCCGCGGCCGATGGAAAGTCGGTCCGCCGGGTGAGGGTGGCCTCGATCCGGTCGAGGATCCGCGCCAGCCGGTCGCGTGCGGTATCGTCGGTGGCGGTCCCGCCGGTGACGCGGGCAAGCAGACTCTTTACGCCGGCGGCGACTTCGGCCGGCGATGTGTCGGCGGCAACTTCGGCCCTGGACCCGCCGGACGCACTCCCGCCGGGCGATGCGTGGTGCGCACCGTTTTTTGGTGCGCGGGCGTTCGGGGTCGCGTCAAGCACCGGTCCCAAGAGGGCCGCAAGTGCGCGTAACTCCTTTTCAACACGTTGTTTACGATGTTCGAACTGTTCGTCGTCCTCGTACCGGCCGGGCTTCGATGCCGGAATCCCGCGCAACACCCCGCCAATCCTGCTCATGTAGCGGTCCCTGCCCCAGCCGATCCTGACGCGCCTCAGCGCCCGGGCCAGCCGTGGGCCCGCAATCCGGTCGCCGGGGGCGGGCGGACTCACGTCACCGGCCTCCACCAGCGCGCGGAACACCGATTCCTGGAAGCCGCTCTCGATCCACTTGAACCAGGTGGCCACGACCCTCCCGGGCCGGGTACGCTCGACCGGAAGGCCGACCGCGAAGGTGACCGGGATTCCCATGGAATCCGCCAGCGCGTGGAGTGCGGAGCCGTACATCGCGGGATCGGACGCCACGATCTCGACTTCGTCCCAGCGGGCGCCCATCTCGATCACCCGCCGGAGCACGCCCCTCAGCTCGTCGTGAACGGAGCCCGCCGCAAACAGCTCGATCCGGGGTTGCGCGGTCCGGTCGTCCCCGCCGGTCCGGTCGTCCAACCCTTCCCACTCCTCCACCGCGTGCAAATGACTCCCCGCGGACTCCGGCGGACCGGTGTCCCAGAGGATTCCGCGAGGCACGGCCAGGCCGACGACGGGATCGGTCCTGAGGACGGTGGCGCCGCGCCGCTCGAGGGCGCGAAGGAACCGTCCCGTGAGTCCCCTGTCGGAGAGCCCTGGAACGAGGAAAACGGGGACGCCGGCCGGGACACCGGCGCGAACATCGGCCGGGACGCCGGCGGCGGCGTCCGGCGCTTCGGGCAGCGAGTCGACGACCCGGATGGCTGTCTCCAGCATCACGGCCCCATCGGCGAGGTTGCGGGCGTCCAGCATCCTCTCGAATCGCTCGACCACCGCGCAGAGCAGCGTCTGCCGCCTGGACGCCCCACCCCGGCCATCCCGCAGGGCCGCCGCGCGGATCCCGCCGAGCCGAAGCACCGTGAGTGAATTGCGCACGGCATCCCTGAAACCGACCTTCTCGGAGAGTCCGGCAAACCACGATCCCGAAGCGCCTCCCGCACCCGCCGCCACCAGACTGTCGATCGCCTCCTCGACCAGCGCCTGCTCGTCGAAGGCGTCCAGAACCCTCGTCCCGGCCCGCGCCAGCTCGTCCGCCGCGTATTTCATCGCCAGCGGCCGCGTCGTCGTGACCTCGAACCCGGCCCAGGACTGTCCGCCCAGCACCACCTGGCGCAGCAGCTCCTTCCCCTCCCCTCGCGTCCGCGTCACCAGGATCTTCCGCCTGCGCCCCGTCTCCCGCGCGATCCGCGCCAGCTCCCGAACCAGCAGGCTCGCGTCCGCGGACCGGCCAGCTGATTCCTCCCGGTCCGGTGGCTCACCCCTCTCCGGGTCCGGCGCTCTGTCCCGCCGCCCCTCGAAATCCAGGCCGAGTTGCGTCAAGCCGGACCCGCCGGGGCCGGCGCCTCGCTGAAGATCGCCCCCAGCCGCATCCCCTCCCGCTTCCGCCATCCGCCCCTGTGGTACGCGTCGCTCACCAGGAGCGGCAGCGTCAGCGTGGCCTCGCCGTACACCATCCGCTCACGGCTCGCCGCCACCTTGCCCCAGGTCGTGGCCTCGCGCAGCGTCGACCCCGACAGGCCGCCGTCCCGCGCGTCCGCCACCGTCAGCTGCACGGCATACCGGTGCATCGGCACGTGGTCGTCGGCCGGGTCGGGGGCGCTCCAGGAATCGGTGGCGACCGCCGCCGCATCCGCGCCTCCTGCCGCACCACCCGCCGCGCCCCATCCCGCCTCCGCCAGCATCCGCGCGGCAACCACCGAGTCCTGCGCGAAGTTCTTCGGCACGCCCCCGCCCACCATCATCAGCCCCGTCTCCTCCGTCGCCAGCTTGATCTCCGCCAGTTCATGGAAGTCCTTCCCGGAGTCGAAGGCGATGTGGGGCAGGCCCGCGCGTTCCGCCCTCGCCCGGTGGGCGACCACGCCGAACCCGGCCGAGGAGTCGCTCAGCGCCGGCACGAAGACCGGCACCTCTTTCCGGTGCGCGGCCAGCAGGATCGACCGGGCGTCACCGTGGCGGAGCTCCAGGTACGCGCCCAGCTCCCGCATCAGCTCGCGGCTCGACCACGGCCGCGCCTGCAGCCCGTCGAAGATCCCGGCCACCGTCCGGTCGCAGCGCTGCAGATCCGCCTCGTCCACGTAGGTATCGTAGATGCGGTCGATGCCCAGCGCGCGCAGTTCCTCGTCGTCCGCGGCCGGCGCCTCGGGCGACCCCGGCGCCATGTAGTGGCGGAAGCCCAGCGCCTCGAAGAAGTCCTGGTCGACGACGATCGCTCCCGTCGCGACGATCACGTCGGCCATGTCGCACTCGACCAGCGTGATCAGCGCCTCCTTCAGCCCGGCAGACACCAGCGACCCGGCGAGGGTGAGGATCACCGCGCACCGGCGATCCTCGATCATCTCCGCGAAGATGTCGGCCGCCTCGGCGAGATTCCTTGCCTGGAAGGCCGCGTTCCGGTAGGAGTCCACCACCGCCTGCCCGTCGAAGCGGGTGGCATCGATGTGCTCCACCGGTCGGGCGAGCAGCGTCCGCTTGCGGTCCGCGGTCAACGGGAGGACCTCCTCACGGTCCGACCGGCAGCCCGCAGCGACACAACGCCCGCCACGGACTGCCGGTCCATCCTGCCGGTTGCTAGTTGAAGGGTGAGGCGTTGTTCTGCACCAGCACCCTGTTCATGTCCACCCCGATCGTCACCATCGTGCTGAGCAGGGTCGCGTCGGGGCCGTCGCCATCGTACAGCTCGACCGGCGAATACACATCCATCGCGTAGCGCGGCGCCACGGGGACGAACCCCGGGAGGACCGGCACCGTGCCCGGCCCACCCTCGCTGATGTTGGGGTTCTGGTCGATTTCGCGCAGCATCATCGGGAGCTTGATCCCCAGGTCGGCGAGCCTTCTGCCCTCCAGGAAGAGGATCTCCTGCCGCGCGAGCCAGAGCGAGTGCCACAGGTCGGATGCTTCCGACAGGGCCGCGACGCTGTCGGCGTCGAGCGATGTCCCGGAGATGTTGGAGATCGTGAGCCCGTCACCCGGGCGGTCGAGCACCAGGCCGGCCCGGAAGGGGCTGTCCGCATCCGCCCGCACGAGGATTTCGGAGTCCCTCGGGCGCAGGCTGAGATCGGCGTTGCGGCGCTCGTCGATGTCGTCGAAGGAAACGGTGCCACGGGTTCCGGCGAGCCGAATGGCACTGGCGAGCTGGCTCTTCGCCCCCGCCAGGTCGCCCGACGCCAGCGCGACCTCCGCCAGGATCAGGTGCATTTCCTCCGCCTTGGCGATGGGGATGGCGGCGTCGCGCACCGTGTACTTGGGATCGAGGAAGTCCAGCCGGGGGAGCGGCTGCATCTCCTGCAACGCCCTCAGCACCAGGAAGAACACCGACGTGTTCGCGATGGAACCCGCGTCATAGGGAGGCGCGAAGAGGAACTCCGCGTCGGCCGACAGCACCGCGTTCGCCGCCCCGGCAGCGGCTCCCCGGTCACCCTGGAGCCGATAGGCCCGCGCCAGAGCCGCGTTGGTCTGCGGTCCGAAACCCGTCGCCGCCTGCAGGTCGGTGACGGCCCGGCCCAGCGCGACCTCGACGGGTTGCGGGGCGCCGTCCTCCTCATGCGGCACCGCCGAGAAGACCTCGCCCATGATCAGGTACGCCATGCCCCGGTAGTAGTGGGCCTCGGCGACGAGCGCCGGTGGCGCCCCGGCGTCGTTCGGCGCGATCTCGTCGATCACGAAATTCGCCAGCGCGCGCAGCTCCTGGACGTTCCAGTAGACCCCGGTGGCGCTCGTCCCCGTCGCGTTCATGATGTCGGGGGTGATCTCGTTCGGCGCGTCCAGCGTCTGGATGAGCCCGGTGCCGTGGATCGAGTAGTTGTCGGTAACGACCTCCGCGACGACGTAGGCGTTGATCAGCCGGGCGAACTGCGCCCTCAGCCCGGGAAGCAGCGCTTCGGTCGGGTTGGTGGCCTGCGCCAGGTCCTCGTCGGTGGTCGTCGGATTGTTCACTCCGGTGGGATCGATGGCGTCGCAGCCGCCGGCCGCCAGGGCGCCGAGAAGCACCCCGGCCATGGCCAGCCGTCCCCACCTCGGGATCGATATGTCTCTCTTCATCATTCTATCCGTTCTCCGTTGCATGCCGGCCATTAGAAGACGACCTCGACACCAAACTTGAACTGCCGGTTCGGGGAAAGGGTGGCACTGGTCTCGCCTCCGAGCTGCAGTCCGCCGCCGGAAAGCCCGTTGAGTTCGCCGTCGACGATCTCGTTACGGGACCAGATCCACAGGTTGCGCCCGCTTGCGAAGAGCGAAGCACGGCTGGCGTTCATGCCGGCGGCAAAGGCTTCGGGAAGCGCGTACCACACCGACACCTCCCTGAGCTTGAGGAAGTCGCCGTCGTAGAGGAAGGCGCTCCGCGCCGCGTTCTGGCTGTATTTGCCCTGTGCGACTCCGCTGGCGTCGTACCGGGTGGGAAAGGCGTACTCACAGCCTTCGGCCGCGCCCTCTTCCATTCCGCAGCGAACGCGCTCACGCCGGTAGATCCCGTTGAAGGTGGCCCACACCGAGCCCCAGTCGAACACCTGGTGGCCGGCGGCCCAGTCCGCGAGCGCGCTGATCGTCAGGTTGTTGCCGATCCCGAACGTGGTGTTGAAGCTCCCGCTCTTGTCCGGAACCGGGAATCCCCCGGTGAACTGGCGTTCGGAGCCATCCGGCAGACCGTCTCCGTTGGTGTCCACCGGCATGGTCACCCACCAGGCACCCACGGGTCCGCCGCGGCATTCCCCATCGACCATCGTCCAGCAGCCGGTCACGCGCTTCTGGGAACCGTCCGCGCCGAAGTCCGCGACGCCGCCCATGTCGGTGACCTCGTTGTGGGTGTACCGGAAGGTGCCACCCAGGCTCCACACCAGCTGTCTGGTGTTGAGAACATCGAGGTTGACGCCCAGCTCGACACCGCGGTTCAGAATCTCTCCCACGTTCTCCTGCTGCGTGCCCTGGCCGGTCACCGGCTGGCGCGGCACCTGGAAGAGCGCGTCGGTCGTACGGGCGTCGTAGACGGTCAGGTCGATGCCGATCCGGTTGTTCCACAGGGCGGCGTCGATCCCGGCCTCGATCGTCGTCGTCTTCTCCGGCCGCAGCTCCGCGTTGCCGGGATTGGCGAACCTGGGAGCAGACTCCCCGCGGAAGGAGATGGCGGAGAAGGTCCGGTCCTTCAGGAAGGCGCCCGGGAACCTGCCGGTCTGCCCGTAGGCGGTGCGGAGCTTGAGTTCGTCCACGAACGGCAGGCCGACGTCGTCGGAGAGCATGTACGACCCGGTGGCCTTGGGATACAGTTCCGTGTCGATGTTGTCTCCGAAGCTGGAACCCGCGTCGATGCGGAATCCGCCGCCGAGGTACAGCTTGTTCCAGAGGCTCAGCTGTTCGTCCACGTAGAGCCCCCCGTTGAACACCTCGGCGTTGCCCTCGAAGGCGGTGATCTCGGCGGCCGCGTCGAAGTCGAAGGAGCCCGGCAGGGCGAAGCCCAGTCCGTTGCCGTTGACGATGCTCTCATCCTCCCGGAATCCCTGCACGCCGACGGTCAGCGAGGAACCGATGCTCCCGTCGGGGTTCTCCCAGGCGTAGGTCGCACCCGCGTCGAGCGACACCGAGGTGAAGGAGCGGTCCCGACGGTTCAGCTGGCCGGTGGCTTCGCCCGGGGTGAAGCCGATCGGTTGATAGATCCGCTGCTGGTTGCTCCGGTTGTCGCTGCCCACCGTGATCCTGGCGGACAGGTCGTCGCGGATGTCCCAGCGCGCGCTGGCGGCGAAGATGAACCGGTTGACCCACTCGTCGATGTCCGGCATCAGGAAGATGTCGAAGGCCTCCCGCAGGGTGGAGGCGCCCGAGAAGAAGAGGGCGTCGCCGACCTCGAAGGTGGTGATGGGATCCCCGATTGAGGATCCGTTGTAGAGCCGCTGGAAGTTGTGGCGGACGTAGCTGCCCGAGAACTCCAGGGTGAAGTCGTCGCTGAGGGACGCCTGCAGCCCGCCCCGCAGGTTGTAGTTGGTGCTGGCGTCCTTGGGCTGCGTGCCCGTCCGGTCCCCGAGGCGGCCGCTGACGCTGTAGGTCACGTCGGCGGTGCCCCCGTTCACCCCCAGGTAGTAGCTCTGCGCCTGCCCGTTCCTGAAGTACTCGTCCTGCAGGAAGGTTCCGGTGACCTCGCCGGACTCGACCCGGCCGGGGAAGATCACGCCGGTGTCGAAGATGTACTTGAGCTCCGGCACCTCGATGCCCTGCTCGATGCGCGCCGTGATGCGCGGCGCTCCGGGGGTGCCCTTCCGGGTGAAGATCTGGATGACCCCGGTCGCGGCATCCGACCCGTACAGCGTCGATGCCGCTCCGCCCCTGGTAATCTCGATCCGCTCGATGTCGCTGGTCAGCAGGTCGGCGAGCGCGGAAGACTGCTCGCCCCCGGTGCCCGCGGCGGTCGACTGGTCGTTGTCGACCCGCACCCCGTCCACGTAGATGACCGGGGTCTGGGCGCCGAACACCGAGGAAATGCCCCGGAAGTTGATCAGCGAGCCGGTGCCCGGCTGGGCCGAGGTGGCGTTGACGGTCGCGCCGGCGACGCGGCCCTGGAGCAGCTGGTCGACGGACTGGACGGGCGCCTGCGCGATGTCGTCGCTGGTGAGGACTTCGACCGAAGTGCCGAGCGCGCGCCGGGCGGTCTCCGCGCCCACGCCGGTCACGACGACCTCGTCGAGTGCGATCGCCGTCGACGACATCTCGATTTCGATGCTGGCCGTCTGTCCGGCCGCAACGGTCACGGTCTGCTCGGCCTCGGTGTACCCGATCAGCGTCGACCGAACGACGTGCTCGCCGGCGGGCACATTCAAAAGCAGAAAGCTGCCTGACGCATTGGTGAGCTGACCGATTCCCGTCCCCGTGACGAGGACCTGCGCGTTGGACAGCGGACGCCCCGAAGTGGCGTCCAGCACCCGGCCCTGAATGACGCCGGTCTGGCTCTGGACCGGCGCCGGGGCAGCGCCCGCCAGGGCCGCAAGGGTTGCGAGGGTCGCAAGAACCCTCAGTAGTCGTTGGTAGTGCATCGTTCCATTTCTCTCCTTATTGATTCTGCTGATGCGGTGCCCGATCCCTGATCCACTGGGCGCCGCGACCATTCCGGGGAGTCCGAATGACTCCCTCCCTTTCCCGCAAGCGCGGGGATTCCAACGGAACGTGAGCCCGAACCCGAGGGTGGCTTCCAGTCCCAGTTGTCATGAAAACATTACAAAACGTCAAATTCTCTTTACACTTTGCCTATCCAGTGCGCCACCCTCGGTCCGGGCGCGGGAGCATCCACGCTCCGCTATACATCGAGATTGCGCACGTACCTCGCGTTCTCCTCGATGAAGCGGCGGCGGGGCTCCACCTCGTCGCCCATCAGCCTTCTGAAGATCCCGTCCGCCTCGGTCGCGCTTTCCACCGTCACCTTCAGGATCGTGCGCACGTCGGGATCCATCGTCGTCTTCCAGAGCTGCTCCGGATTCATCTCGCCCAGACCCTTGTAGCGCTGGACCGAGATCCCCCGGCCATCCTTGCCGTTGGAGAGCCTGCTGACTTCCTGGTCCCGCTCCGCTTCGCTGTAGACGTAGCGCTCCGTCTTCCCCCTGTGGACCCGGTAGAGCGGCGGCTGCGCGATGTAGACGTACCCCCGGTCGATCAGTTCCCGCATCTGGCGGAAGAAGAAGGTGAGGAGCAGGGTGCGAATGTGGGCGCCGTCCACGTCGGCGTCGGTCATGATGATGATCTTGTGGTAGCGGGCCTTCTCGATGTTGAAGTCCTCGCGGATCCCGGCCCCGATCGCGGTGACCATGGCCCGGATTTCGTCGTTGGAGAGGATCTTGTCGATCCGTGCCTTCTCGACGTTGAGGATCTTGCCCTTGAGCGGCAGGATCGCCTGGAAGGAGCGGTCCCGGCCCTGCTTCGCCGAGCCCCCCGCGCTGTCCCCCTCGACCAGGTAGATCTCGGAAAGCGCCGGGTCGGCGATCGAACAGTCGGCCAGCTTGCCCGGCAGCACCCCGCCCTCCAGTCCGCTCTTCTTGCGGGCCAGATCGCGCGCCTTGCGCGCCGCCACCCTGGCCCGCGCCGCCTGCAGCGACTTCTCGATCAGCGCCCTCGCCGACCTGGGATTCTCCTCCAGGAACGCCGACAGGTGCTCGTTCACCGCCGCCTCGACCGCCCCCCGCACCTCGGAGTTGCCCAGCTTGGTCTTCGTCTGGCCCTCGAACTGCGGCTCCATGACCTTGACGCTGAGCACGCAGGTCAGTCCCTCGCGCACGTCGTCGCCCGAGAGGTTCTCGTCCTTCTTGAAGATCCTGTTCCTGCGGGCGTAGTCGTTGATGGTTCGCGTGAGCGCCGCCTTGAACCCCGTGAGGTGGGTGCCGCCCTCGTGCGTGTTGATGTTGTTGACGAAGGTGTGGATGTTCTCCGAGAAGCCGTCGTCGTACTGCATGGCGAGTTCGATCTGCGCCTCGGGCCGGTCCGTCTCGAAGTAGATTACGTTGTCGTGCACCGGGGAACGCGTCCCCCGCAGCCAGGTCACGAACTCGGCCAGCCCCCCGTCGTACCGGTAGACGTGCTCGACCTCTTCGTCGGTGCGCTCGTCGCGCAGCACGATCTCGAGTCCCTTGTTGAGGAAGGCCAGCTCGCGGAGCCGGGCGGACAGCCTGTCGAAGCTGAAGTCGAGCTCGGTGAATACCTCCGGGTCCGGCTTGAAGGTGACCAGCGTGCCCCGGTCCCGCGCGGACCCAAGGTCCGCCAGATCGGTGGTCTTGATGCCGCGCTCGTAGCGCTGGTGATAGCGTCTGCCGCCCCGCCTGACCTCCACCTCGAGCCACTCCGAGAGCGCGTTCACCACGCTCACGCCGACCCCGTGCAGCCCGCCGGAGACCTTGTAGGAGGTCTTGTCGAACTTGCCGCCCGCGTGGAGGGTGGTCATCGCCAGCTCGACGCCCGGGACTCCCTCGGTCGGGTGCATGTCCACGGGGATCCCGCGGCCGTTGTCGTCCACGGTGATGATATCGCCGGGCCGGATCACCACGCTGATCGAGGTGCAGTGCCCCGCCATCGCCTCGTCGATGCTGTTGTCCACGACCTCGTAGACGAGGTGGTGAAGCCCCCGGGCCGAGGTCGAGCCGATGTACATCCCCGGCCTCTTGCGGACCGCCTCCAGCCCCTTGAGGACCTGAATCTGTCTCGACGTGTAGTCGCCTGCTCTGGTCTTTACCGTCATATGCCCACCTCTGAGATCATTGCTCCGCCAGGCGGAACCGGACATCCCCGATGGCCGGCCCGGCCCTGGCCCTGTTGACCCGCTCCAATATCAACGGGCGCATCATCGACAGCTCAGCGAGCCACGCGCTGGAAATCACCTCGACCACCAGCGTGTCCCCTCGCACCTCCACCGGCCTGGTGACCCGGCTGACCTTCGGCCCCACCGCGCCGGTCCATTCGTCGAGGGCACCCAGCCGCCCGAGCGCCTCGCCCAACCCCGTCCGGTCCAGATAGCCGGCCAGAACGTCCCCGACGGGCTCCGGAACCGCGGCCGTCCGGCGCGTCCTCCTCGCGGCCGTCACGCCGCGACCTTCCCACCCTGAATGCGCCAGTGCGGCAGGCTGCGGCCCGGCATCCGCACATCCGACTCCTTGGGGACGGTCAGGATCACCTGGCCAGTACTCTCCTCCGCGAGCAGCGTGGCCAGGCGGCCGGAGCGGCCCGCGTCGAGTTCGGCGAAGGCGTCGTCGACGAGGAGGATCGGTTCGGTCCCGCGCTGCCGGCGGATGGTGGCCGCTTCGGTGAGCCGGAGCGCGAGCGCGGCCGTGCGGCGCTGCCCGCCCGACCCGTAGGCGCGCGCGGGAAGCCCGCCGCCGCCGGTGGCGATCGTGACGAGGAGTTCGTCGCGATGGGGTCCCGCGCCGGTCGTGCCGAGCCGCGCATCCCTCTGCCAGCAGTCGTCGAGACGGCCCCTGAAGCGTTCGCGCAACTCGCCCTCCTCGGCCGGAGCCGGATCGCCCGCAGCCTCCCGGGTCCGGCCGGGGCCGAGGTTCGGCCGATACGCGACCGCGGCGGAGTCGCCTCCGGAGATGGTCTCGTAGTACCGCGCGAAGTGCCCGGACCACTCCGATACCCACTCTTCCCGCATGCGCGTGAGACGGGCTCCCGTTCCAACGAGCCGGTCCTCCCACGGACTTGCCCACTCCCTGCGGACAGGCCCGCCCGGCCCGCTCCGCAGCGCGGCGTTCCGCTGAGCCAGCGTCCTGCGGTATTCCTGCAGCGTTTCGAGGTATCCGCGCCGGTTCAGAGAAAGGACGACATCCAGGAAACGGCGGCGCACGGCGGGCCCGCCGCTCACCAGCTCCGCATCCGACGGCGAGAACACGACCGCCGCCAGTCTGCCAAGGGCGGCCGAGACTCTGATCGCGTCGTTTCCGTCCACCGTCACCTTCTTGCTCTTCGTCCTTCTGTCGAAGCCCGCCGCCACGGTCGTCGGCTCACTGCCGTCCACCGATCCCCGGAGGTGGAACACGTCTTCCGAAAAGGCCGTCAATTCGGCGTCACCCGCACCCCGGAATGAACGGAAGCTCTCCAGGTAGTAGATCGCTTCGAGGAGGTTCGTCTTCCCCTGCGCGTTGTCGCCGACGACCGCCACCCCCTCGGGGGGGAACTGCAATTCCTGGACTCCGAGGTTGCGGAAGTGGCGCAGCTCCAGTTTCCTCAAGACCACGAACGGCAGTGGAAACAGGGTATTCCGTGCATCCTTGAATATAACAGGAAATCACTGGGATCAGGCGGGGTCGGCGCCCCGCTCCGCCTACCCCCTTATTCGCCCTTGAACGCGGCCCGGCGCTTCTCCAGAAAAGCCGCCATTCCCTCCCGCATGTCGTCGGTGGAGGCGAGCAGGCCGAAGAGGGTGGATTCCAGCTCCTGCGCGTGCTCCATGCTGCTCTCGACGGCCTCGTACATCGACCTGAGCGCCATCTCGAGCGCGACCGGCGCATTGCGGGCGATTCGCCCGGCCAGCTTCCTCGTGCGCTCCATCAGCTCCTCGTGCGGGACCACGAGGTTCGCGAGCCCGATCTCGGCCGCCCGCTCCGCAGTGATCATGTCGCCGGTGAGCACCATCTCCACCGCGCGCCCCAGACCCACCAGGCGGGCCAGCCTCACCGTCCCCCCGTATCCCGGGATGATCCCGAGCCCCACCTCCGGCAGACCGAAGCGCGCCCGCTCGCTCGCCACCCGCAGATGGCACGCGATCGCGAGCTCGCAGCCACCGCCGAGCGCATACCCACCCACCGCGGCCACCACCGGCTTCGGGAACCGTTCGATCCGGCGCAGGACCTCCTGGCCCTCGCGGCTGACGGCGACCCCCGTGCGGGGAGTCATCGTCGCAAGCACGCCGATATCGGCTCCGGCCACGAATGCCTTGTCACCCGCTCCGGTCAGTATGACGGCGCGCACCCCCGCGTCCCCGCGCACTCCGGCGAACGCGGCATCGATGTCCGCGATGACCTGCGGGTTCAGCGCGTTGAGCTTCGCCTGCCGGTCAATGGTGACCGTGGCGATGGAATCCCTGACTTCCGTCCTGACGTACGTGTTGTCGTTCATTTGGAGCGCGGTTGGGGGGAGGCCGGTGAAGGCAACAATGGAAGCTAGCCGCGATTTCGGGCGCTTGCCACCGCCAAATGGGACCGATTTGCCGCCATGCCGTAGCAATCGCGCGCCCCCTGCCTTACCTTCCGCAGTGCCCGGCGGCTCCACGGGGGGCCGACGGATGGGAATCCAGGGATACAGGCAAAGAAGAACCATGGCGCGTTCGCTCAACAAGGCCACGCTCATCGGCAACGTCGGAGGTGACCCCGACGTGCGCACGACCGCTTCCGGCAACCGGGTGGCCAAGCTTTCGATGGCAACCAACCGGCAGTTCACGGACCGGTCCGGGCAGCAGCAGGACCGCACCCAGTGGCACAGACTCACCATCTTCGGGCGGCTCGTCGATGTGGTGGAGCAGTGGGTCAAGAAGGGCGACCGGCTCTACGTGGAGGGACGGATAGAGTATTCCCAGACCCAGGACGAACAGGGCGGTACCCGGTACTGGACCGACATCATCGTAAACGAAATGATCATGCTGGGTTCGGGCGGGCCGGGAAGAGCCGCATCGGACGAGGGCGGCGGCCCGGGGGGCTACGGAGGCCAGCGTCCGTCGCGCCCGCAGCCCCCGATCAACGAACCCGACGACGACCTGCCCTTCTAGAGGGCGCAATAGCGGAGACGCAGAGCGAGGAAGGTACCTTGGCCAACGACGCAATCGAGATGGAAGGCACCGTTACCGAGGTCCTCCCCAACGCGAACTTCAGGGTCAAGCTGGAAAACGGCCACGAGATCCTGGCGTATCTCTCCGGCAAGATGCGGAAATTCTACATCCGTGTGCTCGCCGGCGACCGCGTCAAGGTGGAGATGTCCCCCTACGACCTGACCCGCGGCCGCGTGACCTACCGGTACAAATAGGCCTCGGGGGCTAGCCCGGCCCGCCTTCCTCCTCCGACTCCCACAATCCCATGAGTTCCGGATCGTAGCGAGACGGATCCTCGCGGTAGGCCCGGGCCCATTCCTGGAACTCCGGCAGGTTCAGCTGCTCCCGAATCTTGCGCGTAGCGAAGCGAATGGCGTCGTTGTAGGAGGCGGGCGCCAGCCGGTTGGCGGCGCGCGCCTCGGCCTCGGCGAGCTTGTAGATCTCGGTGGGCGGCAACGACAGCACGGCATCGGCCACCTTCGCCGAGCAGTAGTCCCGGTATTTGGCCCGAAGTACGAGGTCTTCGTCTCGCTCCACCATTTCACCCTCCGCCACGAATACCGCCCCCGAACCGACGACTCGTCGGCCCGGCGTCCCGAAATACACTAACGGATCAAGTGCAATGCGACGGTAACAGGAATGTCGCCACTTTGATGACGGGCGGTCAAGGGGCGCTTATCCGATACGGAAACATCTGATCCCAGCGCCGACAGGCGGCGGCTGGACCATCACACCGCCGTGGCTGAACGTGGATGCATCGCCGCCCGAATGCAGCGGGGAATTATTCCACGGACTGCTAGGCGAAGGTAGACGCGGAATCCCCCGAAGTGTCCATCGCCCGCCTTTCGCGGGCCTCGGCCTCTCTGAGTCGACGATAGATGGTTCGCCGCGTGAGCCCGTATTGAATGACCCGGCCAAGGAAATCCGGGTCGGACCGCTGCACCTCCTCTGCTTCCGCTGCAATGTCATTGGGGAGACGAACATTGAGTTGCACGGATCGCGTGTTCCACATCCCTGGTTTCATCCCTGGCTCGTATAATTAGAGGTGCGATTTTCTCCAAAAATCATCCGCACGCGAAACCCGGGATGGGAATGATCAACTCGGATTCCGATCACAGAGGGCCGATTCGCAGACGGACACTAACAGTATGCGCCACCCGCGCGGCAGGCAAGGAAGGGGCCGGCCGGGGCTCGAATCAACTAAGTCTTTATAGGACAATGACTTAGGAAAAATACACGATTGAATAATCCACTTGTTTCCGAGTCAGATCGAGGTCCGTCCGTTACCGTTCCGATACCGGCGTAAGTGGCAATCTGATAAGCAGTTGGCGGGACCTGGGTCCGCTCGCCGAATGGGTGCGGCAAAAACATATTTTTGTCAAAAAATGCAGATTCTCGGATCGACCCCGCGAAGGCCGCCACGCGGGCGATTTCAGGGTAAAACGGACCGCAGGAACGCCCCCAACGTGGCGCGGTCGAACTCCCTGAACCTCCGTTGCACCTCCCTGGCGGTTTCCTCGAGGAAGATGTTGGCCGTGTGATAGCGCCTCGTGCCCCCCCGCTGCCGAAAACGGAGGAACCCGCGCCAGACGGCACCATCGCGGAAGACGTGCAGCGATACGGTCCACGAACGTCCCGCATAGTTGAAGTGTCGGTCCTCCAGCCTGCCCGGCTGACCCACGCTCGCCGCATGCGGAGCTTCGTTGGAGTCCTCGATGTGGCAGAGCGGAAACCGCTCCCTGTCCGCGAGCCAGACCTCGAAGGGTGGAAGCGGCAGCAGGTGTTCGGCGAAGCGGACCAGAGTGGCCATCGGATCCTGGATGTCGTGCAGGCCGCGCGCCTGCGCCCACTCGCGGGCTTCGCCGTAGAGTTCGCGCACCGCCTCGCGCGGCATGACCTGGAGAAGGCGAGCGGCCTGGCGACGGCGATACCCGTGATACTTCAGGTAAAGCACCTCCGTCGTTTCCGCCGGGTGATCCCGGGGTGCCTTCCAGCTCTGCGTCCAGGCCTGTTCGCCCATCTCTTCCGCCGCTCCTCCTCAGTGCACCGACAACGCCGTGGCGTCGAAATCCGGGGGGACACCCCCGAAGCCCGCCTCTCCAAAGTTCAGCCGGCCGAGGGTCGCCCGCTCCCCGAAGGTCGTCGTCAGCCCGGCGACCGTCCCGAACCTCTCCGGTTCGAAGCGCGCCACGAGACGGCCCAGGCCCCGGCGCATCACCTGCAGGCTGCCGAGCACCTCACTGAAGATGACCGGAACGCCGAACCGGACCTGGTGGACCTTGCAGGGTTCCCCGCCCGCTGGCGACGACCCTGCCACCGGGATCGTTCCGAAGGCCTCCCGGAGCGCGAGCCCCAATCCGCTGGCGCTCCCGCGCTCCGGGGTCGTGAATACCAGGGAGTTCGCCTCGTAGTCGAGGTGGACTCTGGTGATCACGCCGGGAGCCGTCACGATCCGCACCACCGTGCTCTCGTGCAGGTCCAGGTCCCTGCAGAGGTCCCGGAAGCCGATCCGGAGCAGTATGGGGCGCGTGAGCGGCGAAAAGCCCCTCCGGTTGAGGACGCGCAACGCCAGATCGAAGCAGAAACGGCGCAACTGCGCATTGCGTGCGGGGTGCTTCTCCCGCGCCTCGCTGAGCGCGTGCAGATGGGCCAGGGTGGGATCGTAGACCCAATCGAGGATCACGAGTTCGGTGGTCAGGTTCAGATACTTGACCTCCGCGGACCCCAGATCCACGGCCCGCACGGATGAGGCAAACCGTCCCGCAAGGACCACCGCGAGTCCGATGTCGCGGATGTGGCCGCCGGGGTGGTGAAGCTCGTGTGCGTCGCGGTACTGGACCACTGCCCGGGTCAACGGCAGGTCGCAGATGCCCGGCACATCGGCCAGGGCGTCGGGGCGGCTTTCCGTGGTGGTCACGCGCTGCATGTTCAGCTCCGTTTGGGTGCGGAGTCGTCGCCACCGGCTGGCCGGCAACGCGCTGGTGGATTCGCCATCGGGATCCAGTCGACGATCCACCCCCGGCTGCCAGGGGGTCCAAATGATAAGCATTTGTTTACCCGGGCCGCAAGCCGGGGGGGTCGGGACGCCTCTGCCGCCCCGGTCCCGCCGGCGATCCCCTGACCCGAATCGCGGCCGACCGCTTGTCGCATCGGGGGACCGGTTCTATCATTAGCGTTCGTTTCGGAGTCTCCGGGGACCGGGCCCGGTCGCGGTTGCGGCCTGGGGCCGGACACCCGGAGTTCTCCACCATCGACAACGCGGGACCTCAGCGGGGTGATCCGGTTGGAAGTATTCGTCAAAGAGAACGAGAGCCTGGAACGGGCTCTTCGCAGGTTCAAGCGCAAGGTGCAGCGCTCGGGCCTCTATTCGGAACTGCGCAAGCGTCGCTTCTACGAGAAGCCGAGCGCTCAGAGGAAGCGAAAGAGGGAGGCGGCGATTCGCCGGGAGCGCAGGCGCCAGAGGCGCGGTCGCCGGTAGTTTCCGCGCCGTTCCGGCCCGGTAGCGTCACACCTTCAGTGCGACCGGTCCCTCCGGTGTCCAGTCGTAGAATCCCGCCCCCGTCTTGCGTCCGTACCTTCCCATCGTGACCAGCCGCCTCAGGAGCGGAGGAGGGGCGTAGCGCTCCTCCCGGTACTCGTCGTACATGATCTCGGCGACCTGGCAGAGGGTGTCGAGCCCGACGAAATCACAGAGGGTGAACGGCCCCATCGGGTATCCGCACCCCAGCGTCATCGCCGTGTCGATGTCCTCTACGGTGGCGACGCCGCGTTCGAGCTGGCGGATCGCGTCCAGCATGTAGGGGACCAGGAGCAGGTTCACGACGAAGCCCGAGTTGTCGCGCGCCGCAATGGGGACCTTGCCGATGCGGCGGGCGAAGTCGCGGGCCGCGTCGAAGGTCTCCCGGCTCGTCACGATCGTGCGCACCACCTCGACCAGCTTCATGACCGGAACCGGGTTGAAGAAGTGGAGCCCCACGAAGCGATCCGGGCGTGACGTTGCCGCCGCCATGTCCGTGACGGTCAGGGAACTGGTGTTCGATGCGAAGATGGTCTCGTCCGGACAGACGCCGTCGAGGCAGGCGAACAGCTCGTTCTTGGCATCGAGCGACTCGATGATGGCCTCGATCACGAGGTCCCGGTCGGCGAGATCGTCGAGGGATGTGGTATAGGTGATCCGCGACAGGGCATCGTCCCGGTCCGACGGATCGAGCTTGCCTCTGGCGACCGCCCGCTCCAGCGATTTCACCACCCTGGCGCGCCCCGCCTCGAGAGCCTCTTCGCCGATTTCCCGCACGACTACATCCAATCCCGCCTTCGCCGCGACCTCGGCAATCCCGCTGCCCATCAGGCCGCACCCGGCCACACCCACTCTCCTGATCTCCAATTCAGATCTCCTCCCTTGCTGTTGATCGGCTTTTCATGTTGAGGACCCGACGCACAGCCGAGACCCCTCGGGGCAGGCCCCTGCAATGCCCCCCTGTGCTCAGCGATCCCTGCTCATCATCTCCCGGGCAACCCCGTGGAAGTGCCGCCGGACCCACCTTCGCCACGCCGGTGGGGGCGGCTCCAATCCCCTGGAGTCTTCGAGCCCGTCGAGGATGCCCTCCACCTCCAGGTGTATCTCACGGAGCCGTCGCTGGAACGCCCGCCCGGCCAGCACCGCGATGCCGAAGACCGCCGCACTTCCCAGGATAAGACCGCCCACGGCCGCAGCCGCCAGCGAAAACACCGAGGCGAGGGCGGCGGCCGTGCCGTACCCTGCCGCCAGCCCTATGATTCCACCGCCCAGGACTGCCCTGCCGCGGTAGTCGCCGGTGATCCCCGGATCGACCAGGATGTCCACCTGCGTGGCCCCGTCGGGGAGTTCGTCGAGCCGCACCTCCACCAGCCGCGAGGCCGCCACGTAGTGTTGCCGGGAGGTCGAGCTCGCGGCCCGCGCAACCCGCGACGCCCAGTCGATCGCGGGACGGTACTGGAGCAGATCGTCCCGGCGGCGCACCCGCTGCAGCAGCTGCCCCCCGGCCAGGAACTCGTCGAGTTCCCGGCGCACGGCCCGCCGCGGCCGCCCCACCGCCCGGCTCCCCCGCACCTCGCCCGGCGCGATCAGTTCGTGTATCCCGCTCCTCCGCCGGAGTGCGCGGCCACCCCCCGTGCGAAGCTCCGTCAGCGCTCTGCGCACGTGGTGCTCCGCCAGCCCGGCCTCCCGCCCGATGCGCAGCACCTCGGTATCGCTGAACTCCCCCTCGGCACCACCGGGCTCCGACTCGGCGAGCTCCGACGCACGGCGCATCACCTGGTCGAAGTCCCGCCGCGATATCGCCCGCTTGCCGCTCATCGGTGCCTCCGCCCACCGTTCACCGCGCCGCACCGCCTTCGTCGCGCCCTGCCAGCCCGGCGTCTCGCCGCCCTCGGTGCCGCGCGGGGATCGTCCACGGACAGCTCAGCAAGCCTCGACGACCACGGCGCCGCCCTGCCCCCCGCCGATGCAGGCCGCGCCGAGTCCGTAGCGCGCCCCGCGGCGCCGCAGCTCGTGGAGGAGGTGCAGCGTGATTCTGGCGCCGGAGGCCGCGAGCGGGTGCGTGATGGCGATCGCTCCCCCGTTGACGTTGGTACGTTCGGGATCGAGTCCGAGTTCCTTCTCGACCGACTTGTACTGCGCGGCGAACGCCTCGTTGATCTCGACCAGGTCCATGTCCTCGAGCGTGAGTCCGACCCTCGCCATCGCCTTGCGGGCCGCCGGCGCGGGCCCGATCCCCATGATGGCCGGGTCCACTCCGGCGAAGCCCCACGACACCAGGCGGCCGATCGGCTCCGCGCCGCTGGCATCAGCCCACCTCCGGTCCGCGATCACCACCGACGCAGCCCCGTCCCCGATCCCGCTGGCGTTCCCGGCGGTCACCAGACCGTCCTTCCTGAAATACGGACGAAGCCGGGCGAGTCCTTCAATCGTGGTATCGGGGCGCATGTGCTCGTCCGCCGCGAAACGGCGCTCGCCCTTGCGGGTACGCACGGTGACCGGCGCGACCTCGGCGTCGTAGCGGCCGGCATCCCAGGCGGCCTTCGCCCTCCGCTGGCTGTTCACCGCCACCTGGTCGGCCTCCTCGCGGGTCACTGCGTACTTCTCCGCCAGACCCTCGGCCGTCTGCGCCATCGTGAGGTCGCAGTGCGAATCGAGCAGAGCCTCCCACAGCGAGTCCTCGAACCCCTTCCCGGCCGGGCCGAGGCGGAGGTCCCCCCAGCGCGCCCCGCGCACAACGTGCGGCGCCTGGCTCATCGACTCGGTGCCGCCGCAGAGCGCCACCTCGGTGCCGCCCAGCAGGATCTCCTGAGCGCCCGAGACGATCGCCTGGAAGCCGGAGCCGCACAGCCGGTTGACGGTCAGGGCGCCGGCCTCCCGGGGCACGCCGGCCCGCAGCCCCACATGCCGCGCCAGGTAGATGGCATCGGCGGAGGTCTGCAGCGCGTTGCCGTAGAAGACGTGGCCCACGGCGGACGGCTCGACGCCCGCCGATTCCAGCGCCGCCTCGGCCGACAGCACCCCGAGATCCGTCGCGGTGAAGTCCTTCAGCGAACCGCCGAAGGTGCCGAACGGGGTGCGCTTCCCGGAAAGGAAGACCACCTCCCTGTCGAAGCCCTGCGTTCCCATGTATCCTCCCGGATCCTGTCCGAGTCGTTGTCGTGGTTCATGAAGAGCGGCGCCCGGATCCTGCGGGGCCCGCGTGCCGGCCTCGGGCGCGACGTGAAAACTAACAGGCCCCGGAGAGTTCCCGCTCCCTTCCGCTGGCGACGACGCCCACGGGCTAATCGCGGAGCCGCGCGGCCATCCAGTCCCCCACGTCGGCGGTAGTGGCGCTTCCGCCCAGGTCCGGCGTGGTGACGCCCTCCCGCAGCGACTCCACGATGCAGGCGTCGACGTCCGCGGCGGCCCCGGCCATTCCCAGGTGCGCCAGCGCCAGCGCGACGCACCCCACCGCCGCCAGCGGATTCGCGATGCCCTGGCCGGCGATGTCGGGCGCCGACCCGTGCACCGGTTCGAAGAGCGCCCAGGTGCCCGGGTTGATGTTGCCGGAGGGGGCGAGCCCGAGCCCCCCCGTGACCTGCGCCCCCAGGTCGCTGAGGATGTCGCCGAAGAGGTTGGAGGTGACCACCACTTCGTACCGCTGCGGTCGGCGCACCAGGTCCATCGCCATCGCGTCGACGTACATGGCGTCCTGGACGATGTCCGGGAAGCCGGCGCCCACCTCGGCGAAGACGCGCCGCCAGAGCGCACCCTCGTGTACCAGCGCGTTCGCCTTGTCCACCAGGGTGACCCGCCTGCGGCCGGTGGCCGCCGCGTGCTCGAAGGCCGCCCGCACGATGCGCTCCACGCCGTGGAAGGTGTTGAGGCTCTCCTGCGTCGCGACCTCCTCGGGGGTGCCGGCCTTGAAGCGGCCGCCGAGCCCCGCGTAGAGCCCCTCCGTGTTCTCCCGGAAGAAGACGATGTCGGTGGCGGGATCGGGGTCGCGCAGCGGCGACAGGGCCGGGACGAGGAGCTTGCAGGGGCGGAAGTTGACGTACAGGTCGGCGTGGAAGCGGAGGCCGAGCAGGATGTCGCGGATGTGGGCGTGGTCGGGGACGCGGGGATCGCCCAGCGCGCCGAGCAGCGCGGCGTCGTAGTCGTGGACCAGGCGGTCGCGCTCGGCGTCGGTGATGGCGACGCCGTCGCGCAGGTAGCGGTCGGCGCTGAGGTCCCACCGGTCCAGGGTGAGGTCGAGGCCGTGCCGGTGGGCGGCCGCCGCGAGGACGTCCGCGGCAACCGCGACCACTTCGGGGCCGATCCCGTCGCCACCGATGACCGCGAGGCGGCCCTGACGCCCGGACGGCCCGCTACCGGGCAAGGCCGGGCTTCCCGCGGAGGCCGGAGGTGGAGGTCCGGCCCCGCTCCGCTACGGGACCCTCCCGAACATGATGTTGCAGCGCGGACAGAAGAAGTCCCGTCCACGCCGGACGAGTGCCGGCCCCAGTTCGCCACGCGGGCACAGCGGATCCAGTCCCTCGTCGGCCTGGAGCCTCACCTTGCGCCGCTCCCTCCACGTGCTGATCCGGAGCGGCAGCTCGAACCTGAGCGCGGAAGTCTTGCACTCGAAGAGGATGGTGCTGGTCCCGTCCGCCTCCTGGCGCGCTCCGAGTTCCATCAGGAAGCCGCCCATCGGGGAGGGAACCTGGCGTCCACTGCAGTGGAGGCGTTCCATCTTCCGGGTCTGCTCCAGCTCTTCGACGCCGAAGCCCTCGCGCGCGGGGCCGGCTGCGGTCTTCTGCTTCGTGGAACCGCTCAACTCTCAGTCCTTTTCTTCGCCTCTCCCGGTGCTGACCGGGGGTATGTCCACGGACACCCGCTGCGACGCCGAACCCATCCGCGTGCTGCCGGGAGTCACGATCTCTCGTGCAGATAGGCCGAATCCTCGCGGCGCGCTTCGCCGTCGACACACACCGCGAACCTCGCTCCGGACCAGATCGCCGCCCCGCCGTACTCGCCGTTCTTGTTCACGGCGTAGTAGTTGACGTTGAAGCTGGGCAGGCCGCGTTCGTTGCGGAGCCTGGGCTCGGCGGTGAAGGTCACGATGCGCCGGAGTGCCTCCAGACAGGCGTCGGTGGGGGACATCCCCGCGCGCATCATCTCGACGACAGTGTGCGATCCGCATGTCTTGATCACGGCTTCGCCCCGCCCGGTGGATCCGCACGCGCCCACGTCGTTGTCAACGTAGAGTCCGGCGCCCACGATGGGGGAGTCGCCGACCCGGCCCGGCACCTTCCACGCCAGACCCGACGTGGTGGTCACGCCGGAGATGTCGCCGTCCCGGCTGATGACGTTGCAGTTGATCGTCCCCTGCGGGCGCACGCCGTCGTGCGAATCGAGGATGCCGAGTCCGTACGCCTCCTCGTCCTCGAACGGCTCGCCACCCGGCCCGGTGGTGTCCGGCACCAGGTAGTCGTCCCTGTCGCTCATCCTGGCGCGCCACTCGATCCACCTGCGGCGCGAACGCTCGGTGAGCAGGTCCTCGATCTGGTGGCCCATCGACACTGCGAAGCGCTGCGCGCCCTTCCCGACGAGGAGCACATGGTCGGTGTAGCGCATCACGTCCATCGCCACGCTGGAAGGCGTCTTGATGCCCTCGAGGCAGGCGACCGCCCCCGCGCCCCGGCTCGGTCCGTGCATCACCGAGGAATCGAGCTGGACCACCCCGTCCAGGTTGGGCAGTCCACCGTACCCGACCGAGGAATCCCCCGGATCGCGCTCCACGATGTTCACGCCCCGGACGACCCCGTCGAGCGTGTCCCCACCGCCGTTGACCACCTCGATCGCGGTGGCAGAGGCTTCGAGTGCGTTGCCGCTTCCCACGGCCACCGGCGTGACCACGCTCCGGCGGATGGCCGGCGCGCCCAGAAGCGGCCCGGCCGATCCCATCCCGACGGCGGCGCCCACGCCGACCCCGGCCGATGTCTTCAGAAAATCGCGACGGCTTGTCATGACTGGCTCTCCTTGCCCGTACTGTGCTCTGGGGTACCAACAGCCGGGACGACCCGCGCCCGCGGGCCGTCCGGCACCTTGTTCCGTCTGTTCGCCAGCCTTCGAACCACGCGCTGGCGGACTTCGTTGTCGTCCAGCGACCGTTGAAGGGCCGCGTCGGCCTGCTAGGCTTCCCGGGGTTCTCCGAGAAGGGCCTCGCCCGATTCTCCGATTACGGACGCCTCAACGGAAGCGCCGTCATCGGGCGCAGCCTCCGGGGCGGACCGGGATCTCCGGAGCCGGGAAATCACGGGTTTGCAGAACTGCATCCCCACCTTCTTCAGCCTCGCCAGATCCGACACCTCGAGGTCCGGATACCGCTCCGCGAGGTACTCGACGGTCTCGGTCATCCAGACGTCCTGGTCGGCCGCCTCCGCTTCGAGTACGCCGCAACGGTGGATATGACTGAACAACTCGTCCCTCGCCCGCTCGATGGGTTCTTGCTTCGCCACTACTCCTCCTCAACTATTGTTCGCTTCGCCGGGAACGTCCCCGCCGGCCGCGTGCCGGTCTGACGAAGCCAAATAAACTACGCTCCTGATCCGCAATGGCAAGAAACCTCATGATTATTCCCTCCCGGAACCCCCGGATTCGCCCTTGAGAGTACTCGCTTCGTCGCTTTGCGACCACGCAGCCGCCACCCCCGACGGAAAGCTCGACGTCCACGGGATCTTCCACGACCTCTATGCCCCCGGTTTCCCGGCGCGCCAGGAGACGATGACCCTGGTCCTGGCGCTGGAGTGGGATCGCAGCGACAGCGGGCGCTTTACCTTCCGGGTGGATGTCATGGGACCCGGCCGGCGGCCCATCCTGACGGTCGAAGGCCAGTCCGAGGTGACTCCCCGTCCGGCGGACCGACCGCCGCCCAGGACCAGGCTGGTGTTGCCGCTTGAGAACGTGGTTTTCCCGGTCGCGGGACGCTACGATTTCCGGATCACCGCCAAGGGTCGCGCCATGCCCGGTCCCGTGCTGTACGTCGTCGAGGCGGCGGAGGGCTGACGGCGGCGCTTCACCCCCCGAAGCCCGGCCAGCCGAACGACTTGAGCGCGAGCAGCCCGATGGCGGCGGCGGCTCCCAGCAACGCTTCGTACTCCCGGTTGTGCAGGTAGCGGGCCAGGGAGAAGGTCGTCCGCCCGGCCGCGTGGGCGGTGCCGGGACGGAAGGGCGCCAGTCGGGGCAGGAAGACCGGGACGGATTGCCGGTAGCGGCGATAGTCCTCTCCGAAGCGGGCCGCGAGTTCGTCCGTTTCGCGAGCCATCGTGCTGCCGTAGATCCACCCGTAGTACGCGAGGAAGACCAGCCCAAGCCACAGGCGCCCGCCGGCGATCACCGCCCCCGCCCCGATCAGGAAGGACCCCAGGTAGAGCGGATTGCGGGTGAAGGCGTAGGGACCCGACACCGCCAGCTCGCGATCCTTCTCCAGGACGCCGGCCGCCCAGCCGCGGATCAGGAGTCCGGACGCCACGACGACGGCCCCCAGGCGCAGCGAGGAGGGACTGGGCAGGGCGACCCAGAAGAAGGCGATCGAGAGGAGCCAGGCGCTGCCGATGCGGACGCCGCGGTGGCTGGGCTTCAACGCCGATCGTCCGCCTTGCCGCCAACGCCAATGATGTCAGGCCGCTCTCCGGTCGGCTGTTCGTCTTCCCGGAGTTGTGCTGACCCGGGCACACCTCCGTTCTCTGTCGGAACACCCGCCGTGTACTCGGTGAGTTCCATTGACAGCGGCACGATCCAGAACTTCGTAACCCTCAGGTAGACCACCAGGCGACGTTCGTCGTCCGAAAAGTGGATCTCGGCGCGGGCACCTTCCTGGAAGAGGTCGCTCCCGGGGATGATCGGCTCCACGACGATCGTGTTGAACTCGCCTGCTTCGGTCTTCACCCGCTCCTTGCGGAGAACGTTGATGATGACCGGGTTTCCCTCATCCTTGAAATACCGGTTGTACGTGTAGCTGTCTCCCACTTCC
Organism: Gemmatimonadota bacterium; assembly: GCA_022822445.1. Classification (GTDB taxonomy): domain Bacteria; phylum Gemmatimonadota; class Gemmatimonadetes; order Longimicrobiales; family Gaopeijiaceae; genus Bin94. The sequence continues at coordinate 14,834 of JAJEBR010000063.1, read as the reverse complement.
AGCGGAAGCGTCCGTGCAAAATAGACGAAGGAAAGGTCGTCCAGGGGCAGCGCGGAGGGCAGCGCCCAGGTCGTGTCGTGGTCGATGCGCTGAACCCGGAGGTCTTCCGGAAAAAACTCGTACTCCTTGGTCTTCCTGCCATGGTCCTGAATCTTGCGGAACCGACGCGAAACGAGCTCCTGCGGATCGATCCAGCTATAGAACTTGTCGTCCAGCTTGACCGCGCCCATCATCGCGCGTCCCGTTATGTGGAATTCAAGGGGCAGGGTGGAAACGCCGTGGATCGTGTCGAACTGACCGATCTTCATGTGTGCTTCTCCCCCCCCCCAGATGCTCGCGTTGACCCGGAACTTCAGCTCCTCACCGGGATGGAAGGAAAACACCTTGATCCCGGGACCGATGGCGGTCAGCGAATCCCGCACCAGGCCGTTCTGCTGCGCGGCGGCGCCCTGCAGCGGCACAGCGGCGAGAATCCCCAGCACGGCTCCCATCACCGCGCGCAACGGCCGTCCGAGGCGGTGGCGATCAGGCCGCACGGTGACGCTCCGGCTCGAGCGGCGACACCCTCTTCACCCGGAGGATCTCCCGCACGGTGGCGAGCACCCGCACCCGGCTGCGCCTCCAGCGCATGTCGTAGCGGGGCTCGATCGGCACGAGCGCGGTGCGGCGCGCGAACGGGGCCAGCACCTTCAGCAGCTCGGCGTTGGCCGCCCAGCCGTCGGTGGTCACGAGCGGCCTGTTGCGGGCGGCCTGCAGCGCCTTCTTCACGACCACGGCCCGGTAGGCCCGGAAGCCCTGCAGCGGGTTGCCGTCCGGTGCCCCGGCCGCGCGGCGGCCGAGCGCGATCCGGCCCAGCCATTGTGCGAAACGGACGATGCGGGGGGCGGGCCGGGTCACCGCATCCTCTCCGGCTTCACTCGTCACGATGTCGGCTCCGCCTTCGAAGGTCCTGAGCAGCGTCCCGAGCTGGCCGGGGTCGTCGGTGAAGTCGCCCTGCATGGTCACGATGGCATCTCTCTTCGGGTAGCGCGTGCGCCCGGCCGCGGCACGCAGCAGTCGTTCGACCGCCGAACCGTAGCCCACCGGCCGCCGCATGGAAAGCACCGTGAGCGGCAGCACACGTCCGTACTTCTCCAGCAGCGCCGGCGTTCCGTCCCGCGATGCGTCATCGAGAACGACCACCTCGTAGTCCCGCCCCAGCTCCGCCATCACCTCGCGGATCCTCCAGAGCAGCACCCCGATGGTGCGGTCCTCGTCCCGGCAGGGAATGCAGATGTAGACCATCGTCGATCCTGGTTCATGTTCGCGGAACGACCCCCGCGGCGCGGCAGTGGCACCCCCGCGGCGCGGCGGTGCACCCGGGAAGCCGGAGTGCTTTCCATAATAGCGGAATCGGCACGGCGCGCTGCGCCAGGTGCGGACCGGACATGCGCCGCCCCCGCGCTCCGCACCGTGCCGGCCGCGCTTGCACCCGCTCTCCCGTCTGTGGGATGTATCTCCGGTGAATGTGGTTGCCCGCGCCGGGCTCACCGGTGGAACGCAGGTGCATGTAGCAGGCGGGCAGATTGCGGGCCGCGAGGACGGCGGATCGCCCGGCTACTCGCCGCCAGCCCCGGGCGTCTCCGGCGGTGGAGTCTTCCACCGCTTGTGCAGCCAGAAATACTGGTCGGGATGGCGCCGCACGAACTGCTCGATGCGCGCGGTGTAGGCCTGGGTCATCGCGGCCACCTTCGCCGCGCGGCTCCCGCCCCCCCCACCCGTCCCCTCCCGCGCGGCCTCGTCGCCCAGCGCCTCCAGGTACACATGGTAGCGCGGCCTCCAGCCCGGCTGCCGCACCGCGAAGAGCGTCACCACCAGCGCGCCCGACCTGAGCGCCAGCACCGCCGGCCCGCGCGCGGTCGACGCCGGTTGCCCGAAGAAGTCCACGAAGACGCCGGCGCGCCGCGCGTCCTGGTCCCCCAGGATCCCCGCCAGGCGCCCCGCCTTGAGCGCCCCCAGCACCCCGCGCCGGCCCTCGCTGCGCGGTATGATCCCGAAGCCGAGCCGCTCGCGCGACCGCGTCAGGTAGCGGTCGAAGAGCTCGTTGCGCTGGCGCGCCACCACCACGTCGATCGGGAATCCCCGCGCCACCAGGGCGGCCCCGCCGATCTCCCAGTTGCCCAGGTGCGCGCTCAGGAGGATCACCCCCCGCCCCTCCCGCACCGCCCCCTCCACCACCCCCAGCCCCGTCACGCGGGTCCGCTCCCGCACCTCGCGGCGACCCATTCCCGCCAGGCGGAACACGGCCACCGCCTCGGCGCCCAGGTGCGCGTAGCAGCGGCGTCCGACGTCCCGCCGCCACCGCTCGCCCGCCTCCGGGAAGGCACGGCGCAGATGGTCGCGCACCACGGCCCAGCGGGGGCGGCCCACGCGCGCCACCACCCATCCCAGCGCGGCCCCGGCCCGGTCGGCGAGCACCTCCGGCAGAACCCTGCACACCCCGGCGACCGTCCGCAGGAACAGGTACTCCACCCGGTGGCGCAGGGCCCGCCCGGTCACCGGAACTGCAGCTCCCGCAGCCGGCGGTACAGACCCCCTTCCTCCATCAGGGACTCGTGGCTCCCCCGCTGCACGACGCGCCCGCCGTCCACCACCACGATCAGGTCGGCGCGCTGGATCGTGGAGAGCCGGTGCGCGATCACGAAGACGGTCCGCCCGGCGAGCAGCCGTCCCACCGCCTCCTGCACGAGCCGTTCCGATTCGGTGTCCAGCGCGCTGGTCGCCTCGTCGAGCACGAGGACCGGGGGATCGCGCAGGATGGCGCGCGCGATGGCGATCCTCTGGCGCTGGCCCCCGGAAAGGGTCGCGCCGCGCTCTCCCACGACGGTGTCGTATCCCTCGGGCAGCTCCTGCACGAATTCGTGGGCAAACGCGATCCGCGCGGCTTCCTCGATCCGCTCCATCGGCGCATCCCCCATTCCATATGCGATGTTGGCGCAAACCGTGTCGTGGAAGAGCACCGTGTCCTGGGACACTACGCCCAGCCCGGCCCGCAGGCTGGCCAGGCTGAAGTCGCCGATGTCGGTTCCGTCGATCTCGATCGAACCGGCCGCGGGCTCGTAGAACCGGCCCAGCAGGTCCACGATGCTGGTCTTGCCGGCGCCGCTGGGCCCAACCAGGGCGACGACCGACCCGGCCGGTACATCGAAGCTTACGTCCCGCAGGACCGGATCACCCTTCCGATACTCCAGGCGCACGTCCCGGTAGCGGATTCCGTCGCGCACGCCGGTGAAGGTCTCGGTGCCATCTCGTCCATGGCTCTCGGCCGGCGCGTCAAGAAATTCGAAGACCCGTTCCGCCCCGACGAGCCCGGGCTGAATCAGCGCGGGAAGCTTGCTGAGGTATTTGACCGGCGCGTAGAGCTTGGTGCTGAGGAAGATGAACGCGATGAACCGTTCGCCCGTCAGCGCTCCGTCGATCACGACCATGCGGGCGCCGTACCAGAGGAGGATGCCGGTCCCGAGCGCGACGAACAGTTCCGTGATGGGTCCCGCCAGCGCGCGCAGGCGCACGGTCCGCAGGAAGGTGTCGAAGTACCGGCCCGTCAGCGATCGGAAGCGTTCGCGCTCGTGCCGCTCGCCGCCGGCCGATTTCACCATGCGGATCCCGGCCACCGTCTCCTGGATGTGGGCGCCGACCTCGCCCGCGGTGTTCAGTACTGCCCGGTCGCCGCGCCGGAGCCGCCGTACCAGCGGCCCCCAGATCACCATCGTGAGCGGAATCACCACGAATGCCGCCACGGTCAGCTGAAACGAAATCGCCACCATGAGACAGACCGCAGCCGCGAACTCCAGGGCCGACTTGAGCGACTTGATGAGCTCCGAGGTGACCAGCGTGCGCAGCTGCTCGACGTCGTGGGTGAGGCGCGAAACAATCTGTCCGGTCCGCATCCGCCCGAAGAACCCGAGGTCCAGCGCAAGAAGGTGACCGTACACGCTCCTGCGCAGGTCGCGGGTGACGCCCTGTTCGACGCGGGCGGCCAGGTAGCTCCGCACAAAGTCGAATGCGCTCTTGCAGGCGACCACCACGACGATGAAGACGATGACTCCCGCCACCACCGACTGCGGCTCGCCATCCAGCTCCACGAAGCGGCCTACGCTGAGTTCGAGCGCACGATCGACCAGGTCGGGTTCCGCCCGGGCGCCGGTGCCATCGTCGAAGACCGTACTCAGGAACGGGATGAGGAGGACCACCGAAAACGCGTCGAGCGCCGCGACGAGGGCCGTGGCGACCGCAGTCAGCAGGAGTATCCAGCGGTGCGGTCCGAGGTACGACAGGATCCTCCGCCAGGGGCGCGGAGTCACCGGAGGCGCGGCCTCAGCACCGCGACGGGTACGATCATCTCCTCCGGCGAGATCCCTCCGTGCAGGAAGGAGTTCCGGTAGCGCCGCTGGTATTCGCGCAGCTTCGTGGGGTAGACGAAGAAGTAGTCGTCCAGGGCGACCAGGTGGGTCGTGCCCAGCGGCCCCGGGGGGAGGCGCAGGTCGGCGGCCCGGGTGGTGGTCAGCGCTGCGTCCGGATCCTCGGCGCGCAGGCTGTTGCCGAACTTGTAGCGCAGGTTGGAACTCGCCCCGCGCCGGGCGTAGACGGTGGCGGGAGAGCGGCAGTGGATGGAGCCGTGGTCGGTGGTCAGGACCACCTTGTGCCCGCGGGCCGCGGCCTCCTTCAGCACCGAAAAGGCCGTGGAGCGCTCGAACCACGACCGGGTGAGCTGCCGGAGCGCGGCGGCGTCCTTGGCCACCTCCATGAGGATCGGTGATTCCGAGCGCCCGTGCGTCATCAGGTCCACGAAGTTGAAGACCATCGCGATGACCGCACCCCGCTGGCGCGCGGCCGAGCGGACACGGGCCCGCACCGCTTCCGATTTCCGGTCGGTGAAGACCTTTTCGTAGTGGACGGGGATGTCGCTGCCGGTGAGGCGGCGCAGCTGGTCGCGCAGGAGTTCGTCCTCGAAGGCGTTCATCGACCCCTCATCGCCCGCGGCGTCCCACCACTTCGGATGCCGGCGCGCGATCTCGTCGGGGAAGAGTCCGGAAAAGATGGCGTTGCGCGCGTACGGTGTCGCGGTGGGCAGGATCGAGTAGTGGTATCCCTCGTCGAGGTCGAAATGGGCTCCGAGCAGGGGGGCGATCGACCGCCACTGGTCGAGCCGCATGCAGTCGAGGACGACGAAGAACACGGGCTCCTTTCCGAGGAGCGGGAGCAGACGGCGTTCCACGATGTCCACCGACATTTCGGGGGGATCTCCTTCGCCACGCACCCAGGCGGGGTACCTGGCCGTCACCCAGCGGCCGAAATCGTGGCGGAGGTCCTCGTGGAGGGAGTCGACGGTGTCCAGGAGCCCCGTCTCTCCGGCCCCTTCGAGGCGGAGGTGCCACTCCACGAGCTCCTGGTAGATGCGCGCGAAATCCGCCTGGTCCGCGGCTTCCTCGCGCATGCGGGCGAGCGCTGGCCAGCGGGCCGCGAAGTCCTGGGCGGCGCGCTGCTGCCGGATCGACGACCCCTCCAGGATGCGCGTGACCACCGACAGCACCTGGCGCGGGCTGGTCGGCTTCACCAGGTAGGCCTCCACCTGGCGCCCGATCGCCTCCCTCATGGTGCGGTCCTCCTCCGACTTGGTGACCATCACGACCCGCGCATGGGGGTCGTCGCGGCGGATGAGCTGGAGGACCTCCAGGCCGCGCCGCCCGGGCATCTGTTCGTCGAGAAGGATCAGGTCGTAGGCGTAGCCGCGGAGCAGCGTGAGGGCATCGTCGCCGTTGGTGATCGCGTCGACGTGGTAGCCCCGCTGCTGGAGGAAGAGGAGGTGGGGACGGAGGAGGTCGATCTCGTCGTCCACCCAGAGGATTCGTTTGGCCGCTCGTTGCATGGAGTGAGGGTCAACGGCTGATTTCCCAGGAGAACCAGGCCGCCACCGGAATCCCGTTTCTGATGGCGGGACGGAAGAGCCACTCCGCCGCCTCGCTGATCATCCGCTCGTTGAAGCGGCGGTCCCGGGATGGCGGTTGCAGCCAGGTGGAGTCGGCCACCACATCTCCCAGCTCGTCGACGAAGACCCACACCTTCATTCTCAGCCCCTTGGGCACGTCGGGGATCCAAATCACGTTCTTGGGCTTCGGTATGTGCCCGCGTCCTTCGCCGTCCGACCCGCCGTTCCCGGCTCCGTCGCCGGTTTCGATTCCGGCTTCGCCGACGCCGGGGCGTTCCCCGAGGAAAGCCGACTCATCAAACACCTGGTCCATGTCGAACTCCACCATCTCGATCTCGATATCGACGGGAATCGGAATGAACGGCCGCTCGATTGGAGGCGGAGGCGGTATCACCATGTTCATCGCCTGCAGCGCACCCGACGCGGCGCGGTCGTCACCCTCCTCCGGTCCGGCCGGGAGCCCGGCCAGCGGAATGGTGCGGCCGCCCCCGAGAAGAAGCACGAGCAGGTGCAGGAAGGCCGAGCCCAGCAGGGCGCACCTCCAGACCCACTTCTCCCTGCGCCGCCGCGTCCTTACGTCGAGTTCATGCATGCGCGCGGAACCCCTCGGCTTCATTCTCTCCGGTACTGTCATCTATTCCAATACCCCACAGGGGGTCACGGGGTTTCCCGGCCAGGCCGCCAGACGGCGACGGCGACCGGTTCCGCCCTCGGCCTTGCCCGTTTCCGGGGCCGCGAGCAAGATTTCCCGCCTTGCGGGCCGGGTGCCCGGGCACGGCGCCATCGTCACGCCCGCAACGCCGGACCGCTCAGGGCGACACACGCCAGTGCCGTCACACGTTTTCCGTCCGCACCGCGGACTCACGCAAAGGGGAATCTCGGTGGACCTCGGACTTAAAGATAGGGTGGCGCTGGTCACCGGCGCATCCATGGGACTCGGCAGGGCCGTGGCCGAGCGCCTCGCGACCGAAGGCGCGCACGTGGTTGTCAACTCCAGATCGATCGGCGCGCTGACCGCCGCGGCTGACGAGATCGCGCGGGAAACGGGCCGTCGGATCGTCCCGGTCGCCGGCGATGTCTCCCGCCAGGAGGAGTGCGAGGCGCTGGTCGAGCGGACCATCGGCGAGTTCGGGCGCCTGGACGTTCTCGTGACCAACGCGGGCGGGCCGCCGCCCGGAGGGGTGGACGATTTCGGCCCCGCCGCCTACCGGGACGCCCTCGAGGTGAACCTGATGTCGGCCGTGCAGCTGACCCTGGCCGCGCTGCCCGCGATGAGGAGGAACCGGTGGGGCCGCGTTGTCGCCATCACCTCCGTGTCGGTGAAGCAGCCGATCGACGGGCTCCTCCTCTCCAACACGGCGCGGCCGGGAGTCGTCGGATTCATCAAGACCATCTCCCGGGATCTCGCCGCCGACGGTATCCTCTGCAACGTGGTGGCGCCGGGGTACATCCACACCGCCCGGGTCGAGTCGCTGGTGGCCGAGCAGGCCGACGCGCGCGGCATCTCCCGTGAGGAGATCCTGGATGGGATGACCGCGAACATCCCGGCCGGACGCATCGGACGCCCGGCGGAGTTCGCCAACGCAGTCGCGTTTCTCGCCTCCGAGGCGGCATCGTACATCACCGGCCACACCCTGCAGGTCGACGGCGGGCTGGTGAAGGGGCTGCTGTGACGCTGGAAGACCGGATCCGGACCGGCCGCCCCCGCGGCGTCCGCGCCTACCTCGAACTCACCAAACCCGGAATCACCCTCTTCGTCGCGGTCACCGCGCTCGCCAGCTATCTGGTGGCCGCCCTCCCGGCTGCGATCCCCGAGCGCGCCCTCCACCTCGCGTTGGGCATCGTGCTCAGCACGGCCGGCGCCCTGGCCCTCAACCAGTACCTCGAGCGCGGCCCCGACAGCCTCATGATCCGGACGCGGCCCCGTCCCGTCCCCTCGGGACGCATCCGGCCCGGCCGCGCCGCGCTCTTCGGCTGCCTCCTCCTCGCAGCCGGCCTCGGCCATCTCTGGTACCACGTCGGCTGGCTCCCCGCACTGATCACCGCCGTCTCCGCCGTCCTCTACGACGCCGTCTATACGCCGCTGAAGCTTCGATCACCGCTGGCCACCCCGGTGGGCGCGGTGCCCGGGGCGCTCCCCGCGCTGATCGGCTGGACCGCCCACGCCCCCATCGACGCGCGCGGCATCACCCTCTTCGGCATTCTGTTCCTGTGGCAGCTCGTGCATGTACTGGCACTGGGGTGGAACCTCCGCGACGACTACGAACGCGCCGGCTTCCAGCTCATCCCGCCCGGCTCCGCGTCCCTCATTTCGTGGCTGATGGTCGGCTACGCGGTGGGGCTTCTCGCGCTGAGTGCGGTGCCGGCGCTGCTCGGCATGGCCGGCGCTGTCTACCTTGCCGGCGCGGTCTTCCTGGGCCTGGGGATGGTCGCGGTCACCGTCGCCTTCCTCCTCGATCCCACCCGGCAGCGCTGCCGGCGCGTCTTCGTCGGCTCCCTCCTCTACCATCCCGTGCTGCTGGCACTGATGGTCGCCGGGACGCTCTGATCCACCGTCCGCCAACCGCCTGGAGAACCGTCATGGCCTTCCGACTCGCCCTCGCCGCACTCATGCTCCACGTCGCCGGTCTCCACATGACCGCCGCGGCCGAGCAGGATTCCCGTCCGCGCGCTCGAGATCTCGGCATCGAGGTCGGCGTCTTCGCCCCCGGCGCGCACAACGCGATCACCGATGTCGCGGGGGTCCTCGTTGGCCACACCACCATCATCTCCGGCGAGGACATCCGCACGGGCGTGACCGCCATCCGCCCTCATGCCGGCAACCTGTACCGCGACCGCGTCCCCGCCGCGATCCATGTGGGCAACGGCTTCGGCAAGCTGCTCGGCGTCACCCAGGTGCGCGAGCTCGGCGAACTCGAGACCCCCATCCTCCTGACCTGCACGCTCTGCGTCTGGCGGGCGGCCGACGCCATGGTGGAATGGGCCCTCGGAATGGAGGGGATGGAAGGCGTGCGGTCCATCAACCCCGTGGTTGGGGAGACGAACGACGGGGGCCTGAACGACATTCGCAGCCGCCCCGTCACAGAGGCGCAGGTTCGGGCGGCGCTGGACGGATCGGCATCCGGCCCGGTCGAGGAGGGGTCTGTGGGCGCGGGCACCGGCACCTCGGCCTTCGGATGGAAGGGCGGGATCGGCACCAGCTCGCGCGTGCTGCCGGAGTCGCTGGGGGGACACGCGGTCGGCGTGCTGGTCCAGTCCAACTTCGGAGGCATCCTGAGGATCGCCGGGGCGCCGGTGGGGCAGGAGCTGGGCCGCTACTCGTTTCGCAACCAGGTCGGGGCGGCGCGGGAGGGAGGGGAGCCGGGGCGGGAGGCACGCGGGTCGGGCCAGGAGGGACCGGAGCCGGGCCGGGAGGGACCGGAGCCGGGCCGGGCGGGAAGCCGGGGCGAGCAACACCCCGAGGAGCGGCCCGGGGAGTCCCAGGGGTCGATCATGATCGTGGTCGCGACCGACGCGCCGCTCTCGGAACGGAACCTCGAACGGGTGGCGAGACGCGCGATCATGGGACTCTCCCGCACCGGCTCCTTCGCCAGCAACGGATCGGGCGACTACGTGATCGCCTTCTCCACCGCCGAAGGAGTGCGCAGGAGGCCGGGCGAAGACGTGCGCGCCGTGCGGGATCTCTCCAACGACCGCATGTCGGCGATCTTCCAGGCCACGGTGGAGGCCACCGAGGAGGCCATCTACAACTCGATGTTCAGGGCGGTGACCGTGAGCAGCCGCTGGGGAAGCCGCGAGGCGCTCCCGATCGACAGCACTGTGGAGGTGCTCCGCCGTTACGGCGTGATCCGCTGACAGCTAACCCTCCGCCCGGGTCAGGACCCGCCCGGCCCGCGTGCCGGTAAACTCGCCGTCCAGGATCGCCGCCTCGCCGTTGACGAAGAGGTGGACCACCCCCGTCGAGAGCTGATGCGGCTCGGTGAAGGTGGCGTTGTCCCGGAAGTCGCTGGAGAACACGACCAGATCCGCGACCATGCCTTCCGCGATGGTTCCGCGGTCGGCCATGCCCATGACCTCCGCGGGGAGACCGGTCATCGACCGGATCGCCGCCTCGAGCGACATCACTTCATCCTCGAAGACGTACTTCGCGACCTTGCGCGCGAACGCCCCGTAGGAGCGCGGATGGGGGACGCCCACTCCGAACAGGGGAAGGCCCCCGTCCGACGACGTCATCGTCCACTCCTGGTTCATCAGGGTCAGCAGATCTTCCTCACTCATGTTGAAGGACACGATGGAGGGGCCGCCCTCCAGGATGAGCTCCAAAGACAGGTCCACCGGATCGGCCGCACGCTCCGCCGCCAGCTCCGAGAGCAGTCTTCCCTCGATCGAGGGGTCGGCCACGAAGCGGCGGAACTGGATCCGATCCGCGCCGCCGCGCCGCGCCAGGTTCTCGACCATGGCGTCGCGGATCCGCACCCTCGTCGAGGGGTCTGCGACACGCGCCCGGAATGCGTCTCCACCGCCGGCCTGGGCCCAGCGGGGGATGAGCGCGGCCGACAGCCGCGTCGCCGACGCCAGGTAGGGGTACTGATCCGCGTAGATCGACAGCCCTTCGGCGCGGGCATCTGAAATCCGCGCCACGATCTCGACGGAAGCGCCCCAGACTGGTGGGCCCAGCGCCTTGATGTGGGTCACCACGGCGGTGATCCCGGCCTCGCGCCCCACCTCGATCACTTCCTCGACCGCGGCGACCACGCCAATCGTGTAGTCTGACTCGTCCCGGATGTGGCTTGTGTAGATACCGCCGAACTCCGCGACCACCCGGCCCAGCTCGACCAGTTCGGAGTTCTCCGAGTAGCTGCCCGGGGTGTAAAAGGTGCCCGAGGAGAGGCCCCACCCGCCGGCCTCCATCCCGGCCCGCACCAGTCCGCGCATTGTGTCGAGCTCTTCCTCGCTGGGCGCCCGGTCCTCGCTTCCGACGACGCGCCCGCGAACGGTGCCGTGCGGGACCAGCTGGGCGACGTTCACCCCCAGTCCGTCCGCCTCGAGAGCGGTGCGCTGCTCGGCGAGGTCGGCGGGCCCGCCACCGTCCGGATTCACCACGACCGTGGTCAGACCCTGCGCGAGGAGCGGCTGGCCGTGGCTGAGTTCGGATGTTGCGAGGGCGGGACCGGCGTGCGAATGGGTGTCGATGAAACCCGGACTGACGTAGAGCCCCTGTGCGTCGATCGTGGTTTCAGCCTCGGCGCGGCTCAGGTCGCCGATCGCGTCGATGCGTCCCCCGCGGATGCCGATGTCGGTCTCCATCGCGGGGGCCCCGGTTCCGTCAAGCACCTGTCCACCACGCAGAATCGTGTCGTAGACGGGCGCTTCGCAGGCGGACAGAGCAGCGATAAGGGCAAGGGTTCGCAGACAGCGGTTCACGGGCTGTACTCCTTCGTCGGCATGGGTCCAGGGCGGTTTCATCATCGGTGAATCATCAATCGATCAGCAGGTCGTCATCGGCCGGTACTTACGGTCTTCAATATTGAACCATACGGTGGCGCGAAGCCACCAGGCAGCGACACCTGCCACCGTCCGCCTGTGGCTGTCGTCCCATTCATTGACAACGGTCGCATGTGGGATCCATTTTCTGACATTGAACGTATGGAATGATGACAAATGACACGAATAGATCGATTCATCAATATTCCGCAGGAGAGTATCCTGCTCCTGGGCGCGCGCGGAACGGGCAAATCAACCTGGCTTCGCAGCCAGTTGCCGGACTCCATTCATCTGGATATGGAATCCCCTTCACTCCGCCGCAACCTCCTGGCCCAACCGGAGAGGCTTGGCAAACTGATCGCGGATGCCCCCGAGTCCGGAACCGTGGTCGTGGATGAGATCCAGTATGCCCCCGGGCTGCTTCCGTTCCTGCAGAGGATGCTGGTGGAGCCGTCTCCTCGGCGGTTCATTCTGACAACTTCGAGCACTCGCATGTTCCACCGGAATGCTGACGCTTCCCTCGGCAACCGCCTGCCACGACACACGCTTCACCCCCTGCTGGCAGGCGAGATCCGGGGTTTCGACCTCGACCATGCCCTGCATTTCGGCACGCTTCCCGGTTCCGTCACAGCAGGCGACCCCGCCGCTGAGCTGAAGGCGTACGGCCAGCGCTGCGTGGCGGAAGTGGTCGACCGCGGACTCACCCGGCACCTCGCGCGCTTCAGCCGGTTTCTGGCAGCGATCAGCGCCTCCCACGCCCGCCGCCTCAACATCGCGCGGGTGGCGAGGGACTGCGCGGCCAAGCGCAAGGTCGTCGCCACTTACGTCAACATCCTGGAGGACCTTCTTCTGGCCTTCCGCCTACCGGTCTTCAGTGAGCGGACACAATCCCGCAACCCCGAGTCCGGCGAGGGGTCGAAGAAGGCCACCGTCGCACGCAGCAAGCTGTTTCTCTTCGAGACCGGCCTGTTCCGGGCGTTGCTCGCGCGGGGAGGATCGGTCGCCGATCCGGACACGGTTGAGCGACAGGCGCTGGCCGGTCTGGTGGTGCAGCAGATTCGGGCCTGGGCGGCCTACTCCCGCGGGGACGCCAGGCTGTACTACTGGAGAACACGCACCGGTACGGAGATCGATGTCGTGATCCACGGCAGCGGTGGGACCGTGGGGCTGAAGGTGACCGACTCCGATCGCGTCGGCCCACGCAACCTTCGCGCGCTGCGGGCCTTTCGCCGCGACTACCCGGACGCGGAGACGGCGGTCCTGTACCGTGGGACCGAGCGCACTCTTGGCGACGGCGTGGCATGCCTTCCGGTCGCCGACTTCCTGCGGGCTCTGCGGCCGGAGGAACCGCTGCCGGTAGGGCTGTAGTGGCCGGAGCGGCGGCGGAAGTTCATTCCACGGATCAGTTCCCTCGCACCCTGGGCACGATGGCCGCTCCCTCCCAATCGGGATCCGCCACACCGACCATCTCGCCCGTCGCCGGGTCCACCCGGATCCCGTGGATGCGGCCGAAGGCACCTTCCCGCTCGACCTCCCGGACCGCCATCCCCCACGACATCACCTCGGCAATGTCCTCCGCCGCCCATCCGATCCCGGGTGAAGTCTCCATCTCGATCCCGTCGGCGATGGGGTGCACTCGGGCGGCGGCGAGGGCGTCCGGCAGGTCCATTCCCTGGTCGACGACGCGAACGACGGCCTGAACGACGGCGGAGATGATCCTCGCGCCCCCTGCGGCTCCGAGGACCAGCACGGGTTCGCCGTCCCGCAGGACCATGAGGGGCGATATGCTCGATCTGGCGCGCTCGCCGGGTTCCATGTAGCCGAGGTAGCCGCCAAGGGTGGCCGCGTGGAGGAACCCCAGCCCGGGGGTCATGACCTTCGAGCCCAGACTGGGACCGATGGTCTGGGTCAGCGCGACGTACCTCCCGTCGCCGTCGGCGGTGGAGAGGTGGGTGGTGTGGGCCTGCGACAGGGGCCATCCCGAGGCGTCCCAATCGGCCATCGGGGTGGCTCCGGCAAGGGCTGTGCGGCGTGTCGCCCCGGGGACATCGATGCCGGCTGCGATTGCGGCGGCCCATTCCTTGTCGGTCATGAAGGCGAGGTCGCCCAGGCCGTCGCGGCGGGCGGCGGCGCGTTCCTCGAAGGCGCGGGCGATGGCGGTGCCGATCAGGGCGGCCCAGCTCTCGTCCTCCAGCGAGGCCATGTCGAAGTGTTCCAGGATGTGGAGGATCCCGATGCTGACGGCGCCCGAGGCCGGGACGTCGGTGCCCACGAGTTCGTAGCCGCGATAGCTTCCCCGCACGATCGGGGCGTCGAGCGCCTCGTAGGCCGCCAGAGCCTCGGCGGTGACCGCGCCGCCGTTGGCCTCCATGTCGGCGACGATCCGCCCGGCGATTTCGCCCCGGTAGAAGACGTCTTCACCCCCGGCGGCGATCGCCCGCAGGGTCGCGGCCAGATCCGGTTGCACGAAGACGGTTTCCGCGGGGCGGGTGCTGCCGTCTCCCACGAGGAAGTGCGCCCGCGAACCCTCGAACTCGGCGAGCTGGGCGGCCCCGGCGGCATGCCGCGCCGCCTCGCCCGGGAGGAGCGCAAACCCGTCTTCGGCAAGCGCGATCGCCGGGGCCATGACCTCTTCAAGCGACATCGTGCCGTGCTCGCGGAGCAGCCGGGCCAACCCCGCCACCGCTCCCGGAACACCCACCGTCGGGTATCCGTACGACGCCTGCGGCGCGGTCTCCGGATCGTAGGTCGCGGGCGCCTGCGTAGTCGCGTCGATCCCCGCGACGCTCCCATCCGGGAGGCGGACCAGGATCTGCGTACGGCCTCCGATGCTGTTCATCGACGGTTCGACCACCGATACGGCGAACGCCGCCGCCACCGCCGCATCCGCCGCATTGCCACCCGCCTCCAGCATCCGCGCCCCGGCTTCCGCCGCAAGCGGCTGCGCCGCCACCACCACCCCACGCGGCGACGACGCCACCTGCGGCGCCACCCCCATGTTTCCGCCCGGCGCGCCATCCCCCGCCCCACCACACCCCCACGCGGCCACGCACGCCGCCAGAACCAGCGACGGACCGCGCCCCACACCCGCACCCTCCCACCCTTCTCCGCTCCGTTTCGCCCGCCCGGCACGTCCCGGACCCTTCCGTGTGTTTCTCATCATCGCCCCAATCTCATGAAGTACCTCGACACGATCGCCCTGCCCGCCGGAATCCCCGCGTCGCACCGAGGGCGGTGAGGCGCCGGGCCGACATGTGGTTGAAGTTTCGCATCTTGTTGCGGTGGTTGTGGTTGCATGTTCGATAGCCCGATTTCCCGCTGAATGATTCCCGCCGGTCTCGACTTCAGCCGCGAGCCCGGCGCCGGTCTTCCAGAGCCTTCC
>JAJEBR010000109.1 GCA_022822445.1 Gemmatimonadota bacterium | reverse complement strand
GGGGTGGGGGTGGGGGCCGCAGCCGTGCCGGGGAGGAAGGGGGTGGCGGTGGGGGGGGCGAGGGCCATCAGCGCGGGGAACATGGTGAGGCCGGGGAGCATGGGGGGGTGGGGCCAGGGGGTGCTGCCGGGCATGTGGGCGTGGGCGCCCATCGCCTCGGCGCCGCCCGCCGAGTCCGGCGGCATTCCGGGCATTCGCTGGTCTCCGGGCATCCGCCGCCCGGGCGCGGTTCCCGTGTCGCCCGGCTCCGTCACCAGTCCCCCCAGCATGAATTCCTGCATGTCGGGCGGGGACATGCGCGACGAGGGCGACGAGGCGCGCAGCAGCAGCCGTCCCTCCCACTCGGGCGCGTCGGGCCGCTCCTCCGCGGTGACGATGATCATGAACTTGTTGAGGCCGATCTCGCCGATGCTCTGCGTGCCGTTGGCGACGGGGCCGAGGGGGATGATGGTGTCGAAGATGGGCGAGGCCAGCCACGCGACGATGTGGTCGAAATCGCCCAGCGCCGAGGGCTCCGGCAGTCCGCTCAGGGTGAGGATGCCCTCGTAGAGGTGGTGGCCGGCGGCATTCACCGCGACCCCGAAGGGCGTGTGGGGTGTGCGCAGTTCGAGGTGGCCGGACATGTATTCGAGGCCGTACCTCGGCGTGAGGAAGAGGCAGTACAGGTCGCGGGACGGGAGCAGGGTGGCCCCGGGGGTAGGCGTGAGGTCGTCGCAGTGTGTGTGTGGCGCCGGTCCGGCCGCGAGGTCGTCCGGCTTCGGACCGTGGGCCGCGGACACCGTGACCGCAACGACGATCGCCCCCGCGAGAACCGCCTTCATCCGTTCATCCACCGCTTCATGTTTTGCTCCGTTTTCGATTGTGCTTCAGCAGCCCATCATCATCCCCGATTTGCCCCGGGGACCTCGTCAAGCTAGATAGATAGTATTCAACGTTCACTGCCAGCGGCCAATGGAGCCATTACCCATGGAGGGAAACGAAGGGGCGACGGGGGACGGTAGCGGCGGCGATGGACAGCTGACGCCGGATGTCCTTCTGGTGGGTTGCGTCAAGGGCAAGCTCGAATGGGCCAGCCGCGTGGAGGCCAAGGACCTCTACGTCTCTCCCCTCTGGCGGAGCCGCCGGATCTATGCCGAAAACTCCGGCCTGCCCTGGTACATCCTCAGCGCGAAGTATGGTCTGCTCGACCCCGACGCCCGCATCGCCTGGTACGATCTGGCGCTCGGCAACCTCCCCGCAGCGCAGCGCCGCGCCTGGTCCCAGCGCGTCGTCGACAGCCTCCTCGAGAGGTTCCCCTCGATCGAGGGCAAGATCGTCGAGATCCACGCCGGCAAGGATTACGTCGACTTCGGTCTGGAGTCGGGACTGAAGCAGGCCGGAGCCGTCGTCCAGCGCCCGCTCCTGGGCATCCCCATCGGCAAGCACCTGGGCTGGTACCGCGAGCACGGGGTGGAGGACGAGTTCGCTTGACGGAAGCGCTTGCGCAGGTATATGGTGCATGCACCATGTTTCTGCACAGGAGCAACAATGTCGCGCATACACTTTATCGTGAAAGAGATCGCCAAGGTCCGCTATCAGGACCAGGCGAACCGGGAGGGCAAGTCACTGGGGCAGTGGATGCGGGAGGCGGCCGAGGAGAAGCTGACCGCCTCGCGTCCCGAGAGGTTCACCCCTGCCGAGTTGCGGCAATTCGCCGCGGCTTGCGACGCCCTGCACCCGCCCGGGGCTCGTGAGCCTGACTGGGCGGAGGTAAAGCGGCGGCTCGTCGAGACTCGGTACCCGGAGCGAATCGCCCAATGACCTTCGTCGACACGAACATCTTCATGTACTTCGTGGGTGCCGACCATCCACGGAGAGACGAAGCGCGGGCTTTCCTTGTTGATGCCAGTGAGAGGGACATCCGCCTGGTCACATCGGCCGAAGTCCTGCAGGAGATCCTTCATCGGTACCTGCGAACCGGACAGAGCAGGTTGGCGAACGCGGCGTTTGACCTCGTGGACGCGACGGTGTCGGAGGTATGGCCGGTCGAACGCCACGATGTGGACCTGGCGCGAAAGCTGTGGAGTCAACACCCGGGTCTCGAAGCACGCGACCTCATCCACCTTGCCTGCTGCGTCCGACGCGAGCCACATCGCGTGATCACGTTCGACCGCGCGCTGGCGGCTGCCTGGGACTCACGCTGCTGAGCTGCGCGGCCGCTGGGCCGCCCGTCCCTACATCCCCGCCTGCTCCTTCACCCACCGGGCCGCCTGCAGGTGGGTGCCGAACCAGACATCCTCGTGTCCCTTGATGTACTGGATCAGCTCGTCGAGGACGACGATGCGGGACCGGTGGCCGATCACGTGCGGGTGCATCGTCAGCAGGAACATGGTGCCTTCGGCGTAGGCGCCGTCGAACTCGTCCTTCCACACCTGGAGCACCTCGCGCGGGGGTGAATAGCGGTTGCCGAGCGGATTGAAGAGCGGTGCGTCGTCCAGAATCCACTCGACCGGCAGCTCGATCATGCCGGTGGGCTCACCGTTGGCGTCGATCTCGTAGGGCCGGTCGTCGGCCATCAGCGACGAGTCGTAGAGGAAGCCCATCTCGCGGATGATGTCGAGCGTGTTGGGGCTGAAGTTCCAGGACGGGGCGCGGTAGCCGAGCGGGCGGGTGCCGGTGACGTCGGTCATGTAGTCAACGGCGCGCTGCAGGAGGTCGCGTTCGACATCGGCTTCGAGGCTCGAGTTCAGCTCGTGGATCCAGCCGTGGATGGCGAACTCGTGGTGCCCGGCAGCCTGGATGATGTCTATCTGGGACGGATCGATGACGAGACTGACCGCCGGAATGAAGAAAGAGGCGGGGATGCCCTCGCGGTCGAGCAGGTCGACGATGCGGGGGAGCGCGACGCGGGCGCCGAACTGACCCTGCGAGAGCGAACCGACGGTGGCGTCGCCGTAGCGCAGCCCGAGGACGGTCTCGTTGTCGACGTCGAAGGAGAGGAGGACGGCGACGCGGGCCCCGCCGGGCCAGCTGTCGGGCTGGAGGCTGCGGCCTGCGCGGACCGCGTTGACGGTTTCCATGACCTGCTCGTCGGACCACTGCCAGCCGGGGATGTTCTCGGAGGCGGAAGGGTCGGGGGGTGCCTGGCAGGCGGCGGCCCCGGAGGTGACGGCGACCCAGACGGCGACCGCGCGCACGCTGCGATGCCGCGGCAAGCGGTGGGTCAGCGGCATGTCGGATTGGGACGTTGCCCGCTTCCGCGGCAAGCGCCGGGCCAGCGACATGTCGGATTGGGACGCCGCCGGATTCCGCGGCAAGCGCCGGGTCGGCGGCATGCTCGATTGGGCCAGACCTCGGTTCATCCTTCCATCTTCCATAGCGCGATTCCTCCGGCCTGTTTGCCGATTTGTGCGGACGCGACCCGGGTGCCGGACGCGATCTCGATCACCTCCACGGTTCCCGGATCGCCGCCGATGCCTTCGACGGTCACGATGGCGTAGCGGCCGTCGGGCGTGACGATGACGCCGTGGGTTACGCGCATCAGCGAGTCGATCGTGTGCAGAAGCCGGCCCGTTTCGACATCCCAGATTCCCAGCTGGGCGCTGCCCTTGAGGGTGGCGAGGAGTTTGGTGCCGTCGGGGGTCAGGTCCAGGTTGTACGGCGCGCCCGGGGCCTCGATGCGGCGGGTGACGCGCCACTGCTCCAGGTCGATTTCGAGGATCACGTCCCCTTTGTTGCAGGGGACGAAGACGCGGCGGCCGTCCGGGTGCGGCGTCGTCCAGGTGGGAGAACAGTGCACTCCGCCGGGCGGCGCCATGGCCATATGTCCGTCGGCGGGCGCGTGGGCGGGCGCGTTCCTGAGCAGGTCGAGGCGCCGGGTGACCTGGAGGGTGGCGCCATCGATCTCGACGAGCTGGTTGTCCATCATGCACGCCGAATAGTGTTTCGTTCCGTCGGCGTTGAAGCGGGAACCGTGCGGCATCGTGCACGTCACCACGTCGGCGATCGGGAACATGGTCTCGAGGTCGACGATCGTGACGGTCGAGGGGACGTGGTCGCCGTGGAAGTTGGCGTTGACGGTGAGCGCGACCGCGCCGTGCGGCGGGACCGCGATCGTGGCCGGGAAGAGGCCGAGGTCGGTTACCCCGGCGATCGTGTCCGCGCCGGTGGCGTACTTGACCAGGCGGCCGTTCGGAAAGCCATGTCCCAGCGTGAGGTACCAGTACTCCCCGGCCGGGTCGACCGCGAGGCCGTGCGGGGCCTCGATCTCGGCCCGCAGCCACCCGGTGATGATCGTCTTCTCGACGACGAGGTCGCCGCCGGCGTCGTAGCGGAGCAGGGCGACTTCGTCCTCCGATTCGGCCGCCACGTAGACCCAGTAGGACTGCGCAGCCGCGTGATCATGGGACGCGGCCACGGCGCAAAGGGCCACAGAGGCGGTGGCCACTGTCGATGCGAGCGCCCGGGCGGCGCAATGGCGGGATGGGACCCGCGGGGCCCGGCCCACCGAGCGCGTGAAGCCGTGGGCGATGCCATGGCCGAGCGGGACGCCCCAGGGGGGCCGCATCACGGAATCAGCACCCGCCGCGGCAGCAGCCTGACCGCCCACATTCCCGAGAAGTACTCCGCGAAGAAGAGGTTGCCCTTGTGCATCTGGGGTCCCCAGGTGAAGGGCGCGTTCGCGACCACGCCGTCCGGATCGTATGCCTTGTACACGGCGATCTCGCGCCCCTGGTGGTACAGGTTCCCCTTCAGCTCGCCGGAGATGTCGAGCACCCGCAGTCCGCCCTGGTAGAACGCCGCGTAGAGGCGGTCGTCCTCGATCCACATGTTGTGCGAACCGGCCTCGGGGATTTCATATCGGGCCACTTCCTCGGGGTTTTCGGGGTCGGTGAAGTCGACGACGTGAATGTAGCCGTCCATGAACTCCGGCGTGCGGCCGTCCTCCTGTCCGTCGAAGGCGGGGGCCCCGATCTCGTCGCCCATGAAGATGTAGAACCTGCCCGTCGGGCTCCGGTAGGGGAACGCCGCGTGGGTGGCGCCGCCGATGTCGCGGAAGCGCGAAATCAGCACCGGGTTCTCCGGGCTGCCGCCCCTGTCGCCGCCGCCCACGTCGATTATCGCCACCCCGTCGCCCCAGTTCGACGTGTACGCGATCCCGTCCACGATCCAGATGTCGTGGATCGCGTGGCCGGGCGTGTCGAGCTCGAAGCGGCCGACGCGGTGGGGGTTGGCCGGATCCTCGATGTTGATCACGTCGAAGCGGATGCCGTTGTTCACCGCGTACACATGGCCGTCATGGATGAAGAGGTTGTGCACGCCGCCGGTCAGCTCGTCGTCGTAGGTGGAGATGATCTCGATGTTGCGGGGATCGCGGCAGTCCACGATCACGATCCCGTTTCGCCGGCTCGACGCCCCTTCGCGCGAGATCACGCAGATGGTGCCGTCCTCGGAGACCTTCACGTCGTTGGTGGTGCGGGCGTCCACGATGAGCGAATCGGTCAGGACCGGGTTCGCGGGATCGGTCACGTCCCACCAGTAGGTGCTGCCATGCCCGCTGTGCGTTCCCGTAATCGCATAGTCGCGCCCGTCGGATCCCTCCCACACCCACAGATCCGACGTGGAGACGTTGCGCACCGGCGCGTGCCCCACGAGCTGCACCTCCTCGGCCACGTGCCGCGGCAGAATCTCCACGGTCGCGTGGGCGGCCCGCCCGGGGACGCTCGCCATCACGGTGTAGACGCCCGGCTTGTAGGCCACGAAACGCCCCATCCGGTCCACCTCGGCGGGCGGAATGTCGGCGGTGGCGATCTCGTCGGGGTCCGCGATCAGCGAGAAGATGACCGGAATGTCGCCCACCTCCGCGCCCCCCGCGTCCGAAGGCATGGCCGTGAAGTGAATGACGTCCCCCGTCCGCCCACGGGTCTGGCTGGCCTCGACGGCCATCGCCGCGACCGGGTTGTCCGCCACCTGGTACGAAATCCGGCCGACAACGCCGTCGGCGACCGCTTCGAGCATGACTTCGCCCGGCCCGTGGGCGGTGAAGATCCCGAATCTGTCGACTGTGGCCACGGATTCGTCGGAAGTGCTCCAGACGACCGGCACG
Organism: Gemmatimonadota bacterium; assembly: GCA_022822445.1. Classification (GTDB taxonomy): domain Bacteria; phylum Gemmatimonadota; class Gemmatimonadetes; order Longimicrobiales; family Gaopeijiaceae; genus Bin94. The sequence continues at coordinate 4,103 of JAJEBR010000109.1, read as the reverse complement.
TCGCGCACGTCATCCGCCTGGTCGAACACCGTCACCTTGTGGCGCATCGTCACGCCGGTGTAATAGCGGCCCCCCGCCTCGGAGATCTCCACCCGGTCGATCGGTGGAAACGCCACCTCCACGTCCATCGTCCCGCTCACCCGGTTCGGGCCGAGCACGCGCGCCATCACCTGGAACCGTCCGCCCTTGAAGGCTTCGATCTCGCCGGTGGTGCGGTCGACCGCCAGCTTTCCGCGTCCATCGCGCGAGAAGTACATGAACGGCACCTCGACGACGTTGCCGTCGGCGTCGTAGGCTGTGGCCGAAATCGTCGCCTTCCCGCCCACCTCCAGGGTGATTGTCGCGGGGCTGACCACCACCCGCGCGACCTCCTGGGCGGTGAGTTGGGTTCGGGCGCCAGCGGTCGCCAGCAGGGCCATCGTTCCTGCGATGAGCGTGGCGGGCCGGAGTGTTCTGCGTGTCTTCATTGCGTGGGTTTCCCTTGGTGTCTCGGTCGAGGTCCTTGCTGTCCGGATCGGTCCTGCCGTCCCGGGCGGTCTTGCTATCCCGGGCGGTCCTGTCGTCTCGGGCCGGTCCTGTCGTCTCGGGCCGGTCTTCCTGCCTACAGCGGCCGGTTCGGGAACGCGATCGTCCGCCACATGTGCGCGACCGGGCTGTTGTCGTAGCCCAGCCCCTCCTTCGGCTGCTTGAACTGGCGCCCGATGATGTCGGTGAACTCGTTGATGTCGACATCCATGTCGTCCTGGAACGCGTAGGTGTCGTTCACCGTGATCAGGCGTGCCTCGGCGTACCAGCGGTGGTTGCGCGCGTACTCGTAGGCCTGCTTGATGTAGGGCTCCGGCACGTAGTCGTGCCCGAAGATGCGGTTGTACATCTCCGGATACTCGTACCCGTACTCCTCGTCCGCGTAGAAGCGCAGCGCCGCGTGGTAGCGGATCCCCCAGGAGATGCGCTCGTCCACGTAGGGCTCGACCAGCTGGGCGCCCCACCAGCCGTGGTCGACCTTGATGAGATTGAGGACCACGTCGTGCATGAGGCACGCGAAAACGGTTCGCTCGGGCTGCCCGGTTCTCAGCGCGTGGGTGGCGCTCTGCAGCACGTGATTTGCCGGCGCGAAACGCAGCTTGAAGAAGTCGAGGACCGTCGGCTTGTCGGGCAGCGGCGGGAACTCGTCCTCGCGCGGGCGGAAGAGGTTGCCGGTGCCGCGGGGGGACCGGGCCTCCTGCTCCTCAAGCTCGTCAAGGGTGATGATGGAGCCGGCCTCCCCGTCCGCTCCCGTTCGCCGTGCGGCGATCTTCTTGTCCAGCTCCTCTTCCATGTAGTGCTCGAGTTCCTCCGCCTTGTCTTCGTGCGACATGGCGGCGAGAGCACCCGCGGGCAGGGTTGCGAGGAAGGTCTTGCGATCGACTTCCACCATGGTGACCTCCGGGCAGGGGTCGGCGGCTCCCGTCCCGCCACCCGATCCCCGGCGGCGCCGAGAGCCCAGGATCCTTGGAGACAGTAGTACGGCGCGGAGCCGGGCGGGGCAAGTGGCGGGAGTGCCTGGGCTGGTGTACGATGGTCTTCGCGGCGGGCAATCACCACGAGAAGGCGATGAGACAATGACGACATGGAACCCGACCAGACGTGACTTCGTGAAGACGACCGCCCGGGCGGGCGGAGCACTCGGGGCGCTCGGCGCTCTCGGACATCTGGCTTGCGCGGCGCCGGGGGACGGCGACATGGCTGGCGGCGACCCCGGGCCGCCCGACCCGCAGCGCATCCTCATCCTCGGCGGCACCCGCTTCATCGGCCCGCACCAGGTGAAGTACGCGCTCGACCGCGGCCACGAGGTCTCGATCTTCACGCGCGGCCGGACCGAGCCGCCCTTCTTCCACGACTACTTCGAACGGGTCGAGCACCTGATCGGCGACCGCAACGACGACTTGAGCGCGCTCGAGGGGCGCGAATGGGACGCGGTCATAGACAATTCGGCCTCGATCCCGCGCTGGGTGGCGCTGTCGACCGAGCTGCTTCAGGGCAACGTTGGCCGCTACCTCTTCGTATCGTCCATTTCGGCGTACGTCGACTTTGCGTCCGTCGGGATCGACGAGAGCTACCCGGTGGGGCAGCTGTCGTCGCCTGACGCCGAGAACGAGTACGGGCCGGGGAAGGCACGCTGCGAGGCGATCAACACGGAGGCGTTCGGCGAAGGCGCGATCAACGTCCGCCCGGGGCTGATCGTCGGGCCGGGCGACAACACCGACCGCTGGACCTACTGGCCCGTCCGCGTCGCGCGCGGCGGCGAGGTGCTGGCCCCGAATTCCCCCACCGACCCCGTGCAGAACATCGACGCGCGCGACCTGTCGGAGTGGATCGTGCGGCTGGTCGAGACGCCCGGCACCGGCGGCACCTACAACGCCACCGGCGAAGTGCAGACCTTCGGCGCCATGCTCGACGAGATCCGCGCCGCGCTCGGCTCGGACGCCACCTTCACCTGGGTGTCGACCGAGTTCATGGAAGAGCACGGGGTCCGGCCGTGGGGCCACATGACGAACTGGGTCCCCCCGGAAGGCGAATCGATCGGCATGAACCAGGTCTCGGTGGCCGCGGCGGTCGAAGCCGGGCTGACCTTCCGCCCGCTCGGAGCCACCGCCCGCGCCACGATGGAGTGGTGGAACACGCTGCCCGAAGAGCGGCGCGGGCAGATGCGCGCCGGGCTCCCCGCCGAGCTGGAGGCGCAGGTGCTGGCGGCCTGGGGGGAACGGGGGTAGTCTACCGGGAGCGTCCCCGAGGTGGAGATGACAATAGATGGAGCCCGGGTCCGTCCACTCGACCCGACAGATTGTGAATTCATTCACAAGGGCGCCGCGGAGGTCTGGCGTGGCCGTCCGACTTGCCTGGCCTTCGCTGCCGCTGCCTGCGCTGTCCTGGCCTGTGGTGATGAAGGAACGGAGCCGGTAGACCCGCCGCGACCGGCCGAGGTTTCCGTAACCCCGGACTCGGTCACGATGCGAGCGGCCGGAGACTCGGTTCGCTTCACGGCGGAGGTCCGCGATCAGAGAGCGGCCATTCTCGTCGATTTTCCCGTTGCCTGGTCGAGCAGCGATACGTCCGTTGTGACGGTGGACCGCACCGGGCTGGCTCTGGCGGTCGGGGACGGGTTGGCGACCGTCCTCGCAACGGCCGGAACCGCGACCGACGGCGCCGTCGTGCTGGTGACGACTCCCCGAGGCGCGCTGGCCGACCTGTACGAAGCCACCGCCGGCCCACAGTGGCTGGACAATTCAGGCTGGCTCACGGACGAGCCGCTGGCCGCCTGGTACGGGGTAACCCCACACGAGGACGGCAGTCGCGTGGCCCGTCTGGAGCTGCACGCGAACCGGCTCCGGGGTGTGATGCCAAACTCGGTGGGTGAACTGTTCGGTCTCGAGGTCCTGGACCTTTCCGAGAACGATCTTGTCGGCTCGATGCCCGAGTCGCTCGCGGACGTCGTCGATCTTCGGGTTCTCAATCTGCAGGACAACCAGCTCACGGGCGTGGTGCCGGCATGGATCGGCAGCCTGGCCTCACTGCGTGTTCTTTCCGTTGGAAACAATCAGCTGACGGGGCCGATTCCCGCATCCGTGGGCGAGCTCGATTCGCTCACCGTGCTGGTGCTCCAAGGGAACCGGCTCGAGGGCGCCCTGCCTTCGTCTCTGCAAGACCTGACGAACCTCGACAGCCTCTACCTGCACGACAATCGCCTCACCGGTTCGATCCCTGCCTGGCTTGGCAGCCTTACGAACCTTGTCGACCTGTCCCTGCGCGACAATCAGTTCGAAGAAGAGATCCCGGAGACCCTCGGAAACCTCACGCGCCTCAGGAATCTGTCGTTGCAGCGGAACGAGCTGGAGGGGGAGTTGCCCGCGGAACTGGGCGCCCTGGATGAGCTGCTTCGTTTGTCGCTCCATGAGAATCGGTTGAGCGGCCCGATCCCGGCGTCGCTGGGCGACCTGGAGATGCTGGAGGAGCTGTACCTGCAGGAAAACGAGCTGACCGGGGAGATTCCGGGGTCGCTGGGCGATCTGGCCAGCCTCCGGGAGCTCTCGCTGCGCGACAATCGGCTGACCGGCGGGATCCCC
>JAJEBR010000068.1 GCA_022822445.1 Gemmatimonadota bacterium | reverse complement strand
CAAGTCCGTTTTTCCCGCTTTCGCGGCGCGGTCCAGTAGGATCTACTCCAACGGCAGGAAACGCAGATCGTGCAGTCCTGGTTGACTTTAGACGATTTCCTGTCGTGATTTAGACCATAGGCGCTCTGCCGGGCTGGCAAGGAGCGACGAAGGGAGAATTGCACCGCAAGTCGTCCGAGGAGCAACGCAGAACGGCACCCCAGGAACCCTGAAAGTAAACAAAACATGACACTTTGTAATGTTCTCATTACATCGCGAGTGCGTGAGCGCCGCGGTCCAGCCCGGATGCATCGTCGACCGAATGCAGCGGGGACCCATTCCACGGACCGTTAGCGGGAAGAGCCCCGTGGAGATCACGTCTCGCTTACCTGTCGCCTCACCCTTCCCGGCGCTGGCCCGCGGCATGTTGGCCGCGGGGCCGTCGGCAATCGGGTGTATTGCAGTGCTTGCGGTGACGCCGTGGGTGCTCGGGGCGCAGGATGTCGCGCGCGCGGCCGTCGACAGGTCCTATGACGCCTACCTGGAAGTATACGCCGAATATCAGGAGACCCGGGATGCCGGGTATGAGCTGGCGGGCAGGTGGGACCTCCTCCTCGACGAATTGAGCCAGGCGGAAGAGCGTGGGGACGAAGCGGCAAAACGGAGGCTGCGGCCCGCCATTCAGGAATTGGCGGAGGATAGAGAAAGCGCCCAGAGGGAATTCCTGAGGGTCGAGGCGGAATGGCGCGAAGCCGGGCGGACGCTCATCGGGCTGATCGGTTCCTATCAGGATGTCTTGAGCAAGCGGCTTCTGGCGGCGGACGAAGCGTCCCAGGCCGATCTCCTCCGGCAATTCGAAGAAATGGGCAACCGGCGAAGTGAGGTGGAAGAGCAGATGGGTCCCCGGGAACTGGCGATCCCCGATGCGCCCAACATTCAGGCCTATCCGGAAGACACGCCTTTGGACCGTGCGCGCAAGGCTGCCAGTTGGGAGGAATACGCGGTGAAGCTGCAGAGGTTCCTGGCCATTCTGGAGGTGGAGATCGAGCGGTTGGAGAAGGACCAGCAGATGGAGGCCACGATGCGCGGGTTCGGCCGGGATCAGCTGGGAAACAGGATCGTGCCCGTCGGAGCCGGGGGCGCAGGAGGTGGGCGGGGCGGAGCCGACACCACGGAGGTGGACCTCGCTCAACCGACGCTCGCGCAGCAGATCGAGACCCTGAGGGGACAGGAGGACGAAGTCGCAAACATCCTGGAACGGGTCCTGGCACAGGCGGCAGCACTGAGAGGACGCTCGGGAGGCACACCATGAGCCGCGCAGGATTCTTCTTCACGCTGATCGTCCTCCTCTCTGGCAGCAGCGGAACGCTGGAGGCTCAGCTCGGGATCACGGGGACGCTCACGGGCCGGGCGGCCCTCGAGCAGTACGGGGGCGATTTTTCGGCGGTGACGGTTCCCCACGTCGACTCGACGGAGCAGGTCGTCGCGGGCGCGAGCGAATGGCTCTTCCAGTTCGGCCGGGGCTTCGCGCATTCGACCCGACGCCTCGATTTCATTGTTGGAGGGGCGCTGCGCCAGTTCACAACCGCGGGATTCCGGCAGAGGAACTACGCGCCGAGGGAACACAGCCTCTCGCTGCGGAGCGAATACACGGAGCTCCTGCCCGCCGGCACATTCTCCCTTGCCGCCGAGGTGGACACGCGCGGCGTGGCGGATCTCCCGCCGATGCCGCTGTACCTTTCGCCGGGATACGGCGCCTATTCGCTGGATCTCGGTTTTGCCAGACCGGTCTCGGGGAACATGAATCTGGATGCCCGCCTCAGGTTCGAGGAAAAGGACTACGCGGGCCCGAGCGTACTGCCGACTCTGGACTACCTCGACCGACGCGCGTTCGAGTTGCAGGCAGGTGGCACCAGGTTGTTCCGGGGCCCTCCCGGTACGGAAGACTACTCCACGCTGAGGCTCTTTACGGCTTACCTGCACCACCGCTACGCCCTGCAGGGACACCGGCGCGATCACGCATTCCAGGTGGGGGGAAGATGGTATCTGGACCGCTTCGAGTCGTTGGGCCTTCGCTTTGATCTGATTGCCAGCGGCGTCCTGAACCGGTCCAACTCCCGCCGCGTGGAATACGACGCCATCCGGCTCGAGGCGACCGCGCAGCAAAAGCTGGGAGAGAGCTACCTGTTGCAACTGAAGGCAATCTGGTCAGGAAAGAGCTACGTGAGACCGCAGGAGTTCCTGGTGCCCGGAGAGGAGGCCGACAACGCGGCGATCTTCGACGGCGAGGTCACACGGGTCCTGGGGGCCGGCATTTCGGCCAGCCTGGGGGGCAGCTGGACCCGCGCGGAGACCAACATCAGCGGCGACTACTATCGGCGGGTTCGTCTCTACTTCGGGTTGCTCAAGAACCTCAGTTTCTGAGCCCCGTCCGGTCCCCCGTCTTCAGAGAGAGCCCCCGGTCCGCAGAATCGTCCCCAACTCCCGGGGCAGGCCCGCCGCGGCGATGGCGGTGACCGCGCGGTCCAGATCGTAGCCGACGCGCGGGAACGAGACCCGGATTCCGGCCGTGCCGACCTCCATGAGTGCGTAGGAGGCTCGGGGGTCCCCGTCCTTCGGCCTCCCCACCGACCCGGTATTGACCAGTGTGCAGCCGTCCACGGCCCGAGTCCAGGGCTTGTGGGTGTGTCCGAAGAGGATGGCGTCGCCTTCCCGGGCGCCCAGCCGCAGAATCATCTTGCGGGAGAAGCGGTCGGGCCGGTCTTCCCTCCAGTAGACGGTGTTGAGGGTGGCGGCGCCGTGGACCAGGGTGACGGAAGGTCCCGCGCGGTGGCCGCCCAGGGGTCGGAGGTCGAGCCGGAAGGGCAGGCTGGCCAGGTATTGCCTGTTGGCGACCGTCACGTGTTCGCGGGTCCAGCTGTAGCTAGCGGCGGAGAGGGCCTTGTGGCGGGGGTCGTCGTGCTGGCAGCCGCAGCTGGGATGACCAAGCGCGACGGTGGTGTCGTAGTTGCCGGCGATGCCCGCGATGCCGTCTGCGCGGATGCGCTCGATGACCTCGTTGGGCCAGGGTCCGTACCCGACGAGGTCGCCGAGGTGGTAGGTGGCGTTCACGTCCCGCCTGGCGATGTCGGCCAGGGCGGCCTCCAGCGCGGCGAGGTTGCCGTGGATGTCGGAGATGAAGGCGAGGCGCACGGTGGGGAGGCCGCTCCCGTCGCTATCCGGCGGCACGTGCGGCGGAAAGCGCCGAGAGCACGTAGTCGATGCCGGCCTCGGTGTGGTCGGCGTTGATCTGGAAGCGGATGGACTCGTCGCCGCGCGGGACGACGGGGAAGGCGAGGCCGGTGGCGAGTACGCCGGCGTCGAAGAGGGCCGCGACGAGGCGCCGCGTCTCGGCGGTGCTGCGCACCATAATGGGGACGATGGGGTGATCGCCCGGGATGATCTCGAAGCCGCGCTCGAGGAGGCCGGACTCGAAGCGCTTCGTGAGGGTGCGGAGGTGGCTGAGCCGTCGGGCACCTTCCGGGCCGGTCAGGATCTCCAGCGACTTCGCCGCCGCGGCCGCCTCACCCGGCGTGATCGGGTTCGAGTAGATGTACAGCGGCGAGGATTCACGCAGGAAGCGAACCACCGGAGCGCTGGAGGCGACGTACCCGCCGTTGACGCCGAAGGCCTTCCCCAGCGTCCCCACCAGGATGTCACAGGGGGGACTGTTCGTGTACTCCTCGGTCCCCCGGCCGGTGGCGCCGAAGGCACCGACGCCGTGGGAATCGTCCACCACCACGACCACGTTCTCGGGGTAGTCGGGGTCGTGGCGCTCCGCAATCTCCATGATCGCGTCGACGGGAGCGTGGTCGCCGCGCATTGAGAAGATGCCGTCGGTGACGACGAGGACGCGTCGAGCCTTCCCCTTTGCGCCGTCCAGCTGACGGTCGAGGGTGGCCAGGTCGAGGTGCGGGTAGATCGCCTTGCCGACGGGCCGGGACATGCGGATCGCGTTGATGATGCAGTTGTGGTTGAGCTCGTCCGAGATCACGAAGGTCGACTTGTCGGTCAGCGACACGAGCGCGCTCACCACGGCCGCGTAGGCGGACGAGAAGATCATCCCCTCCTCGCGGCCGTGGAAGTCGGCCAGCGCCCGCTCGAGCGCGACGTGCTGCGAATGCGTTCCGGCGATGAAGCGAACCGCGCCGGGGCCCGCGCCCATGGCCCGCGCGGTGACCTCCTCCGCCTCGATCACGTCGGGGTGCAGGCTCAGGCCGAGGTACGAATTCGCGTTCATGCGGATGAAGGGCTTGCCGCCCTGGCCCTCCAGAAGGAAGCGGGGTCCGTGTCCGTCGCCTGGCGGAATCACCTCGCGGACCACGACCTCCGCCCCTTTCGCCGTTCCCTGCTCCTCGAGTCCGGCCACCAGCCCGTCGACCACGGTGGTCAGGCGGTCCATCGGCATCGTTCGCTCTACCTCCCGGCGGAGACCGCCGCTCTGGGCGCGCGCTGGGCGTTCAGTCCCCTGAACATGTCCGCCACCATGTCGGGGAGTTCGTATTCGTGGCGCCAGCCCCACTGCTCGCGGGCTTCCGAGTCGTCGAGCCGAGACGGCCACGAGTCGGCGATCGACTGGCGCAGCGGATCGGGGTCGTAGCCGATCCGGAAGCCGGGAACATGGGCCCGGATCTCGGTGGCGAGTTCCGCCGGAGTGAACTGCATCGCCGTGATGTTGAAGGCGTTGCGGTGCGTGAGCCTGTCCGGCGGCGCCTCCATCACTTCGATCACCGCGCGGATCGCGTCGGGCATGTACATCATGTCCATCCGGGTGTCCGCGCGCAGGAAGCAGGTGTAGCGGCCGTCGCGAAGCGCGGCGTGGAAGATCTCGACCGCGTAGTCGGTGGTGCCGCCGCCGGGAGGCGCCGCGTAGGAGATGAGCCCGGGGAAGCGCAGGCCGCGCGCGTCGACCCCGAAACGGCTGTGGTAGTAGTCGCAGAGGAGCTCGCCCGCGACCTTGGTCACCCCGTACATGGTTGTGGGGCGCTGCAGGGTGGACTGCGGAGCCGGGTCGCGGGGAGTCCCCGGCCCGAACGCCGCGATCGAACTCGGCACGAAGACGCGGCAGCCGCACTCCGCCGCGACCTGCAGCACGTTGACGAGCCCGTTCATGTTGATGCGGTAGGCGCGCACGGGGTCGGCCTCCGCCGTCACCGAAAGGATCGCCGCCAGGTGATGGATCGCGGTGGCGCCGAAGCGGGTGACCGTGTCTCGCAGCGCGTCGAGGTCGAGACAGTCGAGCTGCTCGGCGGGGCACTCGGACGCCCAGCTGGCCGGATCACGCACGTCCGTCGCCAGGATCCCACCCGGCCCGAAGCGGGCGACGAGGCTCGATGTGAGCTCGGTCCCGATCTGCCCGGCGGCGCCGGTGACTAGGATGCGCTTCATGACGGTGACAAAGATGGCTTGAAACCGTGCCAAGGCAAGGGAGTGACCGATGTCCTCCGATGGTCTGCGGACCTGCCGGAACCCGCGTAGCCTGCGGCGGGCCGCGGATGATCGCCGGCCGAAAGCAGGCCGGGATCCATGCTACCGCTGGCGGCGGTTATCTCCGTCCGGAATCCCGCGAACGCCTCGACTCCCAGCCGCGCATCATGCGGTCCCGGTCGCTTCGGAGCAACCGCGAAAACCTCTCCTGCTGCTCGGGGGTGAGGATGCGGTCGATCTCGGCTTCCAACGAGTCACGCTGTCCCTGGAGCACCGGCAGAACCTCGGCCCACACGGCCTGCGCGGCATCCTGGTTTCTGTCCAGCGCCAGGTTGATCTCGCTGACCTGTTCTTCGGTCAGATCCAGAGTCCTGACCAGCCGCTCGGACACGAGCAGGCGCGTCAAGTCCGTCCAGCGCCTGGATTCGTCCCTCCCCTGTTGGCGCTCATCCGGTGAACGGGGCGGACGCCGGTCCCGGTTGTCGGTGTCGCGACGGAAGACCGCCGACGCCTCGGAATCCTCGCGGCTCTCGACGATCCGCAGCGTGCCCAGGGTGGCGGCCACGCCGGCAAGGAATACGGCGGTGAGCAGGGCCAGCGCGGCAAATCTGCGGCTCATGGGACGTACTCCTCGACGGCGTCGACGAGCTCGATGGCCGATGGCGCCTCACCCCCATCGATCCAGGCCGCCACGGACCAGGGCATCACGACCTCGGCCAACGAAACCTCCACGGGACCGAGGTCTTCGCCCGGCAGGAGAATCAGCACCGCGATCGCGGCCGCCGCCAGTCCGGCCGCACCCGCGAGCACGGGCCGCTTCCACCCCGACAGCGTCCCCGTCAGGCTCTGTTGCCGGCGCGCCTCCAGAATCGGCCCGGCGCGCTCCATGATCGCGGCCACGAGCCCCTCCCAGCGGGAGGGATGCATCTCGGGATCGAGATTGAAGACTTTCGGGTCGGGATTCGTATTCAGGGATTGGGGTCTTTTCATCGATCACACACTCTCCAGCGCGAGTCGGCCGCCCAGGAGTCGCCGCATCGATCTGCGGGCGACATGAAGGTGTACGCGCGACGAACCCGCGGAAATTCCGAGTTCACGGGCGATTTCGCCGTGCTTCCAGCCTTCGAGGTCATAGAGGACGAGCACCTTTCTCTGCAATTCCGTGAGATTGTTCATCGCTTCCGCCAGGCGGCCGCGCAACTCCGCATTCGCGACATCGGCGAGAGGGTCGTCCCTCGAGGCCGCCGAGGCCGCCTTCTCAAGCGGCGCCGCCGTTCTGAGCCGTTCACGTTCCCTGTAGTTGTGGGCGGTGTTGCGAACGATGACGAGCAGCCAGCCCCGGAAACCCTCCGGGTTGCGGCAGTCGTCGATCCGCTGCAGCGCCTTGATGAATGCATCCTGTACCACGTCGTCCGCGTCCGCGGGATTGTCCAGCTTCGAGCGAGCGACGGCGTGGGCCGCCCGCAGGTGCCGCCGGACCAGCTGGTCGAAGGCACGGCTGTCGCCGCGGCGAACCCGGGCGACCAGCACCCCGTCGGTCTCGCTACGCTCCATATGGCAATGACAGGTGTGGTGATCGATCTGTTAGGGCGGACCCGGCGACAGCCGCAGCTGGCCAGGGCCGGCGCTCCCCACGGGTGTAGACACAGCGGCTGCGGTCACGGGGGATCCCCTGCCGCCGCGGCCCGCGGCGTCCAGCGGTCTCCGTCCCGCTTCTCGTACTTGTCCATCGCCCGGTCGAATGCGGACTCGAGGTCGATCCCCTGCTGGTTCGCCAGCGAGATCAGCACGAACAGGATGTCGGCGATCTCGAGCTCCAGCTCGGCGGGGGTTTCGTCAGGCCGCTTGGGCTTCGAGCCGAAGCGGTGGTTGACCTCGCGCGACAGCTCGCCGACCTCCTCCATCAGGCGCGCGAGGATCGCCAGGGGAGGCCAGTAGCCCTCCTCGAACCTGCTGATCCAGCGGTCGACCCGCTCCTGCGCATCACGGATTCTCAAGGGGCGGCTCCTGTTCTCAACCGCGCGGCTTCCGTTCTCACGGTGCGGCTCCTGTTCGCGAGTGGACGGTTCGCGTCCCAACGGCGGCCCCCCCTCTCAAGCGACGCCGCAGTCACGGCCGCAGCACGACCTTGCCGAAGACCCCTCCCGCTTCGAGAAGCTCGTGGGCCTTGCGGACCTCGTTCAGCGCCATGGCGCCGTGAATCGGGGGGGTGGCCACGCCGTCGAAGACCAGGTTCATGGCCTGCCGGAACTCGTCGGGCGTTCCCATCGTGGACCCGAGTATCGAGAGCTGGCGCCAGAAGAGGAGGCGGATGTCGATCGTTCCGGTGGCGCCGGTGGTGGCCCCGAAGGTGACCAGGCGGCCCCCGACCGCGAGCGCCCGCACCAGGTCGCGCCAGATCGCCTCGCCGACGGAATCGAGACAGAGATCGACCCCGCGCTTGCCCGTGGCCCGGTAGATCTCCCTCGGCCAGTCGCAGGCGTTGCGGTCGAATACGTGATGGGCCCCGAGTGCGCGGACCAGGCGGACGCTTTCCTCCGAGGAGGTGATCGCGAACACCTCGGCTCCGGCGGCGCGCGCGTACTGGATGGCCATCGTGGAGACGCCCCCGCTGGCGCCGGTGACCAGGACGCGCTCTCCGGCGGTCAGCCCCCCGCGCGACATCAGCCCGTGCCACGCCGTCACGCCGACCAGCGCCCCCGCCGCGGCCACCTCGTCGCTGACCCCTTCCGGTATCTCCATGAGGTTGGCGGCCGGCACCACCGCGTATTCCGCGAAGCCCCCCTGAGTGTGCTCGCCAATGATCTCGAGGGGTCTGGACCGCACGCCGGGCAGCCGCGCCAGCCGGTACCAGTCGTAGTTGAGCGACGGGTCCGCGACGACGCGCTTCCCCTCCCAGTGGGGGGAGACCCCGGGGCCGAGCCCGTCCACCGTCCCCGCGATGTCCGACCCGCCGATGTGCGGCATCGGGATCTCGAAGGGGAGGCCCCGCCGCATCCACAGGTCGAGGTGGTTCATGGAGGAAGCCCCGACGCGAATCCGCACTTCACCGGGACCGGGCCGGGGGGTGGGCATCTCTTCGACGGCAAGGACTTCCGGGCCGCCGTTCCTGTGGAAGACCGCTGCTCTCACGGGGGGTTGCCGGTTGTTGGGGATGGGTGTGATGCCGGGCGAATGCAGGACTATCTTCAAGATAGCGGCGCGGGTGGGCGCTGGGGTGCCTTGCGCCGGCCAGCACGCCTGCAGCGAAACGGGTCGGCCCTGGTGCGCGTGGCGTCGGCGACCTCGGCGCGTGGGCTGCCGGGCCGCCCGGGAGGGGAAACCGCGCGGCGGGGGAGGCCGCCTTGGCCGAACCCGGGCTTTGCACTGCTCGTTCGGCCTCCGCAATGTCCCATTGGGTCGACGAGGTGTCCCCCCTGCCGAGTCCCGGTGTAGCTTTGGGCGGGATGGAGTCCGTCTTTGGAACAGGGTGATACAGTGAGTGGAGCGGGAGAGTCCGCGGAAGCGGCGACAGCCCCGGGAGGACCCGGCGAGGGCGAGGACGATCGCACGCTCGGGGGCTACTTCGAAGTGCACAGCCGCCCGCCGGCCTTCGAGGCGTGCGACGGGCAGCCCTACACCGTGTCGATCGAGACCGAGCGCTCGGGGGACCTGCGCGCGCCGGTGGCCGGGTACCTGGTCTTCCCGAGGTGGGCGGAGACCGGGCTGGGCATCGTCGGCCATGTGGAGAGCCCGCTGCTGTGGAAGGGGCCGTCCCGGGAGGCGGTGGTGGCGCAGGCCGGCGCCGTGACGCTGCACGAGGTCCAGCGGCTGCTGAACGAGGCCGTGGTCGCGAGGGCGGCGGGTGGGGATGGGGACGGGGGGAGCGGCGCGTGAAGGGCGAATTGCACGGGGTGGGCCGGCGGGACGGGAACGCTGCGGTCTCCTCGGTTCGCATCACCGAGATCTTCCACTCCATCCAGGGTGAATCCACCTGGGCCGGCCTGCCCTGCACCTTCGTGCGGCTCACCGGCTGTCCGCTGCGCTGCGTCTGGTGCGACACCGCGTACGCCTTCCACGGCGGGCAGCGGCTCTCCCTCGACGAGGTGATGCAGGAAGTGGAGGAGAGGGGATGCCGCCTCGTCGAGATCACCGGCGGCGAGCCTCTCGTTCAGCCGGGGGCGGCGTTCCTGGCCCGACGGCTCGTCGACGCAGGCTACACGGTGCTGGTGGAGACTTCGGGCGCGCTCGACATCGGCGTCCTGGACCCGCGTGTGCACAAGATCATGGACCTCAAGTGCCCCGGCTCCGGTGAGGAGCACCGCAACCGCTGGTCGAATCTGGACCACCTGACGCACCGCGACGAGATCAAGTTCGTAGTCGCCGGGCAGGAGGATTTCGAGTGGGCGGCCCGCGTGATCCGCGAGCGCCGGCTGGACGAACGGGTCCGCGCGGGTTCGCTGGGCGCGCTCCTGGTCTCGCCGGTGTGGGGGTCCGACGGACTTGAAGCGCTTGCGGAGCAGATCCTCGCCAGCGGGTTACCGGTGCGCTTCCAGACCCAGCTGCACAAGCACATCTGGGGACCGGACCGCGCCGGGGTGTAAGGAGCGATGCACCTGTCTGAGCTGCCGCCGGTGCTGGCGGGCCGGTTCGGCGACCCGGAGTCCGCGTCTCCCGACCCCGGCCGGAAGAACGCGGCGGTGGCGGTCGTGCTGCGTCCGCCGGTGGCGGATGCGCCGCTCGGCAGCTGCGACGCGCTGGTCATCCAGCGGGCGCAGTCCCGGCGGGATCCGTGGTCGGGCCAGATGGCGCTCCCGGGCGGGCGTCTTGATCCGGCGGACCCCGGGCTGGTGGACGCGGCCGTTCGAGAGACCATGGAAGAGACGGCGGTCGACCTGATCGCCAACGGCGCACTCCTGGGCCGAATCGAGGCGATGCGCCCGCTGGGGGTCCGCATCCCGACCATTTCGATCTGGCCCTTCGCCTTCCGGGTCGACGCCGGGACCGCGGCGCGGGTGGCCAGTGCCGAGGTGGCGTCGGTGCACTGGTTTCCCGTCGATGCGCTCCGGGATCCCGCCAACCGCGGCACCTACTCGTGGACTCACGGCGGCGTGGTGCGACCGTTCCCGTGCATCCGCCTCGATGGGCGGGTGATCTGGGGGTTGACCTACCGCATCCTCACGAGGCTGTTCGAGGCGGTGTCCCCGGCGGAACTGTAAGGTTTACACGACATTATGTAATGTCAACATCACATTTTTAGCCCCCCCGGCGGCGAGGTCGAGTCGGTCGGCGTGGGAGCGCCGATATCAGCGCCCGTCCACCCAATCCACCAGGAAGAGGTTCGTATTGCCCTCGTGGGACATGTTGCGGTTCGATCCGAAGATCAGCTTCGTGCCGTCCGGGTGGAAGACGGGGAAGCCGTCGAAGCCTTCGGAGAAGGTGACGCGCTCCAGTCCCGTGCCGTCTACGTTGATGAGGTAGAGCTCGAAGTCCCGTCCCTGCGGGTCGTCCATGTTCGACGAGAAGATGATTTTCTCGCCGGACGGGTGCCAATAGGGCGCGAAGTTGGCGGCGCCGTTGTCGGTGATCCGGCGTGGGTTGGACCCGTCCGCGTCGGCCACGTAGATATCGAGGGCGGAGGGCCGGATCAGCCCCTCGGCCAGGAGCGACAGGTAGTCCTCGCGCTCCTCCTCGGTCTCGGGGTAGTGGGCGCGCCAGACGATCTTCGTGCCGTCGGGGCTGTAGAAGGCGCCGCCGTCGTAGCCGAGGCGAGTGGTGACGCGCCGCACATCGGAGCCGTCCGGGAGCATCGAGTACAGGTCGAGATCGCCGTCGCGCAGCGAGGTGAAGATGATGCGGTGCCCCGTCGGCGAGAAGGTGGCTTCGGCATCGTAGCCGACCGAGGTGGTGAGCTGGCGGAGATTGGAGCCGTCCGCGTCGGCCGTGAAGATGTCGAAGCTGGGGTAGACCGCCCAGACGTATCCCTGGGAGAAATCGGGCGGGACCGGACAGGCGGTGTCGAAGTGGTGGGTCGAGGAGTAGAGGATGCGGTCGCCGTCCGGATAGAAATAGGAGCAGGTCGTGCGCCCTTCTCCGGTGCTGACGAGTTCGGTGGCGCCGGTCTCGGGATCGAGGGTGTAGATCTGGTCGCAGCCCTCCCCGGGCGTCGGGGTGGACTGGAAGATCAGCGAGGAGCCGTCAAAGGCCCAATAGGCTTCCGCGTTCTCGCCCGCGAAGGTGAGCTGCCTCATCTCGCCGAAGCGCGTCTCGGACGGATGGACAAGCTGCTCCGTACCCGCCGGGTCGGGGCTCGCGCTATCGGTATCGCCGCTGTCGGGTGCCTCGCAGGCCCCCGCCGTGCAGGCGAGAGTGGCGACGGCCGCCGCGCGCAGTCGCTGGATCAGGGGAAATTGCATGGAGTAATGTCTCTGTTCGTCGTGTTCCGGGAATCGCCGCCGGCGGGTCGGCCGGTCGACTCCTTGATCTTCGTGTGTATTTCCCGCCTTGCCAACTCCTCAATGTACCGGGCCGGCGGCATCACTTCGTCGGGTGTGCCGACGCCGGGACGCACCTCGCCGCGTGCCTGCAACAGCGCCGTCAGCGACAGCGAGAAGCCGGTGGTTCTGGCCATCGCCGTGAGGCCCGTCGCGGCGTCCTGCCGGTCCAGGACCTCGTAACGAACATGGGCCTCCTTCCCGTCCCGGCGGCCCGTCACGTCCACGCGAACCACCACCATGTCACCGCCACCGTCACCGCGCAGCAACGGCGTCACGCGCTCGATGAAGAAGCGGCGCGGGTTCACGCGCGCGCCGTTGTACACGATGTCCTCGTCGCTCAGGAGCCCCAGCTCCCGGATTGCCTTCATGATGTGCGCGTGCCCCGGATACCTCAGCGTCTTGTACTCCAGGGTGTCGATCCGGCCCTCGTAGCGGCCGGGCAGCGTGGAGGTGCCCCCACCCGTGAAGAAGGCCTCGAGGCGGCCCACCGGCTCGGGGAAGTCGACCGTCTCCAGTCCCGAGAGTGCGGGCACGCTCGTCGGTCGGCCGTCGCGCAGAATGGTGGCCGGAGTGACGTAGTAGTCGAGCATGCCCTCCAGGGAGTAGACGACCTGGTAGTTGAGCGGGGGCCTGGGCCGCTGGGGAAGGCCGCCGACCCGGAGCCTGACCGCGTCGACGCTGTCCAGCACGTCGATGCCTGCCTGGGCGAAGACATTCACCATCCCGGGCGCAAGTCCCGTGTCGGGGAGAACGGATACCCCGCGCTCCCGGGCTCGGGCGTCCAGTGTGCGTTGACTCTCCACGATGGCCGTATTGCCGCCAAGATCCGTGAAGTGGACCCCGGCCCGCACCGCAAGGCGCGCCATCGGCAGGTTGAAGTAGTACGGAAGCGCGCAGAGAACACCCGTCATCCCCTCCATCAACCTCGCCATCCCGGGCTCGTCCGACGCGTCCGCCTCGACCAGTCTCAGCCGTCGCCCGGCGTGGGGCCGGAGGCAGGAGTGCAGCGAGCTGGTCGCGAGGTCTGCGATCACGACCTCCGATACCGCGGCGACGTTCAGCAGGTCGAAGGCGGCGGCGGTGCCCTGGGTGCCCCCGCCGAGGACGAGAAACTTCATGAACTGTGCGTCGGAGCCATGAGGTCGAGCTGGTCGGCGCCCGCGGCGGCGCCGGCCTCACCGTGCATGCGCGTCACCTGGACGATGCGGTCCCCCGGGCCGAGCGAGACAACCCTGTCCCCGCGCGCGTTGCGGCGCCTGGGTTTGACGTCGTCCACGGCCAGGGCGAGAAGCCCGCCTCCGGCCGACACCAGCATCACATTGTCGTCGTCGAGGACTTCCAGGGCCCCCGCCAGACGCCCACTCTCGCGGTCCAGCGCAGCCGCCAGCACACCGAGGCCGCTGCGCTTTCGCAGCGGAAAGTCCGACACCGGCGTCCGCGTCGCAAAGCCGAGTTCGGTCACCAGGAGGACGGATGCTTCGCGTTTGACGGCCACGAGCCCGATCACCTCGTCACGATCCCTCATGGCCATCCCTTTCACCCCCTGCGCGGGCCGACCCATCACCGGCACCTCCCCTTCCGGGAACCGGATCCCGCGGCCGCCCCGCGCCACGAGCAGGATCTCGTCCTCACCGCCGGTAAGGGCGACATCCAGAATCGCGTCGCCATCGCGCACGCGGGCGGCGATCATTCCCGCGCTCGTAGCGGCTGAGAACTCCGCAAGCCGCGTACGCTTGATCAGCCCCAGGCGCGTGGCAAAGGTCAGGTATCGCTCCTCGGCCAGGTCGTCCACGGAGCGCATCGCCACGATGGTGTCGTGCCGGTCGGCGCCCAGCAGCGCCCACACGGACCTGCCCCGCGAGCTGAGGGCACCTTCGGGGATGTCCTCCACCCGCAGGAAGTGGATGTGCCCCCGGTCGGTAAAGCAGAGGAGCCAGCCTTGCGTCCGCGCGACCAGCACGCGCTCCAGGTAGTCCCCTGGGAATCGGTCCATCGCCGCCAGCGGAGTGCCCGTCGTGACCCGCCGCCGGTAGAGGTGCATGGGAATGCGCTTGGCATACCCCTGGCGGGAGAGCGTCACGACCACGTCCTCGTCGGCCTGACCGGTCTCGACGTAGGCGAAGTCGGCCCGGTCGCTGTCGGGCAGGATCACCGTGCGTCGCTTGTCGGCGAATCGATCCACAACGTCGTCGAGCTCCTCGAGCATGACCCCGAGCTGCCGCGCCTCGTCGCCCAGGAGCGTGCGGAGATCCTCGATGGCGGCGCGCAGCGACTTCTCCCGTGCGCGGAGCTGGTCGCCCTCCAGCGCGGTGAGCTTCGCAAGTCGCATGCGAAGGATGGCGTCGGCCTGCTCGTCGCTGAGCCCGAAGGCATGCTGTAGCCGGTCGGAGGCGTCGTCGCGGTCCGCGGAGCGCCGGATCGTCGCGATGACGTCGTCGATGTGCGCCAGCGCCAGGAGCAGCCCCAGGGTGATGTGAAGCTCGGCCTCGGCCTTCTCCAGGTCGAAGCGTGAGCGCCGGCGGATCACCTCCAGGCGGTGATCCCGATAGCGGGACAGCAGGTCCTTCAGGGTGAACTCGCCCGGCTGTTTGCCGCCGTCCAGCGCGAGCAGGATCGCCCCGAAGGTGCTCTGCAGCGGGGTCTTCTTGAAGAGCAGCGCCATCAGCCGCTTGACGTCCGTGCCCCGTTTCAGCTCCAGCACCAGGCGGATGCCCTCGCGGTCGGATTCGTCGCGCAGGTCTGAGACCTCGGGGATCGCCCCCTTGCGTGAGAGCGCCGCGATCTGGGCGATGATCCGCGCCTTCGACACCGAGTACGGGAGCTCGGTGACCACGATCTGCTTCTGGCCGCCCCGCAGGGACTCGGTGACCAGCCGCGCCCGCATCATCATCCGGCCCCGCCCGGTCTTGTACATGCTCCGGATCCCCTTGGTGCCGACGATGAACCCGCCGGTGGGGAAATCGGGCCCCGGGAGCTTCTCCATCAGCTCATCAGTGGTGCAGTCGGGGTTGGCGACCAGCGTATGCAGCGCCGCGGCCACCTCGGCGAGGTTGTGCGGCGGGACGTTCGTGCTCATCCCGACCGCGATTCCGGTGCTGCCGTTCACCAGCAGATTGGGGAAGCGGGCAGGGAGGACCGTCGGCTCCTTCAGCCGGTCGTCGAAGTTGTTCTCCCAGTGTACCGTGTCCTTGTCGATCTCGTCGAGGAGTTCGGTCGCGACCGTGGAGAGGCGCGCCTCGGTGTAGCGGTAGGCGGCGGCCGAATCGCCGTCGATGGAGCCGAAGTTGCCCTGTCCGTCGACCAGCGGATAGCGCAGCGAGAACTCCTGGACCATGCGGACCAGCGCGTCATACACCGCGGAATCACCGTGCGGGTGGTACTTGCCCAGCACCTCGCCGACGACCGAAGCGCTCTTCTTGTAGTTGCGGTTGGGCTGCAGGCCGAGGCCGTGCATGGCGAAAAGGATGCGCCTGTGGACGGGCTTGAGTCCGTCGCGCACATCCGGGAGCGCGCGCTGGACGATGACGCTCATCGAGTAGTCGAGGAACGAATGAGCCATCTCCTCCTCGATGAGTCGAGGAAGAACTCGATTTCGCATCCGGGCTACCGCCATTCACACCCCCGTAGACTCCGACTCGCCAGTGCCGAAAAATGGATCGGACCCCTTGGGAGAATATATCCCCAAAGGGGGGATGGACACGGGAACCGGCCGGGAAAACCGGGAGGGAGCGGTCCGCTCGGGGCAGGCGACGGGCGACCGCCGATCACGCGCCGGGGATGAACCCCCGCTCGGTCACCTCTACCGAGTCGCCCGTCCGGATCCGTCCGGTCCCGTGATGAACGACGTTCACGCCGAAGTAGACCTTGTCCTTGAGGTGGCGGTAGCGGGCGAGTGTGCGGAGCGGCTCCCGGTCCGGGTCGCGCTCCCCCGACTCCTGGTCGGTCGTCGTGACCTTGCAGCGCGCGCAGAGCTTCACGCCGCTGAAACGGAGCGAGCCGATGGTGAAGCGCCGCCAGTGGTCCTCCTCGTGGGGTTGGTCGCCGGAGACGATGATGTTGGGACGGAAGCGGTCCGCCGGAATCGGACGGCCGGCGCGCTTCCCCAGTTCAGCCACCGACCCGTCGGTGACCATGAGCGCCGGGTAGCCGTCGGCGAACCCGACGCGGTGGCCCTTCGCATAGGCGGGATCCGTGGGGCGCAGATCGTCGTCCCCGATGTGCACCAGCCGATGAGGGGAGCCCAGAAGGGCGGTCAGCCACTCATCGGCGTCCGGGGACACCGTGCGGACCTCCAGGTCGGAGTCCCACACCCGCACCCCCACCCTTACCCCCCGCGGCGCGACCGGCACGCTCACCGCGCCCGCGCCCCGCGCTGCGAGGACCAATGCCCTACCGGCAACCGTCGCCTGCACGGTGGCGAGTTCGGGCCTGCCGCGCTGGGAGACGAAGACGCCGTCGGCCCCGACCACCATCCAGCGGCGGTCGAACCGGGGCCCCATCCCGTCGAAGTCCATCCGGTCCACGTCGCTGCCGCGCGCGCCCTTGACCGGGTGGATGCGGAGTCGCAGAACGGTACGGGTGCCCTCGCGGCCGGCCGCGCTCCCGGTCACGGCCGCATCCCCGTCACCGCGACCCCCGGACTGCGGCCCCCCCCGAGTGCGGCCCTCCGAGTCCGGCCCCTCACGACACCGGCTGCTGCCGCACGATCGTCAGCGGCAGCGTCGCCTGGTGGCGGTCGTCGACCAGGATCTCGAAGGTGTGCACGCCGGCCTCCTGGAAGACGAGACCGTCCATGTTGATCACGTGCGGCACCCGGATCCCCGTCTGGATGCTGCCACGTCCGGGCGACACGTTGAGTTCGCCCCGGATGGCCACGAGCTCCTTTCCCGATGGGGTCAGGAGTCTGATCGTGAGTTGATGCGTCCCGGCGTCGGCCACCCCGCCGGTGAATCGCAGCACCAGCGTGAGGCGGCCGTGCCGCGCCGGAAAGCGCGCGGCGCTGATCTGATCGAAGACGCCGAGAAGGTTGAGCTTGCCGGCGGCGTCGATGGTGGCCGCGTCGGCGGTCAATGCGAGATCTATCTCCATCTGGGTCGTCTCTCCTTGCGTTCCCCTGGCTCCAACAGCGAATCGGCCAGCACGAGGCCGATCAGCAGGTTGAGCGCCGCATGCGCCAGGATCGAGGGCAGAAGGCTCCCGGTCCAGGCTACCCCGGCCGCGAGTACCAGCCCCATCGCCGCCGTCCGCACCATGCCGTGAGCGCTCTGGTAGGCGTGAAGAATACCGAAAACCGCCGTCACCGGTAGTACCGCGAGCAGGTAGCGGTCCCCGAACCAGGGCATGAGGAAGAGCGGGAGGAAGCCGCGGTAGACGATCTCTTCACAGACTCCCGCCGTGATCGACAGGATGGTGAAGAGATCCCGTTCGCCGGACGTAGCAGGAATAATGGCCCTGACCACCTCCGTCTCCTCCCAGCCGCGCCGGTCGCCGAGGGCACGGAAGCCGTAGCAGATGGCGACGCCGGCTGCCGTGAGGATCGTGGCCGCGCCGAACAGGCCGAATGCGGAGCGGGGCCACACGGGCCAGCCTTCCCGGCTGCCTTCCTGATCCGGCCATGTGAGCCAGCCCCACGGTCCGCGCCCCGCGTCCGGCCACGAGAGCCAGTCCCACAGGCCACGCCCCGTTTCCGGCCACACCCACCACGCCCACAGGGCCATCACCACCAGCGCGACGGCCGAACTGGCGTAGGCGGCGGTGCGGTGACTCTGAAGCTCGGTGGCCTGGACCGAACGCTGCGCCAACGCCAGACCCGGTAACGCCACCAGGAACACGGCCGCGGCGAGCGACGACAGGGGGCCGCCCAGCCCCGACACCGCGAACACGACAGCCGCTCCGGCGCACAGAACCGCCCACCCCCACCACCTCACCCGCCGCCGCTCCCGTCCAGCCGCCGCCCGACCGACACGATGCGCTCCAGCGTGCGCGCAAGATCCTCCGCGGTCGTGCGGACGTTCAGCACGCAGAACCGCAGCGACAGGCGGCCCCGCAGGCGCGTCGACGACATCATGGCGAAGCCCGAGTTCACGATTTCGTCCTGGATGCGCTGGTTGAGGCCGTCGAGCTCCCCTTCGGGAACGGCTCCCCCGCCACGGTAGCGGAAACAGACGATTCCCAGGCTCTGGGGAGCCAGCAGCTCCAGCTCCGGGGTCCTCCGGATGTGGGATTCGGCGCCTCCGGCCAGCGCAATCGCCCGTGAAATCGCCGCACGGTGCGCGGCCAGACCGTACCGCTGCACCGACAGCCAGACCCGCAGCGCCCGGAAGATGCGGGTGAGCTGGATCCCGCGATCGCAGAAGTTGACGTGCCGGGGGCCCCAGGCGGCGTCCTGCAGGTAGTCGGGGGCGATGCGGAAGGCGCGCTCCAGCAGCACCGGATCCCGGACCATCAGACAGCCCGTCTCATACGGCTGGAAGAACCACTTGTGCGGATCGAGGGTCGTGCTGTCGGAGCGTTCCAGCCCACGCATCAGCGGGCGGATCTCGGGGTCGAGGATGGCGAATCCCCCGTACGCGGCGTCCACATGGTACCAGAGGCCCTCCCGGCTGGCGATCTCGGCGAGGTCGGCCAGCGGGTCGATCGCGCCCGTGTTGGTCGTGCCGGCGTTCCCGACGACCAGGAAGGGGTGCATCCCGGCGGCGCGGTCGCGCGCGATGGCCGCTCGCAGCGAGGCCGGGACAATGCGGCAGGCTTCGTCGGTCTCCACCAGCCGGATCCGCTCCGGATCGATCCCCGCGACCCGGGCCGCCCGCGCGACGGAGCCGTGCGCCTGCTCGGACAGGTAGACGGTTCCCCGCCCGGGGTTCCCGGCTGCCTCGCGGGCGGTGACGATCGCCAGCAGGTTGGCGGCGGACCCGCCGCTGGTGAGGACGCCGCTGCCGCTTGCCGGATACCCGAGCCACTCGCGAAACCAGTCCAGGACCGTCACTTCGATCTGGGATGGGCCGGACGATTCGAGCCAGGTGCCCTGGAAGATGTTGTACCCGGCGGTCAGGAAGCTGGCCAGCACCGATGCCCAGGTCGGGCTGGAGGGGATGAAGGCCAGAAAGCGCGGGTGGTCGATCCGCCCGGCGAAGGGCATCACGTCCGTGAGGATGGTGTCCAGCAGGTCTTTCAGGTCGCGACCCTCCTCCGGAGCGGGGCCGTGCAACAGCGGCTCGAGGTGGTCGCGCGTGGCTCCCCGCCAGGCCGGTCCGTCGCGCAGATTGGCCCACCGCTCGACGATCGCGTCGACCACTTCGTATCCCGAGCGGCGCATCTCCTCGGGATCTTCCAACATTCTCTGGTCGGTCATCCGTTGACGTTCCGGCTGGATTGGTTCTAGTGTTTTCGTGCCCGGATTCCCCGGGACACGGCCGGCGTGCCCGGCGGCGGCCTCGGGGAGCCTCGCTGACCCCGTTCTGCTGCCGGAAGAGGATGACAGTGTCGAGCCGGAACAAGTACAAGGCCGTCTTTGGCGTCATCGACGCATACGATCACCCCCACGGAGGACGCATTCTGCGGCTCCGCCTGCGAAAGGGGGAAGCACTCAGCCCTGGAGAGCTCAAGGGCGGTAAACTGGTCGCCTCCGCCGGGAACGGGAGCGAATTCATGATCCGTCCGAAGGGGTTCGCCGTGTTCGGGGGCAAGGTGAGCGACGCGCGTCTGGCGCGCACCGGCCGGGTCGACATTCACGCCACCGACGAGCGGGTGGACGAGGTCGATGTCGGCTGGCAGCTCAGCGGGCCCGCCTGAGACGCGTCCGTCGGACTCAACCGCCGCCCGAAGCTCCCCTTAGCCCCGGTGGATTCCGTTCGAAGGTCTCCCGGAACCATTCGACGTAGGCGTCGGTCCGGTCGGGGTTCCCGGCCAGCCACTCCCTGCGCGCCTCGACAAAGGCGTCCGGCCGGGCCGTGAGGATGAACGCGTCCAGAAAGCCGCCCTCGGCGACGAACATCAACTCGTCGAGGATCCCGTTCGGCGGAGCGTCCAGGATCGCTCGCTGATAGAGCCAGGCATCGGATGTGCGGGCCAGGATCGCCCTTTCCACCTCGAATTCGTTGCCGCCCGAGACTTCCGGAAGCCATCGGTCGAGGCGGCCCTGCCGATCCATCAGGTGCAGGTGGGCGTAGATGACAAAGGCCCGGCGGGCGGCGCGCGCAACCCCCGGCGGCCCCTGGTAGGCAATGGTGGCCGTATCGGCCTGCGGGTTGAGCTCCAGTTCCTCCCAGGGATAGACCGGCCCTTCCTGGGGCGCGGAGATGATCATGAAGGACGGGTCCATGGAGATGCTGTCCCACTGTTCATCGACCCAGTGGTAGATCTCCTCCATCCGCTCCTGGGGAGGCGCGAGCCGGGCCCCCGAGTAGATGACGATGCGTCGGGCGAGCGGCAACCGCATCTCGCCCCCGGCGCAGGCGATTGCGGTCATGAGGGCGCCCCCGAAGAGGCCGGCGATGACGAGGCGCTGAACTGTAGTTGACATGGGCTGGGCGGTCCGGATCGGCTGCGAAAAACTGAAGACTGCGACACACAAGGTAATCCAACCCCCGAGACCGGGGCCATGTTCCATTGGGACGCGAATGTGGCGCGTTCTATTCCGCGGCCTGTCGGCGGCGCGGCGAAACGGGCTGGGCGGGCCGGACGTTCCCGGGCTCCCCCTCGCCCTCCGGAGCCGCGCGCCAACGCAGGACTTCGAAGGGGCTGCGGCACGCCGCGCACCAGCAGGTCGTCAACGAGGCGTGGCTGCCGAAGAGGGACATGATCTCCGTGCGGTCACTGCCACAGAAAGGGCACGGTGGCGGTTTGCCCGGCGCCGCTGCGGGCTCGTCCGCGGCGGGCGGCTGTGGCCCGGGAGGAGGCTCGTGCGGGCCGGAGGCCATCCCTACTCCACGAAAAGGGCGCGGTTGCGATCCCCGCGCGCCCGCTCGACCGCCTCTTTGCCGGGAGCGCCCGGGCCGCGCCGCCGCTCAGAGTCCCACCCCTCGCGTGCCGGGCGGATCTCCTCCAGGCGGATCCCCACCCCCCCCAGCGCGGCTCCCACCCTGTCCCGGTAGCGCTCCCCCACCCGATCGGCCTCCCAGATGTCGCATTCGGCCACCACCGCTTCGTAGGCGGAATCGTCCGGCAGAAGCCACGCGAGCGTCGCGGGGAGCATCGCCCGGGCCGCCCTCTCCAGGTGCTCGGCGCCCTCGCCTCCCGCGCCCGCCAGCCGCGCGAACCACGCCGCGCCGAACTGCCGGTGGTACTCCTCCTCGGCCAGCATCTTGGGCACGCGCGAGCGGGCGAGCGCGAAGTTCCCGTGCGAGAAGCTCTCCAGCGCGACCGCCAGCGCGCCGTCGACGACGACGGTCGCCGCGACGAAGGCCGCCCAGTCGGGGAAGGGGGCGTCCAGCGCCGGAGCCGAGTAGTACCGATCGGCGGGGCGGTCCTGCTCGACCGCGACGGGATCGAAGCCGAGCCGCTTCAGCATCGAGTACAGCAGCCGGGCGTGCCCCCACTCGTCCTGCGCCATGGAAGACGCGGCGATCCCCGTCTCGAGCGAGGGGCTGCCGAGGAGCCAGTCGCTGTATCGGATCCCGAGCAGGCGCTTGGTGTCCGCCAGGCTGAGGATGTGGCGCGCGAGCGGTCCGGGTTCGGAGGGCACGCCCGGAGCCTCCGCCGAACCAATCCCGTTTCCGGGGCGGGCGGATTCGCGCCCCGCGGTCATTCCGCGCGCCCCGTCATCGGTTCCCCGCCCAGGGCCCGTCCGAGCGGTTCACCGGGAGGATCGCGCTCCGCGGGACCACGCACATCTCGAACCAGTTCTCTTCGTCGTAGGTCTTCCAGGCATAGACCCGCGCGAGTTCGTCGCCGGGCGCGTCGATGTAGCCGATGTGGCGCAGCGCATCGCCCCGTCGCTTGCGGGCGAAGACCTCGTAGATGCCCTCGTGGAGGCCGGTGCGCGCCGTACGCTCCGCACCCCCGCCGGCGTCCACGGCACCCTCGATCCGCCCGCCCCCGCGCCCGCCCCCGCGCCCACTCCCGCTCACACCCCCACTCCCGCTCACACCCCCACCCCCAGCGTCCTCAGCTTCCGGCGCCCCGCGTGGCTGATCCGCGCCGTCGTCCAGGGCGGATCCCACACCTCGTTGATCTCCACCGCCTCCACCCACGGCTCCATCGCGATCCGGTCGTGCACGTCCTGCTTGATGAAGTCCATGCAGGGGCAGGCGGTCGCGGTGAAGGTGAGGTCGACGCGGGCGGTCCCATGCTCGAATGCGACGCCGTAGACCAGCCCCAGATCCATCACCGAGATGGGCAGTTCCGGGTCCAGGACCTCGCCCAGCGCGGCTCGCAACGCGGCGTCCCCATCCTCGGGAGGCTCCGCCAGCGGCGTCGACCAGCGGTCCCGGCCGCCCGACGCGTGCGGCATCAGCGCCGGTCGCTCCGCCAGCAGCGTCTTGAGCCGCCGCCGCGGGCGAATCGGGGCCGCGCTCCTACCCTCCGGCGTCCCTTCGCTGGTCGCCGAAGCGACACCGCTCCGGCCCGCGCCACCCGCGTACCCAACGGTACGGACGGTCAATTCAGCCACGAAGCCACCGTGCCGCGCGACCGCCTGACCGACTCGACGTAGCGCTCGTTCATCGGCCCGCGCCCCTTCCAGCGCGCAAATACGTCGTCCCAGCCGATCTCGCCGTCCTCGAAGAGCCAGCGCTTCGCTTCGGGGTCGTACTGGCAGGGGAAGGGGTAGTCCAGCACGTACTCTTCCTCTTCCTCGTCGTAGTGCGCCGGCACCGACAGGCCGAGTCCCTCGCAGAGCGGCACCGTCGACGACATCCACACCTGGCGCAGCTCGTCGTTGGTCAGCCCTTTCAGCCGGTAGTCCAGCTGGCCGCTGTGACGCTTGAGTTCGTCCGGGAGCCCGAACCACTCGATCGTCATCGGAAACATCCAGTCGACGCAGCGCTGCAGCAGTTCGGTGGCCGTCCCGCCGGCCCGCGCGAGCCGCCGCATCCACACCTCGCCGTGGCGCAGGTGGAAGGTTTCCTCCATGTCCACCTTCACTAAGGCACGCTTTAGTGGCCCGTATGACGTGTTACGGTGCACATCACCCAACAGACAGATCCCGGCGCGGTCAAAAAAGCCGTTGGCCACCACCAGCTCGGCCCAGTTGTCCAGCGGCTGGTCGAATCCGTAGGGGTGCTTGAACTCGTGCGGTTCGCGCCCGTAGACGAGCTTCTCCTTCGACACCCCCATGTCCTCCAGCAGTCTGTACGCGATGTTCGCATGCGCCAGCTCGTCCTGGATGATCGCATGCGCGCTCACCTGCGTGTTGGTCGACGGCGCGTGCCGGGCGGCGAGCCAGTAGGCCGGCGCGCTCATCAGCTCGGTGTCCGCCTGGACGGTGAGCTGCACGATGATCGCCTTCCGGTACCCTGGCGTCATCTCCTCCGGGGACTCCAGGATGTAGCCGCCGTGGATCTTCTCCTTCAGCTTCCGCTCGGCCCGCTCGGCTTGCTCCGACGTGGCGGCCTGCCTCGACATCTCGTCCTTCCTCCCGCCGTTGGCGTTCGTTCGCTGTGCCATGCGTTCCCCCCAATCCCCTCAGATTCCCAGCGACGACCGGATCAGGGGACTGATCCGCTCCGGCGTCCAGGGGGGGTCGAAGGTCAGCTCCACCTCCGCCTCCTCCACGCCATCCACGCCGGCCACAGCCGCCTTCGCATCCTCGAGGATCTGTCCGGCGGCCGGACACATCGGGGTCGTCAGCGAGATCGTTGCCTTGGCGGTGCTCCCGTCGACCTCGATATCATATACCAACCCCAACACGACAAGGTCCAGATTGAGTTCCGGGTCCTTCACGGTCCGGAGTGCGCTGCGGACCGCCTTTTCGGTTACTGCCACGTCTGTTACCCTCCGGGATCAGGGGGACGGGACCCGCCGGCACCCCCACCAGCGCGGGCCGGGGCTTGCGGGCGTCTGCGCGGCGCCTTGTCGCCAGGGTGACGCGAAAAGTACCCCGAAGGGATGGGAAAGTCATGCGAATCGCCATCAACACGGGCGGGGGCGACGCCCCGGGACTCAACGCCGTCATCCGCGCCGCGGTGCTGGCGGCGCGCCGGCGCGGGTGGGAGGTCATCGGCATCCGCCGCGGCTACAACGGACTGTTCGTGCCCGGGGGGATCGTCTCGCTGGACGAGCGGTCCGTGCGGGGAATCGCGCACATCGGCGGGACGATCCTCGGCACGACCAACCGCGGCAGCCCCTTCTCCTACCCGGTGAAGCAGCCCGATGGCAGCGTGAAGATCGTGGACCGCTCCGATGAGGCCATCGAGAGGATGAAGGTCCTGGGGATCGACTGCCTGATCGCCGTCGGGGGGGACGGATCGCTGAGGATCGCGAGTGAGCTCGCGGCCAGGGGGCTCAACGTGATCGGGGTCCCCAAGACGATCGACAACGACCTGGCCGGCACCGCCTTCACCTTCGGCTTTCACACCGCGGTGCAGACCGCCACCGACGCGATCGACAAGCTGCACTCGACCGCCGCGGCCCACCAGCGAGTGATGGTGGTGGAGCTGATGGGTCGACACACCGGCTGGATCGCGCTGTTCGCGGGGTTCGCGGCGACGGCCGACGCGATCCTCATCCCGGAAATCCCCTACGATCCCGGCAAGGTCGCCGACCGCGTGCGCGAGCGTTGGGCGGAGGGACGCGAGTTCGCCATCATCGTGGTGGCGGAGGGCGCGATGCCGGTGGGCGGCGAAGCGTCCTACCTGGACAGGCCGGCGCTGGGCGGCGCACGCAGGCTCGGCGGCGTCGGTAAGCGGATCGCGGACCAGCTCGAGGAACTCACCGGACACGAGACCCGCAGCCTGGTCCTCGGCCACCTGCAGCGCGGGGGCCGCCCGACCGCCTACGACCGGGTCCTCTCGCTGCGTTTCGGCACGGGGGCGGTGGAGCTCGCCGAGCAGGGCCGCTTCGGCTGCATGGTGGGCGTGGACCCGCCGCATGTGCACGCCGTCCCGCTCGCCGAGGCGATCAAGACCCTGAAGCGGGTCCCCCTGGACGGCGACATTGTCCGGGCCGCCCGGGCGATGGGAATCTCCTTCGGGGATTAGGACAGGATCACCGGCATGCCCCGCATCGATCGGGCGGGGCGTCAGTAGCTCGGGTCAGGGGACTCGCCGCCAGTCGCGTGCACGCAGCGACACCAGGTTCGCAAACAGCCGGTAACCGCCCGGCACCCCCGCCGGGAACTGGCGGAAGAAGGCGAGCCCGGTGTAGACGTAGAGCCCGTCGCCCACCGGGGCCACCACCAGGGCCCCGCGCTTCGGATCCTCGCCGGGGTCGGCCATCTCCATGACGGGGGTGTAGCGCTCGTCCCATTCTCCAAGGAAGTAGAGGCCGCGTTCCTGCACCCAGCCCTCGAAGTCGGCCGGACCGATGGCATTGGGGCCGTTGAAGACCGGTGACCGGGGCGCGAGGATGGTGACCGGGGCGTTCGCGTCGGTGACGCGGTCGTGGGGCCTGTTGATCGTGACCGGGTAGGGCGCGAAATCGCCCGCGGGAAACTCGTACCGGTTGTACTGGACGATGACCGTCCCCCCGGCGCGCGCAAAGTCGAGGACAGCCTGGTTGGCGGCGGCCAGGTCGGGGCGCGTCTCGTAGGCGCGGACTCCCAGCACGAGCACGTCGAAGTCCGAGAAGTCACCCGCGCTCACCCGGTCGGTGCCGAGTTCCTCGACCGACATCCCGATCTGCCGGAGCACGTTGGCCCCTTCGTCCCCCGAGCCCATGACGTATCCCACGCGCAGTCCGGTGTCGGCGGCAAGGGGGAGCGCGGAGACGCGAACCGACGCTTCGCGGGCCATCATCGCCCGCGGAATGTGCGGAAAGTTGATGATATCATACTCCGTGACAAATTGTGTGCCAGATTCTACCGGGAATCTGTCCGATAATCTGTCACGGGCCGTTCCGACGGGCTCTTCGCTTGCCACCGCCCTGAACATGTGCGTCCCCTCGGCCACCGGACCCTGCGGCGTCACCGTGAAGGTGAAGGAGCCGCTCGCGCCGTCCGGGTCCAGCGCGAACGGGGCGTTGCCGGGCTCGACGCTCCACCCGGCGGGCACCTCCAGCCGGAGCGAACCGGAGCGCCGCGAAGCCGACGTGTTGGTCAGCACGACACCGATCTCGCGCATGCTGGCGCTGCCGGTCGGCCACACCATCCAGGGGGGATCGACGGCGACGTTGATGGCCGGCACCACCAGCACCTCCTCCCGGTACTCGCCCACGGCCTGGTCCACACCCACGTAGTCACCGACGCGTGCCACGGCGACCTCTACGCCGACCTGTTCCCCCGCCCGCGCCACGGCGACCTCCACGCCCGCGTGGTCGCCAGCGCCCGCCCCGCCGGCGGCCGGCTCATCCTCTCGGGCCCCTTCCAGCAGCATCGCCACGCGGGCCCTCACCGGCGGCTGCGCGAACGGGAGCGCCCACGAGTCGCCGTTCTCGGGCCACCGGTAAAGCTC
Source organism: Gemmatimonadota bacterium (assembly GCA_022822445.1). GTDB lineage: Bacteria > Gemmatimonadota > Gemmatimonadetes > Longimicrobiales > Gaopeijiaceae > Bin94. Next base: position 63,968 of record JAJEBR010000068.1, on the reverse strand, counting down.
CCCGTCACGCGATTCCTTCAGATAATAGGGCGTGGAGGGCGCGGCATCGGCGGGAACTGCCACGCTCCAGCTCCACCGGGCGATCGCCCCGGCCGGAACCCGCCCGTCCGCCGGGGTAGGGGGCGCCTGCGTCCGGAAGAACCTGGAGCCGCCGCGCCCCAGCGTCGATTCCTCCGTCGGGGCCGCGTCCCATCCCGCCGGTAGAAGCAGCTCCGGCCGCACGTTCGCGAGGTCGGACGCCCCGCCGTTCCAGACCGTCACGTCCACCACCACCGTCTCGCCCGGCGTGAGCAGATTCCGCCCGACGCGGACGTCGATCACCACGCCCGCGGCCGCGAGAAGCGCCTCGGACACCTGGTCCAGGCGCCGCTCCAGCACGCGCTTCCCGTCGCCCTCCGGCGCCTCGTCGATCAACGCCCGCAGGATGGCGGCACTCCTTGCCAGCCCGGTCGCCGCTCCGCCCGGCCGAAGGACAGAGAAAGCGGCTTCGGCTTCTGCCAGCGCCTCGCGGTAGCCGGTCAACCTGTCCTGCGTGTCGGCCGGCCAGCCGCCCGCAAGGGGGTCCCCGAGCTGTCCGAGGAGCGTGGTGTCGATGCCTGCGAAGATTCCGTCATCCGGGGTTGTGCCCGCCGCGGGGTCATCGGCACCGACCGCCGAGGGCCCACCGCTGCCGGCCGCCCGCGTCGCCACCAGACGCAGCGCTGTCGTGCGCGGGCCCATCGACTCGGCCGACCCCATGTCCTGGGAGCGGTGCTGGCTGCGGCTTTCCATGGCGAGCTGGAAGTGGGAGCGGCCCAGCACGGGGTCGAAGGTGCCGGTCGGGACTGTCACCACGGTGGCTTCGATGGGGTTGAAGCGCATCGACTGGTAGAGCCTGGAGGGCTGCCACGGGGCGACCCCATGCGCCGCCAGTCCGGGGAACCGCGCGGGATCGCCCGCCGCGTCGAAGGCCTCCCGCGCGGCGACGCCCGCCAGCTGATGCTGGCCGTGTCCGTCCCGTCCGGTTCCCGAGAACACGGACACGATGACCTGCGGCCGGAACTTCCGCACGACATAGACCACGTCGCGAAGGACCTCGTCCAGCGGCCACAGCTCCAGCGCCTCGTCCAGGCTCTTCGAGTACCCGAAGTCGAAGGCGCGGGTGAAGTACTGCTCGCCGCCGTCGAGGGCACGCGCGGCGACGAGCTCGCCCGTGCGGATGACACCGAGCCCCTCGTGCAGCCGGGGCCCGATCAGGTTCTGCCCGCCCTCGCCCCGGCTCAGCGACAGGTAGGCGGTTTCGGCCCCCATGCCGCGAGCCAGCGTGGCGAGGAGACTGGTGTCCTCGTCGTCCGGGTGGGCCGCGATCATCAGGACCCGTTTCACACCGTCCAGCTGGCGCATCAGCAGCGCCGTGCCCACCACGCCCTGATCCTGCTGGGCCTCGGCCGCGGTGCCGGGCCAGCCCGCCAGCACGGCGAGCGCCGTTGCAGTCAGAATACTGCCAGATTTCATGGTGCTTCCGTTTCGCCGTCTTCCTGGTCCCCGCGTCCACCGCTTGCCCGCGTCGAACCGACCGCCCTCGCGCGGGCCGTGACGGGGAAGGTAACGTCCAGCGAGCCGGGGGGTCACGAGGGAGGCGGGTAGCCACGAGCGAGCCGGGGGTAGCCCCGAGCGGGCCGGGGAGCCACCAGGGAGTCGCAGGTCACGAAAGGGGTCGGGAGGCCGCATGGGAGCCGGGGGTGAGATGACCGGGGAGCAGCCAGGGAGATCGCCATGGACATTGCCGCAGCGCTCAGGAGCTACGACGGGAAGCGGGTCGCGCCCTTCCGTGCGGTGGCGGAAGCGGTGCGCGGGGCGCCCGAGAGCGCCGTGCCGGAGCTCCTCGATCTCGCGGCGAGCGACGAGGCGGCGCTGCAGGTTGGCGCGACCTGGGTGGTCAAGTACCTGGCGGAGCGCGGGGAGGCACCGAACGGGGAGTCGGCGGCGCAGGTTATCGACCTGCTGGACCGGGTCGAGGCGCCCGACGCCGTCCTTCACCTGCTGCAGATCCTCCCGTACATCGCGATCCCCTCCGGGCGGATGGCAGCGCTGAACCGTACCCTCGAGCGCATGATCCACTCCAGACGCGCCTTCATACGGGCGTGGGCCTACAACGGGCTGGGGGTGCTGGCGATGGCGGAACCGGGGCTGCGCGGCGAGGTCGAGGCGCTTTTCGATGCGGCCGAAGCGAGAGAGTCGGCCTCCGTCAAGGTGCGTATTCGCCGGGCCCGCGCCCGTTTGGGGTGAGCGGGCGGGCGGAAGAGCGCGCGCTACGCCGGATCAGCTCTGCGGCCCACGCTTCGGCCACGGCAGCGCCAGCCCCTCCGGCGCCCGCGATCGTCCGAACCAACCCGCCAGCGCCGCCAGGCTGAGCACATACGGGAGCGCCAGGAAGAGCGGATAGGGGAGGTCCGCGTCGAAGGCCTGCAGCGCGAACTGAAGGGCCTCTGCGCCGCCGAAGAAGAGGGCCGCCGCGAGAACGCCCCCCGGGCGCCAGCGGCCGAGCACCACGACCGCGATCGCGATGAAACCCTTCCCGGCGGACATGTTCTCGACGAAGGTCCCGGTGTGCACGAGGCTGAGGTGCGCCCCGGCCAGTCCGGCCATCAGCCCCGCGAAGACCACCGCCAGCATGCGCGTCCGCACCACCGGAACACCCGCCGCGTGCGCGGCTTCCGGAGATTCGCCCGCCGCCCGCAGCGCCAGCCCCCAGCGGGTGCGGAAGAGGAACCAGGCCAGCAGCGGGACCATGGCGTAGGCGAGATAGGCGGTCAGCGCCTGGTCGAAGAGCGCCGGGCCGATGACCGGGATACGGGACAGCAGCGGCAGTTCCCGGAGCGGGACCGTCTCCAGATCCAGAGCCACACCGGTCGTGCCGAAGCGTGACTGGAAGACCGCGCCGGTGAAGCCGAGGCTGCCGATGGTGACGGCCGTGCCCGTGATGATCTGGTCGGTGTTGAGCCACACGGCGAAGACCGCGAAGAGGAGTGCGGCCGCGGCTCCAGCGAGCGCGCCCGAGAGCAGTCCCATGTAGGGGCCGAAGGCCAGCGAACCCAGCGCGCCGCCGAGTGCGCCCCAGATCACCGAGCCCTCCAGGCCGATGTTGATCACGCCCGCGCGCTCCGAGACCGTCTCCCCGAGTGCGGCCAGCGCGAGCGGTACCGCCAGCCCCACTGCAGCGACGAGGAAGGAGGAGAGGACGGCGAAATCAGGCACGGGAACCTCTCCGGCCCAGAACCTGCAACCCCTTGTCCACGGCGAGCACGGCGAGGATGACCAGCGCCTCGATCCCGCGAACCCAGACGTCCGGCACGCCCGCCTCGCGCTGCATGGCCGCGCCGCCCGCGCTCAGCGCGCCGAAAACGATCGCCGTCAGCACCACCGCGAGCGGGTGCAGCCGCGCGAGCAGCGCCACGGCGATCGCGGTGTAGCCCCACCCGGGGGAGAGCCCCTCGTACATGCGGTGCGTGATTCCCGAGACCTGGATCCACCCGGCGAGCCCGGCGATCGCCCCGGACGCGAGGAAGGCGCGCCAGATCACCGGTTCCGCGCGGAATCGGCCGCTCACCTCCGCCGCCCGCACCGAGGCGCCGACCGCGCGGATGCGGAAGCCGCCGGGCGTGCGGGTGAGGTAGAGCCAGAGCGCCACCGCGATCGCGATGCCGATCAGAAAGCCGAGATGAAGGCGCGTGTCGGGGAGCAGGGTGGGGAGGCGCGCCGCGGCGGGGATCTCGTCGGTCTGGTTGAAGACGCCCCGCGCCTCGCGCAGGGGGCCCTGGACCAGGAACTGGGCGAGGAAGAGGGCCACGAAGTTCATGAGCAGGGTGGTGATCACCTCTCCCACGCCCATGCGGGTCTTCATCGCGGCCGGGACCGACGCCCACAGCGCCCCGGCCGCGGCTCCGGCGAGGAGGGTGGCCGGCAGGAGGAGGAGGGGATGGGCGAGCGGGAGGAAGATCGCGACGGCCACGCCGGCGAGCGCTCCCGCGTGGAGCTGCCCCTCGGCACCGATGTTCCAGACGTGCGCCCTGAAGGCGAGGGCGACCGCGAGGCCCGTGAGGAGAAGGGGGGTCGCGCGGACAAGGGTGAAGGAGACGAAGAGGTCCCAGGATCCGAAGGCGCCCCGGGCGAGGGCGGTGAAGGCGACGCCGGGCGAATAGCCCCCGACGGCGAGTAGGGCGGCCGCGATCGCCAGGGTGGCGACGAGGGCGGCGGTGGCGGCGGCGGCGGGGCGGAGGCCGCTCATCGGGGGCCCGCGGAGAGCATCAGCTCCCCGATCGCGGTGGGATTGTGGTCCTCGGGCGGGACCGGTATGAGGCGTCCCCGCACAATGACCGCGATCCGGTCTGCGAGCTCCAGGACCTCGTCCAGATCGGTCGAGATCAGCACGACGCCGGGCGGACGGCCACCCCCCCGCACGGCTTCGATCCTCGCCCGCACGGCCACCGTCGCCTTCACGTCGAGCCCCCGCGTCGGCGACTCGGCGACGAGCAGGTCGCCGCTGCGCAGAAACTCCCGCCCGGCCACCATCTTCTGCTGGTTCCCCCCCGAGAGCGTCCCGGCGGCCACCCCGGGCGACCCGCTCCGCACGTCCATCTCCCCCACCAGCGCGGCGGCCGCCGACTCCATCCCCGCCCAGTCGAGCCACGGACCCCTGCGGTACGCCGACCGCGCATGCAGCGCCAGCGCCACGTTCTCGGCGATTGTGAAATCGTTCACAAGCCCCTCGCCGCCCCGGTCCTGCGGGATCCACCCCACCTCCCCCGGCAGCACCACCTCACCCTGGTCAGGCTCCCGCACGCCGGCGAGCACGGCCGCAAGGGCACGCTGCCCATTCCCCCCCACCCCCGCGATTCCCACGATCTCGCCCCGCCGCACGCTCAGCGTCACGTCCCGCAGCCCGGCGCCCCCCTCGCTCCTCACGGTGACGCCCTTCAGCGAGGCCACCTGCGCCCCCGCGTGCCCATTCGTCTCGCTCGCGGCCCCGCCCTCGCTACCGGCCCTGCCCTCGCTTCCGGCCCTGCCATCGCCACCGGACGCGCCCTCCCTTCCGGACGCGCCCTCCCTTCCAGCCCCGCCCTCGCCACCGGCCCCGCCCTCGCTACCGGCCCCACCTCCGCTTCCAACCCCGCCCCCACCCGTCCCCACCCCCGCCCCAGCGCCATCGGACTCCACCCCGCCCACGCCTCTTCGCCCCCCCGCCCCCAGCTCCCCCCCCGCCCCCAGCTCCCCCCCGCCCCCCACCATCGCCTCCGCCAGCTCCCGCGCCGTCACCCCGGCCGCGTCCCGCGTCAGTACCCACCGCCCCCGCCTCAGCACCGTCACCCTGTCCGCCGCGGCCAGCACCTCGTCCAGCTTGTGCGCCACCAGCACGATCCCGGTCCCGGCGGCCGCGACCTCGCGGAGCACGGCAAAGAGCCCGTCCACCTCCTGCGGAGCGAGCACGGCGGTGGGCTCGTCGAGGAGGAGCACGCGCGTCTCCCCCATCAGCGCCTTCAGGATTTCGACCCGCTGCCGCTCGGCCACGCCCATCGTCCCGACCGCCGCGTCCAGCTTCACGGGCAGACCCAGCTCCTCGGCGCGCGCCGCCACTCTCTCGCGGTACCCCGCCCGCACGCCCCCCCTCCGGGTCCACGCGCCCCCATTGAAGAGCGCGACGTTCTCCAGGCTGGTGAATCGAGGCACGAGCGAGAAGTGCTGGTGCACCATGGCGACGCCCCGCGCACGCGCCTCCACCGCACTGCCAGGGCTCACCGCCGCGCCCCCGATCTCCACCCGGCCCTCGTCCGGCGCCAGAAGGCCCGCCATCACCCGCGCCAGCGTGGTCTTCCCGGCCCCGTTCTCACCCAGCAGACCGTGGATTTCGCCCGGCGCGAGCTCGAAGTCGACCCCGCTGAGCGCCGTCACCGCTCCAAACCGCCGGGTGACGCCCTGTACGCGGGCCGCAGCGCTCATATGGCGGCTCGCATCGCCGTCAGGAGCCCGACGGATTCCCCGCGGCCGGCTCCAAGAAGTCGATCCTCGGCACCTCCAGCTTGCGTTCCGCGATCAGCAGGCGCGCCTCCTCGATCTGACGCAGCGCCAAGGGTGGGATGACTCCGCGCTGGGCCGGATTGGGCACGAAATCGACGGCGCCGGCCGCCAGCCCCGTGAAGAGCGGCCCTTCCAGCGTCCCGTCCTGCCACGCCCGCGCCGTCTGCAGAAAGATCTTCGGGATGTCGATCGCCGCGCTCCCCGCAATCACATCGGGCGCCACGTCGTTCTGGTCGCGGTTCATTCCGAAGGCCCACGCGGTGCGGCCGTCCTCGCGGACCTCCCGCACGGCCTGGAAGAAGGCGAAGCTCGCGGCGTCGACGTTGTGGATCAGCGCGTCGGCGCCCTGCCGCAGCTGAGCCGCCGCCGCCTCCTTGGCCGCCGAGGCATCGTCCCAGCTCCCGATGAAGGTCTCCAGCACCGTCGCGTCCTCGCGCATCGCCTTCACGCCGGCCTCGAAGGCGATGAAGGTGCCCTTGGCGGACGGGATCTCGACGCCGCCCACCATCCCCACGATCCCGCTCCGGGTGATCGCGCCCGCCGCCATCCCCGCCAGGTACGAGGCCTCGTGCAACCCGAAGATGATCGGCACGACGTTCTCCGAGGGCCGCGACCCCGACGACACCGCGAAGGTGACGTCCGGATACGCCTCGCCCGCCCGGCTGGCCGCGTCCTGATACTCGAAACCGTGCCCGAAGATGAGGCCGTACCCCGCCTCCGCGTACGAGATGAACGCCTCGTCGAACTCGGCGGGGGTGCGGGTCTGCTGATGGGAGATGTGGAGGCCCAGCGAGTCGCCGATCAGCTGCAGCCCCTCGTAGGCGCCCGCGTGCCAGCCGGCGTCGCTGACCGGGCCGGAGGTGAGGAGAGCGACAGAGGGTCCGTCGGCGGCCGGAGCGTCTCCGCCGCAAGCCGGCGCGAGCACGAGCGAAACGAACGGGAGCCAGCGCAGGTGACGATTCATGTTTCCTCCGAACTGTCGAAGGTGGCGGCAGGTAGCAGCTGGCCCGGCGCGGGAGTGATCCGCGGGCCGGGCTGCCGCGGCCCGGTCTGGTGGCCTTTCAGGCCTGGACAGTACAATATAAGCGCGACCAACACGCACCTCCGACGAACTGGAAGCCCCCATGTCCCAGCCCCGCGACCATTGGAGTTCCAACGCAGGTCTCGTCCTCGCCGCCACCGGCAGCGCGATCGGCCTCGGCAACCTCTGGAAGTTCCCGTTCATCACCTGGGAGAATCAGGGAGGCGCCTTCGTTCTGGTGTACCTCATCTGCATCGCGGCGGTGGGGCTGCCGATCATGATGGCGGAGCTGCTGATCGGGCGGCGCAGCCAGAAGAGCGCGGTGGGGGCGCTGAAGGATGCCGTCGCATCGAAATGGCCCGGGGGCCGGAAGCTCGGGGGACTGGTGGGGGGATGGGGAGTGCTGGCGGGCTTCATCCTGCTCAGCTATTACACGGTCATCGCGGGGTGGTCGCTCTACTACTTCGCGCAGTCGGTCGGCTGGACCTTCGGCGGATATCCGCAGGGAATGTCGGCGGGGGATCTCTTCAACACGCAGGCGCTCGACACCGGCCTCCAGTTGCTGCTCTCGCTGGGGTTCAGCCTCGGAACGATCGCCGTGGTCTATTTCGGCGTGAGCAAGGGCATCGAACGGATCGCGCGGATCTTCCTGCCGATCCTCTTCGGGATCCTGCTGCTCATGCTCTTCAGTGCGCTCAGCATGAGCGGAGCGGGCGAGGCGCTGGCCTTCATCTTCCGCCCCAACTTCGCCGACCTGACGATGGATTCGGTGCTGGAAGCCCTCGGCCACTCCTTCTTCACCCTGTCGCTGGGGATGGGGGCGATGATCACCTACGGGTCGTACATCTCCCGCAAGCACTCGGTGGTGAAGGCGTCCGGAGCGATCGTGGCGCTCGACACCATCATCGCCCTGGTCGCCACCGTGATCATGTTTTCGGTGATCTTCTCGGTGGCCGGGATGCGTGACGAGGTGGGCGGCTCGACGGTCGGCATGCTCTTCATCTCTCTGCCGGAGCTGTTCTACACCGAGGTGCCCTTCGGCGTCGTGCTGGGGCCGCTCTTCTACGTGCTGGTGGCGCTGGCCGCGCTGACCTCGACGATCTCCCTGCTGGAGGTGGTGTCCGCCTACCTTATCGATCAGCGTGGGATCACGCGCAGGAAGGCGACCGTCGGCGCCGGGACCGCGATCTTCGTGTTCACTACCTTCGCGGTCCTTTCGATTCCCGGGCTTCTCGGGGCCCCCTCGGAGAACTTCCTGTCCACTATGGAAGTCTTCGATGGCAAGGTCGGCTGGTTTGCCACCGCCGACCACTTCGTTTCCAACTGGATGCTCCCCACGGGCGGCTTCTTCATCACCCTGGCGGCGGGGTGGTTCATGACCCGCAAGGACACGATGAGCGAGTTGGTGGACGGCACCGAACCACGCTGGTTCAAGTACGGCGCGTGGCGGTTCTTCATCCGCTGGGTGGCCCCGATCGCCGTGGCGGCGATCATCGTGTTCGTGATGCGCGGGGTGGACTTCAGCTGAGGCCGCAAGGCGCCACCGTGGGCAGCGGGTTCCCGCCAGGCCGCCTCGGACGCGATCTGCGGCGCAGTGCAGCTCAGGCGCCACGCATCGTGCGCGCCCAACGAGGCAGACTCGGGCACTCGGCCGCCCGATCTGAGCCGATTCGCTCGACCACTTCCCGGAGCCTGTCGCGCGGCACGACCTGCATTCTCGCATCGCGCAGCGCGCGGAAGATCGCGTCGCGCTGGCCGGATTCCCCGAGCGCCCTCTTCACCAGGCCGTGACAGAGGACATCGACCGATGATGCAAACCGTAGTGCAGGGAAGCGGTCGGCGCAGATCCTTCTTGCCTTGCGTTCGTCGATCAGGGCGACGGTACCTCGCCCGACGGCACAGGCGATCGTTGCGGCCTCGCCGTCGTCCAGGGTCTCCCTGAATCCTCCTTCGACCAGCGACCGATAGACGGGGCTGTCGTCCGGCTCCAGCTCCACCAGCTCGATCGAACCATCGTGGATCAGCGCTTCGAGTCCCTCCCAGGATTCGTGTCCGCGGGACCCCCCCGTCAACAGCTCCCGGCGAACGGTGTCCGTCACCAGGAAACGGTTCGGGAAACAATCGATGATGGCGGCCGCCGTCCGCGTCGCGTTGAGGTTGATGATCACGCTGGCGTCGGTCACGACCGGGACGTCCGGTTCACCGGGGAAGCTTGACGACTTCATCCGCCTCGCTTCTCTCGGTCTCCACGCCGTCGAGGAGCTCACGCACTTCAAGCCGATGGAGCTTGAGCAATCGGGCGAGCTGCCCCTCGCTGTAGTAGCCGCGTTTCCATGCCTCGCGCACCAGCAATCCCAGCCTTCTCGGCACGTAGTCCCCTTCGGAAGTGTCGGTGGCCGGGTGATGCGAGATCCCCAGCACTCGGTCCGCCTGCCGGTTGGTGATGCCCCCGTTCGACTGAAACCAGTCCCAGGTGCCGTTTCGGGCCAGACCCAACTCCTCGAGACGGCGCACCATCATTTCGCGCGAGACGGCGAACCGGTCGGCAAGGAGGATCACGTGGCGGCGGGTCAGATGCGAGTGACCGGCGGTCAGCTCGGCGAAACGCTGCTTCACGGCCCTCGCCGGAGTCAGCAGGGAGCGCGCGAAGAAGTCCGCGTATCGTTCTTCGCGCGAGCGGGGGCGTTCGTCGGACCTGAGCACGCCGGGCTCCCGCCGGGTCGAGGTGAAGTGCCCGAGCTCATGGGCGGCGGTGTAGTTCCGCCGGGCCAAGGGGTGACTGGCGTTCAGGAGCACGCACGCGCCCACGTCGTCGTCGTAGGCGAACATTCCCGAGATGCGGCTGTCGAGACGCCGCACATGCACGCGAATGCCGAGGTCCAGTTCCATTACCGACACGATGTCCCTGACCGGGGCGGCTCCCAGCCCGAGCCACGCGCGCAGCTCCTGGGCGTCCTGTTCCGCCTGGGCCCTGACATCGCCGGGCAGGATGGGTCTGGTCCGAGGAAAGTTCGGGCGCCGCGCGACGCCCAAAGCGTTCTCCAGCTCCACCTCGGCGCTGACGAGATCGGTTAGCAGCCGGGCCGCCTTCTCGGTGCCGTCCCCCGGGCAGCGCGCCAGACTTCGGAACTGCGGCACGAGACTGAGGTGGACCGCCTCGCGTCGCAGGATCGCGTTCGCCGAGGTGCCGTAACGGATCGCAAGCGCCTGCAGCTCGTGCGTGCGGACTCGCCGCTTCCCCTGTTCAATGGCGACAAGCGTGGTGCGCGCGACCTCGATCGCCGCGGCCGCGGCGGCCTGGGTGAGTTGCGCCGTCTTTCGGGCGATGCGGAGGCGCTGGCCGATCTCGCGGTCACTGGGGTGCGCGGTGTTCACGGTCGTCAGTTTCTCCGAATCCACTGATTGACGAATGAACTCGGCTTCAGCGCGTTGAGGTAGGCGCGCCACTCGTCGGCATGCCTCTCGAGGAGGCGCACGAGACGCTCCTCCGGGTCCCCTTTGGCCCGGAGTACCGGTCGGAGGGAACGGGCGTGGCGACCGACGATCTGTCGGACCCCGGGGTCTGCCATGGTAGCGAGGTGGTGCATGTGGAGGACCCCCGCGAAGGCGTACTCCCGGTAGGCATCGTTCAGGCGCTCGAAATCAGGGTGTACGGCGGATTCCAACGTTGCCGCACTCATGTTGGTGCAGACGTATGTCTCTGGGTGCTCGGCGAGACCGGCTGCGTGGACGCTTACCCGCCTCAACATGCAGGCAGCGCAGACGCCACAGTGGCGCCACGAACCTCCGACGGAACTCCAGCTATTGCGTTTCCAACAAGACTTGGTGGTCCACCACAGTAGGCTCTTCCACGGGCCATCGCTCACGTGCTTCCTCCTCTGGTTGGGAGTGGCTCCATTTGATATGTCAGAAAGCGTAGCTCGATAGTTCGACAATGTCAATTCTCGACTTGCTTCGCTCTCCTATTCGTCACCGTGGGCTCTGCCGTGAGCACGTCCGCTACCGGGCCACCGTCTTCCCACAGGCGCACGGTGAACCAGAGGGGCGCCTTGATGGCCACCCCGCCCCGGCCGTCGTGCGGCTGTGGTGTGGACCGCTTCCACTGCATGGACCCGCGCAACTCGGCTCGCCAGCCGCCCCACCGGTGGTATCTTTCCAAATAGGTTCACACCCATCCCTGCACGAAGAATGCGCCACACCGTCCCAGTCCCCCCCAAAAGGCCGCCCGAAATCTCCTTCGTCGGCCGCGTCCTCTTCCTCGCGGACGACGCCGAGCTGATCCGGCGCCAGCTCCACGAGGGTCTGGACCCGGAGCTGACACCCGAACTCAAGGCCAGCCTCCGCGACCAGATCAGCACCGACGAGATCACTCCCGCCTACATCTGTTTCTTCTACGACGAGACCCTGGGGGACTTCCCCTATTTGGGGTTGGAGGTCGCGAGCGCCAACGGGGGTGTCGAGGCCCCCATCGAGCGCGGGACCGTGCGTGCGGGCGGCTTCGTCTGCTCCGTCGCCGGCAAGCGCCGCGGCAAGGGGTCCAGCCGTGAGCAGAGCCCCTACGCCGAGCTGATGGCCGGGATCAAGGTCGTCGTCAGCGAGAGCATCGAACGCATCTACAACGAGAACTGCCAGAATCTGGGGATTCTGACCACGACCGACTTCGGGCTCATCGAGCGGATCCGGTCGGGTGAACCGATCGCGCTGAGCGAATTCACCGCCGGGAAGGACGACATAACGCGGCAGATCATCGAGTACGGAGGGCTGTTCGAGTTCAACATGGCGCGGATGGGGGGCCAGGTGACGCTCCCGGCGCCGCGCGCGCTGGGCGGAACTCCCGCAGGCGACGCGGGGCGGGCGCGAACCGTCGGGCCGAACGGGCAACCGGGCGACAGCCGCCGCGCTTCCACCCCCCGCCCCATGACCCTCGGCGAGAAGATCTTCGCCCGGAAGTGGGTCGTCGACGCCGCCGAAGGGCGCATCGGCACCGCGTCGGCCGAACCCGGCGAGGCCGGCTTCTTCCGCGCCGACATCCGCTTCTCGCACGAGTACGTGACCCCGATGGCCGCCATCTTCTTCGAGCAGAAGCTGGGCGCCGACGCGAAGGTCCTCGACCCGGACTCGATCCTATTCTTCCGCGACCACCTGACCTTCCTGCACAAGGTGATGAGCCAGGAGCGGATCGAGCAGGGCCTGCTCGCGGTCGCCAACGAGCTGGAGGTCAAGCAGCGCGAGTTCGCGGAGAAGCAGGGGATCCGCCTCTACGGCGAGCAGCAGGGCCACGTGATGGGCTCCGAGGCGATCTGCCACTCCAAGATACTGGAGGACTACGCCGAGCCCGGGATGCTCATCATCGGGACCGATTCGCACACGCCCCACGCGGGCGCGGTCGGCGCGCTGGCCTTCGGGGTTGGCACCACGGCGATCTTCAACTCGTGGATCACGAAGGACGTGCGGGCGCGGATCCCGCCGTCGTTCAAGGTGGTGGTGGACGGCACGCTCCCCGCGAACTGCACCGCCAAGGATCTGATGCTCGAGATCCTGCGGCACCCCTACGTGCGCGACGGGCACGCGATCGGCCAGATCATCGAGTACGCGGGGCCGGTCGTGGAGCGGCTGAGCGTCGACGAGCGCGCCACGATGACCAACATGGCCGCCGAGGTGGGTGCCTTCACGGGCCTGGTCGCGGCGGATGAGCGCACCGTGGAGTTCCTGGTCGAGGAGCGGGGGATGGACGACGAGCGCGCCCGCGCGCTGGTCGACGGCGTCCACAGCGACCCCGGCGCCGAGTACGTCAAGGTCATCGAGATCGACGCCTCGCGGCTGCGCCCGATGGTCGCGCTCCCCGGCGATCCCGGGAACGGCCTCTACATCGACGAGCTCGCCGACCCGGTCCCGATCGAGATCGCTTACGCCGGGTCCTGCACGGCCGGCAAGAAGGAGGACATGGACATGTACGCCCGGGTCTTCCGCGAGGCGCGCGATCGTTGGGGGATCGGGGTCCACCCGGATGTGAAGTGCTACATCCAGTGCGGTTCCACCGACGTGCGCGAGTACGCACGCGAGCAGGGCTACCTGGATCTCTTCCGCGCGATCGGCGCCGAGTTCATCGAGCCGGGGTGCGGCGCGTGCATCGCCGCCGGGCCGGGGATCACGCGCTCGCCGGACCAGGTGAGCGTGTCGTCCCAGAACCGCAACTTCCCGGGCCGCTCGGGGCCGGGGCAGCTGTACCTGGTGTCGCCCTACTCGGTGGCCGCGTCGGCGGTGGCGGGAAGGGTGGTGGGGTGGGAGCCGGGGGTGGGGGTGGGGCGGGTGGAGAAGGTGGAGCCGAGGATTCCGGCGTTGGCCTGAGGCGAGGAGGGGATCGGGACAGGCTCCGATCCCCGGAACGGGGACCGTCTCCAGCGCGCTTGCGGCGAAGAGTGCAGGCGGCTACTGTAATAGAGCTACCGCAATTTTCGTAGCTTGAGTAGGCCGGGGTCGTCCAGCGATTTCGACCGGCCTGCCCAGCTCAGGTGCCGGGGCCGCGCCCCGGAGGAGGAATACCATGCCAAAGCTCGCAACCGCACTGCTTCTGTTGCTCGGGGGCGTAGCGCCCGCGGGCGTTCTCGATCGCCCATCCGAAGGGCCCAAGTGTCGCCCGAGGGGTCCGGTGGGAGAGGACATGCCGGATTTTGTCATCCTGCTCAACCACGAAGTGCACGACGGCGAACTCGTGGGTTTTCCCGAGTGGCTCAAGAACGATGGCCGGCAAGTCCATTCGTGGGAGATGGTGTGCTGGCGCTGGGTGGAAGAGAACTACAGGATCCAGGTGCAGTCGGGGGCCTGGTACACCCTGACGGAGGAGTGGGTCGAGCAAACCCGGAAAGACCGGCTCGGCGCGTTGGACGCACTGGTCACCGCCCAGGACCGGCATCTGGAGCAGACCGGGGAATACGCCGCCTCCGTCGACGATCTCCCCGGATTCGGCGCACCGTCGGACTACGGCTTGCCGGCACACCTTCTGGTCGACCTCCGCACGGCCGGGGGCGGCTGGACCGCGCGCCTGACGGCGAAGGAGAGCTGGTTGAGCGGTCCCTACACCTTCACCGGTGCCAGCACCCGAATGGAGCCGCTGTACGATTGCCTCGCCTTCGCGGGTGAGGCACCCTTCGTATGGGAGGCGATTGCGGCGGAGGAGGGGGTGGAACTCGCGGAGCGGAAGCCCGTGTGCTTCTAGGGCGTGGGCCTGGCTCGCGGCGGAACAGGGCCCAGCTCCAATCGCGCGCCGACGCATCCTGTACGGACGCGGGGATCATCGGCGGACGGTTGCCGCGCCCGGTCGGCCGGCTGCCCTGGTGCTTCCTCCTGGGAGTCACGCTCCTGGCGGGGTGTGGGGACAGAGGAGGCGCCGGCAACTCCGAAGAGACGAGCGCGGTCGACCGGCCGGAACGCCGCGTGGCGGATGTCGACTTCCGGATCGGCGGCGACATTGCGGCGGGTGAGGAGTACCAGTTCGCCGATGTTCGCGGGCTCGCGTTGCTGCCGGATCACCGGCTTGTGGTGTCGGACTACATGGCGCAACGGGTGGGTTTGTACGCTTCGGATGGCCGGTTCATCACCGAGATCGGAGGAGTTGGGGAAGGCCCTGGTGAGTTCGACCGGCCGTGGACGGTCGCCGTGGATCCGGCGGGTTCGGTGTGGATCTTCAATTATTCGCGTGGTCCCCATGCCTTTCTGACCTACGCACTCGAGCCGGCCGGGGCGTCGTACCTCGGGTCCTTGTCGCTCTATCGGCACCGGGAGGAGCAAATGCGGTGTCTGAGTTCCCGCAAGCCGCTCTTCGCCGCCGACGGACTGATCGGCCTCACGAGTTGTGACGGCCCGTTGCACGGTGTGCGCCTCTGGGTCGACCCGGACGGAATCGTCGTCCGGGAAGACACCCTGCCCCGGCATGTTTCCGGCGAAGAACTGGGCGCCAGGAGGTTTACGTTTCCGGGAACGCCGGGGTCGAATTGGGTTGAAGTGCTCGGTCCGTTCGCCCCAGCGGATCGTCTGGCCGACGCCCGTTCGGGCGCGTACGCCAGGTGCGTGACCCGGCGCTACGAGATCGATCTGTATGACGAACGAGGTGTCCGGTTCCGCACGATTACGCGCGAGCAGGTCGGCCCCAGGGTCTCAAATGCGGAGCGCCGACGCGAGGAGTTCGTGGTGGACAGCCTGAGGACCGCATACCAGCCCGGAGACTATCCGGAGCTCACAGTTCCCGACCGAAAGCCGCCGATCAAATACATGTGGTATGACGAGGACGGCAGGCTCTGGGTGCAGCTGTGGGAGGAGGATGGCGACTCGCTCGCGACAGCGCAGGTGTATGATCACGCAGGCGACTTCCTCTTCGACGCTCAGTGGCCGCTGGACGTGTCCCTACGGGAGGGCGCAATCCGGGGCGACGCGGCCGTCGGTGTGGGAACGCGGGCCTTCGACATCCCCGAGATCGTGCGAATGACCTTTCGGGAGTCAGGCTGACGCGGGCGACGCGGGGGACCGGTTCAGCCTACCGTCGGCACCTCCAACCCCAGCCCGAGCGCCGCGCTGGCCAGCGCGAGGTCCAGCGTCGCCAGCGGCAGCCGCATCCGCCCCGCCAGCTCCAGGTACACGGCGTCATGGACCGAGAGCCGGTGGTCGTGAGCGAGTTCGAGGACGTCTCCCCAGACGACGGAGGTGGCAACCGGATCGATCTCGACGGGAAGCGCCTCGAGGTTGTCGCGAATCCGGCCCCAGTCGGACCGGGCGATCCGTCCGCGCCGGGTGGCTGCGCGGAGCACGTTTCCCACCTCGATCGGCCAGAGCGCCGGGACGAACGCCCGCCCGCCGATCAGGGAATCGCGCAGCCGCTCCGTCTCCTGCGTGGCCTCGTCGGCGAACAGCCACGCCATCGTCACCGAGCAATCGAGCACGAAGGTCATCGGCGCCTGCGGCCCGCTTCAATCATCTCCCGAACGGAGAGGCCGCCCAAGGTGTGGGTTCGCTGGAAGTCCTTCAGGTCCGCGATCGCCGCTTCGACCCTGGCCGCGTCCTCGGCCCGATAGGGGATCAACTCGGCGATCGGCCGGTTGTGCCTGGTGATGACGAACCGTTCCCCGGCCTGCACGCGCCGCAGGAGTCGGGGAAGGTGCGTCTTGGCTTCGAAGGCGCCGATGTGGGACATGGAAGGCGTTTCAGCTGAAACGTTTTGGACGGATTGAAGGATTAGACCAGTCTAAGACTAGTTGGGATGGCTGGAGCTGGTCAAGGAGAAGTATCTCCCTATGACCTGGTGTTGTCGGACAACGACATTACCGACTTGTCGTCGTTCGCCGACATTTCGCAAGAGTCGTCGAACGCCTACAATTCACCCTGAATCCGGGTTTCGCCCGCACGTAGCCGGGAATGGGGGACGTAGCCGGGAGTGGCCTATCCGATCTGAATGTCGGTCGGAGAGGTCCGGCGGGCTTCCGCTGGGACGGGAGATCTGTTAGAATGGTTTCGGTAGATATTCGGTCACTGCTGAGGAGGTCGAGTGGCAACAGGCACGGGAATCGAATGGACGGATGCGACTTGGAACCCCGTCACAGGGTGCACTCGTGTCTCCAGGGGTTGCGACAACTGCTACGCGGCAACGCTGGCGAGCAGGCTTCTCAGGACCGCATACCTCGCCCGCGCACCCGTTGTTGATTCCGACATCGCCCGCTCTGATCCCTTCGCAGTCCGCATTTGGCCGGAACGGCTCGGGCAGCCGGAAAAGTGGCGCGAACCTAGAATGGTCTTCGTCAACAGCATGAGCGACCTGTTCCACGCGCATGTACCGGTAGCTTTTGCGCGCCAGATCTTTCGAGCGATGCTTCGGGCGGACTGGCATACCTATCAGGTGCTCACCAAGCGCCCGGCGAGAGTGCTCCGGTTCTGGAAGGACAACCGGGATCTTTTCGATGGCGGGCCATTCCCTGAGCACATTTGGCTTGGGGCATCGGTCGAGGATCAGTCGGCTGGCTACCGCGTTCGCCACCTGCGAAGCGTTCCCGCCACGGTTCGCTTTCTTTCTTGCGAGCCCTTGATTGGCCCCCTGAGGCTCGACCTGACCGGGATTCACTGGCTGATTGCAGGGGGCGAGAGCGGGCCTGTCAGACGACCGATCATGCCGGAATGGATCATTGAACTGCGCAATCAGTGCCAGTCGGCCGACGTCCCGTTCTTCTTCAAGCAGTGGGGAGGGCGCACTCCGAAAGCGGGCGGGCGGGAGCTGGAGGGCAGGATCTGGGATGAGATGCCTGGGGCGGTGGCTGGCTAATGAACGCGAGGCTGGAAGACGGGCTCCTCCGTGAGTTGGAAGACGACGGTCTCTATACGCCATCCATCAAGGACCATTCTCTCGAGAAGATCAGGCTGCACAACTACTATGTCCGACTCTTCAGCACAGGCATGAAGAACAGGTGGCCTCAGCGGGCTTACGTGGGCTTGTACTCGGGGCCCGGGAGGGCTCGTGTGGAGGATACCGGCGAGATCGTCGCAACAACGGCCATTTCGGCGCTGCAGGTACCGGATCCGTTCACCAACTACATCTTTGTGGACAACGACCCCAGGTGCGTCGCAACCCTGAAGGCTCGTGTCCGCGCCCTCAGCGTCGATTCGGACGTGAGCCTCGTCGAAGAGGATGTCTCGGAAGCTGTTCCCGCGATAGTCAGAAGGATGCCCAGGTTCAGCAGGAACAAAGGGTTGCTGTCGTTCTGCTTTGTTGATCCGTTCTCGGCTAAGCTGGATTTCGATGTCTTCCGCGCGTTGGGCAGCAGGTACAAGATGGACTTTCTTGTACTCTTGATGCTTGGCCGCGACGTGAGGACGAACTTCCGGCGGTACTTTGACGATGAATCGAACACGCGTGTAGAACTCAGCTTCCCTGCCCGTCTACGGGGCTGTGCGGATGGCGCCACAGTCCAAGTGCCGACTCAGCCCCTCCCTCCGCGCATGATGTCGCCGCCATCGATCTCCAGGCCGTCCTGGATGTTCACCGCCTGATTGCGGTGGCGAACGGCCGCCTCGTCGGTGAGATCACCCGTGACGGCAGAGGAAATCGTAGGAAGACTGGAGCACGAGGTGCCGAAGCGGGCGCAGGGGTGTCTGTAGAGCCTAAGGAGATGGGGAATGGTCGCTGCTGGACTCGAACCAGCGACCCCTACGATGTGAGCGTAGTGCTCTACCGACTGAGCTAAGCGACCGTGACAAGCCGGCGCAACCGCCGCTCCGGCCTGCCAAGTACCCCCACGGGGAATCGAACCCCGGTCTCCTGGCTGAGAACCAGGTATCCTAGTCCACTAGACGATGGGGGCGTCCGTGTCCCGCGCCGGCGGTGCGTGGCGCCGCGTCTCACGCGGGGCAGATAAGCTATAGGGAATTGGCGGGGGACTCAAGTTACCTTACGGGGAGGGCTTACCGGGAGGGCCGCGAATCAGGTTGAGGCAAGGCGACACTCATGACCGAGATTACCGACGCTGTCATCGACCGGATGGTCGCGGCGCTCGTCGCGGAAGCGGACCCGGAGATGGTGATCCTCTTCGGCTCGCGCGGGCGGGGCGACTCCCACGCACATTCCGACATCGACCTTATCGTTGTCGAGGCCGAGCCGTTCGGTCCCGGCCGTAGTCGCCACAAGGAGATGGTCCGCCTCCGCCAGGCACTGAGGCCGTTCTCCGTGCCGGTAGACGTGCTGGTGTATTCCCGGGAGGACGTCGAGTACTGGCGTGATTCGCTGAACTACGTTCTCGCCAGGGCCCTCCGCGAAGGCAGGGTGCTCTATGAGCGGCGTGCCGCATGAGCGATCCGAAGTGCGCGCAGGTGCTGCTGGAGGCTGCCGAGCGTGACATCCTGACCCTCAGGAGCATGAGCGGTGAGGGGCGTGCAGGAGCGCTGGTACGGCAGGTCCGGGATCTGCTGGGGACCAGCGGCTCTTCGCCACCTTCGACCGGTTGAGCTGCAAGGCCGGCACGACGCGGCCTCCGCAGGCGAGCGCCTGACTCAGGAGTCGAATGGACTCACGCAGGTGACGCCGAATTGGCGGAAGGCCTGGACATCACGGGTCACGACCGTCAACTGATGAACTCTGGCGGTGGCCCCGATCATTGCGACGGTCCGCAGGCTGCGTGGCCCCCGGTGCTGAATCCGCGCCCGCTCCCGCAGGCACTCCGCGTCCATCGGCAGGACCGCGCCGGACTCGACGACGGCGTCCAGCCACACCTCCAGTTCGGTGGCGCTACGCCGGTCCCAGTCCCGCACGTTCTGGATTCCGGCCTGGATTTCGCCCACCGTGACGGCCGAGACGAAGAGCTGGTCGGACGGCACCTCGGCGATCCACCGCGCCAGTGACGGGTGCGGTTGCGGCCGGCGGATTTCCGATACGACGCCGGTGTCGAGGAGGTACATGGAAACGGGCTCCGTGGGTTGCCGCTTAGAGGGGTGGAGCCTCGCGGTGCCGATGGCTCGGGCGGCGCGGTGCGAGTTGCTGCGTCCGGGCCTCCGGAGCCAGGAGGAGTTCCTTAACGTCCCGCCGGGCCAGCTCCCGGAGCCTGCGCCACTCGTCGATCTGGACGAGTACTGCCGCTTCCACGCCCCGCTTGGTCACGAGCTGGGGCCCCTCGTCCATCGCCGCTTCGAGCATTTCGCTGAAGCGGGCCTTGGCTTCCTGAACCTGCCAGACTTTGGGCATGGAGGCTCCGAGGTGGGGATTCGGGGTGGTTGAATGATCTGACTAGTTAGCAGACTAGTCATTATGGTGACTCAAGTCAAGTCAGTGGAAGGAAGCGAAACAACGGGCCGCCAACGACTCGCGTCAGTGGGCACGCCCGTGGCATGTTGGGCGGCATGAACACGGAACCCCAGGTCCTCATTCTGGGCGGCGGTCCCGCGGGGGCGGCCGCTGCGCGGCTGCTCGCGCAGTGGGGGTTGGAGGTCGTGGTGGTGGAGCGTGCGGTGGGTGGGGGTGGGGGACGGGGGTGGGGCGGGGGTAGGGAAAGCGGGCGTGGGCCGAACCCGGTTGGTATGGGCGGGGGAAGCGGTGGCGCACGGCCGAAGCCGGGACACGCGCCGGCAGCGCAGTCGCTCGCCGAGTCGTTGCCGCCCAGCACGCGCAAGATTCTCGCCGCGACGGGGTTGCTGGGGGTGGTGGAGGCGGGGGGTTTCCTCGCCAACACGGGGAACACGGCGCTCTGGGGCGGAGAGGGCCGCCGCGACGACTTCGCGGGGGGCGCTACCGGGTTCCATGTGCTGCGGTCCAGGTTCGATCGGGTGCTGCGTGAGGCGGCGGTGGAGGCCGGGGCGGAGATCGTGGGGGGCGTGGCGCGGATGCCGCGGCAGGATGGTGGGGGGGAGGGGTGGCGGGTCGAGGCCGTGCTGGATGGCGGGGGACGCGCGAAGATCGTCCCGGGTTGGGTGCTGGACTGCACGGGGCGGGCGGGGGTGCTCGCGCGGCGTTACCGGGTCATGGAGTCCGACGCGCCGACGCTCGCGGTGGTGCGGCGGTACCGGAAGGACGGCGGCTGGGACAATGTCGAGCCGACGCACGCCCTGGTGGAGAGCTATGAGCGCGGATGGGCGTGGTCGGTGCCGACCTCGAACGAGGAACGCCATGTGGCGGTGATGGTGGACCCTCGCCTCCAGGCTGTGATGGAAGGCGCAGGCGACCTCTCGACTGCCTTCGAGGCCGAGATCGCCGACACTGCCCTCATGTCCTCCATCACCGACCCCGCCGAACCCGCCGGCGACGCATGGGCGGTGACCGCATCGATGTACACCTCGTCGGAGTTTGCCCCCGGACGGGCGCTCATGGTGGGCGATGCCGCCTCCTTCGCCGATCCGATGTCGTCCTACGGGGTGAAGAAGGCGCTGGCGTCGGCGTGGCTCGCGGCCGTCGCAGTCAACACGGCGATCCGCACGCCGGAGCTGGCGGACACCGCGGCGGCCTTCTTCAGCCGACGGGAGCGCGCGATGTACGGGTCGCTGCGGGAAGGTCTCGCCAATCAGGTCTCGGGGACAGGGCCGGGCGGCACGGGGGAGACGGCGAGCACGGGGGACACGGAGGGCTTCTGGCTAAAGCGTGCCCGCTGGCTCGCCGACCGGCCCGAGGACGGAGCCGAGGCCAATTCACCCGACGGTCCGGGCGCCGAGGAACTCCGCGACGACGTTGAGGTCCGGGCGGCCTTTCACGCGTTGCGGCTCGGCTCCGGCCGCCTGCGGATCGGATCCCGCGAGACCATCGAGAGCCCCCTCGTCATCGGCAACCGGATCCGGATGGCTCCGGCCCTCGTCACCCCGCGCTTCCCCGGCGGCGTCCGCTACTTTCGTGACGTCGACCTCCTGCGAGTCGTGCACCTCGCCCCCGGGTGCGCGAACCCCGGCGCCCTCTACGAGTCGTACCACGAATGGGCCGCCCGCGAGGATCTGCCCCCGGTGGACCTGGGCAACTTCATCAGCGTAATCGCCCTGCTCGTTGCGGATGGGGTGCTGCTGCCGGGGGGAGGTAGGTGAACTGGATGCATCATCATTGCTGTTTGCCACAAACCGTATTATCGTAGCGCTCTGCAAGTTGATACAACCAATGTCACACAAGAATACGGAATGTGGGGAAACCCGGTAGGAGAGAACCATGAGCGTCCAGTGGTGGGAGACTCTTGGCGCAGTTGTAGGAGTCGTGGTTGCAATGATTGTGGCGGCCGTCGGGGCGACCTGGTGGAGCGCAAAGACGTCAAGAGCGGCAGCTGATGACCTCTATGACCGCCTGAAGGAAAACGACTTCAGACACATTGAGGACCGGATTGGTCGTGTCGAGGACAGGGTTACCGATCGAATGGTTCGGGAGGTCGCCAGGTTGGAGAAGCGCCTCGATCGTGTGGAGACTCGCCTGAGCACGAGGATGGACGAGGGATTCAGGGAGTTGAAGGCGCTGATCCAGGGAGCGCAGGCCCGGTAGCGAGGGGCCGGGGGCGCGGGCAGGTGAATTGGCGACTCGGCTGAGCCCTGCCCGCTTACCACTGCGACCCCCGCTCTGGCGCACCCTCGACCGAGGTACTAAATCAAACCGTCACCTGAAGGTCAGACCGCGACAATCTCGATCCTCGAAAGGGGGGGAATCGACCGGATGAGACCCCTTGCATCCACCTTGGCCAAGGCGCTGGCGGGGCTGTCCACTGCGCTCCTCCTCTCCCTCACCATCCCCGCCCCCACTGCCGCCCAGCAGAACGGCGACGATGACGACGACGAGGGCATCCCCGTTGTGAACGAGACCGTCATCGACGCCTGCCAGCGCTGCCATGCGGTCGACGACGACGGCATGATGACCCGCATCTCGTACATGCGGAAGACTCCGGAGGGATGGCAGCAGTCGATCCGGCGCATGGTGACGCTCAACAACGTGGAGCTGGATCCGGTGGTGGCGCGCGACATCGTCCGCTACCTGTCCGACAACCACGGGATCGCGCCGGAGGAGCTGAGGCCGGGGCGCTTCGAGGTCGAGCGGCGGCTGATCGACTGGAGCTACGAGCCGGATGAGGATGTGGAGGACACCTGCAGCCAGTGCCACTCCATGGGGCGGGTCATCACCCAGCGTCGGACCCGGGAGGAGTGGGACCTGCTGATGGCGACGCACCGGGGCTACTACCCGCTGTCCGACGGCCAGGGGTTCATGCGGTTCGGAGGGAGTTCCGGCCATCCGAAGGACGCCGCGGTGCGCCACCTGTCGGGCGAGTTCCCGCTTGTGACTCCCGAGTGGACGGCCTGGTCGGCGACGAAGCGGCCGCCCGGCATCGCGGGGACCTGGGCGCTGAGCGGTCACGATCCGGGGTTCGGACCCATCTACGGCACGGTCGAGATCGCAGAGGGCGCCGACGCGTCCAGCTTCATTACCCAGCTCCGCTACGAGTATGTGCGCACGGGCGAGCGGATCGAGCGCGACGGCCGGTCGATCGTTTACACCGGCTACCAGTGGCGCGGCCGCTCCTTCGTCGGCGGGGACGAGGAGACCGCGCTGCGCGAGGTGATGATGGTCGAGCGCGGCTGGAACGAGATCAACGGGCGCTGGTTCATGGGCGCGTACGACGAGTTCGGGCCCGATGTGAAGATGGTGCGGGCGAACGGCCCGGTGCTGCTGGGACTGCATCCGGTGGCGGTGCGTGCCGGTACCACGGCGACCGTGACCGTCCACGGGGTGAACCTGGCCGAGGGGCTGGGCCCCGACGATGTCGATCTGGGACCCGGTGTGGAGCTCGTGCGCGTCGTGGAGAGCGGGTCGGACCGGTTCACGGTAGAGGTGGCGGCGGCCGAGGATGCCGCAGCGGGCGCCCGGGATGTGTTCCTGGCCGGCCAGCCTGTCCCGGGGGCGCTCACCGTCTACGAAACCATCGACCGGATCGCGGTGACACCCGAGGCGGGGATGGCGCGGGTGGGCGGCGGGAACTTCCCAAAGGGATTCGCCCAGTTCGAGGTGACCGCGTACAGCAACGGCCCCGATGGAGATCCCGAAACCGGGGACGACCTGCCGCTCGGCCACGTCGACGTGACCTGGAGCGTCGAGGAATACGCCGCGGTCTTCGACGACGACGACATCGAGTACATCGGGACGCTGGACGAGGGCGGCCTCTTCCATCCCGCGATCGACGGCCCCAACCCGGAGCGCACCGGCATGCGCAACAACATCGGCGACGTGTGGGTGGTCGCGACGTGGCGCGGCCCGGACGGCGAGGAGGTGCGGGGACGGGCCCACCTGATCGTGACCGTGCCGTTGTACATGAGGTGGGAGCCGTGGCGGATCGGGGACATCACGCTGGTGCTGCCGAGGCGGACGGACGGCAGTTAGAGTTCCTCAGCGCCAGAGTCTCTCAGCGGCCCCGCATGGCCTCGCGCAGCCGCCGCACCTCGGGCAGCCCTTCCAGCGACCGGTTTTCCACGGCATAATCCAGCGGGGTCTTGCCGTCGGCGTCGCGGGCGTTCGGGTCGGCGCCAAGGCGGAGGAGCAGGGGGTAGGCGGCGGGAGTCCAGCGTGCGGCCGCGTGCAGCGGTGTGAGGCCGGAGTTGTCCGTCTGTTCGAGGTCCGCCCCGGCGCGCACCAGCACCTCGACGACGGAGACACTGTGCCTCGTGGGCATGGGTTGGCCGCCGATGAACGCACCGCCGCGGTATACCGCCATGAACAGCGGTGTTTGGTCGTCGCCCGGAAGGCCGGAGGGGACGTACCCGTCGGGGTGCCGGGCGTTCACGTCGGCTCCGGCGGCGAGGAGCGCGGTCGCGATCTCCGGGCGAGGGTTGTACCAGGCGGCCGAGTGCAGGGGTGTGTAGCCGGAAGCGTCCCGGGCGTTCACGTCGGCACCGGCCGCGACGAGGAGTTCGATCACTGCGGGGTTGGTAGCGTTGGCGGCCGCTTCGTGAAGGGGGGTGCGGCCACCCTGCGCCTGGACATGTGCGTCGGCGCCGGCATCCAGCAGGGCAGCGGCGACGGCGGGATTCGGGTTCTCGCCCGCGTAGTGAAGGGGGGTATTGCCGCGGCGGTAGCTTTCGCCGCCGGGCGCATGGAGGTCGGCGCCCGCCTCCACCAGGGCCGTCACGACATCGGGGTCCGGGTTCGATCTGGCGGCCAGGTGCAGCGGAGTCCAGCTCCAACCCCAGTCGGTAGCGAAGCCCGTCGCCCACGCGTCGGCCTCCGCGCCGGCTTCCAACAGCGCCCGCACCACCGCCGCCGTACCTCTCTCGGCGGCCAGGTGGAGGGGTGTGTATCCGTAGAATTCGTCGCGCTGATGTACGTCGGCACCGGCGGCCAGGAGAACGGAGATGACCTCGGGGTCGCGCGCCGCGCCGGCTGCATGGAGCGGAGGCAGCACAAGGCCGAATCTGTCGGGACTGACCAGGACGCTTGCTCCACCGTCAATGCAGCCGGCCACGATAGCAGCGTCTGCGAGAGCGAAAAAGCTCCGGTTGCCCCAGCCTTCGCAGGAAACCGGATCGGCCGCGTTTCCTGCACTGTCCCGGGCCATCGGATCGGCTCCGAACTCGAGCAGGGTGCGCACCAAGGCAACATCGTCACCGAGCACACCACCGCGCAGGGCGACATGGAGCGGAGTCTCTCCGGCGCCGTTGCGGGCGTTGAGGTCGGCGCCGGCCGCGGCCAGCAGGGGCACCGGAGCACTCGCTTCCGACCACTCCGCGGCTGCGGTGTGCAACGGCGTCGAGCCCTGCGAGTCGCGCGCGTTGGGGTCGGCTCCCGCGTCAAGCAGTGCCGATATCACGCTGGCCCGCGCCGACCGCTCGCCACGCCCGTTGATGGCGCGATGTAGAGAGGTCCTGCCGTCATTGTCCCGCGCATTCACGTCCGCGCCAGCCTCCACGAATGCGGCCAGGACGTTCTCGAAGTCGGCGCAGCAGTCCATTGCCGATACCATGCGAGCAAGGAATGTCGCGCCGTCCGCATCGCGCGAGTCGACCGCGATCCCCGTCTCCAGACATCCGCGCACACTCTCGGCCGGCGACCGGGCGAGAAACTGCCACCGGTACACGGGCCCTGCGCCCCAGCAGATGGGATCGGCGGCCAGCCCGGCGTTGTCCCGCGCATCCGGGTCCGCCCCGAGGCGGAGGAGGGCCCGCACGGCGGGACGGCTGTCCCAGGCGCGGGCCCTGTGAAGCGGGGTCTGTCCCTGGTCGTTCAGGGCGTGCACATCCGCCCCGGCCTGAACGAAAGCGGCAACCAGGGTGGAGTCGCCGTGCCACACGGACAGGTGCAGTGGTGTGTCGCCCTCAGCGTTGCGTGCGTGGGGATCGGCGCCCGCCTCCAGCAGCGCGAGCGTGCGCAGGACCCAGGGGGGCTGCTCCCCTTCGGCCAACATCCAGGAGGGCCTCTCCCCTTCGATCTGCACCGTCATCGATTGGCCTCGATTGGTGTTGTTCCTCTCGACTGCAAGGTGCAGCGGCACGACGCCGTCGTCGGTTCGCACGTCCGGATCCAGGCCGATGCCGGCCAGGAGCGTGATGACTTCGGGCCTTCCCGACGCGGCCGCGGCATGAAGCGGGGACGCACCGTCGTTGGTCCGCACCTGCGGGTCGGCGCCGGCCGCGAGCAAGGCTTGGACCACCTCCGGTCCCTCGGCGGCGCCCGCCGCGTACAGCGGGGAGCGGCCCTGGCTGTCCGGCAGATCGGGATCCGCGCCGAGCGACAGCAGTCGCACAGGAAGGTCATCGAGGAGTCCCGCGCGGCGGTCGGGATCCATGCTTGCCAGCAGCGGAGTGTTGCCGGCGGAATCGGCGGCGTTGACGTCGGCGCCCGCCTCCAGGAGGGCGTTGACCGCGGCCTCGTTCATCGGCCCCCTGCGGAATCCTCGCCGGTTGACGATGGCGGACAACAGGGGAGGGCCGAAGCTGCCTGCTCCGGCGTCGGTGTCTGCCCCGGCGTCCAGCAACAGCGTGAGGATCTCGGTGCTCTCGTTCGTGGCAGCCATGTGCAGCGGGGTCGCGCCCGCGTTGTTGCGCGCGGACAGATCGGCGCCGGCCTCCAGCAGGATCCTCAGTGCCTCCGCATTCTCGACCTCCGCAGCCAGGTGGAGTGGGGTGTCGCCGTCGCTGTCGTAGGCCTGGATGTCTTCACCGAGTGCCAGGCAACGACGGAAGTCGTCGGGGAGGGAAAGCCGGGCGAACGCCGCCGTGGTCCAGTTCATGCAGTTGGTGGGGTCCGCGGCCCGGCCGCGCTCGTCGCGCGCGAGCGGGTCGGCGCCGGTCCGGAGCAGGGCGCGGACGACAGCGGGGTTGGGGTTCGTCCAGGCCGTGTGAAGGGGGGTTGAGCCCTCCCGGTCGCGTGCGTTCGGGTCGGCCCCGGCCGATACGAGCGCGTCGATGATGCCAGGGGTCGGGTTCAACGCCGCCGCCGTGTGCAAGGGTGTGTAGCCGTGCCGGTACCCGGTGCGCCTGATTCCCTGGCCCAGCGCGGCATCGAGATCCGCGCCGGCGTCGACAAGAAGGTGGATGACGCGGGGATCGGTTGCCATGGCTGCTGCCCTGAATATGGCCGGAGTCTGCTGTGAAGGATCGTGGGCAGGCGCACCCGCCTGGAGGCACTCCTGGACGAGGTCCGCCGAAGCGGATGCGAAGAAGTTCCAGCCGTTCCAGTCGTCGCAGGTGGGTGGGGTGCTCGCCGAAGCGGTGGAGGACGCCGGGGGAGGGGGTGGACCTGGCGGGGTGGGGGTTGTGGTGGGGACGGGAGCGCCCGTAGGGGACAAGGACGTGGCTGGTGGACTCGCCGCTGGGCCGCCGACGCACGCTGCGGCAAAGAGGACGACCAGGGGTGTGATGGCGCTGGCGGATGGCGTCAACGAATTGCCGCGTGTCATGTTTTCTTTACCTTCTGCCAAGCGGAGTTGACATTCTGACTCGCTCCCAGGGATTCAGCGCCGGATTCTCTCTCGCGTAATCCATGGGCGTCCTGCCTTCGGCGTCGAGCGCTTCGGGGTCGGCGCCCAGGCGCAGGAGGAGCGGGAAGGCCTTGGGTATGCCGATTGCTGCGCGGTGAAGGATCGTGCGGCCGTCCGAGTCGGTCAGCGCGAGGTCGGCGCCCGCGCGTACCAGTGCCTCGATCACGGCAGGGTTCGGGTTGACTGACGCCGCGAGTTCGAGGGGACGGCCGTTGGGGTCCGCCCCGGCGGCGACCAGGATGGCGATGATTTCGGGGTTGTCGGTCCAGTAGGCGGCGTTGTCCAAGGGCGTCACCCTGCCGGACGGAGCGTGGGAATGGTTGTGCGATCCCCGCGCGTGCACGTCGGCTCCGGCCTCCAGCAGGACGTCGAGAACCGCTGGATTCGAGTTCCCCGATGCGGCCCGGTGAAGAGGCGTGAGGCCGCTGGATTCCGGGGCGTTCACCTCGGCTCCCGCTTCCAGAAGGAGCTCAGCCACGGCCGGATTCGGGTTCCAGGCGGCCTTGTGCAGGGGAGTCTCGCCCCCCTGCCCCCGCCCGTCGACGTCCGCGCCCGCCACCAGAAGCGCCGCGGCAACCTCCGGGTCGGGGTTGCGCGCTGCGAGGTGAAGAGGCGTCGGGCTACCCCGGAAAAAGTCGTCGAACCCCCGGGGCCGTGCGTCCACGTCGGCGCCGGCCTCGAGCAATACTCGCACCACGTCAAGCGTCCCGTGCTCGGCGGCCTCGTGCAGGGCTGTCCTGTCCCATTCGCCGCGCGCGTTGACGTCCGCCCCGGCCTGCAACAGGGCAGTGATCACGTCGGGGTCCCGCGTGTGGGCGACAGCCGAGTGCAGGGGTGGTGACGGTGGAGGAGTGTAGGCAGGCAGGCGGGAGCTGAACACGCGGGGTGGCTCCGCGTGTATCGGATCGCGGGGGTCCGCTCCGGCATCGAGGCAAACGGTGACGTCGCTGAGCGTGGCGAACGCGAAGAAGATTCGTGTGCCCCAGTACTCGCAGCTGACTGGATCGTAAAGCTCTCCTTCCTGGTCGCGTGGGGCCGGATCGGCTCCGGCTTCCAGGAGGACGGCCGCAGCGGCGAGCTGTCCGCTCGCCCGGGCCTGGTGCAACGGGGTGCGGCCGTCGTCGGTGCGGGCGTCCACCTCCGCGCCGGCCTCGAGCAGAGCGGCCATGGCGGTCACGCGGTCAAGGGATGCGGCCTGGTGCAGCGGGGTCTGGCCGTCGTTGGTGCGTGCGTTTACGTCGGCCCCGACTTCGAGCAGCAGCGTGACCATGAAGACTGCGGAGTCGTCCTCCTGCCGGACCGCCTTGTGCAGCGGCGTCTCCCCGTCGGCATCGCGGGCGTTCAAGTCGGCGCCCGCGTCGAGAAGTGCGGCGGCTGCGGCGCGTCCCGCGGATCCGCCCCATTTCCTGTAGCCGTCGTAATCCCTGTCGGCTTGAGCAACCAGATGGAGCGGCGTCAGCCCCGAACGAGTACGGGCGTTCACGTCCGCCCCGGCCTCCAGGAGGACCGCGACCTTGTCGGGTTCGTCGAAGCCCCAGCCGGTGGAGCCGGCCAGGTGCACCAAGGGCGTCTGGTCGAATCTGCCCGGCTCGTTGACGGGGAACCCGGCGGCGAGACAATCCCTCAGGCTCTCGACCGGGGCGCGAATGAGAAACATGTAGTCGCCCAGGTCGCACAGAAGGTCGTCGACGCCCGCAGTCCCCTCCAGGACGCTGGGGTCGGCATCCAGATCGAGCAGCTTTCGCGCGACCGGCTCGTTGGCGTGGTTGCGGGCCGCCTGCAGCGGCGTCTCGCCGGCGTCGTTCCGTGCGTTCACGTCGGCTCCGGCGCTGGCCAGGAGGGTCACCAGGGCCGTGTCGGACTCCTGCGCCGCAAGGTGCAGGGGGGTGTCACCGCCCGCGCCGGGCAGGTTGGGGTCGGCACCTGCTTCCAGGAGCGCCGCTGCGCGGGAGCTTGTGCTCCGGACAACCGCCACGTGCAGGGGCGACGATCCGTTCTCGTTCTGGCTGTTCACCTCCGCCCCCGCGGCGACCAGGAGCGCGATGACTTCCAGGCTGCCGGCGCGGGCGGCTACGTGAAGGGGCGAACTGCCAAAAGCGCCTTGCCCATTCGGATCGGCTCCGGCGTCCAGCAGGGCGCGAACCAGGACAGGGGTACGGTATTCGGCGGCCTCGATCAGCGGCGTCGATCGTGCGCCCCGGGCGTCGGGATCCGCCCCGGCCTCCAGCAGCTTCAGCGCCACGGCGACTACCGAGTCGGCCGTTGCGTCGCTGCCGCGCAGTCGCTCGTTGGTGGATTGGAGGCCCATGCTGCCCCACTGAAGGACCTTCAGCAGGGGGGTGTCACCGCGTTCGTCAACGGCGTTCACGTCTGCGCCGGCCTCCAGCAGTGCGTCGATGATTGCAATCGTGTTTGCATTGCGGTTACTGCTGGTCCCTCTGATCTGCAACGCCGCGTTGACCAGGGGCGTCCCCCACATACGGCCGGCATCCGCTTCGATGTCCGCACCGGCCTCCACCAGGGCGGTCACTGCCGCCGGGTTGGCGTTGCTGACCGCCTTGTGCAGCGGTGTGAATCCCGCGTCGTTGCGAGCTTCCATCTCGGCACCCGCGCCGACCAGCAGCGCGATGATGGAACCATCTTCGTTCGCCGTCGCGTGATGGAGAACGGTGTAGCCTCCGTCGTTTGCATAGGGCGCATTGGCGTCGCGAGCGAATATGTCCGCGCCCTGCGCCAGGCAACGGGCGAAGTCCGCACGGATCGCGTGGCTGGCGAACCAGCCCGTGTTCCAGTGTTCGCAGTGGGTGGGGTCGGCGACCTGGCCCCGATCGTTGCGCGCGTGGCCATCGGCTCCCAACCGCAGCAGATCGCGCACGACCGCGGTGGCGTGCGGAGATCCCAAATCGTTCCATGCCATGTGCAATGGTGTGAGGCCGGCGGGTCCCCGGGCGTCGGGATCGGCACCGGCTTCGACCAGGGCGGTGACGGTTTCCGGGTTCTCGTTGCTCCGGGCCGCCATGTGCAGCGGGGTTACCTCGTCGAGGTCGCGGGCGTTCGGGTCAGCTCCGGCATCCAGAAGCGCGGCAACGACTACCGGGTGGGGATTGCCGGTCGCTGCCGAATGCAGGGGAGTGCCGCCGTTCCAGTCGCGAGCGTCAACGTCCGCACCGGCCTCGATCATCAGTGCGATGACCTCCGGGTGCCGGGTAACGCCGGCTGCTGCGTGAAAGGGTGACCCGAAGAACCCGTCATCGGGTCCGTCGATGTCCGCGCCCGCGTCGAGGCATGCCTGAACGTCTTGGGGCGAGGCCGACTGGAAAAATGGGAAGGTGCCCCAGTCGTCGCAGGTTGGGGCGGTGGTGGCGGGATTGACGCCGGGAGCCTCCGCCGGGGAGGGGGAGGCGTCGGCCGGGTCCGGCTCGCGTCCATCGGCGCAGGCCGTGAGAAGGGCGAGTGCAAGCAGCGGGGCCGCGAGGAGAACTGCGGGCAGCCGCGGGACGATCGTGAACGGCTTCATCGGACCGAGTTGTGTCATCTTCTCTTTACCTATTGCCAAGCGGAGTTGACATTCTGACGCGCTCCCACGGCTGCAGCGCCGGATTCTCCCTCGCGTAATCCATGGGCGTCCTTCCTTCCGCGTCGCGCGCTTCCGGGTCGGCGCCCAGGCGGAGGAGGAGCGGGAAGGCGCGCGGTATGTGATTTGCCGCGTCGTGCAGTACCGTCTGTCCCGACGGGCCGGTTCGCTCGAGATCCGCTCCGGCGCGCACGAGTGCCTCGATCACGGCGGGGTTCGGATTGATCGACGCCGCAAGGGAGATGGGAGACCGTGCCCGGGAGTCGCCCAGCCGAATGGAGGTGTCCGGCCCGGCCGGGGGGAGCGCGTTCACTTCCCCGCCATCGGGGTCGGCGCCGGCAGCGATGAGCATCGTGACGATCTCAGGGTTGGGATTCCAGTAAGCGGCGGTGTGCAGGGGCGTCACCTGTCCGGCCGGGGCGTGGGTATGGTTGTACGCTCCCCGCGCATGCACGTCGGCACCGGCCTCCAACAGGACGGCGAGCACATCCGGGTTTGAGTTCCACGCGGCTGCGTTGTGGAGCGGGGTGATGCCGTCGGACCCGGCGGCGTTGACTTCGGCGCCGGCCTCCAGCAGGAGTATCGCCAACGCCGGATTTCGGTTGCTTGCGGCGTAGTGCAGCGGGGTTGTGCGGTCCTGTCCCCGGGCGTTGACGTCGGCGCCCGCCTCGAGTAGCGCCGCGGCAGCCTCCGGGTCTGGGTTGCGGGCGGCGAAGTGCAGCGGGGTGTTCGCGACGCCTGAATGGGGATCGAATCCCCTGGGTCGCGCGTCTACGTCGGCACCAGCCTCCAGGAGCGCCCGCACCACCTCCGGCGTGCCGTTCTCGGCGGCTTCGTGGAGTGGGGTTTTGTCCCAGTCGCCGCGGGCATTCACATCGGCCCCCGCCCGCACCATTGCGGTGATGACCGCGGGATCCTGCGCATGTGTGGCGGCGGCGTGCAGGGGCGGTGGGGGAGGGAAAGAGAAAACACTTGGGCGGGTTTCAGGTGACTCCGTCCGCTCGGGCAGGTTATTCGGGTCCGCACCCGCAGCAAGGCAGCTCTCGACGGCATCGGCAGTGGCGAACACGAAGAAGGCCTCGGTGCCCCAGTGTTCGCAGTCGGTCGGATCGCCGAGATTTCCCTCTGCGTCGCGCGCGTCCGGATCGGCTCCGGCTTCCAACAGGGTGGCTGCGGCGGCGCGCCGGCCTCTCCGCAGAGCAAGGTGCAGCGGGGTCAGGCCGTCATTCGTGCGGGCGTCCACTTCGGCGCCGGCTTCGAGCAGGGCGGATATTACGGGCACGAGGTCAAGCGAAGCGGCGAGGTGGAGCGGGGTCTGGCCGTCGTTCGCGCGGGCGTTCGCGTCGGCGCCGGCCTCGATCAGCAGGGTCACCATGAGCGTCCCGGAAGCGCCCTCCTGTCGGATGGCTTTGTGCAGCGGTGTCTGCCCCAGAGTATCGCGGGCATTGACGTCCGCCCCCGCGTCCAGCAGCCGGTTAGCGGCTGTGCGTCCCGCTGCGCCGGTCCATTTCCGCCGGCCCTCATAGTCCCAGCCCGCCTCGGCGACCAGATGCAGCGGCGTGCGCCCCGATTCATGACTGGCGTTGGGGTCCGCGCCGGCTGCAAGAAGGAGTGCGACCTTTTCGGGCTCGTCAAAGCTCCCGGGGCTCGAAGACGCCAGCCGCATCAAGGGCGTGAGTCCGAGATCGCCCTGCGTATTGACGGGAAAGCCGGCTTCCAGACAGTCCCTCAAGGTCTCGGCCGGGGCGCGAAGCAGGAAGGAGGAGTCGTTCAGGTCGCAGAGTGGACCGTCAATCCCCCCGGTGCCCTCTAGCACACTGGGGTCGGCCCCAAGATCGAGCAGCTTGCGCGCGACCGGCGCATTGGCGTGGTAGCGGGCAGTCAGGAGCGGCGTCTCGCCCCTGTCGTTGCGGGTGTTCAGGTCGGCTCCGGCGGTTGCGAGCAGGGACACCAGGGCCGTGTCGACCTCCTGCGCGGCGAAGTGGAGGGGCGTGTCACCCTCCGCATCCGGCAGGTCGGGGTCCGCGCCCGCCTCCAGCAGAGCGGCCGCCCGGAGCCTCCAGGGGCCCGTCTGCACCTGTGGATCGTCCCCGGTCAGGTCGTAGGGAACCGACGAGACCGCAATGTGAATGGGGGAGGTCCCGGCCTCGGTTTGCCCGTTCACCTCCGCACCGGCAGCGACCAGAAGCGCGATGACCTCGGGAGTGCCGGCGCGGGCGGCCACATGCAGAGCGGAGCTTCCGTATCGGTCCGTGGCATTCGGGTCGGCCCCGGCATCCAGCAGGGCCTGGACCAGTGCCGGAGTCCGATATTCCGCGGCCAGGTGCAACGGCGTCTGTCCCCTCCCTCCCGGCGCGTCGGGATCCGCGCCGGCCTCCAGCAGCTTCACGGCCAGATCGACCACGGAATCGGCGGTGGCTTCGGTGCCACGCAGACGCTCGTTCGTGGAGTAGAGCCCTATGCGGCCGTCCTGGAGAACATTCAGAAGCGGCGTGCGCCCATCCTCGCCAACGGCATTCACGTCGGCGCCCGCGGCCAGCAGCGCGTCGATGATCGTCATCGTGGCCGCATTGCGGTTGTTGCTGATTCCGCTGATCTGCATGGCCGCGCGGCTAAGGGGCGTGCCCCAGATGCCGCCGGCATCCGCTTCGATGTCTGCACCGGCGTCCAGCAGGGCGGTCACGGCGGCGACGTTGCGGTTGCCGATGGCGATGTGGAGCGGCGTGAAGCCCCATCTGTCGTTGCGGGCCTCCAGGTCGGCCCCGGCTTCCACGAGCAGCGCAATTACGGTCCCGTCCCCGTTCGCCGTCGCGTGATGGAGGACGGTGTAGCCCCCGTCGTTCGCATAGGGGAAGTTGGCGTCGCGAGCGAACACGTCCGCGCCCTCCTCCAGGCAGCGGGCAAAGTCCGCCCGGACTGCGATGCGGGAGAATGACCCGGTGTTCCAGTGGTCGCAGTGGATGGGGTCGGCGACCCAGCCGCGCTCGTCACGCGCGAGGGGGTCGGCCCCCAGCCGCAACAGCTCGCGGACGACCGCCGCGGCACGAGGCGATCCCGATTGGCTCCAGCTCATGTGCAGGGGTGTCAGGCCGGAGGGGCCCCGGGCGTTGGCGTCGGCGCCGGCTTCCACCAGGATGGTGACGATCTCGGGGTTGCGGTTCTGCAGCGCCGCCAGGTGCAGCGGCGTGACCCCGTCCGGGTTGGGAGCGACGGGATCGGCGCCGGCCTCGAGGCATTCGCGCACGCGCTCCGGGGTGGCGGACCGGAAGAAGTATCCGCTGCCCCATTCGTCGCAGGGCGGTGGAGGGGGGTCGGGGAAAAGCTGAGCGGTGGACGGGGTCGCGAAGAGGAGAGGGGTCAGGAGCGTGGATGCGATGGCTAACCGGCTAGGGTGTCTTCTTGTTGTCATCTTCTCTTTACCTACTGCCAAGCGGAGTTGACATTCTAACCCGCTCCCAGGGTTGGAGCGCGGGATTTTCTCTCGCGTAGTCCATGGGCGTCTTCCCCTCGGCGTCGATGGCGTCCGGGTCGGCACCGAGGCGCAGGAGGAGGGGGAAGACGGTGGGATTGGTGATCGCCGCGTGGTGCAATGCGGTGCGTCCCGACGAGTCCGTCAGCTCCAGGTCGGCCCCGGCATGGGCCAGCGCTTCGATCACAGCGGGGTGTCCGGGGATGCGAACTGCGAGGTAGACGGGCGACGCGCGAGCGGGCGTTGAGGAACTCCCGAATCTGATTTCCGCTCCGCGCCCGTCCACGTCCGTGCCCGCCGCCAGCAGGGTCGCCGCAATCTCTGGATTGGGGTTGGACCGGGCCGCGTCGTACAAAGGAGTCACGTTGCCGGACCAGTTGTAGTGGCCCTCGTGCCTCCATGCCCGGGCTGTCGGATCCGCCCCGGCCTCCAGCAGGACAGCTAGCACGTCCGGGTTCGGGTTCCGGGCTGCCACGTGGAGCGGCGTGATTCCGCCCAGCCGGCGGGTCGTGTAATCGACTCCACCGACAGAAACACGCGACACCGGCCCTCTGGCGAACTCGCGGACGTGGACGTTGGCCCCGGCGGACAACAGAAGTTCCGCCACCTCCGGGTTCGGGTTCCGGGCTGCCGCGTGCAACGGAGTCTCGCCGCGATACCCGGCGCGCGCCCCGACGTCGGCGCCAGCCTCAATCAGCGCGGCGGCGACCTCGGGGTTTGGATTCGCCGCGGCGACGTGTAGCGGGGTCGCATCTCCCCGGGCAGCAGAAGAGCGGCCGAACCTCCGGGCCTGCACATTTAAGTCCGCGCCGGCCTGGAGCAGCGCGCGCACTGCGGTAGGGTTGGGATTCTCGGCGGCCGTATGAAGTGGCGTGCCCCTGAACCCGCCGCGCGTGCCGACAAGCGCCCCTGCATGAACCAGGGCGGTGATCACCGCTGGATCCCGCGCGTGGGCAGCCGCAACGTGCAGGAGTGACGGCGAGGTCTGATCCCCCGCTTCAGCGGCGGGATTCGCGTCCGCGCCGGCTTCGAGGCATTCCGTCACGACATCCGCATTCGCAAGGGCAAAGAACGTTGCCGTACCCCAACGCTCGCACGCTGTCGGATCGGCGAGGTTGAAAGCGACGTCCCGAGCCATCGGGTCCGCACCGGCCTCCAGCAACTTGACGGCAGCGGCGGGGCGGTCCGATTCCAGGGCCACGTGCAGCGGGGTGCGTCCGTCCCCCGTCCGCGCATCCACCTCCGCGCCAGCTTCGAGCAGAACGGTGATCCCGTGGGCCGGGCCCTCCCATGGATACCGGCCCCACGTCCGCGACGCAGCCAGATGCAGCGGAGTCTCTCCCAGGTTCGTGCGGGCGCTCACCTCCGCGCCGGCTTCCAGCAACAGTCGCAAAACGGTGCTCGAATCCGACCACGCCGCCGCCCTGTGAAGGGGCGTTTGCCCTCGCCAGTCGGGGGCGTTGACGTCGGCCCCCGCCTCGATCAGAGCCGTTACCGCACTCCGTGCGATGACACCGTCCAAAGCGACGACCCGATGCAGCGGCGTTTCCCCAGCTTCATTGGGCACATTGGAATCGGCGCCAGCCGCAAGGAGGATGGCGATCTTCCTGGGGGCGGCCCAGATGCGCGCCCAGTCCTCCCGGGTCAGGCGCATGCCCACCATGGACATCAGCGGGGTCATCCCATCCCACCGAACCGCGTCGACCTGGGCACCGGCTTCGAGGCAGTCGTGTAAGCTCTCTGGCGGGGCTTGGTGCTGGAGAGTCCAGTCGCTGATGTCGCATGGAACGTCGGAGCCTTCCGGAAGCTCTTGCTCCTGCGGGGCCACCACTTCCTCGTTCCGGGGGATGGCCTCCGCACCAGCGTCTTCCAGGAGCCGGATGACTTCGGTGTGGCCGGATCGGGTGGCAGCGGCGAGCGGCGATGTCTCCCAGCGCCGAGTCGGCGGGTTCGGATCCGCGCCGGCCTCCAGCAACAAGCCAACCAGTTCCGCGGCCCCTTGGCCGGCGGCACTGTACAACGGCGTGTTTCCGGAGCCATAACCGTTGGGGTCCGCGCCCGCAGCCAGAAGCAGCCGGACCATTTCAATTGCAATCTCGGGGTCGGGATTACTGTAGCGCCGGGGATTAAGCCAGATCACCCGCATGAGGGGGGGACCCCCAAGCCTCGCGACGGCGTTGGGGTCCGCGCCCGCGTCCAGCAACAGGGCGGTGACCTCCGGGTCCTGGTTCTCCAAAGCCCGGTGGAGCAACGTCCGCCGTTCGCCATCGCGTGCGTTCGGGTCCGCACCCGTGTCCAGGCAGCGCGCGTAGTCCGCAGGGAGCGCCGAATAGGCGAAGTAGCCCGTGTCCCAGTTGTCGCAGTGGGTCGGTTCGGCGATCTCTCCCGCATCGTTGCGTGCGAGTGGATCGGCACCCAGGCGCAGGAGTTCGCGCATGACCGGGCGGCGATCCAAGAAGATGTGCGCCCAGGCCAGGTGAAGGGGCGTGTTGCCGTATGGATCGCGGGTGTTGGGGTCGGCGCCAGCCTCGATCAGGAAGGTGACGACGTCCGGGTTGCTGTTGCGAGCCGCCGCCAGATGAAGCGGGGCGATTCCGTCCCGGTCCCGCGCGTTCGGGTCCACCCCCACATCCAGGAGCGCGCCTGTGACCCCGGCGTTCGTGTTCTGACCCGCGGCCTCATGCAGAGGAGTGAGGTCGCCCCAATGCCGGGCGTTCAGGTCGGCTCCGGCGTCGACCAGTGCCGAGATGACGGCCGGATGCGGCGACCACCCGGCAGCGACGAAGAGGGGAGGCAGCGGGTACACGCCCGGGGGGCCGTTGGGGTCTGCGCCCGCCTGGAGGCACTCGCGCACCAGTTGCGGGGTGGCATCGCGGAAGAAGTCGACAGAGCCCCAGTGGTCGCAGGTGGGGCGGGTGAGGGTGGGGGCTGGCGGGGCGGCACGCGCGGTTGCCGGATCGGCGGTGGGGGCACCGGCGCAGGCTTGGCACAGCAGGAGAACCAGGGCGACCAGGGCGGCCGGGCGGACGCCCGCAACAACTGGCCGATGACCCGCCAGAGCCAACTCTCTCATGGTTCCTCCGAAATGCCGCTGGTGCCCTGGGGCGATTGAATCCGGGTCATCCCATTATACCGTGTGATACCCGGCGGTGCCGCGTCAGGGTCCGGGTGCGCGTGGGTGGCGGCGGTAGAGCGTCCCCGCCGGTCCGGCCGATCAGCGCCCCGTCGCACGCCTCCGCGTGGCCTCGCGCAGCCGCCGGACCTCGGGCAATCCCTCGAGCGACCGGTTGACAAGCGCGTAGTTCAGCGGCGTCTTGCCGTTGGCATCCCGGGCGTTGGGGTCAGCCCCCAGGCGGAGGAGCAAGGGGAACACTGCAGGGTGCGTCTGTGCAGCTGCATGCAGCGGGGTTCGGCCGGAGCTGTCCGGCTGTTCCAGGTCCGCGCCAGCTCGCACCAGGACATTGATGACCGCGGCGTTCTGTAGGGTGGGGCCCAGCTCTCCCGAAACGTAGATCCCGAATCCGCCGCCGCGATCCGTCGCCATGAACAACGGCGAGCGGTCGTTCGCGACGCGCCCGGAGGGCAAATGGCCTTCCGGGTCCCGGGCGTTGACGTCCGCCCCGGCGGCGACGAGAGCGGTAGCGATCCCGGGATGGGGGTTGTACCATGCGGCCGCGTGCAGTGGCGTGAAGCCGTTGGAGTCCAGCGCGTGTACATCGGCCCCTGCTCCGACGAGAAGCTCGATGACCGCAGGGTTGGAGTTGCGGGCGGCAGCTTCGTGTAGCGGAGTTCGGCCAATTCCCGAAAAGGCGTTCACGTCCGCGCCCGCGTCCAGGAGAGTCTGGACGATCGCGGGATTGGGGTTCGCGGCCGCGAGGTGCAGCGGATAGTTGTCGTCTCCGGCGAGATCGGCGCCTGCTTCCAGCAAGGCAGCCACGACTTCCGGATCCGGATTGGAGGCCGCGGCCAGCTGCAACGGGGTCCAGCTCCAGCCGTAGTCCGTAGCGAAGCCGGTCGCCCAGGCGTTGATGTCCGCCCCGGCCGCGAGCAGTGCCCGGACAACTCCGGGTACACCGCTGCGGGCGGCGTTGTGGAGCGGTGTGTATCGGGACCCGTCGCGGGCGTCTGCACCTGCGCCAGCTTGCAGCAACAGGTTGATGGCGGTCGGGTCGCGCGCGGGGCCGGCCACGGCGAAGAGCAACCGGGTCGCACGATCGGCCCCGGGAGCATCCGCACCGGAAGGGAAGCATGCCACCACAGCGTCGGGGTCCGCGAGAGCGAGGAACGGTCCGCTTCCCCAGCGTTCGCAGGAGACCGGGTCAGCGGTATTGCCCTCATTGTCCTGGGCCGTCGGATCGGCACCTTGCCGCAACAGGGCGACAACTTTCGGCTGGTCGCCGCGGCGGAGTGCGACGTGGAGCGGTGTCTCGCCGGCGTTGTTGCGCGAGTCGAGGTCCGCACCGGCCGAGGCCAGCAGAGGCACCACCGAGGATGGAGCGATGTGCAGGGGCGTCCAGCCCAGTGAGTCGCGCGCGTTGGGGTCGGCGCCAGCGTCCAACAGTGCCGATGTCACACTGGGCAGCACTGACCCGGGGGTACGCGCTGGCCATCCGAATGCCCGGTGGAGAGGCGTCCTGCCGGCATGATCCCTCGCATTCACGTCCGCTCCTGATGCGACGAGCAGGGGGATGACGCTCTCGCCTTCCGCGCAGCAGCCCCGCGTGGAGACCATTCCGGCCAACGGGGTCCGGCCCTCCTCGTCACGCGCGTCCAGCGCAACCCCGCTTTCGAGGCACCCCCGCACGCTTTCGGCCGGCGACTGGGCAAGGAAATCCCAGGAGGTGAAGCGGTCGTTCCCCGGTTCCCAGGAGCAGACCGGATCGGCGATCCGCCCGGCATTGTCAACCGCACCGGGGTCGGCTCCGAGCTCGAGGAGCTTGAGTGCCGCCACGAGGCGGTTGTGTGCACGGGCTATGTGTAGCGGGGTCTCGCCCCGGTCATTGCGCGCATTCACGTTCGCCCCGGCTTCCACGAGCCCGGACACCAGGGCCGTGTCGGGCTGGTAACCCGACATGAGCAGGTGCAAGGGAGTGTCGCCTTCCGGCGTGCGCACATCGGGGGCGGCACCCGCGTCAAGAAGGGCGAACGCACGGAGCCGCCAGGGTGCATCCGGATACCAGGCGACCACGAAGCGGTTCCTGCGTTCCCACACCGCAAGATGCAAAGGAGCGCGAGACTCGTCATCCAGTCTGTTGGGGTCCACCCCGCTGCTGGCCAGAAGCGCGATCACCTCGGGACTCCCGGACTCCGCGGCTGGATGAAGCGGTGAGGTGCCCACGTCGGTCAATGCCTGCGGGTCGGCCCCGG
Organism: Gemmatimonadota bacterium; assembly: GCA_022822445.1. GTDB lineage: Bacteria > Gemmatimonadota > Gemmatimonadetes > Longimicrobiales > Gaopeijiaceae > Bin94. The sequence goes on along the minus strand of JAJEBR010000068.1, from coordinate 24,039 downwards.
CTTCGAGAAGGGCTCGGATCAATGTCGGCCCCTCGTCGGAGGCCGCCGCGTGAAGCGGGGTCCGGCCCTGCTTGTCCCGCGAGTTGGGATCGGCGCCCAGCGCCAGCAACCTCATCGGAAGATCGGTGGTGGGCCACCCCAATCTGCGCCGAAGTCCCATGCTTGCCAGCAGCGGAGTGTTGCCGGTCGAATCGGCCGCGTTGATGTCGGCCCCGGCCTTGAGCAGAGCGTCGACGGCGGTTTCGCTGCTCCCCCCGCGAAGCCCCCGCCGCTTCGTGAGGGCGTGCAGGAGCGGGGTACCCTGGCTGCCTGCACCGGCGTTGATGTCCGCGCCGGCTTCGAGCAGGAGGGTCAGGCTCGCCGTGCCATTGTGGATTGCGGCCAGGTGCAGGGGCGTCGCGCCGCGATTGTCCTGAGCGGTCACGTCCGCCCCGGCTGCGAGGAGAGTCGTCACTGCGTCCGGATTGTCGAACTGGGCGGCAAAGTGGAGCGGCGTGCTCCCATTGCCGTCGTAGGAAAGCACGTCCTTACCGAGTGCCAGACACAACGCGAAGTCCTCGGTGTACGCATGCCGGGTGAAGGCCACGGTGTTCCAGTTGGCGCAACTGGTGGGGTCGGCGACCCGGCCGGCCCGGTCCCGAGCCAGCGGATCCGCGCCCGACCGCAGCAGGGCCCGCACGACGGCGGGATTCGGGTTCTCCCAGGCCGCGTGCAGAGGCGTTGCGCCTTCGGCGTCACGGGCTTCCAGGTCCGCTCCCGCAGCTACCAGCGCGATGATGATGGCGGCATTGGGATTCCACTGGGCGGCTGCGTGCAGCGCGGAGTAGCCGCGCCGGTAGCCCGGCATGCGGAAGTTGCCGTCTTCTTGCGAATTGGGGTCGGCCCCCGCCTCTGTGAGGAGACCGATGACGGCGGGGTCGGTTGCATCGCGGGATGCCCGGTAGATTGCGTGAATGTAGTCCCGCGGATCATTTGGATCGGCACCCGCCTGAAGGCATTCGCGCACAAGCTCCACCGAGGCCAACGCGAAGAAATTCGCTCTTTGCCATCCGTAGCAGTCGATTTCGGCCGGGGCCGCAGACACGGTGGCCTCGGTATTGACGGGAGCAGCGGGGACGGAAGTGTGTGACTGACCACCCACGGAGCCACCCGCGCAGGATGCGACCAGCAACGGGACCAGCGAAGTGGTCGCGACTGTGAGCGTCCGCCGCTGCCTTGCTCTTGTCATGTTCTCTTTACCTTCTGACAAGCGGAGTTGACACTTCTGTGCCCCTGGGACGCGAAACACGCCGGCCAATACCGCCCGGGCGCTCCCTTACCTCCCAATCCGCCTCCTGTGCATCATCCCATTATACCACCTGACCCCCGGCTGCGCCCTCCGGTCCCCACTCTGGCCCCCCGCGCCACATTCCCCTACTGTCATGTCATGAACACCACCACAGACCCCGCCTTCCTCGCCCAGCGCGAGTTCCACCCCTTCGAAGCCGGCGGCGAGACCTTCCTGTACCTGGTCCCCTCGGCGGCGGTCTTCCACCTCGACCCGGCCTCGCTCGCCGTCCTGCAGTCCCTCGACTCCGGCCCGGCCAGCGAAGACGCCATCATCGCCGCGCTCGCCCCCCTCCACGGCGAATCCACCGTGCGCCGCAGCCTCGCCGAGCTGATGCGGGTCCGCGCGATCGGCCTCACCAGCGCGCCGAAGGAGACCTTCCCCCGCGTCCTCCCGCAGGCGGACTTCCCGCTCACGACGATGGTCCTCAACGTCACGAACAAGTGCAACCTGGCGTGCACGTACTGCTACGAGTACGGCGAGGACAAGATCGTCGACACCACCTGCGACCCCGCGCCGAACTACATGAGCGAGGAGACCGCGCGGCAGAGCGTCGACTTCATGTTCGAGCAGTCGGGCGACCTGCCGGTGGCGCACCTCACCTTCTTCGGCGGCGAGACGCTGCTCAACTTCAAGGTGCTGAAGAAGACGGTCGCCTACGCGCGCCGGCGGGCGAAGGAGCTGGGGAAGGACGTCGACTTCTCGCTCACGACCAACGGTACGCTGCTGCGCGACGAGGTGATCGACTGGCTGGCGGAGAACCGCGTCGGGGTGACGGTCAGCATCGACGGGCCGAAGGAGATGCAGGACAGGTTCCGCGTCTTCAAGAACGGGATGGGCAGCTACGACTACGCGATGCCGAAGATCAAGCGGCTGCTGGAGCGCCACCGCTCGCGCCCGATCGGGGCCCGCGTCACGCTTACCCGCCAGACGCTGAACGTGACCCGCATCTTCCACCACCTGCGCAACGAGATCGGCTTCTGGGAGGTCGGCTTCGCGCCGGTGACGACCGCCAACGGGCGCGGCTACGCGATCCGGGACACCGGCTTCGACCACATGCTCGGCCAGTTCGAGGAGCTCGCGCAGGAGTTCCTGGAGTTCGCGGTCGAGGACCGCCACCACGGCTTCTCGAATGTGAAGGACACGATCGAGGAGATCCACAAGGGCGTCAGCAAGGCCTTCCCCTGCGGGGCGGGGCTGGGGCTGATGGGGGTGGCGACGGACGGCGAAGTCGCGCTCTGCCACAGGTTCGCGGGCTCGGACGACCACAGCATCGGCTCGGTGGACAAGGGACTCGACCGCCAGCGGCAGTTCGAGTTCCTGGGACGGCATCACGTCGCCAACAAGACCGACTGCAGCACCTGCTGGGCCCGGCCCCTCTGCGCCGGTGGCTGCTACCACGAGGCCCACGTCCGCTACGGCGACACGGGCGTGGCCAACCTGCACTACTGCGACTGGATCCGGAGCTGGACCGATACGTGCCTGAAGGTGTACGGCGAGATCGCGGTCAGGAACCCGGGGTATCTGGAGCAGTTCGAGTAAGGCGCAGGCGTCCCACCCGAACCCTGCGGTTCCCGTCCGGCGTCTCCAGAATGTCGTAGGCGAGGTCCCCGTCCCCCAGCGGGCGCACCAGGGTGTCGAAGTGGTCCATTCCCACGAGGGTCAGCCCATCCGGCTCCGGACGAACCCAATAGAGGTAGGCGTCGGCAATCCGCTCCAGCCCCGACGCCATGGCCTGGTCGCCGAGTTCGTCGACGCTCAGTTCGACGAATCTCTCTTCCGGCGCCACTGCGAAGACCCACAGGCCCGAGCCGTCGGGCGCAAGGCGGATGTCATTGACCTGGGCCGGGTACCCCCCGGTGGGCCCGGTCCGAGGAGCTTCCCACCCTTCCGTTCCGGGCAGTTCCAGTTGCAGGGAGCCGAGGAGTTCCAGATCTTCGTTGAAGAGTACGATCAGCCCAAAGACCGAACTGCCCCATATCATGTCTTCGGTGCCCGGGATGAAACTCGCCAACCCGCGCCAACTCTCTTCACCCGTCTGCATCGAGCGGACCACGCTGCCATCCTGGTCAAGCAGCATGATTCCCACCTCGGTGAAGTCTTCCCCGCGGTAGGTGACCAGCCAGCCCCCGGTTGTCGAATTCGGCTGAATCGACCCCAGGCCGGAAGCCCCTGGAACCTGCAAGGTCCTGATGAATTCGAGGTCGCTCGTGTACAGATGCAACCTCGCGGAGCCCGGCTCCATCAGGATGATTCCACCGGGACCGCTGGCAAACGTGGGTGGGGCACGCAGTTCTCCCGGCCCTTCGCCCTCGCGCGTCAGCTCCCGCTGGTAGCGCCCCTCCGAATCGTATACGATCACCACGCCGCCGAGGACCTCGGAGCTCACCAGGTATCCCTGGTCCCCCATGTCGAGAACCTCCGCAAAGATCCCCGGGCCGGTGGGGTCCTCGGTCGTACCCAGCGTAACCCGGGGGTCGAATTCCACGGCACATCCGGCACACAATTGAATTGCACCGACGGTGTTCAGGACCAGGCTCATGCGAGTCACCTCCGTGGCCGGGGTCGCATGTCTCCGCGTGGAGACATCGATGGATCGGGTCTCCCGGACGGGTTCAGTACGATAGTCCGACTTCCGCCGACGGGCGAGCAGGCCCCGAAGGAATAATCCCATAAACCCGGACCTCGCTGCGAAGAGTCGCGCTGTCAGCATTTGCGATGGCCAGCAGTGCATTATGGCCGAACGCGAGGACCCGAAGGCTGCCGGGCACGTTCAATCGGGCCAACAGCTCGCCTTCCTGCGAGAAGACCAGCCACTCGGGGCCAGGGATCGGCGGACCGGCTTGCAGCACCGTCCAGCGCTGGACGTAGATCGTGCCGTCGGTCCCGGCTTTCAGGTCCGCGGCTGCCGGAAAGCGTGCGGCCCGCTCCCAAAGGCCGGCTGCTCCCGGCGGGACGGCGCGATCTCCTCCATCCCACTCGATCTTCAGGCGTATGTCCCCCGCACGATCCACGGCGACAAGCTCCGGCCTCTCCGTGGGCACGGTCCAGATCCATCCTCCGGCGACCACGGTGGTGTTGAAGTGGAAGTGGGCCCACGGCGCGGGCCAGTTGCCGGGCCGATCGGGATCGATGAGATATCCGCCCGTGAAGGCGATGCGGGCCGTATCGCCCTCCTCTTCCTCGCCCTCCGGCTCGCTGGCCCGCACCACAACCGTAGAGCAGAGCAACAGCTCCCGCGCGGCGTCGGGCCCGTGGCAGCGCTCGTTCAATACCACCGACCCGTCCGGCAGGACCCCTGCGAGCGAGCCCTCCACGCGCGCAAACGATGGCGGTCGCCGGAAGCTGCCCGCCAGATCGCTGCGCCAGATGTCCCGCCCCTTGCCTCTCCGTTGCACCCGGGACTCGTTGTCGCCCACCAGGATCAGGCCCCGGTCGGTGACGGTCATGCGGAAGTAGCTCCAGTTCAGCGTCCGCCCGTCGTCGCCGCGGGGGGCCGGGACTTTGCTCTCGTCGCCGCTCGCCGGGTCCAGGAAGTGGAGGAGGGCGGATTGTACAGTCGTGTGATCGTAGAGGAGAACCACCCGTCCTTCGGGCAGGAACGCCCCCTGAGAGACGCGTTGCTGGCCAGGCCGTCCGGAGTTGGCATCCCGCGAGTCCGGCGACGCCGCGAACGTGGGCTCGTCCTCAACGGTCCAGCGGGGCGCCGAGTTCAGGCTGGCCGACGACCAGACACGCACCCCGCGCGCTTCGATCGGTCCGGCCCAGCCCAGCGGGGCATTCCCGGGCTCGGCGTCGTCGTCTCCGGTGCAGCCGACGACAGCCATCATCACGATGGCCGCGGCCAGCCCGGCCGCTAATCCGCTGAATCGCTGCCGCGTCCTGCCTCGCGTCGTGCAGAGGCCTTTCACCGCGGCTCCAGCTCCAGGGTCACGATGTCGACGAAAGGTAAGCCGTCGTCGCCCACTTCGTGCCGAAACCCGCGAAGCGAACCGCGGAACAAACCATGGGGCGCGATCTCTCTGAAGCGAGGCGCCGAGTAGACCTGGGAAGCCAGCAGCTCCCCCGACCGCGTGTCGATCACCTCAACGACAACCTCCGTCAAGGCATCCCGCCGGTTCGTTGCAATGCGCTCGCCCCGCCTCTGCGCCCGCGCGAGTTCGCGGGTGTATTCGCGGGTCGGCCGGCGCACCATTACGTACAGGAGACCGTTGTTCGTGATGTGCAACTGGCGTCCGGCGGGGGATGCCTCGGGGCTCTCGCGCCGCAGCCACCAGGAGGTGTCGCGGTGTATTACTCGCTTCAACTCGCCATCGGTGCCCCACTCCTCCAGCACGTAGGCTTCAGCACCGTGCAGGGGGCCTGCCCAGAAGGTGCTGCCGCCCGCGTAGGTGATTGGGCGGTCCGGGCGCCCTCTGTGTGCGTCGCGCGGACGAGCGAAGGTCCGGTGTAGCGTGCCGGCTGGGTCAACCAAGCGAAAATTCCCCGTCTGACCAGGCCTCCGCCCGTCGCTGGCCAAGGCCCAGCCGCCGTCCAGAATGACCGTAGTGCCCGGCAGGCCCCCCATCTCCACAGCCGAAACGCGCCGCAGGAACTCGTGCTCCCTGGAAAAGACGGACCACCGCATGGCTCCGTCTCTCACGTGTACGTTGTCTTCGTCGTCCATGAACAGAGACAGCATCCCCGCCCCTGCGAATTCCCCAGGACCGTCGCCACGTCCGCCGAACGACGAGAGGTATCTCCCTCGTGAGTCCCAAACGCTAACGACCGCGTCCCAGCCCCGGGCGTTCGCCGAGATGAAGCGCCCGTTGGAATCCAGGACGACGCGCCTGCCCGGATCCGGCCTGGATCCGTCGGCGACGGCATGGAGCCGGATCCCGGATGCGCGAAACCCAATGCGGCAGGGTGGCGTCCGGTCCGGGATCCGGTGTACGCTGCCGGCCGGAAACGATCGCTCCGCCTTCCTGGGGCAGACCGGAGTTGGGCCAGCCCTCCCTTCCCCGGAACTTGCCTGCGGCGGAAGCGAGGAGAAGAAGACCAGGACCGCGAGCAAGGCAGGAGAGGGCGTCCCTGGCCTCCTAGGTTGTGCCACCTTCGCCGCACTGGACGTGGTCAAGCGCGTTCAGGGTATATTCTGGAAGCAGGACATGATGAGGGCCTTGTGACCCAACCGTGGCATTGACTTCGGGATCCTGAATGTACCACTCCTCGCCCGGACGATAGCTCTCCGGATGGGGCCCGCCCTTGGCTTTGTGATGCTCGTCATTCCAGATAAGGTCGTCGTCGATCCAGTCTTCGAACGTGATGCAATCGTCCTGTCGATCGTAAGTCTCGACGTCCAGCGCAGAGGACACAGCGTCGGGCGCATCAGCCGACGGTGCTGCCAAGGCCAGCAAGCAGGGGACAAGCAGCAAAGTGACGCCGGCGCATTTGGTCGGGGTGTGAGTGTTCATCGTTCCAGGTCCTCCTTGAGGAAGGTAGGCTGTGCCCCCCCGGGAGGCTGCATGTAGAATAGGCTCTACACTTGGAATAATAACTCATTTGCAGACTACCGTCAACTTCAGGTTCTGTCAACTTGAGGTTCCAACACTTCAGGTCCCCCAAAGCGAGGTTCCTGCCGTCCAGCGTCCGGCCCCGGTCGCTCGCCATGAGGCGGCCGGCTTCGATAGTGCTCAGGGACTGGTATTGCGGAACCGATAGGCGCCGGCCCATTGTTGAGGGCCAGCTGGCTAGCTGCGTGAAAGGGAGATGACCGAGTGGACCACCTGAAAGCGATCAACCAGAAGGCGCGTCGGATCGAAGGACACGCGAAGGCGCAGGCCGAAGCGAGTACAGGCGTTCCCGGGGACTTGACAGGCCCGCCCGCGCCCGACAGCCCGCTCGCATCCGGCGACCCCGCCGACCTCGACGTCGTCGCACTCGAGAGCGGCCCGAACATCCCCCTCGGCTGCTCTCTCGTCTTCGCGCCCGGCTGGGAGGTGGACTCGACCGGCGGCACCGCCGGCCTCTGCCAGCCCGTCGAACGCGACCTCTTCGACTGTCACCTGGCCTGCTTCTGGCCCGCCCACGTACCCGATCAGCTGAACCACGCGCCCGACTGGACGGGGAAGTGCGCGTCCGCCCAGAAGGACTGGCGCAAGCTCGACCTGATCTTCCCGTGAGGGTCGCACTCTCCGCGGCCGCCCTGGCGCTCGCCCTCGGCCCCGCCACCGCCCACGCCCAGGGGGGCGGCAACGGCATCATCTACATGGCCGGGTACGACCACGCGATCCACGTCATCGACGAGAACACGATGGAGGTCGTGGACCGGATCGAGCTGACGACCGGGATCCCCACCTCGCTGGCTCTCTCGGAAAACCACGAGCGGATCTACGTGCGCGACGCCGAGTTCGAGGAGATCGAGATCGTGGACGTGGCGACGCGCAAGTCCATCGACAGCTTCAGCCTGAGCAGCGGGCGCTCCAAGGTGCGGATCTGGGGGCTGACGGTAGACCCGGGCGAGGAGTTCGTCATCCTCAACACCATGCGCTACACCAAGGAAATCGACCGCTGGGAGATCGGCGACCCGACGCTGCTGAAGTACGATCTGGAGGCAAAGGAGGTCACCGACACGATTCCATGGCCGGACGGAGAGCTGCGCTCCCGGGCGCGTCTCATGTTCTCCCCCGACGGCGAGTACCTGTACTTCTTCGGCGCCGAGATCCGCGTCCTGGATCCGGACGACTTCAGCGAGGTCGACCGCTGGGACCTTTCCCGCCCAATGGAGGAAGGACTCGGCCGCCTGAGCTTCGGCTTCCCCTCGAGCCCCCACGACGATCCCGGCTACTACACCAGCCTGCTGCGCATGACCGACCCCGTGCAGAACCGCCGCATGATGGGGATCGCGCGCGTCAACCTGGCCGAGAAGGAGTACGAGTTCTTCACCCTGGGGCCCAGCGCGGGGGTCAGCTTCCGCCTCGCACCTGGCGGCAAGAAGGCATACGGGCTGGTGCAGCAGATCGGGAATTACGAGTTCTGGACCTTCGATGTCGAGGGGCGGCGGGTGGAGAGCCGCCAGCGCTTCCCCGGGCGCCCGCGGATGAGCCTTGAGGTCAGCTCGAACGGCGAATTCCTGTACATCTACAACGCCGGCTCCACGATCGACATCTACGACGCGGACAGCTACGAGTTCATCCGCACCGTGACCTTCGACGCCGACATGACACACTTCCTGATGATTCCGGAGGGGACGGGGCCGCGGGGGGGTTGAGGGGGGGGACCGAGGGGGTAGGGGGGCCGGGTGGAGCAGCTGTCTGCGCGGGTTCCACGGAGCGCCAGGAGGCAGCCGGGATCCTCTTGGAGCGCATCCAATTACAGGGATCCGTTCTCAGCGGTCCGGCCGGGGTCCGCCCACGTGTTGCCGCCACGATAATCGCTCTTGCGAAAAGCGGGGAGGACAGAGTGCGCAAGCGATCAACCCTCTTCACCGCACTCGCGATGGCCATGCTGGTGCCCGGGTGTGAGCAGCGGTCGCCGGATGAGGGTGCCGCCGACCCCGAGCCGACCGTCACGACCTGGGACTCCGCCGGCATCGAGATCGTCGAGAACCATGCGCCGGAGCACGCGATGGGCGAGTTCTGGACGATCGACTCCGTGCCGGAGTTCGTGCTGGGTGGGGCGGACGACCACGGCGCACCTGCCGCCGACTCCGATCAGTTGATCTGGGAGGTGGTCGGCCTCGCCCGCCTGGAAGACGGCCGGGTGGCGGTCCTTTCATCGATGGGCAAACAGCTGCTCCTCTTCGAGCCCTCGGGAGTGCTCTCCAGAACGATTGGCCGGGCGGGGGAAGGCCCAGGCGAATTCAGGCAACCCGAATGGCTGCAGTACCTGCCGCCGGACACGCTCGTCGTCTGGGACTACTTCATGAGCTCAATCAGCTATTTCGATACCGCCGGGAATCTGCTGAGGGAGCGCGGGGTCGACCAGGCGCGCCTGCGGGAGGCCGGTGCGTCCGGAGAGGCGTTCGTGCGTCCGTTGCCGGATGGAACCTTCGTCGCGTCCGTGCGCGGCGGGCCAGACAACGAGGTGGTTGAATCGAAGGGCTGGAATCCACGGACATCCTCGCTCATGACCTTTGATCGGCGTGTCGGGAACTACGCGAGGATTGACGACAGCTACAGCCCGCAGGTGCTCGGTCCAAGGTCCGGAATCGCGACCGGCGGAGATCCACCTTCGATCTACCTGAGCGGGCGCGGCAGGAACGAGATCCGCCAGCTTTCGCTGGACGGAGTCCTGCTGCGAATCATACGGCGCACGACCGATCCGATACCGGTCACGGAGCGGGCGTACCGGAATATCTTGGAGAGGACATACCTGTCCGCGGTGGCGATGGGGTCGCCGGTGCCGCGAGAGATCGTGGAGCAGATGGTAGAAAGGGAGGAAACCCACCCGCCAACAGCTGGCGTCCTCCTGGATCCGGAGGGGTATCTCTGGGTCAGGGAGTGGTCGGGTTCGGAATCGGGGACCCCGGACCAGTGGAGCGTCTTCAACCCTGAGGGACGATGGCTCGGAGTTCTGCCGTTTCCATGGACTCCCGATCCAGCGGAGCCCAATTCGTGCGGAGGGAATACTCGGGTTCTTTGCTGGGTCGACAGGGACTTCCTACTGGTCGTCAGGCAGGACGACCTGGGGGTCGAACGGGTGGAGGGGTATCGGATTCGGCGGGGCGGGTAGCGTGGGCGGCTGCCCCGGGCCCGCAGGCTGACGCGAATAGGCGCCCACTGGCGCGAGAGGAGTGCTCATGTTAAGGCGAATTGGTCCTGGGGCGATTCTTGCGGTTGCCCTCTCTGTGCCGGCGTGCGATCCGGCCCCCGCCGACGAGAGCGGGGTCGCCGAAGAGCCGACCTTCACCGCCTGGGACTCCGCCGGCATCGAGATCGTGGAGAACCATGCGCCGGAGCACGCGCCGGGCCAGTTCTGGACCATCGACACCGTGCCGGAGATCGTGCTGGGCGGCGCTAACGAACCGGGTACGGAGGCCAACGCGCCCACCGGCCTGGTGTGGAGCGTGGTGGGTCTGGCCCGGCTGGCGGACGGCCGGGTGGCGGTCCTCTCGTCCGAGCAGAAGCAGATCCTTCTTTTCGAGCCCACGGGAGAGCTGACTCGAACCATCGGACGCGAGGGCCGTGGCCCCGGCGAGTTCATCTACCCGGAACGGCTGCAGTACTTCCCGCCCGATACGCTGGAGGTGTGGGACTACGGAATGACCTCGACCATCCGGTTCGACAGTGGTGGCGCGGTCCTCGGCGAACGGTCGGTCGACTACGCCAGGCTGCGGGACCACGGAGTCTCGAGCGAACACACCTGGCTTCCCCTTCCGGACGGGTCGCTGGTCGTGGCTGCGGCCTCCCAACGCGTGTTTTTCGGGGAGGAAGCGAGGCTTCCGAGGGCCCCGACTCTCCCCGAGTACATCAGGATTGACAACACATATGCGGCACACCGGCTGGGCCCCGCGTCTCTCGTGGCGGCGGGTGGCGATCCTCTTTCGATACACGTCGCCCGCGGCGGCGAGATTCATCAATTGGCGCTCGATGGCACTTTGCTGCGGATCATTCGGCGCACGGCCGATACCGTTGGCATCGCGATCAGGGCCAGGCGGGCCGAGATGGAACTGCGGTCCCGACAACGTGAGGCAATGGGCATGCCCCCGATACCGGAGGAAGACCGCGACGAACCGAGCGGGCGACGGACCTTCTCGCGCATCGCAGCACTGGTCGTGGATGCGGAAGGCTATCTCTGGGTCAGGGAGTGGACGGCGTCTGAAGCGGCGGTGCCCGACCAGTGGAGCATCTTCAGCCCACAGGGACGGTGGCTCGGCGTCCTTGCCGTGCCAACGGATCTCGCGGCGAGGGACCTCCACCTGTGCCACTGGCTTTCGGGGACCGAGATGGACCCGATCGGTGGTCATCGTCTGCCACCTCGCAGCCGGTTGCCGTGCTGGGTGGGGAGGGACTTCTTTCTGACGGTCCGGGTCGACGAGCTGGGGGTTGAAAGGGTGGAGGGGTACCGGATTCGGCGGAACGGCGCGAGGGAGGAATCGTGATGCGCCGGATGCGGGCCAGGAGCGGGCTCGCGGCAGTCGCCCTCTCCGTGGTGGCGTGCGATCCGGCCCCTGGCGAAGGGGAAGGGGCCGTCGAACAGGCCGTCACCGTGTGGGACTCCGCCGGCATCGAGATCGTCGAGAACCATGCGCCGGAGCACGCACCGGGCGAGTTCTGGACCCTCGACTCCGTGCCCGAGTTCGTGCTGGGCGGGGCGAAGGATTTGGCCGCAATGGCCAACGATGCACCCCAGCTGATCTGGCGAGTAGAGGGACTGGCCCGACTGTCGGACGGCCGGGTGGCGGTCCTCTCGTCCGGGAGCAAGCAGCTCATGCTCTTCGAACCCTCGGGCGAACTGTCCGTCATCATGGGAGGACCGGGAGAAGGCCCCGGTGAATTCCGACACCCGCTGGCGTTCCAGTACCTGCCGCCCGACACGCTCGTCGTATGGGATTCCTTCCTGACATCGATCGACTACTTCGATGACGAAGGAACGCTCCTGAAGGAACGCTCGCTCGACCATGTCCGGATGCGGGAACACGGTGTCGGGCCGGAATCGCTCAGGCTGCCCCTGCCGGATGGATCCTTTCTGTCGGGAGTCGAGCACACGACCGGGGATGAATCTCCGGGCGATTGCTCTCACCTGGCGGAGAGGGTTCGAGTATCGTCGCCGGTCGGCGGCCGCATGTTGGAATCGGAGATGATTTCGCCCGGGGAAGAACTCCTGAGGGTCGACGACGCCTACGGCGCACATTCCTTCGGGTGCGCCCGACCGTGGAGGACTCACCTGGCGGCGGGCGGCGATCCCCCGCTGGTATACATCAGCAACGACGACCGGGGAATCCATCAGCGATCCCTCGACGGTGCGCTGGTGCGGATCATTCGGCGCAGCACGCTGCCACCGCCCGTGACCGACAAGGCGTGGAAGGCCGAGAGGGAGCATTGGGCCAGGAACAGGGAGATACTGGGCTGGCCTCCGCAAACGGAGGAAGACGAGACGTTCCCCCGGAGGACGAACTACCCTGCCGTCGAAGCCCTCCTCGTGGATTCGGAAGGGTACCTGTGGGTCAGGGAGTGGTCGACCTCGGAGTCCGGGATTCCCGACCAGTGGAGTGTCTTCAGCCCGGAAGGACGGTGGCTGGGAGCCCTTGCGTTTCCCCCGGACCCCGCCGCACCCGATCAGCGCCTGTGTCGCCAGTACACCACGACCTGCTGGATTGGAGGGGACTACTTTGTGATCGTCCGGCAGGACGAGTTTGGAGTCGAGCGCGTGGAGGGATACCGGATTCGACGGGATCGCACGGGCGGCTCCGTCCCACCGCAGGAGGGCCAATGAACAAGAGACTCGCCGTAACGATTGCTGTGGCGTCCGCCCTCTCTGCGGCGGGCTGCAATCCGGCCCCCGGCGACGAGGACGGGGCGGCCGATCAACCAACCGTCGTCGTGTGGGATTCCGCTGGCATCGAGATCGTGGAGAATCACGCTCCGGAGCACGCGGCCGGGGAGTTCTGGACCCTCGACTCCGTGCCGGAGTTCGTGCTGGGGGGGGCGAACACCTTGGGCGAGCCGGCCCACGACTCGGCCCAGCTGGTCTGGGACGTGGTGGGTCTTGCCCGGCTGGAGGACGGGCGGGTGGCGGGCCTTTCGTCGAAAGGCACCCAGCTTCTGCTCTTCGAACCATCGGGGAAGCTGTCGCGGACCATAGGGCGCTCAGGTGAAGGGCCGGGCGAATTCACGCGCCCGGAGTGGCTGGAATACCACCCGCCCGACACGCTGGTCGTGTGGGACTACTTCATGACCTCCATCGACCGTTTCGATACGGCCGGGACGCTCTTGAGCGAGCGAAGGGGCAACCACGCCAGGCTGAGGGAGCTCGGGATCTATGGAGAGGACTTCGCCTTCCCGATCACCGAGGGATACTTCTTCGCGGCCATGATGGGCCGGGAAGTCGATCCCGAACCCACATGGAGCGATTGCTCGCCAAGGGAGTTCTGGACCGTTCGGGTGGTTGGAGAGGGGCAGCCCGTTTCCCAGGGAGGGTTTTCCGCGTGGTTGCCCCCGGAGTACGTGATGATCGACAGTACGTATTCCGCCCATTCCTTCGGGTGCCCCTCGCATATGGCAGTGGGGGGCCATCCTCCTTCGATCTACATCGCCGCGCGTGACAGGAACGAGATCTATCAGTTCAACCTCGACGGGGCTCTGTCGCGGATCATTCGCCGCTCGACCGGGCCGGTGCCGATTACCCCCCGGGCGCGGCGGGCGATGGAGCAGCAGCGGGAGATGGTTGAAAGGGAACTGGAAGCGCGAGGCCGGTCCATGCCTCCGGAGGGAGAACGATCTGGTGGCCCGCCGCGTGATACTCACCCGCCATTCTTCGATGTCGTTGTGGACTCGGAGGGATACCTTTGGGTCCGGGAGTGGTCGGAGTCGGAAACGGGTCTGCCGGACCGGTGGAGCGTCTTCAGCCCCGAGGGCCGGTGGCTGGGCGTCGTTCCAGTGCAGTGGGGCGGCCTTGTGAGCTGCGGTTTCGGTCGCTGGAAGGGCTACACTTCTTCCTGTTGGGTGGACCGGGACTTTTTAGTGATCCTGCAGAGGGACGAACTCGACGTCGAGAGGATCGAGGGGTACCGGATTCGGCGGGGCGGATAAGGAGGGCGGTCGCGGCCCGCCGGAGGTTGCCGGGGGCCGCCGGAGGTTGCCGGGCCCTTGAAGCAGCCAGGCGCGTGGAGGCAGCCAGGCCCGCGGAGGTTGCCGGGCCCGTGGAGGCAGCGGGGGCCGCCGAAGACAGCCGATCTCCCCGGAGAACGCACTGAATGGCCATGCTGGACGCACAGATCAGACGGGGGCTCCGCTACCTCGCGCCCTACAGGCGCCGGCTGGCCGTCATTCTGGCGGTCAACCTTGCCGGGACCGCGCTGGCGCTGTACGTCCCGTTCCTCACGCGCTCCCTCGTCGACGACGCGCTGCTGGGACAGGACACCGACGCGCTGGTGCGGATCGTGGGGCTCTTCGCGGCGGTCACGCTCGCCAGCTTCGTGCTCAACTTCGTGAGCGGGATGCGCTACACGAGGGTCTCGGCCGAGATCCTCTTCGACATGCGGCTCACGGTGTACCGGCACCTGCAGCGGCTCTCGCCCCGCTTCTTCGCGCGCACCCCGCTCGGCGAGATCATGTCGCGCCTCAACAACGACGTCAGCGAGATCCAGCGGGTGCTGGCGGATGCGGCGCTGGCCTGGCTCGGCAACGTGGCCTTCCTGGTGGGCACGGTGGGGATGCTGTTGTGGCTGGACTGGCGGCTCTTCCTGGCTGCGGCGGCGCTGCTGCCTCCGGCGATCTGGGCGATCGTGCACTACCGGCGGAAGCTGGAGGTGCGGGTGCGGGTCATGCGGGAGCGGAGCGCGAGCATCGGGGCCTTCCTGATCGAGACGCTGGCGGGGGTGCGGCTGGTGGCGGCGTCGAACGCGGCCGAGCGGGAGGCGGGCCGGTTCAGGCGGCGCAACGACTCGTTCATCGCGGCGCTCATGCGGATGCAGCGGCTGAGCTACCTGGCCGGGGGGCTGCCGGCGCTGCTGCTGTCGGCGAGCACGGCGGTGGTCTTCCTCTACGGCGGATGGCGGGTGATCGGCGGCGCGATGACGCTGGGGACCTTCACGGCGTTCATGGCCTACCAGATCCGGCTGATCGGGCCGGTGCAGGGGCTCATGGGACTGTACACCGGGCTGGCCGCGGCGCGGGTGTCGCTGAGGCGCGTGCACGAGCTGCTCGACGAGCCGGTCGAGGTGGTCGAGGCGGCGGAGCCGGTGGCGCTTGGCGAGGTGCGTGGCGGGATCGTGTTCGAGGACGTGTCGTGCGGGCATGGGCGGGGCAGTGCGGTGCTGGAAGACTTCCGTCTGACGGTCGCGCCGGGTGAGGTGGTGGCGCTGACCGGGCCGTCGGGGAGCGGGAAGTCGACGGTGGCCGACCTGCTGATCCGGCATGTGGACCCGGATCGCGGCCGCGTCCTCCTCGACGGGACGGACATCCGCGACGTCGCGCTGGCCGAGCTCCGCGCGCGCGTCGCGGTGGTCGAGCAGGGAGCCCTCGTCTTCAACACCTCGATACTGGAAAACGTGCGTTACGCGCGGCCCGAGGCCGGCACGGCGGAGGTGATGCGCGCGGTGGAGCGGGCCGGGCTGGCGGCCTTCGTCTCCGCGCTGCCGGACGGGCTCGACACCCCGGTGGGGGAACGCGGGCAGGCGCTCTCGGCAGGCGAGCGGCAGCGGGTCGCGATCGCGCGGGCGCTGCTGGCCGACCCCGCCGTCCTGGTCCTCGACGAGGCCACGAGCGCGCTGGACGCGGCCACCGAGGCGCACGTGATCGCCGCGTACCGCGCGGTGATGCGGGGCCGCACCACCGTGCTGATCACGCACCGGGAGGAGCTGATGCGCGCCGCGGACCGGGTGGTGGCGGTGGAGGGGGGGCGGGTCGTGGAGGCGGGGGCCCCTCGTCACGCCGTATAATGCAGAACGCAAGAGATGGATCATTCAGCCAGGGAGGGTACCCGATGACCCGGTCAGCTTCACGAGATGTCATGTCGGCTTTACATAATGTCATGTCACCTTTACCAAGAATAATGTCGGCTTTACCAAAAGTAATGTTCACTTTACCATCTGTCGCCTTCTCTTTACGCACCGCCGCGTTCTTCCTGCCCTGCCTTGCCCTGGCGGCCTGCGCGGACGCCTCCCCGAACCCGGACCTGTTCGCCGGCCTCGGACCGGTCCGGATGGAGTCGCCCACGCCGGATGCTTCCCTGGAGCCGGTATTCGTTCGCGAATACGGGAGTCTGTCCGGGGAGGACTCCTTCGGCATGCCCTGGGCTGCGGTGGTGCGCGACGACGGCAGCCTGGTCGTGTCGGACATCCTCGATCCTTGCATCCTCACCGTCATCGACCGCCCGAGCGGCGCGGTGCGCGAGAAGCTGGGCCGGTGCGGCGAAGGGCCGGGCGAGTTCAAGATGATCACGACGCTCGCCACCGATGCGGATTCGGTCTTCGTCTACGACCAGGAGCTGGGGGTCGTCATCGTGCTCGACCCGGAGGGGATCGAGGCGCGGCGTTTCGCGGCGGAGGGCGTGGGCGGGCCGCTCAACACGTTGGATGACATGGCCCTGCTCGATGATTCGACGATGCTGATCGCCAGGTCCCAGGTCGGGCGCGCGAGCGTGGAATCGATCGACCGCGGCACCGGGAGGCTGCGGCGGGTGTGGTTCGAGACGCCGGAGGATGCCGAGCTGGCCGAGACCATCCGGCACCTTTCGGCCTGCACCCGCCCGGGCGCGGGGCCCGCGACGATCGTCGCGATGAACGAATGGGTCTTCGAGGGCGTGGGCGTGTCCGCCGACACGGGGGAGGAGCGTCTTCACTTCCACACGTCCTTCGCCGACCTGCGGGACGGAGGGGACGGCCCGAGCTCCACCGGCGTCCAGTGCGGCGCTTCCATGGCGCTGTTCCGCGGCACCACGCCGGGCCCGATGGAGGACCTCGGCATCGCGGTGACCGCGCGGGCGGGCGTCGTGGTGCTCGAAGCCAGGGAGTACGACGGGACGCTCAGGATGAGGATGATCGTCGAGGACGAGGGGTCGCTGCTGCGAGGGGGCCTGGGCGCCGTGAAGGGGGACACGCTCTTCCTGCTGAACAACCTGGCAGGGGCCTACCCCGTCGTGGCGGAGTTCGTGCTGCAGCCGGGGGGGTAGCAGCCCGTGGAACAAGTCCCCGCTGCATTCGGGCGGCGATGCATCCGGGCTGGACCGCGGCGCTCACGCACTCGCGATGTAATGAGAACATTACAAAGTGTCATGTTTTGTTTACTCTCAGGGTTCCTGGGGTGCCGTTCTGCGTTGCTCCTCGGACGACTTGCGCTGCTATTCCCCCTTCGTCGCGCCTTGCCAGCCCGGCAGAACACCTGAAGCCAAAATCCCGGCAAGAGATCACGTAAGTTCATACAGGGCTGCACGATCTGCCGCTATTGCCGGGACACCAACCCCGACATGCACGGTTCACGGAAGCGGGAAAGTCGGAGTTGATTGGCGGGAGCTTGCGCGAACCCCGGCAACGGGTCTGACTCACGGGTTCTTCCTCCCGATCCCGGCGGCTTTCAGCATGTCCGCCAAGTGGCCCGATTCCACGACGCTTCGCATGAGATCCACGCGGCTCTGGACGCCCAGCTTGCTCTTCAGGGACGTTCGGTAGTTCGCGACGGTCTTCGGTGCCAGATGGATCCTGCGTGCGATCTCATCGGCCGTGTAGCCGGTCGCGGTGAGGTACAGGACATCGCGTTCCCGCTCGCTCAAGGAGGCCCAACCACCGGAGAGGCCGTGCGAGGCGTCTCGTGTTTTCGACAGCAACCCAACGACGTGTGCGGGGAAGGTCATCCTTCCGGCGGCCAACATGTCGAGGGCTCCAACCAGATCGGAGCGAGCCCGTCGCTTGCTCAGGCAGCCCATCGCACCCGCCTCGATCGCGGCCTCCACATACTCCGGGTCGTCGTAGGCGGTCAGGACGAGCACGCGGACATCGGGGTTCCGTGACGTGATCCTTCGGGTTGCGGCGATGCCGTCCATGCCCGGCATGCGGATGTCCATGACGACCATATCGGGTTTGAGCGCGTCCACCCGTTCGACGGCGGCTTCACCGGAGGAAGCCTCTCCGACCACATCGTACCGCTCCGTGAGTTCGATGAGCAGTTTGATTCCGGCGCGAACAACGGCATGGTCGTCGACGAGCACGACGCGGCAGGAGTAGCTCATTGCGGATCGTTCCCATCGCGCACGGGCATCGAAATGGGCGCCGCGAACCTGACCGTAGTACCGTCCCCGGGCGCGCTCGCGATGGTCAGCCGCCCTCCGACGATCCGGCTCCGCTCCCGCATGCTCGCGAGGCCAACCGACAGATGCGGCTCAAGCTCGTCGGGCGAGAAGCCCGCGCCGGAATCGCTGATTTCGGCATACAGCGTCCGGCCCTCCCTCCAATATCTCACCTTGGCGCTTCCCGCGCCGCTGTGCCGCTTGGCGTTGTTGAGCGCTTCCTGCACGACCCGGAAGACGGCCAGACTGGTCTCGGACCTCAGCGCCCTTTCCGCCCAACGGATGTCCCGCTCGACGGCGAAGCCCTGCTCCTCCGTGCGCCGGCAAAGGACGCTGAGTGCGAATTCGAGCCCATGGCCTTCCAACTCGACCGGCATCAGGTCTCGTATCGCGCGGTCCAGCGCGTCATGACACCGGTCCAGATCGCCCTGCACTCCCGAGATCATCTCGGGCGCGTCCTCTCCCGCCATTCCCCTTTCGACCAGGGCGGCAAGGTGAAGCTGGATCGCGGTGAGGCTTTGCTTCACTTCGTCGTGCAGGTCCTGGGCAATCCGCGACCGCTCCGCCTCCGCCGCCAGGACCTTCGCTGCCGCCACCCTCCGAAGCATGAGGCTTTGAGCCAGGCTGCGCACGGCGCAGACCACCAGCACCTCTCCCATCTCGTCGGTCATCGGACCGAGACTGATTTCGACGGGAAACCCGTCGCCGTCCTTGTGCACTGCCTCAAGCTCCATGCCGACGCCCATCGGACGCGACTTGGGGTTGCGGTGGTACACTTCCCGGTGGCGGCGGTGGCGGTCTCGAAGCTTGGGGGGAACCAGCATCTCGACAGACTCGCCCACCAACTCTTCGCGCGACCAGCCGAACATCGTCTCCGCCTCGGGGTTCGCGTCCCTCAACAGACCGTCGGCGCCGACCAGGAGCATAGCGTCCGGCGATGCGCGGAAGACCGCCCGAAAGTCGCTTGGGCGGGCAAGCAGCTTGTGGATGAGAATCTCCTCGAAGTACAGGCCGGGTATCATGGCACCGCCTCGCCAAGTGCGGGAGGAGTGCCGATGTTCGACCCGTTGATCATACTGTTTCCCGGTCCCTGCGACCACAGCGACGGCCGGGGCGGAGCGTAGCAAGCGAGCTCGGGCGTGCGCCGCAGCCGCAGGCACGCTCGCCTCAGCCTGTTCCGAACGGTGGAGGCGGGGAGGCTCTCGCGGCGGGCGATGTCTTTGGCGCTCAGGCCGAACCAGTAGCGGAGGAGCAGCAATCGCCGCTGCTCGGCCGGGAGACGGGCCAGCGCGCCTCCAATCCGAACCTGCAACTCAGCGGTCTCGGCGACGGCCAAGGGGTCCGGGGCCGTGTCCACGGCCGAGGTGACCTCGCCGTCGCTCTCTACGATGCGGTCCCGCTCGACCCGGTCTTGCCCGACCGCAGCGAAGCAGACGCGCTGGCAAAGCGTCCTCGCCCATCCAAGCAACGCCTCCGGATTACGGCACTGCTTCCGCTTCTCGTAGATTCGGATGCGGCAGGCCTGCGCGAGTTCCTCCGCGGTCGCCCGGTCCCGCGCGAATCGCGTCGCGACTGACCGGACAACCGGTTCGACCCGCCGTAGCAGATCGTCGTCCCGGTGCCCCGTGTCCCCTTGGGTACTGCGCCCGCCGCTGCGGTTCATCCGTCTGCTCCTCTCGGTACGAGTCCGCGCCTCTTTGGCCGAAGCGCACTTCAAAGCTGCCGTTGGGACGACCGCGCGGACAGGGTACTTTTTCCACGACTTGGTGCCAAAAGGTTCCCGAGTCTTCCGGGAAAAAGTTCCCGGCGCTCGGGAAGAACTTCCCTCCGTGAGGGGATCGGACGGGAAGAAGTTCCCGAGATTTGCCGCGAAATGTGCCAAAAACTTCCCGTCGGGCGTGATTCTGCCGAAAACATGCCGAACAAACCGTCGAATCCGGGTTCTCGGGTCGGTGAGACGTTTTGCTCCCTCGCGCTGTCTAATAGGGCGAGGGCACGATCCCAAGGGGGGGTCGCCCGAACCACGGAGTTGACCGGGTCGCGACCGGCACTCCAAGATCCAAGGAGAGATCAAATGAACGCGATGAAGAAGTTGCTCAGGCTGACGATGATGTTCTTCGTCAGTGGGCTCGTCGTCGGCACGGCGGCTAGCAGTACCGCCGTCCGGGCGAACGCCCTTCCGCATCCGTGCCAGTACGACACCTGCAAGAACTTCTTGTGGATCGACTGGTGCAGCGGCGAGACCAGTGCCGCCACGTACTGCAACCACGATGTCCCGAACGTGGATTGCGTGACGACGCCGTGCGGACACAAGGACGGTCCCGGCGGTGGGCATCACCACTAAGATGATGGCGAAGCCGAGCGCTCGTTGCGGGGCATCCGCGCCTTCCCTCGGCGCGGATGGAACCAACGTCGGAGGCGGGGAGGACGGGCAGGGGCCGTCCTCCCGGCCTCGGGGCCTCCGGCGAGTGGCCTCGCTCGCCTGTTCCCGCCTCGGAGCTGTACTGGCGTACACTGCGGCCTGTTTCGGGACGGCAGGCTGCGAAGCGGATTCGATGGAGATCAGCCACCCGACAGCGGACAATATCCCGGTCGACGGTTCGGTGGTTGGCGCATCGGAAATCCCGACAGGACTTGCGGGGGAGGAACTGGACGATTGGCTCGGGGCTATGGAGGCGCTCCGCCGATCCGAAGTGGTGGTCACCATCGGGAAACTGGGTGAGGTCGGCGATAACGACGAAGAGGTCTTCGGATGGGTTGCGGACGCCAAGTTCGATGCCGACGGGAATGTCGTCGTGCTGGATCGCCTGGCGCAGCGAGTCACGGTGTTCGACCCGGACGGACGCTTTCTGACCAAGTTCGGGCGCAGCGGCGAAGGACCCGGCGAATTCGGCGACGCCGTCGCCCTCGCTATCTTGTCGAGCGGTCGCATAGCGGTGGCCGACGGCCGTCGGCACTTGGAGATCTTCGCCGAAGAGGACGGCGAGTACGTGTACGCCAGCCGACACCCATTTCCCGCCGACCTCTACATGCGTGAAGGTCTGTGCCAGGCTGGAGACCGCCTTTTCCTGTCGGTCTGGCAACGCGAGAGCAACGCGGTGGTCCATGAGGTGCCGCGGCAGCCGACCCATGCGGGGAGGACCTTTGGACAGGGCTACATGGCTTCCTACGCACTCGCGCGGCAACTTCTGTCCGACGGACCGATCGGATGCGTGGGCGATCCGCTGCTGATTGTCCACGCGCTCAACGCGCTGCCTGTGCTGCGGGCCTACGGTGCGGACGACGGTTCCGAGGCGTGGACGGCACGAGTCGCGGACTACGTGCAGGGGCAGATTGTCGAGGACCGCGCCACGGGCTCCATCGCGTACGGATCGGGACTCAAGGACATGGCCGTGTCGGTGACTGGGGTCGGGGAGCAGTACATACTGTACCAAACCGTCCGGGGAGAAAGAGCCGCACCGGAGGAGCTCGAAGTCCGCAGCTACCTGGTGGACGCAACCAGCGGCAACGGCGCGTTGGTTTCCACCAGCCTGCCTATCGTGTCGGATGTCACCGACACCCACATCCTGGGGTATTGGGTTACGGGGATTCCAAGAGTGGAAGTCCGTAGGCTGGCACCCCGCAACGAGTGAAGGGAGAGTAGAATCATGAAACGCGTCGGAACGCGATGGGCATGGCTGGCCGTTGCGGGCGGTGCGATGGTCGGGCTGTTGGGTGTCTTTCCGAGGCCGGTGGAGGTTCGCTGGAGCGTCCCGCTGCTTGCGGAGGATCCGTATGTGCCAATGGCGCGACAGGACTCCGGTGATGAGCTGGTGTTCGTCTTCATCGGTTCGTCGCGCTGCCGTTGGTCGAATGACCCGCAGCTGCCGTCCCTGGTCAAACAAGCCCGGACAGCGGTGACGGCTCTGGCTCAAGAGGCGTCCATTGGGTTCGCCGCGATCGGTCTCACCACGGATGTCGTCCCGGAGAGCGGCGTTGAGCATTTGGGACGGTTTGGCGGATTCGACCAGATCGTGACGGGAATGGGGTGGCGAAACGTCGGCCTGATGAAGTACCTGCACGGTGAGCTATACGGACCTGCCGCCACACCGCAGGTGCTGGTGCTCGCTCGGAGCGTGGTTGTGGAGGCGGGACACAGGGCGGTTCGCAACGAGCGGCTATTGGTACGTCGCCACGGGCTGTCTGGAATCAGAGAGTGGGTCGAGGGCGGATCAAGGATCCCGCAGTTCGGGGATGTCGCGCCATGACCGGTCTCGCACGAATCCCGGCACTGGTGGTCGGTGTGCTCGCTCTAGGAACCTTTCATTCCGGTTGCGGATCGGAGGGCCAGTCCCCCGTTGCCGGAGGCCGGCAGGTCGATCCGCTTGAGGACACCGGTCCCCTTTCCGTGCGGATCCATGAAGTGTGGCGTCGGGAGTTGGGTGAGGAGGTTGACGCCCGCGGAGGTATGGCGGTTTGGGAGGACGGCACGATCTGGATTGGCGGCAGGGAGAGGATCTGGGAAATGAGCCCGCAGGGGGAGACCCTGCGGGCGATCCCGGAACCGGCTGAGGTCACGGGCAGAGGTTACGCCCTCGCATTGCTTGCAATGCCGGATCGTCGCAGCGCCGTGCTTGTGAGCCGAAACGGCACCACGCTCTTTCCCCGCAGGGATGGGGCGGCAGGACTGTTCTCGGCGATGTACCGGAACAGCGTGTTTGGCATTGCGGCTCTTCAGAACGACCAGTACGTGCTGAGCTATGGCCAGTATCCAGACGACCCTCACGTAGCGTTCGCGCTGCACCTGTATTCGCTCGATGGCCATGTGAAGAGCTGGCATCCCGCGTTTCCGGCGGACGACTGGGAGGTCGTGACGCAGATGACCGGAGGTCCGATCACGACGACACCGGAGGGAGACCTCCTCTTGGCGCAAAAAGCTCCTCCTTTTCGGATCGTTCGCTATCTTGGCGGACGGGGCGATAGCGCGATGGTCGTCGTAGAGGATGAGACCATCGTCCCACGGGATGAGCTTGAAAGGGCGCTGCCGAACGGGAACTTCGCGGCCCAATGGAACCGACCGGTCTTCATAGACCACATGCGCGATGGGAACATCCTGATCGTCATCCGATACTACCAACCCCGTCGGCGTTCCCGACAAGGGCTCTGGGTGGTCGTGTCGCCGAGGGGAGACATATTGGCGAAAACCCGATTCCCGGATTCCTATGAACTCATCTCACCTACCGGTGTGGACGGCAAATACCTCGCATGGATTGACGACAGCATTGTGGCGCTGGACATAACGGTTCAGCCACTGCATGACGCGATACCTTCCGGGTAGAGGTAACGTTTGACCACGCGCCCGGCGCTCCCACTTACGGCCGCACTGGAATGTGAAAACGACGCGGGCGGTCGGTTCACCGGTCCGTGATGTGTCGGCCCGGCACTTGGCATCTCTCCGCTCTCGGGGAAAACACCAAATCTCGCGCCGGCCGCGGCCACCTCCCGCTCTCTCATCCTGATTGTCGCTGCTTCTCACCCTGATTGTCGCGCTACAGGGCTGGCCGGTTACGCCCTGCGCGCACACGTCCCGATGACTCCCCTGCCATTTCGGGTAATCTACGGGCCACAGGATCGCGTGAGAGCGACGATCGCCGGTCCCTGAGGGGTACGGGTAGGCCGGAATGCGACGGCGCGCGGGAGCGCCGGGATAGGTCCTCGCCGTCCTTGAGGTTGGCGACCAAGAGGCCGGGGAGCTTGCCCGTGACGGCCCGGTGGACGCTGTTCCGGGCGGTGCCCCGAGAAGCGGTTTC
>JAJEBR010000085.1 GCA_022822445.1 Gemmatimonadota bacterium | reverse complement strand
AGCCGCCCGGCGGTCGGCGGCCCGTTCGGTCAACGCCGTGATGACCGCCGCATACTGGTTGATCGGACGGCAGATCGCCGAACTCGAACAGGAGGGGCGGAGCCGGGCGGAGTACGGCAAGGAGACCGTCGAGCGGCTCGCGGCCGACCTCTCGGCCCGTTACGGCCGGGGCTTCTCGGTCCGCAACGTGTGGCTCATGCGTGCGTTCTACCTCGGATGGCCGATTGTGCAGACACCGTCTGCGGAATCGGGAGACGATCGGATTATGCAGACACCGTCTGCAGAATCCCTGTTGGACGCTATCCGGTCGCGGTTTCCGCTCCCCTGGTCCGCCTACGTTCGGCTGCTCTCGGTGCGGAACCCGCGCGCCCGAACCTTCTACGAGGCCGAAGCGCTTCGCGGAGGCTGGACCGTCCGCCAACTCGACCGGCAGATCAACACCCAGTTCTACGAGCGGACCGCCCTTTCGAGGAACAAGGCCGCCTTGCTCGGCGAGGGCGGCAGGGCGCGCCCCGAGGACAGCATTCCCCCCGAGGAGGAGATCAAGGACCCGTTCGTCCTCGAATTCCTCGACCTGAAGGACGAGTACTCCGAGAGTGATCTTGAGGAGGCGCTGATCCGCCACCTGGAGTCCTTCCTCCTGGAGTTGGGTGGGGATTTCTGCTTTATCGCGCGGCAAAGGCGGCTGCGCATCGGCGACGAATGGTATCGCGTCGATCTTCTCTTCTTTCACCGCCGCCTTCGGTGTCTCGTGGTGATCGACCTGAAGATCGGGAAGTTCACGCACGCCGACGCCGGACAGATGCATCTCTACCTGAACTACGCTCGCGAGCATTGGGTCCGCCGGGAGGAGAACCCACCGGTCGGGTTGATCCTTTGCGCCCAGAAGGACGAAGCCGTCGCGCGGTATGCACTGGAGGGTCTGCCGAACAAGGTCATGGCGTCCGAGTACCGGACCACGCTACCGGATGAGGAACTCCTCGCATCGGAGATCGAACGCACGCGGACGATGCTCGTCGAGCGTTCGGAATCCAATCCTCCGGATAGCAGATCCACCGCGCCCGAAAGGGGGCTGTCCTCATGATCCCGCGCGAATGCACGCGCCCTGGCGTGCGGGACGCCCCTCTGGTTGGACCGGCCCGCGACTGGTGGAAAAAGGCCGAGACGCGTGCGGAACTGGCACCCCACCGCGGACGCGGCTGGCACTCGCTCAGGCGGAAATTCGCCAGCGACCTCATGGAGTTGCCGCTCAAGGTGCTCTGCGACCTCGGCGGCTGGAAGACGGCCGAGACGGTGCTCCAGCGCTACCAGAGGCCCGACGCCGGACAACTCAGGACGGCACTGGAGGGCCGCCGGAGCGTTCGCGGCTGAAATCCCGACCAGCGGGAATCAATCGGCGGGAATCCCGCCCGTGAATCTCCTAAGTCCATCGGTTGCAAATAGTTGCAAATCCGATACATCTTGTTGCGTGTTTAAGGTGACATCCGCACGCACCCCGCGCGACCCGGACAACTAGTGCTGTATGTCTCAACCGCGCTCACGTCCGTGGCATTTCTTGAATTTGTCGCCCGAGCCGCAGGGACAAAGGGTGTTGCGACCGACTTTCGCCTTAAGCACCTGTGGTCCGGTGGGGAATTCGTCCCCCGTCGCCCGAGAAACCTCAGGCTTAGCAAAGTACCCGAGGTCGCTTTGAATACCCTTCAAGGCGGCTTCATCTTCCTCGGTCCACTCGCTCTTGGACAAACGGACCGCGTCAATCGAAAATCCAGCTTTGGGCTTGTACCGCTCCGTCGCCAGGCCAACTACCGTGTGTCCGTCCCATGACCAGAGGCCGCGAGCCACAAAGGTTCGAAGCACCAACTCTCGACGACGCTGATCCCGGTCCTCGTCACGCGCGGAAGCAAGAAAAACGTACCTCACTCCTGACGGGGACGACATTACTCGTGCGCGGGTTCGCTCCTCAGCTGCATCCCTCATGAAATCGTTAAAGCCTTGGGCCAGGACTCTGCGCTCGAAGCGCCCCTCCCGTGCCATGACACCCAGGGCTCCGTCCATCGCATCGAGGGCTTCCACCGGGGGTACTCCCGGTGCGTGGTTCAGCTCAAACAGCGTTTCGATTAGACCGTCCCACACATAGCTCTCCCGATCGGCCCGCTTTCGAGCACGCCACTCGGGCTTGCCAGTCAGGCCCTGCCATAGTCCGTCACCAACTACAATGAGATCGGGCTCCTCCGGAAAGCGTCGGCCCTGATGGATGTAGAAGGCCAATAGGTCTTCCTCTTGACCCTCCATTAGGGGAAGGGTGCCAGACCGAAGGAGTGCTTCTTTGGTGGCCAAGTAGTTCACGAAGTCGGTAATCGTGTCGAGTTCACCGAGAACGGTCCGGAGTGCATCCTCGTCGAGGACGTGAACGAAGCCTTTGCCGAAATCCCCCTGTTGATACGGAACTTCTCCGCGGCCACCCAAGGCAACCGCGATGCGGTGGATGCGTAGCTCCTCCGGCTGTGGGATTGCTAGGCCCGTAGAGCCATCGTTGCGAATCACTCGCTCAGCCTTCCGCAGCCATCGCTCAGCTCCGTAGATCTGCTTCACAGATGCCTCGATCGCTCGCCTACGCCACCGCTCCCAGCCGACACGCGGATCTTCTGACTCCGTGAGCCCGACTTCCTTTACGGAGAAGATCACCACATCTGGGCTGCACACCACAAGCAGGTCGCAAAGCTCCTTACCTGGCTTCGCGACCGGGTTGGGCTCACTCCAGAGCGTCAGAAAGGACCGACGGCAGAGCTCTGCTACGAGAGCCTCTGATGACGTAAGACTCATTGGCACGTCCGGTCTGGATCCTCGGATCCCGGGACCGCGGATTCGCCGCAACTAGTCTCTCAACAACTCCTCCAGAATCTCGGGGGTCAAGCCGCGCGCCCGCGCATTTCGCGTGATCTCCGCCATGACATCGTGGAGAGACTCGCCGGTCCGCGTGACATCACGCAGGCGAAGATTGAGGAGGAGATCCAGCTTGCGACGACCTGGTCGGATGCGGTTCGATAGGCGTCAGCCAAGTCTGGATCCACGGCGATCGTGATTGTGTCCGTCACTTGGGTTTTCCCTCCCGAGGTGAGTTTGTGGTCGGTTGCCTCCATGAGGACGAGTGAAAAGATAGCTCTTGACACCCTCTCAAGGCGATTTCCTGGCGGCGCGCTCCACTCGCACCCGCGAGTCCGATCCGCTACGAGCCGGAGGGGCCGTTCCTGCCGCCTTCCGTTCGAGATCCGCCCGCACCGGCGCGGTCCTTCCGCGCGGTCGCGGGCCAATGTCACGCCTCCGGCGACCGCTGCGGGCACCGCTCCCCCGGCGAGTCCGGCTTCGGGGCGTTCTTCGACATGGCGCTTCAATCCCTCCAGCGCCCGCACCTCTTGCGACATCGGATTGTTGCGCAGATGCCGAATCAGCTTGACGGTGATTCCCGTCGGGTGCTTCCGTAAATTCAGTCGTAGTCCGCGTTCGTGTGGGAGCATCAGCGCTCGAACCCCATCCCATGCTGGTCGATCTTGAGATCGCGGGCGTTGGCTTTGACGATCTCGACCACATCCTTCGGGTAGCCGTCCTTCCCGGCGTCTCCTTCGAGATCCAGGGTCACCCGGACAGTTGCCCCCGGTGAGCGAGTGAGTTCGACAAGGAGCGCGTCCATGATGCGGGCGACTTCGAGTCCGGCTCGGTCGGGATCGAGCGGGATGCTTGAGTAGAATCGCGTTGGCGGGGTTTCGGTGTGCTTCTCCTCCGTTCCGCCTTCCCCGGATTGCTCTTCGTTTCCGTCCTTCCGCTCGTCGTCATCGCTACCGGTGCCTTCCGATCGACCCGAGTCGTAGGAGGGCGGGACCGCATCGCGGACCACAAGAAGCCCCCTGCGGAGACTCTCCGGGCTCACGATGCCTTCCATCGCGCCGGTGTAGGTGCCCGCGTCCTCGTCGAAGCCGGAGGCGAACACGTAGGGCTCGGCGATATCCTTGATGAGTCGTTCGAGTGCTCGGTCAAGCGTCGCGTCGTCGCGGAGCCGGGGCATGTAGACGTAGGAGGCGAACCATTCGCGGATCGTCTCGATGGGAACATGCGGTCCATCGCCGGGCCAGACGGGCTTGAGGCTCTGGCGGAGGTTTTGGGGTCCCATGTCGGCGATGACGGTGCCGTCCCCCGAGATCTTGTCCCAAACCACCTTGGGGACGGTCTTCGCGCCGCCGCGGTTGATGAGCCGGGTCGAGCGGATGACGTAGCCTCGCCGCGCACCAGCGGCGGCGTCCCCTTGGTCCGGCGGTCCCGGATGGAGCACATGGACCCATGCCTGGCGGACACTTTGCAACAGCGCTTGGCGGCCGCGCTCGGCTTGCGCCTTCGCGTCGCTCGTCTGCGCCCGGGTCAGATTGTCCCGGAGATCGGCGTCGTTCAGAATCGAACGCCACGCGCGTTCCCGCCGGGCGTTCTGGCGGGCCGCTTCAATGTTGGTCGCATCCGCCGCGACGAATACCAGCGCGTTGCGGTAGGTTCGCTGTCCGCCGCCACGCCGTTCGAGCGCTTCCCGGGCCGCGGCCACGGCCGGCGATTCGGCCTCCGCACCGGGATCGTGGTAGGCCGACGGCGGGAGAATGACCAGAGCCGTTGGGCGGCGGTCCTCGATGTCGGTCAGGTTATCGGGTGCCGCGTGGACGCGCGGGAACCCGGCCCGGCTGCGCTGTTCATCGCGGAGGACTTCGATGATCCGGGTGTCCGCGGCCCTTTCGCTCACGTCGCGGGCGCGGTCGGCGGCCAGCTTGTTCAGGGTCGGCTGCGGCGAGTACCAGTAGCTGTCGCCGTCACGGTACAGGTGGGCCGAGCGGCGCGCGAGTTCCTGCAATGCCTCCCCGAAGATCGCGATCTGGTCGCCGGGCTGGGCGCAGGCCAGACGCAGTTCGCTCCCGGTCAGGCCACCGCGCCGGGCACCGGCGTGGGGCGCGGTCGCGAAGAACACCGAGCGCGCCGAGCGTGTCGCGGCCCGGGTCTTCGAGAAGCGGGGGCGCCGCGCCTCGATCCTTGCCGTGTGCGCCTGCTCGCCGTCGACCTCCGATTGCAGAATCGGGCCGAACGCGCGGTCGAGCGGCTCGAGGAGCGCGGTGCGTACCTTGGTGTCGTGGAAGGGCAGCATGGCGGGCGTGATGAGCGGCGCCTGGCTTTCGGCGCGCCAGAGCGAGTAGACCACGTCGGCCATGATCTTCAGGATGCCGCGCGTGCGCTGGAACTTCTCGAGCACCGACCAATCCCCCGAGAAGCGCCTCAGAATCTCGGGATGCAGCGGGTAGGCCCGGCGCATCTCCTCGGCGTAGCCCCGTTCGCGTACCTCCGCCGGAAAGTCCGCCGGGTTCTCGCGGTAGAGCTTCCGGAATGCGGCGATGGTCTTGTCGCGCACCCTCTCTCCGGCCGAATCGAGCGGCTGGAACAGCCGGCGGCGCACGATCTCGAAGGTCTCGATGCCGCTCGCCGGCATCCACGCGGACTGAACGCGACCGAAGATTTTCTCGAGGCGGCGAAGCGCGTGCATTCCCTGTTCGTCGCCGACCTCCGCGCCCGATTCCGGGAGCGAGCCCACGACGACGGCCCCATCCACGGCGGCCACCGCCTCGGTCAGCGATTGCATGAAGGCGTGAAAGGCGTCGTATTCGAGGCCCCGAAGCTGGCGTGCGAAGGCCACTACCTCGTCCAACAGGATCATGCACGGAGCCGCTCCCCGCAGGATCGGGATCATTCGCTCCGAGCCGGGGTTGGTACGCGCCGCCTCGGAATCGGCGATGCCCTCCACGGCCTCCCAGCCCCCGAGTCGCCACGCGATGTAGCCCCATAGAGTGCGGATCTCGCGGCCGTCCTCGACATGCATTGCTTCCGCGGCGCCCTTGTGCGTGCCCACGAAGACGGCACGCCGGACGCGGTCCAGCGTCCCGACGCCCGCCGCCTCGAAGACCGAGGCCATGCCCGCCAGATCCTCGGGCCTGTACCCGGCCTCGGAAGCGCGCGCGAGGTGGTGGAGCGCGAGCATGGTGTGCGTCTTGCCGCCACCGAAGTTGGTCTGGAGTCCGACGACCGGATCGCCGCCCTTGCCCGCCAACCGCTCAAGCGTCGAGGTCAGGACACGGGTCAGGCCCTCGGTGGCGTAGGTGATCCGGAAGAACGCGGCCGGATCCACATACTCCTCGCTCCCCACCCCCTGGTCGACCAGCGCGAGGTTCGCGGCGAACTCCGCGTCCGAAAAGCGGGTGCTCAGAACGTCCGGGTGTGGCTGGCAGACTTCCCGCCACGGGCGGAAGGGACCGGCAGATCGAGGTTCTTCGAGCCCCGGCAGGACGGGTTCGGCGGCCTTCTCTCCCCCCGCCTCGGCAAGCTGCTCGTCGTAGAGAGACCCGATGACCTTGACCTGCCCGCCGCCCCCGGTCGCCAGTGCCACTTCGCGCATCGCGTCCAGGTAGCGGATGGCTTGGCGGGCCGACATGTGGCCGGCGAAGTGCGCGGCGCTGTTGCGCGCATCCATCGCGAGCGAGACGTAGCTTCGCGCCTTCCTCATCCGAGCGTCGTCCGAGAACACCTCCCGCCAGTGGTCGAGGACTGTCTTCAGCTGCGCGTAGACGTCCAGTTCGCCGTCGGGCCGTCCTCCACCCGCCCGGCTCGCGTACTGGCGCCACCGGTTGCCGTAGCGCTTCCGCATCTTTCGCTCGACATGAGCGCCGAGCGTCACCCGGAGCGCCTCCAATCCGCGCTCGACACGCCCCTTGGCGGCAAACGCCGGATTCTCGGGCTTCGGCTTGCTCATCACATCGACTCCTTATGGGAAAGCATCATCCGTCCCAGCCGGGCAGTCCCTGGCCGAGGTCTCCCTGGCCTTCGGACAGGCGCCGGGACTCTTCCTCCACCCGGATGAGCGCGGCATCCAAGGCCGTCCATTCCTGCGCCAGCGTGTTCCAGACCTGCGCCTCCGCGGCCCGGTCCTTCCTCTCGCAGATGTCATAGAGGCGGTAGGCCAGATTGCGCGCGGCCTCGCCCCTCTCGGCTCCCATCGCCGAATAGAGGAGCGCCGCCGCGTTCATGCCGCCGTCCGGCGACTCGATCACGCGCGCGAGATGTTGCGCGCACTCCCAGTCGGTCAGACGCTTGTCGGCCTCCGGGGTCCAGTCGGAAGGCAACTCGTCTCTCCGGAGCAGCCTCGCCCTCCCGGCTTGAGTGCTGACCACCCCGGCCTTCTGAAGCGTATCAATCCCGATGTCGTACGCCTGCGCCATGCTGATCGCGTCACCCGACGCTCTCTCGTCCATCCCGAACTGCTCGAACCAATCGATGCAGAACCGGGTTTCCCTGTCGTAGCCCGTCGCCTCCTCACCGGAGATCTCGTCTCGCACCTGGTTGATGAGCGCGATCGCCGCTCGCACGGACATGGGGGTGTCGTCCGGATCCAGCACGCTTGACGCGGACGTGAAGATGCCCATGCCGGGACCGATTGAGGCTTGCGCCATGTCCACGGGTCCCACGCCCCCTTCGCGGATCTTCTTGAGAGCGTCGGGGAGCTCGGCGCGTAGGCGCGCCACGAATTCGCGGCGCGTGATGGCTTGGGCGTTGTCCGGCCGTTTCCGGCAGACCAGCACGATGGAGGAAGCAAGAGCGTTTGAGCCGATGCTGATGGTACGTGCTGATCGTTCGGTCCGCACCGGCCAAGTGCCGTCAATCACATACCCGGCTTCGAACACCGCCTGGAGGAAGGTTGCCCATCCCGGCGACGTAAGGCCTTCCCTTGCGACTTCAGCCTGCTTGAATGCGTAGTAGATGGTCACCGGGAAGTTGCCGATACCGGCGCTGTGCATGTTGCGGAGCGCTTGGCCCATGCCCTCCATGAAGAACCGCTCGGCCGCGTCCTTGCCCCCGTGGCGGTAGGGCGTGGCAACCAGTTCCTCGTCCTTCGGTACCAGAACCCGACGATAAAGACCGGGCCAGACGCCTCGAAGCGTCCGCCGGTGCCAGACGTAGAAGAAGTCCGAGAGATCCGCGTAGCCGATGTTGTCGTAGTAGGGCGGATCGGTCGCGACGACTGCCCGATCCAAGAGGGGCGTGTCTCCGGCCGCATTCTGTTGGATGACGGCCGCTTGCGTCTTGGTCGTAGCCAGATTCTCAGTAACGCGGCCGATCCATTCCAAGGCCGTATTCGCCCAGTTGCCACTCGCCGAACTGAACGGATTGCTCTCCGCATAATCCCATATCATCGGGATGGCCTGGCGCGTGAATGCGTGTGCTACAAAACCACCTCCAGATTCCCAAGTAGCGTTGCCATTCCAGAAATCACTCGCCCGGCCGACCGCCAACCCCAGATACGTCGCCACCGCGTCCGCGTAGGCTTCGGCGCCGGTGCCGCCGTCGGCGAGCTGTGGAGTGTCCGGGTCCATCCCGGCCGCCAGCGCGTCGGCGAACACCCTCTCCCTCGCCTCCGAGACCAGATCCGAGAACGTCGTCAGCGCCACCAACTGACGGTCGGTGAAGAGGTCTCCCCAGGTCGTCAGCCCGTATGCATAGCAGGTGCCACCGGTCAGTCGTTTCGGTACGCCTCCCGCAGGCCTCCATTCCGGCACAGCTTCCTGTGCCAGCTCCTCTATTTCCTCGGTCGGGTCGAGATAGAGTCGTGTGCGTTTACCGGCCGCCACGACCGCCATCAGCCGCGCACCCATGCGCCCGGCCATGCCCTCGGCCTTTACCCCGGATCCTGCACGCCGGCCTGATTTCAGCCATTTCGTGACCCAACGGAGTGTCCGGTGCGCCGCCGGGGCTGCTTGACGCAGGGTCAGAGGGTGGGATGGGCCTTACCGGTG
>JAJEBR010000037.1 GCA_022822445.1 Gemmatimonadota bacterium | reverse complement strand
CACCGCGCGGTCCACGAAGGCGGCTGGCGGGTGGAGATGGACGAGCACGGGGTTCCGCAGTTCTTCAATCCCCTGGGGGTGCACATGCCGGTGGTGCCCGAGGCCCCCGACATCGGTGGGCTGCTGCCGGGCGGGGCGTCGGGGGAACCAACGGCGGACGCAGCGCCACCGGCCACCCCGGACTTCGGGCTGGCCCGCTGGCATGGGCAGCGCGGGATCGGCCCCGAAAACGGCGGCTCGCTCTGGCGGGGGGAACGCATCGACTGGGGCTGGGCTCTGGCCTGCCTCTGGAGGGAAGGAGGTGACGGGGTCGGCGATGGGCCCCGGCTGGCGAAAGCACGGTGAGCGCCCGGTGGAGGGTCGGGAGACCGTCAGCGCGGGACTATCCCGTCATCCGGCTTCCCGTCGGGTCGAACAGGGCGGTGCTCCCCCCGACCCCGGCGACGCCTGCCACCGTGACCGGGAAGCACTCGTTCATGTACATCACCTGCAGCTGGGCCCCGACTCGGGCGCGCTCCACCGGCAGATAGGCCATCAGCAGGTACCTGGCCACGGATGGGCCCATGCCGGCGGAGGTGACGCGGGACTCCCTGCCCAGTGCATCGACGATGCGGTCTCCGCCCGGTGTCAGGATCGGCTCGTTGCCGCCGGTGGGGAAGCGGGGCTGGCCGGAGGCGGACGTGTGGTCGTCCATGGTGAGGGTGCAGATCCTCGCCGCCGGGCCACGTTCCCGGGCCCTCAGATAGGCGGCCTTGCCGATGAAGTCCGCCCGTTTCACCCGGCGCCGCGCCAATCCGGCTTCGACCGGCGAGTATTCCGAGGTCAGTTCGGCGCCCATGAGCAGGTAGCCCTTTTCCATGCGTCCGGTGGTGCCGTAGACGCCGATCCCGACGGGGCGGGCGTCGAAGTCGCGGCCCGCGTCCCGGATCGCGTCCCACAGGGCCAGGCCGTGCTCGGTGCGGGTGTAGATCTCCCAGCCGCTCTCGCCCACGTACGAGATGCGCAACATCGTGACGGGGATCCCGTCGATCAGGGCGGGGCGCGCCGTGCCGTACGGAAACTCGGCCTGGGCCAGGCCGCGGTCCGCGATCCTGGAGAGCAGCGCAGCGGCGTCGGGTCCCCACACCCCGAGGGTGGACACCGCGGAAGACCGGTCCTCGAACCGCACCGATCCGTCCGCCGGCAGGTGCTTGCGGAACCAGAAGGCGTCCCGGGCTCCGTCGAAGACGCCGGTGACGACGCGAAACCGGTCATCCGCGAGCCGCTGGATGGTCAGGTCGGCTCGGAAACCGCCATCCGGCGTCAGCAGGGGCGTGTAGATCGACCTGCCGACCGGACCGTCGCACTCGTTGACGGTCATCCGCTCGAGGCAGGGGACCACGCCGGGCCCCGACAGGTCGAAGATCTGGAACGCTCCCAGGTCCACCACGCCGACCTTATCGCGCAGGTGCAGGTGCTCTGCATTGATGATCGGCGACCACCAGCGGCGGTCCCACTCGTGCGGGCGATCCGGGACATCGTATCGCGCCACCAGATCCTCGTTCGACCGGTACCACTGCGGGCGCTCCCATCCCCGCGCTTCGAAGTACTCGGCCCCGAGCGCCTCGGTGCGGGGGTGGAACGGCGACCGGTTGACCCCGCGCGCCGACTCCCACTGCTCCCGCGGATGCACGATCCCGTACGTCTTGCGGAAGTGCTCGCGACAGCGCGCGCGGACGTGATGCCCGGTGCGCTCGTGCGGCTGGAAGCGCGTGACGTCCGAGCCGTGCGGGTCGAGGAGGCGCGGGTAGCCCCAGGTCATCCACTCGGCGATGAGCTGGGCCGACCCGGGGCCTTCCCGCACCCAGACCGCCGCCGCCGACCAGAGGTTCGCCACCTCGGCGGTCTCGCCCAGCACCTGCTGGGTATCGGGGGTAAGCGACAGCAGGCCGTTGACGGCGTACTCCATCTCGGCGCCGGCCAGGAGTTCGCCCATGATTTCGCGTGCGTGCTCCAGCTGTGGTGCGAAGTCGTCGGGCGTGAAGGGCAGCTCGGTGGGCGACCGCTCCGCGTCGTCGACGGAGGGAATGTCGTCCGGATGCAGCAGAATGGGACGATGCGCGTACGAACCCACCTCCATTGCGCCGTGGCTCTGGCGTTCGTACATGAACGAATCCATGTCGCGCACGATGGGGTAGCCGATCTCGTTGCCGGTCGCGACGAGGAGCTCGACCGGGCCGAAATCGGCCATCTGGTGCACCGCCGGGGTGAGCGGGATCGTGGCGCCGGCCATTGCGGCGATCCGGGGGCTCCAGGCGCCGCAGGCGATGACCGCGTGGTCCACCCGAATCGTGCCGCGGGTCGTCTCCACCGTCCGGATTAGCGGGCGGCCGAACGCCGCCGGCTCCACCTCGAGGCCGGTCACCTCGGTTTCGTCCAGCACGGTCAGCAGTCCCCTGGCCAGCGCCCGCTCACGCATGATCGTCCCGGCCCGGACGGAGTCGACGACAGACACGCTCGGCGTGTAGAAGCCGCCCAGAATCACGTCCGGGTTGACGAAAGGCACCTTCGCGACAACCTCCGCCGGCGTCAGCAGCTCGCTATCGATCCCCCACACGCGGGCCGAGGTCATCCGTCGCCGCAGCTCCTCCATGCGCTCTTCGGTGCGCGCGACCTCGATGCCGCCGCAGGTCGTGTTGACCCCGAGCGCTTCGTACTGGCGCTGGCTCTCGAGGGTGATCAGCGCGATTTCGCGGCCGTGATCGGTGGGAAAGATGAAGTTGGACGCGTGACCGGTCGATCCGCCCGGGTTGGGGAGCGGCCCTTTGTCGATCAGGACCAGGTCGTCCCAGCCGAGCCGGGCCAGGTGCTCGACCAGGCAGTTGCCGACGATGCCGGCGCCGATGACGGCTACATTGGCCCTGGCGGGTGCGGATGGCAGCGAGGTCATGTCGTCGGGGGCATGGCCGGCCCCTCGTGGTCAATCACCTGGCCCTCGCGCATGGCCGCTACCGCCCCGCCCCCCCCACCCTCACCCCCCCCACCCACACGCCGACGATCTCGCGCAGATTGGCCACATCCTCGAGCGGATCCGCCCTCAGCCCCACGAAATCGGCGCGGCGCCCCGGCTCCAGCGTCCCGATGTCGTCCCTGCCCAGGCACTCGGCGGCCACCCCCGTCGCGGAACGCAGAATCTGCTCCGCGGTGAGGCCCGCCTCCGCCATCAGCTCCATCTCCATGTGCTCGAAGTAACCCTGGAAGCGACCCGGCGGCCCCGAATCGGTCCCGAACGCGATCGCCACATCGGCCTCCGCGAGCCGCCCCAGATTGGCCTGCGCGATCTCCAGCGCGCGCCCGTACGCCTCCGCCGCCCCCGACGCCCTCACCCGCGCCTGCCGCGCCGGGTCGCTCAGCGTCACCACCTGCGCGGAGTCGATGTCCGACATCAGGAACGGGTCGTCGAAGAAGTCCGGTCGCTCCCCGTAGGCGTAGGTCGACACCTCGCGGGTCAGCGTCGGCACGTAGCAGACGCCGGTCTCGCGCAGCAGGCCAATCGTCTCGTCGTCGACCGCCTCGTCGCGGATGCTGTGCGCGACCATACCGGTCCCCGCGCGCAGCAGCCCCTTCGCGTCCTCCTGGTAGAAGAGGTGCGAGGCGACGCGCAGGCCATGCTCGCCGGCGCGCTCGATCACGGCGGCGTAGGTCTCGGGCGTCATCTTGCGCGTGGCGCCCAGGTTGTCGTCTACGCGGATCTTGATCCAGTCCGGGCCCATCGCGGCGACGGCATCGACCCGCCCGGCGGCCTCCCCGGGGGTGGAACCGGTCACCACCGGGCCGGAGACGAGGAGGCGGGCGCGGGGTGGGGGGACGGCTTCTCCCGCGCCGGCCGCGTCGGCACCCCGGGCCGCGTCAGGATCCGCACCAGTACCGCCGGCCGGACCCGCGGCATTCCCCTCCTCGTCCCAACTGGCATCCCTCAAGCCGAACAACGCCCCGCGCTCTCCACCGAGACTGGCCACGGTCGTCACCCCGAACCGGGCATAGCGCTCCAGCTCGGCGAAGGCGTATTCGCCGTACTCCACCCCCGTGCCCGGAACCCAGGTGCCGCCCACATGCCCGTGCGTGTTGATGAGGCCGGGGATCACGTACTCGGCAACCGTGGCCCGTCCTTCCCACCGGACCGTGGCGTTCGCCTCGACTACCATCTCGGCGACCAGTTCGGCGATTTCGCCATCCTCCGGCAGCGGCGTCACCGAGAGGAGCCTGCCCTCCGAAACCTGAATGAGGGACCGGCCGCCCGGCGCAGCCCCGGTACCGTCCCATACGTGCTCGGCAAAGACGAGGAGGTCCGCTGCGGGGTCGATGGGAGACCCCGGCTGGCAGCCGCCGAGACCGGCGCCGATCGCCAATGCGGACGCAACAACCACCCAGCTGCGGGATCCCGCGCCACCTTTCGGGCCCGCATGCGACGCACCCGCATGCGACGTGCCCGCACCCGCCACGGCACCCGCACCCGCCACGGCACCCGCTCCCGCATGCGCACCCGCACCCGCCGCGGCACCCGCACCCGCCACGCCCGGCCTCACGACACCTCTCCCGCGGCCACATACAGCTCGCTTCCCCCCCGCCGGAATTCCTCGGCCTTCTCGCTCATTCCTTCCTCCATCGCCTGTGCCGTGTCCATCCCGCGTTCGCGGGCGAACCGGCGCACGTCGTCGCTGATCTTCATCGAACAGAACTTCGGGCCGCACATCGAGCAGAAGTGCGCGACCTTGGCCCCCTCCGCCGGGAGCGTCTCGTCGTGGAACTCGCGGGCGGTCACCGGGTCCAGCGACAGGTTGAACTGGTCGCGCCAGCGGAACTCGAAGCGCGCCTTGGAGATGGCGTCGTCCCACTGCTGGGCGGTCGGGTGGCCGCGTGCCAGGTCGGCCGCGTGGGCGGCGATCCTGTAGGCGATCACGCCGTCCTTTACGTCGTCGCGGTTGGGCAGGCCCAGGTGCTCCTTCGGCGTCACGTAGCAGAGCATCGCGGTGCCGTACCAGCCGATCATCGCCGCGCCGATCGCGCTGGTGATGTGGTCGTAGCCCGGCGCGATGTCGGTCGTGAGCGGCCCCAGCGTGTAGAAGGGCGCCTCGTCGCACCACTCCAGCTGCTTCTCCATGTTCTCCTTGATGAGGTGCATGGGGATGTGCCCCGGCCCCTCGTTCATCACCTGCACGTCGTACTCCCACGCGATCCGGTTCAGCTCGCCCTGGGTGCGCAGCTCCGCGAACTGGGCCTCGTCGTTGGCGTCGGCGATCGAGCCGGGCCGCAGCCCGTCCCCCAGCGAGTACGAGACATCGTATTCCCGCATGATCTCGCAGAGTTCGCGGAAGTTGGTGTAGAGGAAATTCTCGCGATGATGCGCCATGCACCACTTGGCGAGGATCGAGCCGCCGCGCGACACGATGCCCGTGACCCGCTCCGCGGTCAGGGGCACATAGCGCAGCAGCACCCCAGCGTGCACCGTGAAGTAGTCGACCCCCTGCTCGCACTGCTCGACGATCGTGTCGCGGTAGACCTCCCAGGTCAGCTCCTCGGGCACGCCGCCGACCTTCTCCAGCGCCTGGTAGATGGGCACGGTCCCGATCGGCACCGGCGAGTTGCGGATGATCCACTCGCGCGTGGCGTGGATGTTCTTTCCCGTCGACAGGTCCATGACCGTGTCCGCGCCCCAGAGCGTCGCCCAGCGCAGCTTCTCCACCTCCTCGTCGATCGACGACGTCACCACCGAGTTCCCGATGTTGGCGTTGATCTTCACCTTGAAGCCGCGCCCGATGATCATGGGCTCGAGCTCGGGGTGGTTGATGTTGGCGGGGATGATGGCCCGGCCGCGCGCGACCTCGTCCCGGACGAAGCGCGGGTCGAGGCCCTCGCGGATCGCGATGAACTCCATCTCGGGTGTGACCTCGCCGCGCCGCGCATAGTGCATCTGCGTGACGGGGCCGTTGCCGCGGCGGGTGGTGCGGCGGAGGCCGGGGGGCAGCGCGAGGGGATCGTCGCGCCTACCGGGGGTGAGGGGGGCGGAGCGGCCCGTGACGCGGACGTCCCGCGCGGCGATCCAGGCCTCGCGGAGGGGGGGCAGGCCTTCGCGGACATCGTGGCCGCGCGGGCCGCCGGTGTCGTAGACGCGAAGGGGGGACTCGCCGTCCGCGAGGGATATTTCCCGCATGGGGACGCGGATGCCGTCCGGGCCGTCGACGTGGACACGCGTGGAGTTGGGGAACGCGTCGCCGTACGGGGTGGGGGGGGCACCTGGCGCGGTGGCACCTGGCGTGGTGGCGGCTGGCGCGTGGCCGGCTGGCGTGTGGCCGGCTGGCGCGGTGGCACCTGGCGTGGCGCCGGCTGGCGCGTGGCCGGACTCCGGCGGTGCGGGCCGGGCTGGTGCGAGTGGGCCGGCTGGCTTGATCATCGCGTTCTCTCGATCCTTCCCGGCCGCCGCGTCGTCGCCGGACGGAAGCGGCCGGCCGCTGGCGGGGGTCCCCGCCAAAGCCGCGCTCCCTACGCCGGTATCAGCCGGATCAGGTCCTTGGGGTTCACTCTCAATCCCGTGGCCGCGCACGGCGTCGGGATGCCCCCGGCGACTGCGGGGAAGTATAGTGGACGGAGTGCCGTCATACTATGATGGGTTGACCATACTGTATGATATGGGTAGTATGGGTCATGAAGACCACCGTCGACATACACGACGAACTGCTTGTCCGCGCAAAGCGGCACGCCCGGGAGACGGGCCAGCCGCTGCGGGCCGTGGTGGAAGAGGGGCTGCGCCGCGTCCTCTCCGCCCCCGCATCCGCGCAGTCCTACCGCCTGCCAGACCTCAGCATCGGCGACCCGACCGACACCAACCCGCTGGAGGCCTACTCCTGGCAGGATCTCTCGGAGGCCATTTATGAGCATCCCGGGGACCCCCAGCCGTGATCGCCGTCGACACGAACCTGCTGGTCTACGCTCACCGGCGGGAATCGCGCGCGCACGACCGGTCCCGCCGGCTCCTCGCGACGCTCGCCGAGGGCGACCGGCCATGGGCGATCCCGTGGCCCTGTTGCTACGAGTTCTTCAGCATCGTAACGAACCGCCGGATCTGGCGGGGCGCCCAGTCGACGCCGGACCAGGCCTGGAGCCAGCTGAAGGCGTGGACGGACTCGCCCACGAACCGGCTGCTGGGCGAAACACGTGACTTTCTGGATATCCTGGAGCGCCTCCTCCAGCGGCCCCGCGTGCGCGGTCCGGTCGTCCACGACGCTCGGTTGGCCGCCATCTGTCTGGCCCACGGAATCGACGAACTGCTGACCCGGGACCGGGATTTTGCACACTTCCCCGAACTCAGGACGCGGGATCCCCTCGCATGATCCGGACCGCCGAGGATCTGCTGCGCCAAATCGAGTTGGGCGAAGACAGCCGCCTCGAGTTCAAGGAGGCTTTCTTCAGGAAGGGACGGGTGGATGCCCCCAGCCGCGAGGTTGTGGCCGACGAGTTGGCGGCCTTCGGCCCTCCACCGCCTTCAGCCCCGTCCGAATGAAGGCCCACTGAAACCGCAACTGGTCCCGCACGGGCATCGCGCGAAGCCCCGCCCCCCCCGCCTCCCCCCGCACGGCCTCCATCTCGCGCGCCACGGCTTCGCCCTCGCCCCCGCCCGGCGCGGCCCCCTCGCCCGGCTCGCCCACTGCGGCGGCT
>JAJEBR010000027.1 GCA_022822445.1 Gemmatimonadota bacterium | reverse complement strand
CTGGGCGCAGGTCGCGATCGCCATCGCGATCCTGCTCGGACCCGTGTTCATCGCGTTCCTGCTCTTCGAGCCGCTCTCGTTCCTGTTCTGGGGTTGGTTCCGCACGCTCATGGTCTACACGCTCTACGGCGTCGTGGCCGGGGCCATCCTACGGGTCTTCATGGGCGTCGGCATGGGCTACATCACGACCTACGCCGATGCCCTGATGGGCACCGGCACCGCCGACGCGGGCGAGCTCTGGCTCTGGGCCGTCGTCCTCATGCCGCTCGTCGTATCCGGCCTCATGGCCGGGCTCAAGGTCGGCGAGCTCGCCTCGATGCTCGTGTCCGGCTCCGGCTCCGCCGGGTCCGGGTTCGTCGCGCTCGTCATGCAGGGAGCCAGCAAGGCCGCCGCCCCTGTCAAGCCAGTCTGAGCCCCAAGGAGAAGCCGATGATGAAACGAGACCGTGACGCGGGCCGGGAGTACGCCGAGATCTGGGGCGAGGCGGTGCAGGCGAACAGGAAGCTCAGGACGATCCTGATCTTCCTCTCGGCGAGCATCGTGCTTGGCGTCTTCGTGCTGCTTCGGATCGCGGGTGCCGAGCCGCCCAAGCCGATCGTCGTGCGGGTGGACGAGGTGGGCCGCGCCGAGGCGCTGGCCTACGAGGCCGCGACCGCGCAGGCCGACCCGCTCGATCCGACCACGAAATACTTCCTGAACCGGTTCGTCCACGACTTCCACTCGCGGCGGCGCGCGACCGCGCAGGAGCAATGGACGCGCAGCCTCCGGTTCCTCTCGACGGACCTCGCGAACGCGGCGTTCCAGAGGGACGGCGCGGAGGTCGCGAGCGTGGCGGCGGGGACCGCCGACACCGAGACCGAAGTCGAGCAGGTGGTGCTCCGCATCCACCCCGCGCCCGAGCCGCCGCACGGCGCGACGGCCGACTTCGATCTGGTACACCTGCGCGGCGAGCAGGAGCTGCGGCGCGAGCGCTGGTCGCTCACGCTCCGGTTCGAGTTCCTCGACTCGATCCCGCCCGAGCTGGTCGTCCACAACCCGATGGGACTCCTCGTCACCTACATGCGGGCCGACCGGGCGCTGGTGACGGGAGACGAGCGATGATCGCGCATCTCAAGGGCCGCGAGAAGGCGCTGGAGGTGTTCGGCTGGACGGGCAGGAAGGCCGAGTGGATCGCGCTGGCGTGCCTCCACAGCGGAGTGTTCACCCGCGACCAGCTTTCGGCCCACCTTCGGATCGACCGCTTCAAGGCGCTCCGCTTCGTGCGGGCCATGACCGGTCAAGGGCTGGCCGCCGAGGAGACGTTCCACGGCCGGAAGGTCTGCCGGGTCTACTCGCGGCCGGTCTACCGGGCGCTCGGAGCCGAACACATCCGCCATCGGAAAACCGCCTCCGAAGAGGTGCTCCTCCGCCGTCTGCTCTCGCTCGACTACGTGATCGAGCACCCGGGTCTCCCCTGGCTCCCGACGGAACCCGAGAAGGTCGCCGCATTCGAGGCGCTCGGGATCGAGCGCCCTCTGCTGCCCGTCAGGGTATACGGCAGAGCCGCCCGCGAGACCCGGCGCCACTTCCCGGTCAAGCTGCCCGTCGCGCTGGACGAGCGCCGCGCCCTGTTCGTCTACGCCGATCCCGGCCACGGCACCGCGACGGCGCTCCGCTCGTGGGGCGGGGCGCATCAAGCACTCTGGCGGGCGCTCCTGAGCCTGGGGCTGGCCGTCGAGGTGGCCGCCGTCGTCCGCACCGCGCGGGAAGCCGCGCGTGCCCGGAAGGTGCTCGGGCATTGGGTTGAAGCCGCCGCCGAGGCGGATGCAGCCGATCCGGCCCGCCGCGAGATCGCGCGGATCGAACAGGCGATCCTCGGCATGGACGACGCGGAGGTCGAGAGGCTCGGCGGTTTCCAGAGCTGCCTCATGCGGATCGCCGAACTGAAGAAGCAGGTCCGGTCCGCGTGCCCCGGAACGGCGATCGCCGGCTTCACGGCATGGCGTTCCAGACGGCTTCGCGGAGACCCGTGTTGACCGCCGGGTCGCGGAGTCCCGGGGCCGGGCGGCGGGCGCACATCGACATCGGGGTCCATGTGCGCGGACACGCGTCCCGGACGTGCACCCCCGCTACGGCGCATGCCGTTGTCCGGATTGCAGTTGCACCACGGCCTCCGGGACGGCTGCGCCGCGCCGGAACCGGAGGCCGTGGCCGGAGCGACCCCCCGTCGTGGACGCCTGGCGTGCCACGGGGGAGGGTTGGGATGTGCACGCCATCCCAACCCTCCGCGGGAGGTCGCTCCGGGCCAGCGATCCCTCCGGGAAGGGTGTTGAGCCGATGAAGTCGAGCACCCTCGCCATCATCGGGGCCGCCATCGGCGCGGTCGGCGGACAGGCGCTCAAGGCGCCGTTCCCGCCCCCGGGCGCGAACCCCCACCTCGACCTGATCGCATGGCACGATCCGGGCCTGCACGCCGCCATCCGCGTCTGGTACCACGCGTGGCCCGCCATCGCCGTCGTGCTCGGCGGGAGCCTCTGTCTTTCGGTCTGGAGGGTCTGGTTCCAGCCGCTCGCGCGGATCGTCCGCCGGGGCAGGCTGCCCGAGTGGCCGACCTCGTCCGGCGACGACGCGCCCGCTCTCGTCGTCGGCGAACAGCATCACCCGGTCGTGCCGCGCGAGAGCGAGCGCCCCTCCTGGCTCGTGATCCCCGAGAAGGGGCTCTACACCGGCGTGCTCGTCGTCGGGGCTGTCGGCACCGGCAAGACGACGGCCTGCATGTACCCGTTCGCCCGCCAGCTTCTCTCCTGGCAGGCGGACGACCCCCGCCGCAGGGCGGGCGCGCTCGTGCTCGAAGTCAAGGGCGACTTCTGCTACCAGGTGCGGCAGATCCTCGAAGACGCCGGGCGCGGGGACGACTACCTCGAAATCGGGCTCGGCGGCTCGCTCCAGTGGAACCCGCTCGACGATCCGCTGCTCGACTCGTACTCGCTCGCCTACGGCGTGGCCTCCCTGATTAACCAGCTCTTCGGCAAGAGCAGGGAGCCGTTTTGGCAGCAGGCGTACACGAACCTCGTCCGGTGGATCGTCGAACTGCACCGGCTCCTGCCGGGCGGCTGGGTCACGCTTCAGGACGTGTACCGCTGCACCGTGGACGCGGACCTGTTGGTGGACAGGATCCGCGAGGCGCAGAAGCTCGCGGACGAGTTGCGCCAGGTGAGGGCGGTCATCTCCCGCAAGGACATGGTCGCCCATTCCGAAGCGCTCAAGAAGTGGGCGTGGAAGCAGGTGCCCGGCACCGAGAACATGGCGTCCCGGTTCGACCCGGAACTCGGAAAGCGGCTCAAGAAGCTGAAGGTCAAATGCAGGAGGGAGGCGGTCGAGGGCGGCGCGGGCAGCGAGTTCGCCGAGCGGGTCGAGGCCGTGGCGCGGTGGTACCTCAAGGACTGGATGAAGCTCGACGCGAAGCTCCGCACCTCGATCGTCGAGGGGATCAGCGTCTTCCTCTCGCTCTTCGACCAACCCGAGGTCGCGGGCGTGTTCTGCCCGCCGCCGCCGAAGGACGATGCCCTGTCCAAGCGGGCGGACGGCGACGACGAGGAGGGGCCCCCGGAAGTCCCGGCGATGCCGGGTCTCCGCCGCCGTCTGCCCCCGCTCTCCGAGTTGATCGAGGGCGGCAGGGTGTTGGCGCTCAACATGCCGGCCGGGGCGAACCCGGCCTTGGCCCGGGCCATCGGCGTGCTGCTCAAGAACGCGTGGATGCAGGCGCTGC
Source organism: Gemmatimonadota bacterium (assembly GCA_022822445.1). Taxonomy (GTDB): domain Bacteria; phylum Gemmatimonadota; class Gemmatimonadetes; order Longimicrobiales; family Gaopeijiaceae; genus Bin94. Next base: position 7,318 of record JAJEBR010000027.1, on the reverse strand, counting down.
TCCGAAGACCCGCCGAAGCCGCACGCCGACCCGGCCGCTACATGCGGCCCGCCGTCTTCATCTGTGACGAGTACCAGTCCTTGCAAACATCGTCCAGCTAGGTTCAGGGAGATCCCGTAAAGCGAGTGAAGTTGTTGTTACTACATTACTTATGTTATACTGCCGTGTCAGGACGTTCGGTGTGTTCCAGCACCGAAAGGGTGACCAACAGGGTGATCGCGAAAGGGTGACCAGATGGGCAAACACGGCAGGAAACTCACCGCCGCCTTCGTGCGGAGCGTCCGGGAACCGGGCCTCTACTGGGACGAGCACGGCCTCGTGCTCCGCGTCAAGCCGTCCGGCTACAAGCAGTGGATCCAGCGGCTGTTCATCCACGGCAAGCGCCGGGAGCTGGGCCTCGGTGCCCTCCGGCTCGTGACGCTGGCCGAGGCACGGGACGCCGCGCTGGCCAACCGCAAGGTGGCCCGAGCGGGCGGGGATCCGAGGAGGACGCGGCGGCGCTCGGTCCCGACGTTCGAGAAGGCGGCGGCAAAGGTGTTCGCAATGCACCGTCCGAACTGGACCGACAGGCACGCGGGCCAGTGGATGTCGACGCTGCGCGCGTACGCGTTTCCCATGATCGGGCGGAAGCGGGTGGACCATGTCTCGCCCGCGGATGTCATGGGGGTGCTGCTTCCGATCTGGAACGAGAAGCACCAGACGGCCAAGCGGGTGCGGCAGCGGATCTCGACGGTGATGCGGTGGGCCATCGCCCAAGGCTACAGAGTGGACAACCCGGCGGGCGACGCGATCGGGGCGGCGCTGCCCAAGCCGCCCCGCGTCCAGAGGCATTACAAGGCGCTGCCCTACGGGAAGGTGGCCGGGGCGATTGAAGCGGTCCTCGGGTCCGAGGCAAGAGTCACGGTGAAGCTGGGTTTCGAATTCTTGGTGCTGACGGCCTGCCGGTCCGGCGAGGTGCGCGGGGCTCGCTGGACGGAGATTGACTTGGATCGCGGGGTGTGGACGATCCCGGCGGAGCGGATGAAGAGCCGTCGCGAACACCGGGTGCCGCTTTCGGGGCGGGCGCGGGAGATTCTGGCCGAAGCCAAGGCGCACGCGCCCCGGTCGGAGTTGGTGTTCCCGTCCGCGCGGGGGCTGGTGCTGCCGAGCTTCGAGTTCGCTGGCTTGCTCAAGGCTCTCAGGATCGGGGCCGTGCCGCACGGGTTCCGTTCGAGCTTCCGAGATTGGGCGGCGGAGCGGACGGACGCGCCGCGCGCGGTCATGGAGGCCGCGCTGGCGCACACGGTGCGCAACAAGGTGGAGGCCGCCTACGCCCGCTCGGACCTGTTCGAGCGCCGCCGCGTCCTGATGGAACAGTGGGCGGAGTATCTGGCGGCGCGGGGTGCGGGCGCTGACGCATGATCCCGCACCCTCGGTGCCTTCCAACATGCTGTGACGGGCTCGGGGACCGTTTCCGCGGGCACCAAGAGGCATTTCGGGCAATCTACGGGTCGTAGGATCGCCCAGGATCGACGATCGCCGGTCCCCGAGGGGTATGGGTAGGGTGGAAATCGGCGTCGCGACAGAGCGGGCCGAGCGTCGAGGAAGGAGTGACGAGGTGCTTGTGGCTCTCGCCATCCGTGAGCGGGGCGGCCGAGAGGCTGGGGAGTGGGCGGGTGATGCGGTGGGCCGACCGTTCCGGGCGGTGCCCGGAGAGGCGTTTTCGGAGGCGTCCGAAGGGCTGGCTCAGGACCCTTTACTGGTCCTAAGCCAGCCCACGCAACGTTTAACGTCGCGGCTGGCAAGGGGGCTCTCCTGCCCCCTTGGACCCCCGGCTTCCCGCGCCGCCGCCCGAGCAGCGGACGGTTGAGAGGACCACCGCCTCCAGAATCCCGGCTCTGGAGTGTGCCCCGTGGCCTGCGCGCAGCTACGTTTGCGGTCCCCCACCGCGGGCCAGCCCTGTGTCCGAGCGGTCGCTGATCGCCTCGCCCTCTTCAACAGAGACGGCGGCGGCGCACGCTGAGGGACTCCGGTGCGGCTCCCGTGCAACCGGAATCGGTTCGGCGAACGTCTAATCATGGATGTTGGGCAGTTGAGCCGAGGGAATGCAACCGAGGCCCAAGCACCTTGGATGCACTGACTCAGGAGGCTGATTCATGAGACTCCGTTGCGCTGTGTTCATTCCGCTGCTGGCCGCCTGTGGCGGCGACACCGGGGGGTCGTACGTTCCGCCACCGAGCGAGGACCGTCCGCTCGCCGCCGATTTCGAGGAGGTGTACCGGATCGGCGGGATCGAGGCGGAGGGCTGGGATGCGTTTACGGAGATTTCGGACTTGGACTTTGACGCGCGCGGTCATCTCTACATTCGGGATGAGCCTGGGTCCTCCACCCGGATCGTAGCCGTCGACGGGGCCGGTGCCTTGGCGGCGGAGTTCGGGCGCATGGGCGATGGCCCGGGCGAGTTTCGCCGGGTCGGGCATATGGTGGCCCGGCCCGAGGGTGGGGCGGTGGTTGTCGACCAAGGACACCGTGCCTACCTCCTGTTCGGAGCCGACGGAGCGTTCGAACGCGCGATCCGCTTTGCGGATTCGGATGCCTCCCAGCCGGTTTCCGCTGAGAGGGTGCGGCACGGGCGGGAAGGAGAAGCGTTGTTTCTAACGCGAAGTCCGGTGGCGAGCTTCAGTCAGGGGGAAGCGTCCGTCAGCACGGGGGACCGAACGATCTACCGGGTGTCACTCGACGAAGGGGACGAAGCGGCCACGATTCCATTCGCGGAGGGTTGGGAACCACGCCCCGAGCGGCAGGTCACGACGGAAGCCGAGGATCCTTCGGAGATGTTTGGCATGCTCCGCGAAGCATACGTCTACTTCTCGCCCAGCATGCTGTTCGATGTTGTTCCCGGTGGCGGAGTGGCGTATTCGGATTCTTCCGCATACGAGGTCAAGATCCAGACGGTCGGTGCCCCGCCGCGCGTCGTCGGCCGCCCGCTACACCCCCAACCCGTTACGGAACAACTTCGGGAACGCGCACGGGCACGGGCGCTGGAAGACTTCGAGTCGTCCGCCGAGGAGCAGCAGACGCCCTCGGGGTTGGGCGACGATGTTCCGGCGGCGCTCCGTGAGCAGATGGCAGCCATGATGGAAGCCATGACGGCCAGCGTGCGCGACATGGCGGAGAACGCGAGTTTCATGTCCGAGGTGCCCCTTGTCCGTGATCTTCGCACCACTTGGGAGGGGGCTATCTGGGTGGAACGCTGGGGGAGCGATCCACTGGAGCAAATCGACCTCGCCGCCGGAGGGTCCGAGGACCGGAACGAGGAAGGGGAGGAGGATGCCGAGGGTTGGATAGATGTTCTGGCGCGGGGAGGCGAGTACGTGGGCACGTTCTCGCTGGCGGAGACGCCCATGCCCGGCGCTTTTGGCCCCGGTGGCCTTGTCGCTTTTGTAGAGACGGACGAGTTCGACGTCCCGGTCATTATCGTTAGACGATTGCCCCTTCATGTCCGCTGAAAGGTGAGAGGCGTGCGAACAAATCCGACCGATTGGGAACGCCGCGTCATGTACGGCAAGTCGATTGCAAGCGCACTGGCAGTACTGTTGGCGGCAACTCCGGCGACGGGCCAGGAAGTCATTGAACTGCCTGCGGAGGACCGCCAACTGGCTTCAGCGTTGGACGAAGTCTACCGGGTCGGCTCCGCGTTGGGCGAGGATTGGGAACAGTTCGGCAATGTGCGCCGCGTGGCGTTCGATGCGGCGGGCCAGCTCTACGTGTTCGACAACCAAGCGGATCGGATCACCGTCGTCGGCGCGGACGGCGGGTTCCGACGAGCATTCGGGGGGGCCGGGGATGGGCCGGGCGAGTTCCGCAGTCCGGACGGATTCGCGGTCATGCCGGACGGACGTGTCGTGGTGGGGGATCTCGGGCACCGCGGCTACCACATCTTCGGCGCGGACGGCGAGTTCGAACGCATGGTTCGGATGGCACCGGAGCCCGGTACCGCGCGAATCACCGACCTCCTGCCCGACCGGGGAGGGGAGGCCGTGTATTCCGCCGTGGGCGCGCAACTGCTCCGATTCCGATCGGGCACCACGGCGCGAACCACGCCACCCACTTCGCGTCCGGTCGAACGTCTCAATCTCGATGGTGATGTGGCGGCCAAAGACACCGTTGCGGAGGGGTGGCTCCCTCCGGGCGGGGACCGGACTGGACGCCCGATCGGCGGTCGGCCCAGCTTCGAGCTTCCACCCCGGCAAGTGTTCGGTCCGATGATGCTGGCCGGAGTGCTTCCGGACGGCAGCGTGGCGTTTTCCGATTCATCGGCGTACGCGATAAAGATCGCGCGTCCTGGGGCAGGGGTCCTCCGAGTCCTGCGGCGGCCCCTCCAGCCGACACGGGTCAACGAACGAGTGATCGAGAACGAGCGAGAACGGCGCGCGGCGCTCGCGGCGGCGGGCCGGGGGCCGAGAATGGTAGTCAACGGCGTGGAGTTCTTCCCGCAGGTCGAGCATCTCGACAGGGTGGGGGTCTTCACCGAGGTGTCGATTGTACGGGGGCTGAGAACGAGTTGGGACGGCGAGATCTGGGTGCAGCGGCATGGGTCGGAGCCCGGCGACGATGCTGGCCCCATCGATGTGCTTACCATGGACGGGCGCTACGTCGGGACTTATCCGGCGGGTGCGGTCGCGCTGCCGGACGCTTTCGGTCCTGACGGCTTGGCCGCGTTCGTCGAGCAGGACGAAATGGGCGTCGAGACGGTCGTGGTGAAGCGCCTGCGGCGATCCGCACGACAGGAGAACCACCCGGAGCCGCCGAGGGATTGACGCCGTCGGCGATCCTCTCGCGTTTCGTCGTGCGATGTCTTGGGGGGTCGAGGGGGCGGAGCCCCTCGTCAGCCTTGCTGGGGTCGCGCGGAGCGTGGCCACGAAAGGTAGGCTGGCTCGTCCACACTAACAGTGGTACAAGCCAGCCGGGCGAACGTCCGCAAAACGCTCCGGCCCGCCGCCCGTAACGGCGGTTCTCCCGCCATCGCAGGCAAGCTCCCTTGGCCTCTTGGTCGATGGCTCAACGGACGGGGAGTCAGAAAGCGACCCCGGGCACCCTCGGCGACGGCGGCCCGGACCTATGGCCCAGCGGTGACCTCGAAGGGCTATTCCTCGCCGGACATGCCAGAGCCCCGGTCCACCCGGCTGCGGAAGTGACTCGACGGCTTGAAGACCGGCGCGCTACGCGGTGGCACCTCGACCGGCTCGCCTGTTCTGGGATTGCGCGCCGTGCGGGCCTTGCGGTGTCGCACCTTGAAGGTGCCGAAGCCCCGGATCTCGATGTGGTCGCCGCGCGCCAGCGTTTCCTTCACGGCGTCGAGGAAGGCGTCGACGATCAGGCCGCAATCCCGCTTGGTGACCCCCCGTCCAACTGCGTCGGCGACCTGCTCAACGAGGTCGGCTTTGGTCATCCTCTCCTCCTCGCCGTGAAGTGCGGCCATGTCCATTAGCTCCATTATGATAACTTGCAGGCCGTGGCCTCTGCGAAGAATCTGGACTGCCGCTCCCGCCGAGCCCGCATGGTTACGGGTCGCCATGGGACGAGGCTGGTTCCCGTGGGATGATCGGACGGCAAACCGGGAACCGGGGCAATCCGTGGTATTCCGCTACCAACCGCTCAAAGGGTGATCGCAGGGGTGACTAGGGGAGGGTCCGTCACATCGTAACTGATTAGTACACATATGGTTATGTAGTTTTTCTGTTCGGAGTACCAGGCGTTCGCCACGGTCGGGCAGGACGACCCCTCCGGCGACGAGAAGGCGTTCGCGCTCACGCGGCAGTGCCGCTGCATCCCCATCGTCGCCACGCAGTCGCTCTCGTCGCTCCGCTCGGTGCTGCCCTCGGGGGAGGCGTGGCGGACACTCGTCCAGACGCTCCGCACCCGGATCTTCCTGTCCCTGTCCGACGAGTCGTCGGCCAAGATCGCGTCTGAAATGTGCGGCTCCGTCATGAAGACGCAGCCCTCGTACACGTTCAGCGAGACCACCGGGAGGCCCGAGTTCTCGCTCCTGTCCGGGCGTGCCGGAGGCGGACGCGGCACCATCGGCGCGAGCAAGTCGTTCCGCCGCTCCCGCGAGCCGGTGTTCACGCCGCGCGAGTTCGGGTTGCTCGCCAACTACCAGGCGGTCTGCCTCCCCTACGATGGCGTCAAGTCGCTCCCGGCACGGCGCGTCTACCTCAAGCCCCACTACCTGCCGAAGGACGTGGGCTACTGGCGGCTCCGCAAGGAGGGGCGGATATGAAGCGCGCGAGCGGCGTCGGCCACCTCGCCCCGTTTCTTCCGGGCCTGGAATCCCTGCTCGAAGATCCCGGGGTCTCCGAGATCATGATCAACGGCCCCGCGAACGTCTGGGTCGAGCGGGCCGGAAGGCTGGAGCCCCACGAGGCGCCCGCGCTCACCGCCGCGTGGCTCCACCGCGCGGCGATCCACATCGCCCGGCCGCTCGGGCTCGATCCCGCTCGGAAGCCGATCCTGGACGCTCGCCTGGAGGACGGATCGCGGGTCGCGATCTGCACGCCGCCCGCATCTCCCGAGGTCGCGATCACCATCCGCCGGTTCGGAGGCCGCGCGTTCTCGGCCGAGGACCTGGTGCGCATGGGCTCGCTGCCCGAAGACATCCTCGAAGCCGCCCGGAGTACGCTGGCGTCTCGCCAGAACATCCTGGTCTCCGGCGGCACGGGCTCGGGCAAGACCACGCTGCTGAACGCGCTGATCGAACTCCTGCCCGAAGACGAGCGGATCGTCGCCATCGAGGACACGCTCGAACTCAGGATCGACCGGGCCAACTGCCTCCGGTTCGAGGCCGGGGCCACGCTCTCGGAGACGCCGGTCGAGATCCGCGACCTGGTGCGCCACGCGCTCCGGCACCGGCCCGACCACATCGTCGTCGGCGAGGTCCGGGGCGGCGAGGCCGCCGACCTGCTGCAGGCGCTCAACACCGGCCACGGCGGCTCGCTCACGACCATCCACGCCAACAACGCGCGCTCCGCGCTCTCGCGGCTCGCGAGCTGCGCCATGCAGGCCGGAGACGCGCTCCCCTGGGAGGTCACCTGCCGGGGCGTCGTCGACGGGATCGCGCTCGTCCTGCACGTGACGCGCCGGGAAGGGCGCCGGTTCGTGGAGGACGCGCTCGGAGTATGCGGCTACGACGCTGCCACCGGCCACTGGATCACCGCGCCGCCCGGACGGGACCGCCCGGGAACGCAACCGGAGAGAAGAACCCACAACCACCAAAGGAGGTGAACCCATGAGAGGCATCGACGGGACCATCCGCGTCGAGACGTTCGAGGACTTCGAC
>JAJEBR010000056.1 GCA_022822445.1 Gemmatimonadota bacterium | reverse complement strand
CATCACGCCGCACCGGCACGGGGGAAGAGGGGCGGAGCCCCCGTCCGCGACCTCCACGGGAGCGCGACTCGCGGGGGGATCGAAGGGGGGGCGGAGGCCACCCCTCGCCAGCCCCGGTGTATGACACCGGGTAGGCTGGCTTGTCTCCCATAATCATGCAGATTCCCGCGTGATTTGCACGACCGGGTCACGGGGAAGGCCCGGGCTGTTGAGCGCCCGCAGAGGCGAGCGGAGCGAGCCGGAGCGGGCGCTCAACAGGGACGGTGGTCGGATCGATAAGCTGGCAGGCCGTAAAGGGGCCGTGGGTAGTGTGATCGCCACCGTCCTTCCCGATGTCCTGAATGGATACACGAGCATCGAGGCTCGCATGACAAGCACAGGAGAAGGGAAGAACACATGAGCAGCATCCTCCGCACCGTCGGGATCGACATCTCCAAAGACTGGCTCGACGCCTTTGCGGCGCCCGAGGGGAGATCGTCCCAGTTCCCGAACGACAGGGCCGGTTTCCGCAAGCTGATCGCTTGGATCGGCTCCGGCGTCGACCGGATCGCGTACGAGCCCACCGGAGTCTTCCACCGCGACTTCGAGGACTCCCTCCTGAAGGCCGGGCTCCCCCTCTACGCGATCAACCCCTTCCAAGTCCGATCCTTCGCCCGCTCCATCGGGCGGCGCGCCAAGACCGACGCGGTGGACGCCCGGATGCTGGCCACCATGGCGGCCGCTGTCGAAGACCTGCGTCCGACCGAGGCGAAATCGGAGGGCCAGCGCGACCTTGCCGAGCTCCAGCAGATCCGCGACGCGCTGGTCAGGGATCGGATCGCAACCACCAACCGGGGCAGGAACTTGCGCACTCCCGTGGGCAAGCGGGTCACCAGGCAGAGGCTGCGGCAGATCGACCGCCAGCTCAAGCTCATCGATGCCGAGATCCGGCATCGGATCGGAGAGGAGAAGGCCTTGGAGCGCCGGGCCGAGATCCTGACCTCCATCCCGGGCATCTCCGACGTCACCGCTGCGGGACTGATCGTCCACTTGCCGGAGCTGGGTACGCTCACCGGAGCCCGTGCCGCCAGCCTCGCCGGGCTGGCCCCGGTGACCCGGGAGTCCGGAAACTGGAAGGGACGGAGCTTCATCCAGGGCGGCAGGCACCGGGTCCGCAGAATGCTCTACATGCTCGCGGTGGTCGCGGTCCGCCACAATCCCGACCTCAAGCGGAAGTACGAGGCGCTCGTGGCCCGGGGGAAGCCGCCCAAGGTTGCCCTGACGGCCGTGATGCGGAAGCTTCTCATCCTTGCCAACGCTCTCGTGCAGCAAGACCGCACTTGGACAGAGCATCCGCCACGAGAGCACTCTCGTCCCATCTTCCCGACGCCCTGTCAAGCGGGCAGCGCTCACGGATGATCGCGCCGGGCCAAAGCGAGCATCGAAGCCGAGGCGTCGCGAAGGACGCTGTGAGACGGCTCGCCTCGGGAAAACAGAGCATGCGCTTGACATGGATACTCCGGCCACGGCTTCCGATTCCGGCACGGCGCAGCCGCCCCGGAGGCCGTGGTGTAACTGCAATCCTGCAAACGGCATGCGCCGTCGCTGGAGTGCACGTCCGGAACGCGGGTCCGCGCACATGGACCCCGATGTCGATGTGCGCTCGCCGTCCGGCCCCGGTGACCGGATTTCCGGGACGGAAACCGCCTTCGAGCAACAGTCTGGCGGAAACGCGTTGCCTCCGCGAAGTTTCCGGTGCGCAGATCGTGCAGTCCATCAATCGAGAGGAATCGAACGATGGCACGCACGAAACGAAGTCGGCGCTCCTACGGCGCTGGCGAATGGGGCCGGAACCGGGTCAGGATCTTTCCCGACCCGAAGACCGGCATCTTCCAGATCGAGTGGCGGGAGAACGGGCGCAGGCTCACCCGGTCCCTCAAACACCGCGACTGGGCACGCGCGAAGAGGCAGGCGGATCGGTTCGCCGCAGGCTTCATCGACGCGCCCAACGGCAAGGCGGAAGCCGAGCCCGAGCCGCTCACCCTGGGACGGCTTTTTGAAATCTACGGCGAGGAGGTGACGCCCACGAAGGCGGAGGAGACTCAGCAGGGCGACAGGACCACGACGGCGATGTTCCTCCAGTTCTTCGGCAGGGACCGAAAGCCCGAGACCCTATCCCAGCGGGATTGGGACCGGTTCATCCGCGAGCGCCGCGCGGGACGGGTCGGCATCTCGGGCAGGCCCGTTTCCAATCGGACGATCGCTTGGGACCTGACGTTCCTGATGGCGGTTCTGAACTGGGCGGCGAGGTCGAGGGACGAGGAGGGCCGCCTGCTGCTCGACTCCAACCCGCTGAAGGGCCTCAGGAAGCCCAGGGAGAAGAACCCCACCCGGGTCGTCCTCACCGAGGACGAGTACCGGGCGCTGCTCGGGGTCTCCCGGCAGGTGGACTGGCGGTTCCACGTCGCGCTCGTGCTCGCGCACGAGACGGGGCACCGGATCGGAGCGATTCGCCAGCTTCAGTGGTCTGATATCGACTTCGAGGGCGAAGCGGTGCGGTGGCGCGCGAAGCACGAGAAGACGGGCTACGAGCACACCACGCCCCTGACCGACGAGGCGCTGGCCGCCTTGGAGGAGGCACGGGCGATGAGCGCCGGAACCGGGGACGGGCCGGTACTGCCCGCGCCGACGGATGCCTCGCGGTGCGTGGGCCGGTCGCTGCCGAGTTTCTGGTGGCAGAGAGCCCAGACGCTCGCGGGGCTGGCACCGAAGCGGGGCAGGGGCTGGCACTCGCTGAGGCGGAAGTTCGCCAGCGATCTCATGGACCTGCCGCTCAAGGTGCTCTGCGAACTCGGAGGCTGGAAGGCGGCCAAGACCGTGCTGCGCTGCTATCAGCAGCCGGATGAGGCGCAACTCAGGCAGGCGATCCGGAGCCGCCGCAGGCCGCAGACTCGGGGCTGAACCCAATCGGCGGGAACCGATTGGCGGGAATCGCGCCAGCGGATTCCATAACTTCAACGCTCACAACAGTATCCGCGCCTGATGGTGAATGCTGGCCCACCGGGCGATCTGGTTGAGGTTGTTCCCGATGCGCGCCGCCTCCCGGGTGCGCTCGCGCTCCACTTCGGCGTGCGGCACGGTCCAAGTGCGCGCCCGGCCGAGCGACCGGCGCACCAGATCCGACAGCGTCAAGCCTGCGGAGCGAGCCTTGGCGTGCCACTCGGCACGCTCCGCGTCGCTGGCGCGGACCTTCACCCAAACGGCGCGTCCGGTGCTCACAGCGCGCCGTTTCGGTGCTGGGGGTCAGAGGGGGCGGAGCCCCCCGCCAGCCCCTCCGGCAGACACACGGAGTGTGGCCACGGGGGGTAGGCTGGCTTCCCGGCCTTAGCGGTGTCCGACAATCCCGTGGGTGACGCGTCCGGCCCCCGTTGTCGACCGCCGCCAATGTGGTGGCGGAGCACTCCCACGGACGCTCCGGCGGGGCCGTTCAGCGGGCCTCGCGAAGCGCAGTCGGCGGCGGGATGGAGGCTAGCGATGCCGAGCCGTCCATGTACCCCGGAGGCCGGAGCATTGATTGCTTCCGCCGAGGCCCCCGTCGAAGGACACGGGCATCGGTTCGGCCAAGGGGGGATCAATCTGACTACGCTTCTCCTCCGGCGTTTCGCCTCGTTGGTCGTGCTGCCCGTCACGCTTCGGTGACCCGAAGGGCGACATCTTACGAGTCTGATTCGCAATTGGTTTCACCCAGCTGGCCAGCACTCCAGTCCGAGCCCCCAGCCCTCAGAGGGATTCGACCTGGAATGGACCGATCGTGGTGGAACCGACAAGAGGCCGCTGTGAGCACCGGGGCGCCGGTCTCACGCACCGCTCTTCCGGCCCCGCTGGACACCGAATCAGAATCTCCATACCGGTACACGGAGAGGTCCGATTCGGGCTGTGTCAACAGCATGGATTCAGACGATTTCCCAAGGGTTCCAGTGTGGTCCCGGACCCGTATCGGCCTCCGCCAGCGGCACCTCCATCGCCCCGCCGATAGCCTCGCACCAGGGCGACCACCTCCAGTCCTTGTTCGTGGAGGGGCGTCGGCCACGCTCGATGGCCTGATGGCCTGCTCGACCGTGCCGTGCGAGTTAGCTTAGGAGGTGGAAGATCCGTCCGGCGCGAGCGGGCGGCGACGCTCATGACACCAGGACGTACCAGAGGAGGGCTCCTTGCCGCGGCTCCACTTCAAGGGGAAGGTCTTCGTCGAGAACCACCACCTGGCCGTGCCCTTCCACGAACTGCTGCCGGTGCGCGAGAAGGGGTTGAGCGAGAAGGCGGGCCTCCACGACAACCTGATCGTCCACGGCGACAATCTGGCCGCCCTGAAGTCCCTGCTTCCGACCTACCACGGCAAGGTGAAGTGCGTCTACATCGACCCGCCCTACAACACCGGCAACGAGGGCTGGGCCTACAACGACAACGTGAACTCGCCCCTCATGCGGGACTGGCTGGGCCGCGTGGTGGACCGCGACGACCTGACCCGCCACGACAAGTGGTGCTGCATGATGATGCCGCGCCTGAAGCTCCTTCGGGAACTGCTCCGGGAGGACGGGGCGATCTTCGTGTCCATCGACGACAACGAGGTGCACCATCTGCGCTCTCTGATGGACGAGGTGTTCGGCGAGGAGAACTTCTTGGCCACCGCCATCTGGCAGAAGGTCTTTTCCCCGAAGAACACCGCGAAGTACTTCTCGGAAGATCACGACTACGTGATGGCCTACGCGCGCCGAATCGACGCATGGCGACCCAACCTGATCGAGCGCGGTGAGCGGGCCGTCAAGCGATACAAGAACCCTGATGATGACCCTCGGGGGCCGTGGTCCTCCGGCGACTTGACCGCAAGGAATCCGTACAGCCGCGGGACCTACGAAGTCACCAGCCCGTCCGGCGATACGTTTGGACCGTCGGTTGGGCGGTACTTTGTCGTGCCGATCGAGAAGTTCCACGCCCTTGACGAGGACGGTCGCATTTGGTGGGGCAAGAACGGGGACAGCATGCCCCGTCTCAAACGGTTTCTGGCGGAGGTCAAGAAGGGAGTCGTCCCGCAGACCCTTTGGCTTCACACCGATGTCGGCAACACGCAGGAGGCGAAGAAGGAACTGGTCTCCACGCTCCAATTCGAGCGATCCGAAGACGTATTCAACACCGTCAAGCCGTCTCGCCTCGTCCGCCGCATCCTCCAGATCGCCACTGACCCCGACTCCATCGTTCTCGATTCCTTCGCTGGTTCCGGCACCACGGCCCACGCCGTCCTCGCGCAGAACCGGGAAGACGGTGGCAACCGGCGCTTCATCCTCGTCGAGTGTGAAGACTACGCTGACAACATCACGGCCGAGCGCGTCCGCCGCGTCATCAAGGGCGTTCCGAACGCCAAGGACGACGCCCTCAAGACCGGCCTCGGCGGCACGTTCAGCTACTTCGAGCTTGGGCGTCCCATGCGGCAGGAGTCGCTCCTTGACGGCTCCCACCTGCCGTCGTGGGAGAAGCTCGCATCCTACATCTTCTTCACGGCGACCGGGCAGGAGTTCGACCCGTCAGAGATCGACAGGGACACCGGGTTCGTCGGGCGCACCGCGTCCCACGATGTCTTCCTTTTCTACCAGCCGGATGTCGACGAGCTCAAGAGTCTCGCGCTCTCGCTGGCCGAGGCGCGCGCCCTTCCAGCCGGATCGAGAAGGAGGCTCGTCTTCGCGCCCACCAAGTACCTGGATCGCGATTTCCTTCACCAGTACCGGATCGATTTCCAGCAGTTGCCCTTCCAGATCTACGAAGCGATCGACAGGCTGGAACGATGATCCTGAAGGAATACCAGAAGCGTACGGTCGCGACGGTCCGCAGCTTCGTCGCGGAGTTGGCGAAATGGCGGGCCGAGGACGAAGAGGCGCGGAAACACAATCCGAACTGGGGTTCGGACTGGGTGCAGCGAGCGTGGGACAGGACCGCAGCCCGACGGCGTTACCACCCCCGCCGAAACGGACTCGGCGAGCATCTTCCCGCCTTCTGCCTCAAGATTCCGACTGGCGGCGGCAAGACACTGCTTGCGACGCGGGTGATCGATCTCGTCAACGCGCATTTCCGCCAGAGCCGGCGGGGCCTCGTGCTGTGGATCGTGCCCACGACACAGATCTACAACCAGACGCTCAAGGCACTCAAGGACCGCGACCACCCCTACCGCCAGCAACTCGATCTGTCGTCCGGCCAGCGCACGCGCATCTTCGAGAAGACCACAGCGTTCGGCCCGCGCGATGTCGCCGAGAATCTCTGCGTTCTCGTGCTCATGCTCCCGTCCGCCAACCGGAAGACGAAGGACACCCTCCGGATGTTCCGCGACAGCGGGGGCTTCGACCGTTTCTTCCCTCCAGACGACGATCCGACAGCGCACGCCAAGATGCTGGAGGAGCACCCCAATCTCGACACCTTCGAGCAAACGGCGGGCTTCTGGGGCCGCTACATCAAGACATCGCTCGGGAACACGGTGCGGCTGCTGCGGCCGCTCATCATCCTCGACGAGGGACACAAGGCGTACAGCGCCAACGCGAAGAAAACGCTCGAAGGATTCAATCCCTGCATGATCGTCGAGCTTTCGGCCACCCCAGCCAAGGGCGCGAACGTGCTCGTCGAGATCCTGGGCCGGGAACTCAACGCCGAGGAGATGATCAAGCTCGACCTTCACATCCTGAACAAGGCGGGCGGCGACTGGCGCGGCACGCTACTGGAGTCGGTCGAGCACCGCGAAGCCCTTGAAGCCGAGGCACGGCTTCACGAAGCCGAGTCCGGCACCTACATCCGGCCCATCTGCGTGATCCAGGTCGAGAGAACGGGGAAGCAGCAGAGGAAGCCGGGGTACGTTCACACCGACGATGTGCGCGAGTACCTGCTCCAACACCCGGGAATCGCACCGGAGTACATCGCGGTCAAGACCAGCTCGAAGGACGAACTGAAGGAGGTGGACGACGTTGGCGGCCTGCTGTCCCGCGACTGCCCGATCCGCTTCATCATCACCAAGCAGGCACTTCAGGAGGGTTGGGACTGCCCGTTCGCCTACGTCCTCACGATCCTCACCAACCCGATGTCGAGGACGGGGATCACCCAGCTTGTGGGCCGAATCCTGCGACAGCCCTACGCGAGCAAGACCGGGGTGGGGCTGCTGGACGAGAGCTACGTGTTCTGCTTCAGCCGACGCGGGAACGAGTTGCTGAAGGAGGTCAGAAGGGGATTTGGGCTGGAGGGGTTGCAGGGCCTTGAGGGGCGAGTGGTCTCCGACGATGGTCCCTTCCGCCCGCCGGAGAAGCTCACAACACGGCAACGGGCGCAGTATCGGACAGCGGCGCGGGATCTCGTCTTGCCCGCCTTCATGATTCGGGACTTGGACGGGTGGCGTCTGGTGCACTACGAGGCGGACATCCTCTCGCGGGTGCGATGGGACGGCATCGACCTGTCCGCCTTGGATGATCTGACGTTGGGCGAGAGGGGCGACGGGGACGCCGTACTGGTGACCAACGTTGCCGGCGACGCATCCGTTTCGGCGGCGGAGGTCGCGGCCTCCGGCGATCCGGGAACTGCGGAGACCCCGGGCGATGCAGACTCGGGCAACGGCGGCGATCCGGTGGACTACTTCTTCGCGGCCAGCCATCTGCTGGACTTGGTTCCCAACCCATGGCAGGGCCGCGATCTGGCCCGGCGCACCTTCGAAGCCCTCCTCGAACGCTATCCGGCGGAGCGGGTGGCGGCCAATCACGTGTTCGTGCTCGAAGAGTTGCGGCGACGGATCGAGAGAGAACGCGACCGCCTGTCGCGAGAGGTCTTCCACGCCCTGTTGGAGTCGGGGAGGATGCGTTTTCTGGTCGTCGCGGAAGAGTTCACTCGCCTGCCCGAGAAGATCGAGGTTCCGAAGGCGAAACGGGCGAATCGGGAGGACGGGAGCCCATACCAGCGCAACCTCTTCGACATCACCACGGAGGACGATCTCAACCAGTTGGAGAACAAGGTGGCGACGTACCTGGACCAGCAGGCGCGGCTTTTCTTCTGGTACCGTAACCGCTCCCGCAAGGACTACTACGTGCAGGGGTGGAAGCCGCGTCGGATTTACGCCGACTTCATCGTGACGCTACGGGATGACCAGCCCGGCGGGGACGATGGATTTCGGCGAGTCTTCGTGGTCGAAACCAAAGGGGTCCACCTGAAGGAATCGGAGGACACCGAGTACAAGCGAACCGTCTTCGACATCTGTGGCGAGCACGCCCGCAAGACCGATTGGGCCGAATTCGTCCCTGCGATGCGGACCAAGGTGGTGCGCTTCGAGGTCGTTGACGAGGACGAGTGGCAGGCGCGGCTGAATGAGATGCTCTTTCGGGAGACCGGTGTGACCGAGTCTGCGAGGATGAATAAAGGCGATGCTAGCCCCAAGTGACATTGACTTCACTCAGATCACACCACGTCTGGGTTCTCAGTGGGCGGCGTTCGAGGAACTCTGCTGCCAACTCGCTTCTCGGACGCTCTCTGCAGACGAAGAATACGTCCGACTTCATGGCGCTGGTGGCGACGGCGGCATGGAGTGCTTCGCGGACCTGCCCGGTGGAGGCAAGATCGCATGGCAAGCGAAGTATGTGTTCAAAATCGATCGGCTGCTCAGTCAGGCTACCAATTCGCTCGCGACCGCCCTACAGGTCCATAGCGACCTCACACGGTATGTGTTGTGCTTCCCTTTTGACCTAACCGGCCCAACAACACGAAGTGGTCGCAGCGGGGTTGAGAAATTCAAGAACTGGCGGGAGCAGCAGATCGACAGGGCTCAGGGTCGAGAGTTGGAAATCGATTTCTGGAGCGCGACAGATCTGCGAGCCTTGCTGCTGGACCTCGATGCATCAGGAGGAATGCGCTCCTACTTCTTTGATGCACTGGCGTTTTCTGATGATTGGTTCAAGGATCATCTTGAGGAGGCTAAGGCGAAGGCTGGTCCAAGATACACGCCTGATCTCAACGTCAGGACGGGGGTTGCTGATTGGTTTTCAGCGTTCGGAAGAACGCCGGATTGGCGTGCCAAACTCTCGAAGAGAACTGAAGCAGCATCGGAGGATTTCGACGAATTCCGTTCCACAGTCGAGAGAGCCTCAACAGACAAGGTATTCCCCTCGTGGCCGCAGAAGTTCAAACAGCACGCACTGAGCATATGTGCCAAGTTGGACGAAGCTGGCAAAAGGGGTGCTGCTCTAGTTCGCGATGAAACAAGAGCATCGCACGCGGACACCTTGGAGATGCTTCGCGAGGGACTAGGAGATCTGACGGAACTGGACAAGGATATGTCGGCTGCTCTCGAAGCCAAACATGGGCCTGGGACTGCTGACTCGCAGAGGTTTCGTCAAGTAATGAGTGAATACCATGTAACTTTTCCGGCGCAGAATCTAGATGAACTTCGAAAGACGCGAAAGTCGGTTCAAGATCTGATCGAATGGATCGAAGCTCCGGAGGCCTACCTCGGGTTTCGAAAGGCGTTTGTCCTCTCGGGTGGCTGGGGTGTAGGGAAGACTCACAGTGCCTGCGATGTCGGGGATTACCGCAAAGAACACGGGCTTCTGACCTGTATCGTATTCGGTCACGACTTTGATGGCGAGCCAGATCCGTGGACCCGTATGGCTGAGACACTGGGACTCCCAGGGACGTTCGGTAGGGAGAGACTACTGGGCGCGTTGAACTGTGCGGCGGAGGCCTCAGGGCATCCGCTGCTCATTTTCGTCGACGCAATCAACGAAACGAGTCCGCGGCGATATTGGAATAGACGGATCCGGGCGTTTGTGAACGAGATCAAGAAGCACACCCACCTGCGGATTTGCATTTCCTGTAGGACCCCTCTTACGCGGCGGTGCCTTCCAGACGGCCATGATCTGGATATGGTTGAGCACCCTGGATTCAAGGGAATCGAACGCATTGCGTGTCAGGCATTCTTCGAACATCACCAGCTACAGCCGCCACTCGCACCAACCCTTCAGCCCGAACTGTCTATACCGCTCTACCTTAAGATTGTGTGCGATACCCTCGTTGCGCGTGGCGAGAACACACTTCCCTTTGGTTGGTCCAGTATGGCGCGGGTAGTCGAGGCCTTCCTGCATCAGAAGGAGGAGGATTTCGCGAGAGAGAAGGGAATTAGCCCAGGGGCTCGACTGGTCACGCGAAGCCTCTACGAATTGGCAGGCGCCTTGGCGGAGTCGGTTCAAAGCAACATTAGTTGGTCCAAAGCAGGGGAGGTAGTGAGCGGCGTAGACCGAAGGGCAAACAGCCTTGGGATCGTCGAGTGGCTCACGGGTGAAGAACTACTGATCGAAGGCGGTCCCGAGCCTAGCCCAGGGTTTGGAGGCGAGAACACTCTACGACTGGCGTTCGAGCGGCTGGGCGATTTTCTTCTCGCTAGACGACTTCTAGATATTGCTCCCGGGGAAACTCTCTCCGATGCCTTCGGCGCTGGTGGTCGACTTCATCTGCTGATTCGAAACCAGGAGCAAGTGGAAGAGAATCATGGAGTCTTGAGTGCTCTCTCCATTGTGATTCCCGAAGTGTATGACGGCATCGAACTTTGTCAGCTAGTTGAGCCTAGTCCCATCCGCGACTCCCTCTTAGAGATTACGTTGGCTGCCCTTTCTGGTAGAGATCCATCGACGTTCTCAGAGGCCACACGGCGCCTAATCAGGGAAGGGCTGGCAACACTCGAACTAACGCGGATGACCATGGATAGCGCTATCACTGTGGCGTGGCGGCCTTCGGCGGTGGACGCACGTTGGCTGCATCGACTTCTGGAAGAGAAGCCTCTTGCGAAGCGAGACGCGTATTGGTGCGGTTATCTTCACCAAGCATACGAGTCTTCTGGACCTCCATGGCGACTCATCCACGCTGCCTTCGACATGCCGATTGAGGAACTTGACGTACCGGTGGCAGAGCGATGGGCAACGATACTGACTTGGTTCACAGCCGCCGCCGACCGACGCGTCAAGGATTGGGCTACGAGGGCACTCGTAAGGGTGCTCACCGGACATCCTGCCCTTATCCCTGAGCTTGCACGGCTGTTTCTGGTTCTTGATGATGACGCTGTCCGCCAGAGGTTTCTGCTCGGAAGCTACGGGGCCCTCTTGGCATCGAGGGACAGGAAGGTGATTGCCGAAGTGACTGAGGCAGCACACCAAGCGTTCGTAACTGATCCAGAGACCTTCGCCAATGCCCTGATCCGTGACCAAGTCAGATTGCTCGCTGAACTCGCCCGTCGAGTCAACGCGCTACCGAAGAAACGTGACCCAGAGCTCACCATGTCGCCCATCGGTGGCGAATGGCCGTTGGAGATCCCTACAGAAGATCAGGTAGAGGCCTGGAGCGAGGTGATTCGCTTTACGCCGGATGAGTTTGTCAGTGATTTCTTCAAGTACTCGATGAATTGCCTGCGTCCGTGGGAGGAGGAGTTCTCGAAAGACGACATGGGAAAGTGGATCGTGCAGAGGGTTGCACGAGACTTCGGATATGAAGGCTCAGGCTGCGAGAGATACGACGAGTACGTGGTTGGCAGATTCGGGGACGGCAGGGGCAAACCGGAATGGGCCGAGCGGATCGGGAAAAAGTACCAATGGATGGCGATGTATCAACTCGCCTCGCGGCTGAACGATCACCTTGAACGAAAGGAAAGTCCTTGGGATCCATCGCCTCTGCGAACGCCTCTCATTCTACTGGAGGAGCGGAAGCTGGATCCCACGCTACCGCACACCGTCGCCGAGGAAGAGAGCGGGACTACGGCTTGGTGGCTGAGGGGTTCGGTGGAGTTTGGCTCCTCAGATTCGCTAAGCCATGAGCAGTGGATTGCGGAGGAGGATCTGCCGTCACTGGAGAGCATGGTAGCCCTAGCCGAGAACGACGGCCAAAACTGGCGTCCACTCGTCGTTTACGCTTCTTGGTCTGAAGATAGGGAAACGAAAGAAGAGGGGGAGCCGTATAGACGCGTGGCGATGAACGTTGAAGGATACCTTGTTCCAATAGAGGAACAGTCATCCGCGTACAAGTCGCTGCTACGACGCAATTTCTCCGATAGACGGATGCCCGGGGCGGCGTCGTTCTCATATGGGTTTCCGGGCGAGTACCCTTGGGCGACGCCTTTCAATACAGAGCCCGATGAGTGGCACTGGAGTGGGGGAAGAGATGCGTCAGTTCCATACGAGGCGTGCTGGAACCGAATAGTTGCAGAGTGGGAGTATGACGCTTCCCTTCCGCGCAATCGCAGCGTGATGGTCCCTGCCAAAAGGTTCTTCTCATGCGGAGACCTATGGTGGGATGGACGGGATGGATATGGAGCGCTCGGTCGCCCGACTGTGTTCCGTGATCCCTCTTTCACGGTAGGGGGACCCCTGTCCCTAGTAGCTGACGCTCAAGATCTCCTGGAGCGGTTGGAGAGCATGGGACGGTGCCTCATCTGGACTTTGCTGGGCGAGAAGATGATTCTCGGTGGGTCAATGGATGACTCGTTTCCACGGCGGATCTTCAGTCAGGTAGCTCTGATGAACGAAGATGGCTCGGTCACAGCGAGTGACAGGGTGTTCAAAGAAGACTAGCGACTGGCTGCTAGCGGTCCCCGCTTAGGCCGACACGAGACGATGGTGTACCGGTTCCGGTTACCTGGACAAGGTGACGGCCTAAACATCAGGCCGCCCTTCTGCTGAGCTCCTCGCGGGCGCGGGCCGGGGTCACGTACCCGTGCCGTTGCAGGAGCCAGCCGTTGTTGTAGCGCTCGATGAAGGC
>JAJEBR010000038.1 GCA_022822445.1 Gemmatimonadota bacterium | reverse complement strand
CTTGCACATGAGCCCTGCGTCCGGTATGATGATGTCGCACCGTCTGGGTGCCTCCGATTCGGGTCGTTTTTTCGTCGAAACTCCCCGTAATCTAAGGCCCCAGGCGGTGCAAACCTATCCTCGCAACGCAGGATCCGGGGTGAAGAGACCCGGGTCGGACCTTGGCGACGGCGAGCGTCTCCAGCCGGCTTCGGACTCGGCGCCGGCACCGCCGATCACCCCGCAGGGCGGAATCCACGCTCCCAGCTCGGCGCAACTCACCTTTCACGCCACCGCAATGGGCGGAAAGCGGAGAATGGGCACGGTGTCCACGGCGAAAAAAAGGTTACGGGCCTCTTTGGCGGCGCGAGGCCCCAAATCGCTCCCAGACCCCCCCGCAGCCCGCCCGCAGCCTCGCGCACGCGAGGTATCGGTGGCAATCACGTGCACACCGTGGACGGTTGGGGGGTTTTAGGGCGAAATAGTGGGGTCAAAGGCGTACACGGTCGGCCACTTTCGGACCGTGCACAGCGAATGAGACACCGGGTACGCTTTGGGGCGATAGCCCATCGTGGTGGCGGGGATCGCGCGCGCAGGCGCGGAACGCAGGCGCGCGCGAGCTACCTCCTATTCACCGAGAAGCGCACCCCTTGGCGAACACCTGAAGCGCCTACCGTAATGTTTTTGGCATCCCATCCAGACCCCTCGTTCCCGCTCGTAGTTCGCCCACAGCCTTCGCGCGCATGGGGATCCTCCGTTTTGCCGTTACCGCGCCGTTGCCGACAGGGCCGGTTTCACGAGAAAACATGACTGTACCCCGGTAACGCTGGTGGGTCGATCAGCCGCTACCGGTAGGGGCCGAAAGAGTTCCCGCCTGGCTCGGCTTTTCGATAAGCAGCGGGGTTCGGGTGCGCGCGCAGGTGCGCGAGACCCCGTCAGAGACTTGAGGGTCTCCGGTAATCTGAACAGAACCGGAGACCCTCCACGACGTCCGGGAAGGGCGGATCACATCTCCGACTCCGCCGCTCCAGTGCCCGGTGGGCAAATCCGGAAGACCAGGGAGGGCGAAATCGTCGCGGTTCGGGCCAGCCTCCGTGTAGACGGCAGAGGTTTCCGCTCGACCCCCTGTTCCTCAGCCGGGCAGCGGAGTGCGTGGTTCCGCGGAGCGGAGAGCGGAGAAGGGCGCTGTGGGCACGGCGAAAAAGTTACGGTCCTAGTTTTGCGCCGCGACCGCCTCAAAGGCTCCAGACTCCCCCCGTGCCCCGCCCGCGGCCTCGCGTATATTGGTATATCGGTAGCAACACCGGACACAACTAAGACGCGGAGGGGTGTTAGGGGCTTGGTGTAGCGCGGAAAGGCGTCTAGGTGAGGGCCATTTTCACCTAGACACCGGAAATGACACCTAGTACGGCGAGCCGTTTCGCCCCTTCGTGTAGCCGACCCACCCGCGCGCAGGCGCGCGTACCGGAGGCCCTCCATACACCGGAAGGGGTTCGAGAACGGCCCTGAACGGGCCGGAACCGGGCCGGATCGGGCCGTATGAGGGGTGGGATCGCCCTCCTGCCCGGCGTCGGGGCGTGGGGGCCGAGCCTGAGCCGCAGGGTAGCCCGAGACGCCCGCCGTGCCCGTGTGCGCCCGTCTGGCAGGCCGCCCTGAGCCACCTCGCCCGCTCTGCCGAGCGAGGGTCACAGGGAGCCGTTGTCGTGCCCGAGTACCATGCCATGGCCACACCCAGCCCCCAGCCTGTACGGCGTCCGTCATTTGTCGGGAGCTGCCGCTAGTCCGTCCAGATCACGCACGGCGCCCCGGCGCTGGCCTTCGTTCCTGATCGCACCGGCCCACAATCGTCACCGGGCCGTCCTCGTAGTACGGCGTCATGTCCCCGATGCGTTCCGCCGTCCACCCGGAGCCGACACGCTCCAGAATGTCGCACGTCAGGCAGACCGAGGCCCGCCGCACCCGGGCCGCGAACTTCCCACCGCACAGCCGACACGCCACCCGTACGCTGAGGCCGTGAAAGTCCTTCCGCATCGTCATGGTGTCACCCCCCCCGCGCGCCCGCTTGACAGACCCCGGTCACGCCGGGAAAGCGGGTCGATTTCGGGGGGTGTAACGACCTGTAACGACCTAATGTAAACCTTCGCGATTACGCGTAGCGTATGGAAAAAATTATACACAAGGGCGTTACAAGGCGTTACACGACGGCGGAAAATCGCTGTAAGTGGCGATGCCAAAATAGGTTGCGGCTGTAACGACCTGATCACGCTGATTCAAGGCGCCATCCCTTCCAACCGCGCACGGGTTCCCCCCTGACACGATGGGTCTGCGATTTCGGGATGCCTGGCACCCCTCGACTGATCGCCATACCCAAGCCGATCTTGGAGTATCCACCCACCTTGTCCTTGCTTCCGGCCGGCGGCTTTTCGCCTACGAAGTCGCACCATTCCGACCAGGCGTATTCAGCCGGGAGCACGTCGTCCGGATGGCCCGGGACGATGCGCTGCCTGAACTCCTCGAACGGCGTGAGATCGAGTTGGGCGCGGAGCTGGGTAGCGGCCTTCACGGAGTCCGGCGACCCGAAAGGCCCGGTGAGGTTGGCGCCGATGGCGATCAGTCGAGCCAAGAGCGCCTCGCGGAATGCCCGCTCCTTGATGATGGAGTGAACGAATTCGGGATCCACGACTGGCACGGCTGGATAGGGAAGCTCCCTGAGCCGATCGGCCATGGCGTCGTCTGCCAGCCCGAGCCGCGGTACGGACTGGCCCGGGTTGGAGAACATGAACAGGGTAGCGGTGGACAGGATTTCGAACGGGTTCCGATGGAGTCGCCGGACGGTGACCACATTGCCGCCAGTGAGTTGCTTCACCATCGAGACGTCCACCTTGGCGGTTTTGGGTTCCTCGACAGTGACCACCCGGGCCGGTTGGCCGAACACGGAGACGCCGGAATGGGCGGCATCCCCGCGCTGTTCGCAGAGCGCATCACCCTTGAGGTTCGCACTGTAGGTTGACCCAAGCGCGCACCTGACAGCCGCGGCGATCGTGGTCTTGCCGCTTCGTGGAGGTCCCACCGCGAGATACATTCGACGGCTGGGCCGGCCGCGAAGCGCCCATGCCAGAGCCTCCGTCCAGAATCGCCGCAGGTCCGGGTCAAGGTGGGCGAACAGCCGGTCGACGGCTTCGTGGTCATGGTCGGGCCGGTAGTCAATGCCGGTGGAAGCGGTGACGAAGCGATCGGCGCCGTTGACCGGATCGAGCAGCTTTCCGGTTGTGAGGCTAACGACCCCATTCTCGAAGCCCATTACGTCGAGGTCGGCGTCCAGTTCGCTTTCGTGGACGAATCGCGGCCGGGGGAAGGTGTCGAAGTGCCTGTAGGGCTCCATCTCGACATCGTAGGCCGACGAACAGGCTGCCCGTACCGCGTCAGTCGTCTTGTCCAAGTACCTGAGCACCTGATGGATGCGGTTCATTCGGCGGTTGGCGACGGGGACCTTCATGTCGTCGCCTATGTGATCCATCAGGTCAGAGACCATGGATTTGATTTCACGCCGGATCGCGCGCCGCCACGGGTCGGGCGAGTGCGTCCACCGCCCGCAGGGCAGGGCCATGAGCGCCGTTGTGTCGCCGTCGGACTTCGTGACAACCAGAATCTTTGCGGCCATCCGATCAAGGAGCCGGTGGGCCAGTGACCCGGGATCGACCATGTACCGCGCCTGTAGGTCCTCGAGATCCCGCCGCCGGATATAGGCCGGTTCGTCGGCTTCGTCCGCTCCCGCGGCCGGTTCTGCGGCCGGTTCCTCGATCGAGGTAACGGCATCACCGGCCAAGTCGGGATTGAGGCGCGTCCGGACGGCGCCCAGCCCCTCGAGCTGGCGCAGATCGTCGAAGTCCTTTGGCTTCGTGCTCAGGTCTTGGAAATCGGGTATGGCGACCGACCCGCCGACCTTCGAGGCAGCGCGCCGGGCTTTCTCTACACCGTCGTTGACCTTGTTCCATCGATCGTTGTCGGCCGCGAACACGATATCGGCCTCTGGCATCTTGTCCCGCAGGATGCCGCCGACGTTCCGGAGCTGGCCGGATGAGAACGCGACGATGACCGCGGCTCCCGGTTCGGCCAGCGACACGCTCAGGCCGGTAGCCATTCCCTCCACGATGTAGATTCGCGTGAAGCCCTTCGGGTTCGCGATCGTGTAGTAGGCGCCCGAGACCAGCGTGTTTTTCGCGTACGTCTTTCGGAACCCGTCGCCCGTGTCCCATATCGCCTGAGTCGAGACGAGCCGGCCCTTGCTATTGCGCATCGGGACCAGCAGGGTTTCGGAGTCAGTGCGAAGCCCTTTGGGCGGCCGCGCGAAGCCCTTCGCCTCGAGGTAGGGATGGAGCCCGGTAAGCGGTGCGGCTTGCTTCCATCGCCGGATACAGGCCGCTGTTCCGTTCCGGATCCGTTGAGCCTCAGCCCGTCGCCTGGCTTCGTGATCAGGCTGGGCGCCGTTGGAGGTCGGGTTGACGGCCGCCGCCAGTTGCTCGAAGGTGCAGCCCTGATTGCAACCGGTGATCACGCCCCGGTCGCCCTGAGCGACCCAGAACCGATCCTTGCCGCCGCACCGCGGACACGGGCCGTTGTAACGTTCCTTGCCGGTCCGCTTGCCGCGCCAGCCCTGAGCGTCCAGGGCGTCGAGCCAATCCTGTAGGTTGGTCGTCACTGCCATGGCCCACCCCCTTCCGCGCAGCCGATCACCTCCACGACCGAAGCCGGCCACCCTGGCGATTCCACGGCCTCGGGCGGGGACAGGTCCGGCCACGGGTGGGGGACATGGTCGCTCCCCCAGCGGGCCGACATGTCGTCGATCCCTTGCTTCGGGCCATCCGGCTTGTCCACATCGACGACGGCGAGCTTCACGGAGCCCGGCACGAGCCCGTAGAGATGGCCCCGCTCGATGGCGGCCAGCGCGGCCCTGTTGGACGCCTCGGGGTCCTTCCAGCTGCCCTCCAGGGCGTCCGTCCGGACGGGCGACTTGTCGGGCTTGCAGCCGACCAGATGCGCGCCCGCTTCGATCAGTTTGCGGGCGATGCCGAGGTGCTTCGCCACTTCGCTGCGGTCAGGTTGACCGTTCCCGGGTGGTGCGGTACTGTACTGCATGGCGAGAAACTCTCTTTCTCGCTTGTGTACCTTCGCGCGCCGATGCCCTTTACATCGGTCGAGTCATCGAGTCGCCGGATCCTTTTCCGCCCTTGGGGGGTCCGGCGACTCGCGCGTCGGAACAATCCTCTGTTCCGAACGCAGTGGGACATGGACGGCACCCGTCAACCACTCCAGGCGGGGGGCTCCTTCCACGAGACGGGAAAACTCCCGTTCCGTGTTGACCCGATGGACCCGAAACCCTCAATCCAGTCCGGTACCCGGTTCCAATGCAGCGCATCTCCGTTGCCCGGGCCGGAACTTCGATGCGGTCGACGGGGGATCGACGGAGGACCAGACTGGATGCGGGAAGATCCGCGGCCGGGGATCCGGAGGGGGGGACCGCCCGGACATGCTCCACCCGCACGACTGCGCCAAGAGGCCCGCCCCCGTCGCGGGCCGTAATGCGCCTGATCCGGCCCGATTCAGGGTACGGTTGGCCGTGCTCTCACCCTCGGCGGCGGCCCGTCAGGGCGTGGAAGCCGGTGGGCGCCACGGCCAGCGTGTGGCCCGAGCCGTGCTTGTTCAGGGCTGCTTACATGGACCGCTGCCTCCGTCTCTCTCTCCTGCCGTCGCGGGCGGTGATTGCACTCGCGTGGTGCCCGACGATGGCGGGGCGATGTTTCGCCGCCGATTATCAGTCGGACCGCCGGTAATACCGAGCCACAGCGCCATTCGCCGCCGCCTGCCCACGGCTGTAGTGCGCCGGCATCCGTGCTGCCTTCCACCTCCCGACAATCATCAGATCGGTGGTGGAGGCTCCGGCCTCGGTGAGATCCTGCGCCATGCCCACGCGCGGCGAGTGTCCCTTGAAGTCGCCATGGAGGCCGGCGGCCTTCGCGGCGGCCCGGATGCGGCGCAAGACGGCTTCTCCGGTCTGGAGTCCGAAGACGCTCTGCGCGGCGATCGCGGCTTCGTCTTCGTCGTCGGGCCGAATGTCCATGAGCGCGGCGGCGGCATCGGATCCGATGAACTGGACCGCACCCGTCCCCTCCTGATCGGTCTTCGAGCGTCGAATGGTGACGAGTGCGTTTCCGTCGTCGCGGAACTCGATGTCGGCCCAGGTCAGCGCGACGGCTTCGGACCTGCGAAGGAGCGCGTCGCGCATGACGGAGATGAGCGCGATGTCCACCTTGCCCCGGCGCTCGGCGGTCTTCTCGGACTCGCGCGCCCCGCTGCGGTAGACGCGGCGCCGGAGAGCGGTCGCGCGGATCGCGCTGAGGTGCTGGGCGGTGAGCCCGGTCGCCTGCCCTCGCCCCTGTGGAGTCTTCGAGGCGACGGCCCTGCGGCACAGCCCGCGCAGAACGCGGCCAACGCCAGCCGACTGTGTGGGACTCTCGACGCCGCGGAGCTGGTGGTAGTAGCGGATCCCGGCCCGGTCGACCTTGAGTGTGGCGAACGTGCGGCCGTCGTCCGCGCGCTTGGTGAGGTAGGCGGCGACAGTCTGTGGGGTGGCCGGAAAGTCCTGGTAGCCCTCTTCCTCGCACCACATGGCGAAGTGCCGCCACGCCGCTTCGTAGGCGCGGCGGGTCGCAGGGGAGTGGGACTCGACGGCCGCCGAGACGATGGCTTCGGCGTGCGATTCCTTCAACTCGGAATCGGTCGAGTCAGCTTGGACGGGCGAGACCGCCGGGTCGGTCGGTCTGTTCGGTGCCTTGGACATGGGTTGATCGCGCTCCTCTCTCGCGGGTCTGGTGGTTCCATGGGTGTCGCGGCCCTTGGGCTCCCGCCGGGCCAGCATTGGCGAATGAGCCGCCGGGCGACCGGCACGTGCTCCTCGAGGGGGAGAAGGTGCTCGTGGGCGACGTGTCGCGGTCGGCAGGGAGATGCCGGGGCATGACCCCCGGCACCCCGTTGGGGTTTCCTGACTGGACGGCCCATGGGTTGTTGTGGCGGCCGTCATCGCGGGTCAGGTCCGCGCACCGGATCCGGCTGCAGGGACCGCTCAGGTCGCGTGCGACCGGACATGCCCTTGGGGGCTGTTCACCAGGAACGCGCCGTACCGGCTGATGTAGTTGCACTTCGGGCACTCCATCACCGAGTCGTGGTCCCACTCGTGGTCGCCCCTGCCCGGCTCTTCGCTCGGCACGGTGCCGTCGTCGGTCAGGTCGAGCCAGACCGTCCCGGCGATGGTGAACCGCTCGTCGTTGCCGCAACGCGGGCACTCGATCCCTTTCAGCAGGTTCTCGTTACTCGACATCTTCCTACCTCCTGTTCGGAGTAAGCCGCCCCCGCCCGCATGGCGGGAACGCAGGGAACCGAAGACGTGGCTAGCGTTCTCGGATCAGAAGTAGAAGTGCCTTACGACGACGATGATCTTGGTGACGATGACGGCTACGATGAAGGCGACGACCAGCTTGTCACCCAGGTCCATCTCTCTCTTTCGCGTCGGCACGGTGTCCTCCTTGTGGCTGCGGGAACGTTGGATGGTCCCCATCGTGGGGACCGGATAAGGGGTTGGGCAAGCGGTTAGTCGGCTGTCGCCTCCTCTCTGTCCTGACGGACATTCGGGTCGGGGTGATGGATGCGGGTGGCCGCCGCAGCCTCGCGGCAACGGCGACAGGCGCACGGCTGGCCGTGTCGGGCATGTCGGCAGTAGCACGACAGCCCGTAGGCGATCCTGGCTTCCTTGCGGGACATGGTCATTCCGCGTCCTCCCTTTCGGCGGCCGCCCGCATCAATGCGTCGAGCGCCTTGTCGTGCAAGCGGGTCGTGTTGGCCGCGTGAACCGCCTTGAGGGCGCCGGACTCGACGATCTCGGACAGCACGTCCCACAGCGCGTTGAACGCGCCCGGTTCCTCCGACGGCGGCCACAGCGCGAGAAAGTCCTCGCCGCCCAACTCCTGGTCGATCAGCTTCTGAATCGTGCGGTTGGCTCTCGTACACGAAAAGCTGATGGCGGCGATCTCGACCTTCTGGTAGCCCCCCGCCATTGCGGCCTGAACCGCAGCCGCCAGACTCTCACCGGCGCTGTACAGATGCCTCGCGACCTCTACGTCGCCCTCTCTGCGTGTCAGTCCCATGTTCTGCCCTCCTGTTTCTGGAGTGTCCCGCCTCCCACCATGGAAGACGGCAAGCCGCCCGCCCCCGGCGAAGGGGACAGGCGGTTACGAGACTCAGGTTTCCTCGGTGTCCTACTCGACCATCTGGCGCTCCATCGCAGCCCGACACGCGATGTTCGGATCGGGTGCCTCATGCGCCCTTCTCCTTTCGATGCCACGTCAGAATGGCGTAGCGGGCGCGGATGCCCGCCCGCATGTGCCACCGCCGGTCGATGAGGACCACGGCGTTCGCTGGCAGACGCTTCAGCCAACGTTCGACCTCCTTCCGGCTGACTTGGAACGCGCAGTCAGGATGGAAGGGGTAAAGGCTGCCGGACATCTGGCCGAGTTTCCAGCGGTAGAAGCGGGTCGCCCGGCGCTGTGCTGGCGTGACTCGGGTTACGCTCATGCCTGCCGCCTCTCCGGCAGAAGTCCGGCCTTCGCGGCGGACGCCTCCCAGATCGACAGCCGCCTCCCGTACCGGCGCAACTCCTTGTAGGCTGTGGTGCCCTTACACGTCTGGCACTTCACGTCCCTGAGTTTCCGTGTCCCGAGTTGAGGCTTGTTGTCGGTCGAGAGCGAGTGCCCGCCCTCGTAGCTCACCAGCCCGCAGGCCGTGGTCTCGATGTGCCCGTCCCATGTCAGGGTCAGGTGCTTCGGCTTGCTCATCCCGTGCCTCCTCTCATCAAGGCACGGCACACGTCCTTGGCGGGCATCTTCACATACTCGTGCAGCCCGCCGATGGACAGAAAGAGGTGGGCCGTGCCCGGTGCGCTGTCCTTCACCTGCACGACATGGGCGGGGTTCACATGGATGAACCCGCCCCGTGTGCCGGGAAGGCGCACCAGGGTCGCGTTTTCTCCAGCCATGGTTCCTGCCTCCTGTTGCGGAGTGAGCGCCCCGCCCGCGTGACGGGGACAACAAGGGCGGGAGCACCTGTGACGGTGCCCCCGCCGGGTTGAAGGAGGAATCAGTACGATCCGCAGGACTGGTAGCCCTCTTCGATCCAGCCGCCGCTCACTTCGGCCTCGGGCCACCGCTCGCGGAGCGCGTCAATGACGGGCTCCGGCGGTCCCCACGGCGTATCGAAGCGGAGCAGGATCGAGCGGTCGCCCTTCGATGCGTGGCTGTGGCTGGCGTCCCATTTGACGCCCCACTTGACGTCTCGGAAGTCGTGGCCCGACGTGAAGCCGGTCGCTTCGATCTCGGCCAACTCTTCGGGTGTCGCCGGCCGCTCGTGAACCCGGCCACCGGGGGCCGCATCCTTGTCGAAAGTGACCATCACGATGGAGCCATCTGCGCTCCTCGTCGCGTTGTCGAGGACGGCCGGCACCGGCACGAGCTTCTTGAACGTGACGCGGCGGTCGTCGACGTTCTCCTCGCCGTTCTCGGGGAGGACGGTGAGCGTGTCGAATATCTCGTCGATGACCGCTTGGTCCTCGTGGAAGATTTCGACGTTGTTGGTGACCCAGTTCGGCATAGGCTACAGCCTCCTGTATGGAGTGTGATCGGCCTCCGCGTGAGACCGGAGAGGCACCGGGACGCCTTCGACGGCGTTCCGGTGGAGAAGGGGGGGCTCACCTGAGCTTGTCGTAGTCGAGGTTCGAGCCAATGCTGGCGCCGAGCATCTGGACCACGGTGGCGTCGTCCACCTGTGACGGATCGGGGTCGCCGTCGGCGGGCACTTCGATCTCACCGTTCTCGGCGAGTTGATTCGCGGCCCACTCTCTGGCGTTCTCGATATGCACGGCTTCGTCGTGTCGGTGGTCGCCGGAGAACACGATGATGCGGACGCGCTCATCGCTCTTCGGCGGCGGAATCGGCTTGCCGCCCTTCGCCTCGTTCCACCAATCCACGCTCGTCCATGAGTCACCGTCCCAACCGATGACGCGGATGCTGTGGAGGCCAGCGGCCCTCCACGCCTTGGCGGCCTCGATCGCGTTCTCGCGGCTCGGGGTTTCGTGGCGCATGAGCTTGCCGTTCAGTCCGCCGGCGCTCACTTCGTACTCAAGCATGTTCCTGCCTCCTGTTGGGGAGTGACGTTTCCGCCCGCCTGGCGGAGAAACAACGGGACCGGAGCGGCTTGACCCGCCCCGATCCGGGGGGAGGACGCCTATGCGGCGTCGGGGAGGCTGACGATGCGCCGGGCGGTGTGGGCGGCGTCCGCGTACTCGCGAAGCGTGCCCTGTGCCTTCCAGAACTTGTCGCGCTCGATCGGCAGGCCGAACGGCTTGAACCGGATCGACAGCAACTCGTTGAGCGATGCGTAGCCAAGCTCAGGGAAGCCCAAGCCGGGGTCGCACAGCCCGAACATCTCGATGTCGTCTCCGTAGACCCTCGCCTCGCTGAACAGCCAAGTGCCGGCGGATCCGCCGAACATCTTGACGACGGGCTTCGGGTCGTGGCCGTCCTTGTTTCGGCCCTTCGCGTTGTCGAGCAGCTTCTGCCATTCCTTCTTGGTAATGACGATCTGCCCGAGTCGGTTCCTGATGGGTGGGTGTACCACGGCGGACCTCCTGTCCTGATGAGAAACGGAACTGCGGAGGCGACGACAGGGGGGTCGAGCCCCTGCCGCCGTGGGGTGTTGGTCAGAAAGTCCGCCAGGCGTCGTCACGCCGGGGCGCTTGCGGCGTCGCCCCCCTTCTTCTCGCGGACGTTGCCGGTCTTGCGGTTGACGGTCAGGGTGCGGTCGCACAGACGGCAGACCCACACCCTGCAGCGCCGGGTCTCCTGTTTCGGGTCGCGGACGTACTGATGGAACCCGTGGAACCCGACCGGACACGGAGGTTTCGCGAATCTGGTCATTTGACAAGCTCCCTGATGCGGTGCTTGAGCACGTCGAGCGTCGGCACGTTGTCGAGTCCCCGCTTGTACCACTGGCCGCCGTCGTGGTCCCGGTCCTTGAAGCATGTGGCGATGTCGTCGTCCGCATCGCCCAGCCGGGTGAGCGTGAAGTCGAACGCGCCGTGGCGGCGGTCACGGACGATCCAGCCCGCCGGGGTGCCGTCCACCCACACGAGCGTGAACGGGCGGTTGAACAGCTTCGACTTGTCCTCGAAGCGGAGCGTGCGGGGGATCATGAGTCCTCCCGCGTCGCGGGATCGTCCACGATCTCGTCCGGCTCGCCATCGTCGCGCGGCAACGCCTTGAACGCGACCTTGACGATCCGGTAGGACTCGGCCTTGCCGCCGTGGTCCTCGCGCCACTCCCGAGCCCGCTTCAGCCGCGTGTAGTACGGGCTGACCGGCTCGCCGTCGTCGTCGATGACGATGAACAACTCGCCGTAGTAGTCGCGGCTCAACTGCGGAGCCATGCGCTCGGTCAGCGGCACGAACTTCGCCCAGTCGCGTAGCTCGCACTGTTGGCAGAACGGCTTCTCGCACGATTCCTCGAAGTCCATCTGCTGCGTCTCGGTGTTCCAGGTGCCGTCGCCCTCGAACGTCAGCTTGTCGCTGCCGCAATGGCCGCACACCCACTTCCCCGGCCCGTCGTCGGGGCCATACAACTCGCTGCTCATGATTCCTCCCCCTTTGAGGAGTGGCAGGGACGGCCTCTCCGTCCCAAAGGGGCGGGAAGGGGTGCGATCCCCCTCCCGCCGTCGTTCAGCGTCGCCAGTGCTCCCGGTCGCGCGTCGGTGGCCCGTTGGTGACGTAGCGCCCGTGGATGCCCTGCTCGTGCTTGCTCGGCATCTCGCGGATGCGCCGGTCGAGGCAGGTCATGCACACTCGGTCGCTGTCCTTCGGCTCGAACACCCAAGCCGCGAGCGACAGGATGCTCGCGAGCCTCGCGTTGTCGGTCCCGATGGCCCATGCCCGCGGTGCGCCCTTCGGGCCTTTGAGAAGGCGCTGCCAGTCGATCATGAGCTTTCGCACGAGGAACACGATCAGCGTCCGCGTGATCCAGTCCCGAATCCTCTTGAGTGCCCTCATGATGCCCTCGCCTTCCTGCTCGCGGCGTCCTGAATGGAGCGCAGCACCGGGCGGACATGCACCGGCACGTCGGCGGGCTTCCTGTCCACGATCTCCCGTGCCGCGTCCCGGCAGAAGTCCCGAATCAGCCGGTGCAGCGTCGTGCGGAGCGGGCTGTGGGTGAACCCCAACACGAACAACAGGGGTCCGATCTGGTCCAACTCGTCCTCGATGTCCGGAAGGTGCGCGGTCAGGTTCGTTGCGACCTGACGGCGAAACTCGTCGCCGTCGAACATCTTGTGTGTGAGGATGTGGGCGAGCATCGCGCGCTCGACCACCTTCGCCGCCTTGTCTGCCATGGTCTCTCCCCTTTGCGGCAGTGTCCGGGGACCGGCTTTCGGTCCCCCATGGGACCGGGGGCCTGTGACAGCCAACCCGATCCGGTTGGGGTGGACTACAGCGCGTCCCAAGCGCGAACGAGCGCGTTGAGGTCGCGGCGGATGTACCGGCGCGTTCGTGCTTCGGCGTCGGTCAGCGTCTCGGCGGACTCTCTCGCCGTCCAGAGGTCGCGGTCGTGCTGATCGAGAAACGCGGGCGGGACCGACCGGAGGACTTCGCGGTCCTGGCGCGCCAGCATCGCCCGCATGCGCCCGATCTGGCGGGCGAGTCCCCGCTTGGTCGCGTCGGTGCAGGGCGGTATCAGGTTCGTGGTCTGCGCCGCCTTGACCGGACTCACCTGCCGCATGGTGTCGCGGACGGCGAGCACGGCGTCCGGCCCTTCGCCCCGGTCGGTGGCGGCGGCCAGCTCGCGGAACATGACGGCCAAGTCCTCCATGATGTCCACCGCCGCCTCACCGGCCTTGCTGTGAACGCGCTCGGCCACCTCGTTGCCCCTCGCGTCGATCTCGCGCTCCAAGGTCTTGAACGCGCCGCGAAGATACGCGGTGACGTTGCGGCCCTTCCCTTCGGTGCCTTCCTGCATGGGCTCTGCCTCCCGTTTGGCAGTGACTCCGGCCTCCAACCATGGGGCCGAACAGTCTCCCCGCCCGGTGTGATCCGAACGGGAAGGGGGGGAGTCGGGAGGCTATGCCCCGGCCTCGGGGTCGTTGTGGTGGTCGTAGACCAAGAAACTCGTCGTCCGCTGGACATGGCCGACGACACTGCGCCCGGTGCGCTTGCCCTCGGCTACCGCCTCGGCCCGGTCCTCGCGGTCGTTCAGGTCCGTGTCACCCTCCAACTCGTAGATGACGCGGGCGTCGGGGTCGCGCTCGGCAAGTTCGAGAATGTCCGCCAATGCGGGCGCACCCTCGGGGCTCCGCTTGCGGTCATATGCCGCCTCGGCGGTGTCGAACGGTCCCGCCCACTGCGAGTGCTCCGGCTGGAAGTAGTACCAGCCTGCCGGGTTCGGGTAGGCGTCTCGGGATCGGGCATGGTAGCCGCCGATGTGGTCGATTCCGCCCCGTGGGAAGTAATGGACCCCAAGGCCCATCATCTGGGCGACCGGCCTCGGGTCGATCCGCACCTCGTCGAGGAGCGTCAGCAACTCCAGACACGTCGCGACATGATCCTTCGCGTCCTCGGCGTGCAGGTCGTTCTCGCGCGGGGGCCGCGTGGTGATGGTCCCGAGAAAGTCGCCGCCAGCACCACCGCCGGGATCGTTGGCGTACAGTTCCAGGTACGCGGCCTGCGCGTTGTACGTCGCCATGATGGTGAATCGGCCGTGCTTCTGGACATCCGCAACGGTGACCGTGCGGTCCTGTGGCTTGTCAGCCATTTCCTCGCCTCCTGATGGGAGTGACAGCCTCGCCACCCCGGCGAGACGCATGGGACGGGGACGGTTCGATCCGTGCCCCGCCCGGTTCAGAATCAGAGTGATTCGATCTCCACCCACATGCGCAGCGGCTTGCCGTCGCCGAGCGGGAAGGTGTACTGCACCCCCTCGACCTTGGCCGTGCGGCCCACCGCCCGCAGCGCGTCGCGGTCCTTCGCCGCCTCGTGCCACTCGGCGTAGGGGCCGAGCGTCCGGTCGGGCAGCCGGTCGCTCCCGGCGACGTAGACGCTCACCCGGTAGGCCGTGTAGTGATAGCCCCGGTCGCTCTCGGTGTAGCCGCCGATGACACCGCCCGCCTCCACCCGCTCCAGCGCCACCGTGCCGTCCTTCACACCGGCGACGTACCAGTCGGACGGGTCGATGTCGTTGAAGCGTTCACGTCGCAGGGCGGTGAGGAACCCTGTACCGGTTCCGGTTACCTGGACAAGGTGACGGCCTAAACATCAGGCCGCCCTTCTGCTGAGCTCCTCGCGGGCGCGGGCCGGGGTCACGTACCCGTGCCGTTGCAGGAGCCAGCCGTTGTTGTAGCGCTCGATGAAGGC
>JAJEBR010000055.1 GCA_022822445.1 Gemmatimonadota bacterium | reverse complement strand
CGCGGTCCCGGTCATCAGCATGCCGGGGGTGCAGAAGCCGCACTGGAGGCCGTGCTCCTGCATGAAGCCCTCCTGCAGCGCGCTCATGCCGTTCGCGTCGGCGAGGCCCTCGACCGTGCCGATCTCGGCGCCGTCGGCCTGCACGGCCAGCACGGTGCACGACTTGCTGGGCACGCCGTCGACCAGCACGGTGCACGCGCCGCAGTGCGTGGTGTCGCAGCCGATGTGGGTGCCGGTGAGCGCGAGTTCGTCGCGGATCAGGTGGACGAGGAGCAGGCGGGAGTCGACCTCGCGCGAATGCGCCTCGCCGTTGACGGTGACGGTGATGTTGTGTCTGGCCATGGCGCTACCCTCCGGCCGGCGTGTGGTCGGCGCGCGCGAGCGCCTTGCGGATGGCCCTCGCGGTCAGCACGCGGGCCATGTTTCTCTTGTATTCGACGGAGCCGCGGCGATCGGCGACGGGGTCGGTGGCGTCGGCGGCGGCCTGGGCGGCGGCCGCGATGAGCTCGTCGGCGTCGGGGGCGCGCGAGATCGCGTCCTTGACCTTCTGGATGGCGCCCTTGAACCCGCCCCGGTCGACGAGGTGGGCGCCGGTGAGCACCTCTTCGGCGGCCGCGGCCCGGATCGGCGCGAAGCCGAGGTTGGTGAGGCCGATGCCCGCCCGGGTGACGATGCCGTCGTCGTTGAGCGTGAGCTGCACGGCCGCGCCGGCAACCGCGTAGTCGCCCACCTTGCGCTCCAGCTTGAGGTACGCGCCGCCGCTGTGCGGGCAATCCGTTCCGCCGGGCGCCGGGATGCGAATTTCGGTCAGGATCTCGCCGGGTTCCAGCGCCGTCATGAAGAGGCCGTGGAAGAAGTCGTCGACACCGATGACGCGCTCGCCCTCCGGCCCGGTCGCGACCATCTGCGCCCTCAGCGCGATCATGGTCGCCGGGTGATCATTGGCCGGATCCCCGTGCGCCACATTCCCGCAGATGGTCGCCCGGTTCCGCACCAGCGGGTCGGCGATCACCTTCGCGGTGTCGAGCAGGATCGGGTAGCGCTCCGCCACCACCGCGCTCTCCTCCAGCGCCGTCTCGGTGACCAGTGCCCCGATCCGCAGGAAGCTGGCCGATTCGGTAATCGAATCCAGCCCCGGGATCCCGCCGATGTCCACGATGTTGGCCGGCGACGCCAGGCGCAGCTTGAGCATCGGCAGCAGGCTCTGCCCGCCCGACATGACCTTGGCGTCGTCGAGTTCGCCCAGGAGCGCGAGCGCCTCCTCCAGGCTGCCGGGAGCGTGATAGTCGAATTGCGGGGGGATCATCGGCTGACCTCCTTGGCTGTTGCGGCCTCGCAGCGCGGCGGCACATGCGCACCGCGCGCTGCGCTCAACTGCTCATGCATGTAATGCAGACATTACATTTTGTAACCCATACCTTACATCCCTGCTATTCTGAAGTCAGTTCCTTCCCGAGAACCTCTGTAAACTCCTTGAACATCTTCTTGCTGACGTGCTGCATCATGCCCCGCCCCAACTGGGCCAGAATTCCGGTGACGGTCAGGTCGGCGACCACGGTAACTTCGGCCTCCTCGGGCCCGAGCGCCACCACGCCGCTGGTCATCCTCATGTCGGCGGTGCCCATCCCCGCCTTCCCCTGCCCCTTCGCGTGCACCACCGCCGACCGTTCCTCCTCGTCCAGCTCGAAGGCGACCGTGCCGGTGTAGGCGGCGTTGAGCGGCCCGACCTTCACGGCCATTCCGCCGCTGTAGGTGTTCTCGTCGATCTGCTCGCTGATCTCGGCGCCCGGGAGCGCGCCGGCCACCCGTTCGGGGTCGGTCAGGAAGGCCCAGACGGCGTCGGCGGAGGCGGCGACGGTGAACTTCTCTTCGATTCTCACTGGCTCTCCGGGTTGGGGTTGGGTACTCGTCGATGTACCATCCGCCACCGGCTCCCGCAAGTGGTTGCCGGGCCAACCCACCGGCGCCGGCGCCCGCGCACCCGAAGCCGTCGCGCCCGCGCACCGGGACGCCCGCGCCCAACCGCCGAGCGCCGGCTACAGCAACGCCACCAGCTTCTCCAGCGACTCCAGGTTGTGGGCGGGCACCAGGTGGTCGACATGCGGGAGCGCCGCCTTCATGCCCCGGGCTTCGGGCCGGTAGCGCGGATCCCCCATCAGCGGGTTGAGCCAGATGACGCGCCGGGCCCGCCGCCGGATCGCGAGGAGGGCCCGGTCGAGCGCCCCGGTGTCGCCGCGGTCGAGCCCGTCGCTCAGGATCAGGACGGTGGTGTCGGACGCGACGGTCCGGCGCAGGTGCCCGTCCGCGAACTCGCGCAGGCAGTCGCCGATGCGGGTTCCGCCGGACCAGTCCTCCACCCGGCGGGCGAAGCGGGCCAGGGTGGCCGGGACGTTCCCCGACGTGATCCAGGGGGTGAGCCGCGTGAGCGATGTGTTGAAGGAAAAGGTCTCGGTGCGCCGCGCGACCTTCCCCAGCGACAGCACGAAGGTCAGCAGGAAGCGCGAATGGGGGTCCATGGAGCCGCTCGTGTCGCATAACACAACCAAACGGGGGAGTTCGACCGCCCGCTCCCGCCGCGCCAGCTCGATCATCTCGCCCTCCCGGGCCAGCGCCCCCCGGAAGCTCCGCCGCAGATCCACCACCGGCCCCCGCCTCGCGGGCACCAGCCGGCGGCTGCGCCGGGTCGCCAACCGCCGGGCCAGGCGCGCCAGCAGACGCTCCATCTCCCGGAGTTCGTCCTCCGTACACGCCTCGAAGGACTTCCGCCGGAGCAGCGCGCGAGGGCTGTAGCCGGGCCGCCCGCCCTCCGGACCCGCCTCGTCCGCCGGCCCGACACGCTGTTGCCCGGCAAGCGTACGGGCCAGTTCGGCCAACGGGTTATCGTGTCCGGGCCAGCGGCGGGGGGCGCGCCGGGTCCGCCCCTGGGGGGAGCTGCGCCGCGCACGCTCCGGTCCGCCCACGCGCCAGTGGCTGTCGAAGAGGTGGTCGAAGAGCGGCCAGGCCTTGCGTTCGACGCGCAGGGCGGACCGCAGGCCGAGCCGAACCTCCTCGCGGTCGCCGATGTCGATGTGGCCGAGGGCGGCGGTGGCGTCGATCTCGTCCCCGAGCGTCACCGGCACTCCGCCGCGCCGCAGAGCACCCGAAAAGCCCGCCAGATGCGCGACGAGATCGGCCGGCGGCCGCACCGGCTGTGCGCTTTCGGGTGGCAAGTCTGGCGCGCGCATGGTAGCTTGTTGGCTGGTCCCTCACATTCACACTCGAAAGGACGGTCACACTGTGAACACCCAAGGTACTGAAGGCGCAGTCCCGATGTCGCGCAAGCTCCTGGCGGGCTGCAGCCTGGCGCTGGCGATGGCGCTGGCGGCGGCCTGCGGCGAATCGACCGAACCGCCCATCATCGGCGCGGTTCAGGGCACGGTCACAGTCGAAGGCACCGGGCTCGACGGCGTCACGGTTTCGCTCACCGGCGGAGCCAGCAACACCGCGACCACGAGCGGCGGCGGGAACTACTCCTTCCCCAATCTGGAGGCGGGCAACTACACCGTCACGATCAGCGGCTTCCCGCAGGACGTCTCGTTCGACCAGACCTCCGGGAACACGACCGTCGCGACCCAGGGGCGCGCCCAGGTCATCGACTTCGGCGGCGACTACATCCGGACCGCCTCGGTCACCGGCACCGTCTCGGTGAACGACGAGGGGATCGCGGGCGTGAGCGTTTCGCTTTCCGGCACCGAGTCGGGAAGCGGCTCCACTGGCGCCGACGGCACCTTCACCGTCTCCAACCTGCGCATGGGCACCTACTCCGTCACGATCTCCGGCTATGAAGAGCCGCGGTACGTCTTCGACCCCACCAGCCAGTCGGTCACGGTCGGGCTGGGCGCAACCGCGACCGCCGACTTCACCGGCATGATCGGCGAAATCCCCTTCACGGTGCGGATCGAGAACATGTCGACGGTCAAGCCGTTCACCTTCAGCGGCATGCTCGCCACGCCGCTCGGCGAAACCATGGACGACATGGCGCCGGGGATGTCCTACGGCTTCAACTTCGACGCCACCCCGGGCATGAGCGTCTCCTTCGCGGCCGGACTGATGGGAGCGGAAGGCATGTTCTTCGGGCCGGACGGCGGTGGGATCGCCCTGTGGAACGACGACGGCACCCAGGTGACGGGGGACGTGACCGACCAGGTTATGCTCTGGCACGTGGGTGACAACGTGGCCGAGGCCATGGGCGACGACATGCCCGAGGTGTCGGATGTGATCCAGGTCACGCTCGAATCGATCGGGCCCGCGTCCTTCCACCTCAACATCCTGAACGTGACCGAAGAGGTGATGCGCGAGCAGGTGATGATGCTCACGCCGGGTGTGGCGGTGGTGCACTCCGCGCCCGACCCGCTCTTCACCGCGGGCATGCCCGACCGGGGCGCGGGACTCGCCGCGCTTGCCAACATGGGGATGGCGGGTCACCTCGCTGCCGCCCTGGGCGCCCACACCGGAATCACCGGAGTGCTCGGACCCGGACCCTTCGCCTCCCACACGGGAACCGGTGTGCTGTTCATGCCCGGAATGCCGGCGAGCGCCGGCCTGGAAGCCTACGCGGAGACCGGCGACCCAACCATGCTCGCCGGAGAAGTGACCGTCAGCGACGGCATCCATCAGGCGGGGGCGTTCTTCACACCGGTCGGCGGGATGGGCCCGGGGCCGGCGCATCCCGGAATGGCGTACGAGTTCACCGTGGTCGGCCGGCCCGGCGACATGCTCACCTTCGCCACCGGTTTCGCGCAGGCCAACGACCTGTTCTACGCGCCCGGACCGGACGGCATCGCCCTCTTCCCCGATGGCGCGCGGCCCTTCTCCGGAGACGTGACCGACATGCTGACGCTCTGGGACGCGGGCACCGAGCTGAACGAGCGCCCCGGCTCAGGGCTGAGCCAGGTGCTGCGCCAGACGGCGCCGGACATGGGCACCCCCGAAATGGAGATGGTCGACGAGCGCAAGGTCTGCTTCGTCTACCCCGACATCACCAGCGTGATGGACTTCATCAAGGTGACGATCACGGCCAACTAGACGCGTGTGCGGGCGGCCGCGGGCTTCGGCTCGCGGCCGACGCGCGCAGCAGCAGTACCCTTGCGGGGGGTTCGCCGGAGGCGGCGGGCCCCCTGCGGTGCGTTTGGGGGGGTGCGCGGATGGCCGCGACCTGCCGCTGGTTGGTCGCCACGCACGCTTAGTGTCCAGAATACGTGTCATCACTGTGACACAATACTTGACGTGGCGGGCTGGAATCAGTCAATTCCGTCCTAAATCATTTCATTCAAGATCAAAATACGTTTCATGATCATCAGCGACCGTGCCGTTCTGTCCTACGTCTCCAACCACCCGGAGTGCGCCCGGTCGCAGATTCGCCGCGAGGTCGCGCCGGAAGCGAGCGCGTCCACGGTTTGGCGGGCGCTGCGGCGGCTCGTGGACGCGGGAAAGCTGGAGGTGGTGGGGGAAGGCCGGGCCACACGGTACCGGGTCGCGGGCGGCGAGGCCGTCCTGGCGCATCTTCGCACGCCGGTCTCCCAGCGGCCTGCAGCCCGCTACCGCCGCGAATTCGCCGGACATTACCGGCCCAACGAATCCCGCTACCTCACCGACGAGGATCGTGCCGAGCTGGAGAAGGCCGGAACCCCGTTCCTGGATCCCGTCTTCGCCTCCGAGGGAGTAACGTACGCGCGCCGGGTACTGAGCGAACTGGAAGTCGACATGTCCTGGGCCTCATCGCGTCTGGAAGGCAACAGCTACGACATCATCGAGACCGAGTTCCTCGTCCGAGCCGCCAGAACCGCCGACCGCAAGTCGTTCGACGACGCCGTGATGATCCTCAACCACAGGGACGCCATCCGGTACGTGGTCGAGAACCTCTCCGACATCGAGATTGGATGGCCGGACCTTCGCAACATCCACGCTCTCCTGTCGAGCCGGCTGATTCGCGACCGGACGCTGGTCGGAAGCCTGCGGCGCATGCCGGTCGCGATCGGGCGGTCCGCCTACACCCCGCTCGAGGATCGGTTCGAGCTGCAGGACGAGCTGGACACCCTCCTCTCCAGGGCTGCGCGGATCACGGACCCGTTCGAGCAGTCGTTCTTCCTCCTCGTCCACATTCCCTACCTGCAACCGTTCGCCGACGTGAACAAGCGCACCTCCCGGGTCGCGTCGCTCATCCCCCTCCTGAAGGCCGACCTGGCCCCGATGTCCTTCTTCGCCATCGACGACCAGGACTACATTCGCGGCCTGCTGGGCGTCTATGAGCTGAACGACGTGTCGCTGCTCCGCGAGGCGTTCGTCAACGGCTATATCGCGGCAGCCAGGCGGTATCGGTACCTGCGACCGGAAGCCATCGATATCGAAAGGGTAAGCGTGGTATACGACCGCTTCACGAGGCGCGTGGTCCGCCGCTGCATCCTCGAGTGGCGCGCCTTCGAGCCGGAGCGGGTGCGAGCGATGATGGAGGACGCCGACCTGCCACTCGCGGACCGCGATGAGGTGTTCGACTTCATCGAACGCTCTTTCCGCACCCTCACGCCGGGCAACGCGATCCTTTACGGGGTGAAGCCGGAGGCGCTGGAAGGGCTGACGGATCGATGACGAGGCGCTCGTATCTTCCACCCTCGGATCTGTTCGCACACCGCAGGGTGAGGAGGTATGATGTGTCCACTATGCAGACGAAAGCACCACGCACATGGGAGGATGTCGAGCGGATGCCGGAGGACGGCAATCGCTACGAGTGGATTGGGGGGCGCCTGTACATGACGCCGGCTCCTGCAACCCGTCACCAGCGCATCTCCAAGCGGCTTCAACTGGACCTGATGCGGATTCTGGAGCACGCTGGCCACGGAGAGATGTTCCAAGCTCCGTGCCTCGTCGAGTTCCCGGGAACCGGCGACCGCGTGCAGCCCGACCTGCTCTTCGTCTCCAACGAGAGACGGGGGATCATCACGGAGAAGCAGATGCTGGGAGCTCCCGACCTCGTCGTCGAGATCCTTTCCCCTTCCACCGCACACCGGGACCGCGGGATCAAGCTCGACCTGTACGCAAGGAGCGGTGTGCGCCAATACTGGATCGTGGATCCGGATCGGGACGT
The DNA here is from genome assembly GCA_022822445.1 of Gemmatimonadota bacterium. GTDB lineage: Bacteria > Gemmatimonadota > Gemmatimonadetes > Longimicrobiales > Gaopeijiaceae > Bin94. The sequence continues at coordinate 568 of JAJEBR010000055.1, read as the reverse complement.
GGTGGATGTCTGGCGCTTCGGGGAAAACCCTGGGCACGAGCGCTGCACGGGGGACATGCCGGTCCGGCTCGGCACTGAGCGTGTGGGCGCTATCGACCTCGACGAAGTCTTCTCGCGCCACCTGGACCTTTGGGGGGATTCGTCGGGCCCAGGGCCGGAATCGTAGCCGGGCCCACGGTCGGAATCGTAGCCGGGCCACGGCCGGAATCGTCGCCGAGTCGAGGAGCACCACGCCCGCCCGCGCACCGCGGCTACCCGTCCGGCAACGGTTGGGAGTCGGCGTTGTACCAGGTCGCCCAGGACGCCCGGATCAAGGCCCTGCGCCGCGACGGGTTATCGAGGACCACGCCCAGCCAGACCTCGGCCATCTCCTCCTCGCTCTGCCAGCCCCAGGCGATGTCCCGGGGCGGGTCGAAGGGGTTGTCCGCGTTGCCGGCCGAGTTGTCCCAGACCCACCATGCGTCGATCCGCGAGCCCGCCGGGATGTGGAGCGGCGTGCGCAGGGAGTAGATGTTCTGCCAGCGCATCCTCCAGTCCTCGATGCCGAAGACGGTGTGTTGGCGGCCGT
>JAJEBR010000126.1 GCA_022822445.1 Gemmatimonadota bacterium | reverse complement strand
GCCCAGGAAGCGCGCCACCGCGTCCTCCGGCGATTCCGCGCGCCCCCCCCACGGTAACCCCCCCCGCGGCCCCCCCGCGCAATCTACCCCCCCCGCCCCCCCCCCCCCCCCCGCCCCCCCCCCCCCCCCCACCCCCCTCCCCCCCCTCACGCCCACCCATCCCCCAGAAACCGCCCCGTCACGCTCTCCGGCACCGTCGCCACGTCCTCCGGCCGCCCCATCGCCACCACCTCGCCGCCGTGCATCCCCGCGCCCGGCCCCAGATCCACCACCCAGTCCGCCGCGCGGATCACGTCCAGATCATGCTCCACCACCACCAGCGTGTTCCCCGCCCGCACCAGCTTGCGCAGCACTCTGAGCAACTGCGCAACATCCTGCCCCGAGAGGCCGGTCGTCGGCTCGTCGAGGATGTAGAGCTTGCGCGACCCGACCGTCCCACGCACGCGGCTCATCCCACCCGGCCCTCTTCCCGCCGTGCCTCCATGGGACCCGCGTCGCCCGCGGCCACCACCCGCCCGACCTGGCCGACCCGGCCGGCCGCCCCCCCCAACCCCGCCCCCCCGCCGCCTCTTCCCCGCCGCCCCGATCAGCTCCCGCGCAATCTTCAGCCTCTGCGCCTCGCCACCCGACAGATGCGGAGCCGGCTGCCCCAGCCGCAGGTACCCCAGCCCGACCTGCTGCAGATGCCACAGCGCCTGCCCCAGCTTCGGCTCGCGCACGAAGAAGCGCATCGCGCGGTCAACCGTGAAGTCCAGTACGTCGTCCACACTGTGGCCGCGGACCTTCACCTCCAGCACCTCGGGCCGGTAGCGCTTTCCTCCGCAGGCCTCGCAGGGGACGTGGATGTCGGCCATGAACACCATCTCGACGCGCACCGACCCCGCGCCCGAGCACTCCTCGCAGCGCCCGCCCTTCACATTGAACGAGAAGCTGCGGGCGTCCAGCCCAGCCTTCCGCGCGGCCGGCTCGCTCGCGAAGATGCGCCGGATCTCGCTCCATCCCCTGATGTAGGTGACGGGATTCGAGCGCGGCGTCCGGCCGATGGGGCTCTGGTCGATCAGCACGATATCGTCGATGTACTCCAGCCCCGTGAGCGAGGCGTACGAGCCGACGGCTTCGCCCAGGTGCTCCTTCGCCGAGGTCCGGCCGCCCTTCAGCTCCCGCTCGAGCGCGCGGTAGAGGATGTCGTGCACCAGCGTCGACTTCCCCGACCCCGACACGCCCGTGACGACCGTCATTACACCCACCGGGAACTCGGCGTCGGCCCCGCGCAGGTTGTGGAGCGTGGCGCCCTGGAGACGGATCCGCGCCCCGTCCACCGGCCGCTTCCGCCCCTTCGAACCCTCTTTTGACAGATTTTGTGACAGATAGTGCCCGGTATTTGTCAAAGAATCTGTCAAAACCTCCGGAGACCCCTCGAAAACGACCTCTCCGCCCCGGTCTCCCGCGGCCGGCCCCAGCTCGACCACGTGGTCGGCGGCGCGGATCGCGGCGGCGTTGTGCTCCACGACCACGACCGAGTTGCCCCCGTCGCGCAGCCGCTTCAGGAGCGCGAGCAGCGCGTCGATGTCCCTGGGGTGCAGGCCCACGGACGGCTCGTCGAGCACGTAGAGGGTGTCCACCAGCCGGGATCCGAGCGAGTTGGCCAGCGAGATCCGCTGCGCCTCGCCGCCCGACAGGGTGCGCATCTGCCGGCCCAGCGTCAGGTAACCCAGTCCCACGTCCACCAGGAAACCGGTCCGCGCCGTCAGCTCCCTGAGGATCGGGGCCGCGATCTGCGCCTCCATCGGACGCAGTTCGAGCCCGGCCAACCAAGCCGGCAACTCCTCGATCGGCATGTCGCTCACGGTGCCGATGGTGGCGCCGCCGACGGTCACATGGCCCGCCTCCGGCCGCAGGCGCGACCCGCCGCACGCACGGCACGGCAGCGGACGCTGGTACTGGCGCAGGAAGATGCGGATGTACTGCTTGTACCGCTTCGGTTCCCTGGACACGAGGAACCCCATCACACCGCCGAAGGAACCCTTCCCGTAGAGGACGGCCTCGCGGAAGGAGCCGGGCAGCTCCCGCCACGGCGTGTAGCTGGAGACGCCCTCGCGAACCGCAAACCGGCGCAGCGCCGACCGCTCGCTTCCGTAGCGCGGCTTGGCCCAGGGATCCACCGCCCCGTCGTCGATCGACCGGCCCGGATCGGGGACCACCAGATCGGGGTCGTATTCGAGCGTCGCGCCGAAGCCGGTGCACGCCGGACAGCTGCCGTAGGGATTGTTGAAGGAGAACAGCTTGGGCTCCGGCTTCAGGAAGACCCGGTCGGGGTGGCGCGGGCAGCGGAATGCCTCGGTGAAGCGGAGGGTCCCGCCGGCTTCGGGGTCCCCGGCCGTCCCCACCATCCCGTCCGTCCCGTCCAACGCGTCCGCAGGAGCTCGGGCTCCCCGCGCGGCCGCGCCCACCCCGACGCGCACACCCGCGGGGATCACCGCTGCCTCCCCTTCCCCCTCGCGAAAGCACGTCGCCAGCGAGTCCGCCAGCCGATCGCCCCACTCCCGGTCGGGCTTCCCGGGCACCTTCATCCTGTCGACCACCACCATCACTTCCCTGCTGGTGGCGAGATCCGCCGTCGCTTCCGCCACCGGCTCACCGGCCTCCTCCTCCGGCCCGCGGTCCAGCTCCGCTTCCCCAAGCACCTCCTCCAGCTCCGCCGGCACGCCGTCCGCCAGCACCCGCGCGAACCCCAGCGCCCGCAGGTTCTCCGCCACCTGCCGGTGCGACACCTCGCCGCTCCGGCGCAGCGGAAAGGCCACCATGAACCGCGTCCCCGGCGGCAGCGCGGCCACCCGGTCGACCGCGCTGGTGACCGTGTCGGGCCGCACCTCGTCGCCGCAGTCGGGGCAGTGCGTGCGCCCCGCCCGGGCAAAGAGGAGGCGCAGGTAGTCATACACCTCGGTCGCGGTGCCGACGGTGGAGCGGCTCGAGGTGGCGGGGTTGCGCTGCTCGATCGCGACCGCGGGCGGGAGTCCTTCGATGCGGTCGACGTCGGGTTTGTCGAGGCGGTCGAGGAACTGTTTCGCGTAGGTGGAGAGCGCTTCGACGTAGCGCCGCTGGCCCGCGGCGAAGAGGGTGTCGAGCGCGAGCGAGGACTTGCCGGATCCCGAGGGGCCGGTGATCACGGTGAGCGCGCGGCGGGGCAGGTCGAGGTCGATCCCCTTCAGGTTGTGCTGGCGCGCTCCCCTGATGCGAATCGGCTCGTTCATCAACCCTTGCTGGCCCCCGGACACGTTCGGGTCGGGCAGGCTGCGGCGGAACCGGATGAGGCCCGGACGGCGGCCCCGCGCCGGTTCCCGCGGACTGCTGGCCGTTGCGGGAAAACGCGATTTCCCCGAGCGTGGAACGGCCATGGTGCGCGCTCGCGAGCGGCGTCCCCGTCAAATCTATCGCCACAGGACCGTTGGCAATGGACATCTACCCCCGCACCGACTACGAGACTCTCGCCCGCTACCTGCCGGAACGGTCGCCGATCGCGGCCGACCTGGGCGACAACCGCAACCTCTGGGGCGCCCACCCGGCGGCGCTCGAGGTGCTGGCGGGCTCGGGAACGGCCGCGGCCTCCGAGTACCCGGGGAGCTACTCCGAACGCTTCACGGACGCGGTCGCGGCCCTGCTCGGGATCACCCCCGGCCACGTCACGACCGGCGCCGGAGGGACCGGCGTACTCGACATGCTGATGCGCGCGGTCGCTCCCACCACGATGCGCTTCCTCGACCCGGGATGGCCCGCCGCGGGGATGCTCGCGCAGATGAACGGGCACGTCCCGGTCGCGGTCCAGTGGCACGACGCGCTCGACGACCCGGAGGGGTTCGCCGGCTCCGAGCCCGCGATCGTCTTCGTGGCCAACCCGGGCAACCCGACCGGCATGGCGCTCCCCGACGACTGGCTCCGGGCCGTGCAGGAGCGGACCGAGGCGGTGGGCAGCGTCCTGATCCTCGACGAGGCCTACGGCGAGTACAACCGGGAGCCGGAGGACCGCACCCCCTTCGAGATGGCGCTGGGCGCCGAGCGCACGATCTGCGTGAAGACGCTGTCCAAGGCGTACGGACTGGCCGGGCTGAGGGCCGGTTACGGGGTGGCGAGCCCGTCGCTGGTGCTCGAAGTCGACAAGGCGCGCGGCCCCTTCGTGGTCACCAGCGTGACGAGCTGGGCGGCGGCGGCGGCCATCTCCAGCGATTCGCCGTGGCTGGCGGAGACGATCGCCGAAACGAGGGCCAACCGCGAGCGGGTGCGGGACGCGCTCCGCCACCGCGGCTACGAGGTGCCCCGGTCGGCGACCAACTTCATCTTCATCCTCCGCGAAGAGGAAGTGCTCGACGACGTAGCCGGTCGGCTCGAACGGGTAGGGGTACGGGTGCGTCCTTTCCGTGGCCCCACGGCCCTTGGAAACGGCCTGAGGGCCACCGTGGCGCCATGGGACCGGATGCAGCGGCTTCTGGACGGTCTCGACCAGATCGCGGCCGGCACGATCTGAGCCGGGCCGTGGCGGACTTTCGCGCTCACTGCCGATGGCGATCCGCCGCGTGCTCCACCACACCGCCGTAAGCGACGAACATGCACAGCGGCTACGAAGAGGAGGTCCTCGGGAAGGCGTACGATTCGCGCCTCATGGCCCGGCTGCTGCGCTATCTGAAGCCCTACCGGTGGCCGGTGGCGGGGGCGATCGCGCTGCTGATGCTGGCGTCCGGGTTCGCGGTGGTCGGCCCGTACCTCACCAAGATCGCGCTCGACGAGGCGATCCCGTTGGGCGACGGCCGCCAGCTGGCGCTGCTGGCCATCCTCTTCCTGGGGGCGACGGTCCTCGTCTTCGTCTTCCAGTACGCGCAGGCCATCGTCACCACCTGGCTGGGGCAGCGGGTCATGTACGACCTGCGCACCCAGATCTTCCGGAAGCTGCAGCGGCTGGACCTGGCCTTCTACGACCGCAACCCGGTCGGCCGGCTGATGACCCGGGTGACCTCGGACGTGGAGACGCTGAACGAGCTCTTCAGCTCGGGGCTGGTGACGGTATTCGGGGATCTCTTCATCCTGTTCTTCATCGTCGCGGCGATGCTGCAGATGGACTGGCAGCTCGCGCTGGTCACCTTCAGCGTGCTCCCCTTCGTCGCCTACGCGGCGTTCGTCTTCCGGTCGCGGATCCGGTCGGCGTACCGCGACATCCGCGTGCGCCTCGCCCGCCTGAACGCCTTTCTGCATGAGCGCTTCACCGGGATCCGGGTGGTGCAGCTCTTCAACCGGGAGGGCGCCGACCTGGAGCGCTTCAAGGACCTCGACGACGAGTATCTCGGCGCGCACCTGCGCTCGATCACCTACTACGCGCTCTTCTTCCCCGTCATCCAGCTCTTCACCGCGGTGGCGCTGGCGCTGATCATCTGGTACGGGGGCGGCGCGCTGGTCCAGGGCGCGGTGACGATCGGCGTGCTGGCGGCATTCCTCGACTACGCGCGCCGCTTTTTCCGCCCGATCCAGGACCTCTCGGAGAAGTACAACCTCCTGCAGGGGGCGATGGCGTCGTCCGAGCGGATCTTTCGGCTGCTGGACAGGGAGCCGGCGATCCGGGACGCGGAGGCGCCGGCGGCGCTGCCAGCGGGCACGCGCGGCGAGATCCGCTTCGAGAACGTGTGGTTCGCGTACGGGGGACGGGATGAGGGCGATGGGGGCCGCGCGGGCGATGGGGGCCGCGAGGGGGCTGGCGGGCCGGGCGAGCCGGGCGGGGCGGGCGGGCCGGAGCGCGAGCCGGGCGACGGCGAGCCCGAATGGGTGATCCAGGACCTTTCGTTCACGGTCGCGCCGGGCCAGAAGATGGCGATCGTGGGGCACACGGGGGCCGGGAAGACGACCATCATCAACCTGCTGATGCGATTCTACGAACCCCAGCGGGGACGGATTACGGTGGACGGAGTCCCGATCGAGCGGCTCCGCATGGAGGACCTGCGCGAACGAATCGGGCTGGTCCTGCAGGACATCTTCCTCTTCAGCCAATCGGTGGAGTACAACGTGAAGCTGGGTGCGGAGGAGATCGACGGCGACGCCGTGGCGGCGGCCCTGGACGCCGTCGGGGCCACTCCGTTCGTGGAGCGGCTCCCCGAACGCTCCTCCCAGCCCCTCGGCGAGCGCGGCGCACGCCTTTCGGTCGGCGAGCGGCAGCTGCTCTCCTTCGCCCGCGCCCTGGCCTTCGACCCCGCGATCCTCGTGCTGGACGAGGCCACCAGCTCCGTCGACTCCGAGATCGAAGCCCGCATCGAGGAGGCCACCGACCGCCTGATGCGGGGCCGGACCTGCCTCGTCATCGCCCACCGCCTCTCGACGGTGCAGGGCGCGGACCGCATACTGGTGATGCACGGGGGCAGGCTGGTCGAGGAGGGGACGCACGATCAGCTCCTTGAGCGCGAAGGGCTCTACCGCCGACTCCACGAACTCCAGTTCGTCGGCGCGGCTGCGTGATCTTTCGCGGACGGAACAGGGAACCTCATCATCGGTATCACCTATCGATCATTTCACGACCCGCGTTTGATTGTACTTTGCACCAGCGGATCGTGACCCATCGGGAAGCAGAGGACGTGGATTTGGACTACGGGCAGCGCATCAGGCCGGACGCCGGGATTGACGATCTCGATCCGGGGCTGGTGCAATCGTTCCTCGGCGCTGCCGGCGCGGGCGGCGAACCTGCCGTGGACGGCGAACCCGACCGGGACGGCGTACTCGCCCGGGACCGCGAACCCGACCGGGACCGCGAACCCGACCGGGACACCGAGCCCGCCGTTGAGATCCTGCACCGCTTCGGCCTGATCACGGGGACAGCCCCCGATTGGGGGATTACCAACGCCGCACTCCTGCTCTTCGGGCGGCCCCCGGCCCGCAACTGGCACCCGGGCGCCGGCATCCGGGTGATGCGGGTCGCCGGAACCGCGCGCATCCTCGGCCAGCGCCAGAGCACGACCTGGATCGGGCACGCCGACCCACCGCTTGCACAGGCGGTCCCCAGGGGGCTTGGACTGATCGAAGAGCAGTGCCGGCGGTCCGAGCCGCTGCGCGACCTGCTGCTGGCCGACATGCCGGAGTACCCCGTCGGTGCGCTTGGCGAAGCGCTGGTCAACGCAATCGCGCACCGGGACTACGAACGTGCGAGGAGTGAGACCGAGGTGGTGTTCTACGACGACCGCGTGGAGGTGTCGAGCCCGGGGCTGCTCGCGGAGGGCGCCACGGTGCACGAAGTGAAGAGCGGCACGGCGGCGCACGCCACGCGCAATCCACTCCTGGTGCGGGTCCTGGTGGCCGCGGGGCACATGGGCGGCGAGGGGCTCGGACTCGCGCGCATGTTCGCGGAGATGAAGAAGAGCCTTCTCATGGAACCCCGCTTCACGGCGCGCGCGGGCGCCTTCACGGTCAGTCTGCACAACGAGCCCGAGGTCGCCCCCGCCGGACCCGGGTGGAAGCACGTCGTGGGCGGGCTCGGCATCGGCCCCGATCAGCGGCGGATGCTGCTCGCGCGCCCGGACGGGTTCACGCGGGGGGAATATCGCCGGCTCAACGCCGTAACCGAGCACGAAGCGGGGCAGCGCATCGGGGAACTGGTCGACCGGGACATCGTCACGCCCGAGTTCATCGGTGACGCCCGTGCTCCCGTCTACTACCTTACGGCCGACCTCGACTCCACGAGGTGGTTCCTCGAGGAGCGCGTGCCCAGGCTGCGCGAGCACTTCGGACAGCGCTCGGAGCTGCGCAGCGCGGACTACCAGAAGATCTTCGAGATCAGCTATCCGGTCGTGCGACGCGAGCTGGGCCTGCTCGTGGAGCTGGGTTTTCTGCGCGAAGGCGGACGGGGCCGGGCCACGCACTACCTGCCCACGGCTGGCCTTAGGAAGTAACTTGCCTCTCCGGAAGCAATCCGGTTTCTCCTGCGTAGCAGCAGGACAGGCCCACCTTGAAAGGAAGGAACCCCATGTTCGCAGCTATCGCTCTAGTCCTCATCGTCATCGGTGTCCTCGTCTACCTCATGCCGTCGCCGGATCCGAAGATCCCGAACAAGCTGGTCGGGCTCGGGCTGTCGGTCTTCGGCGTCGGCCTCGTGCTGGTGAAGGCCGTCGTGATCATCGGCGTCGGCGAGGCCGGCGCACAGCACTTTCTGGGCGACGTGAAACCCGGCGTGCTTACGGAGGGCGTCCACCTGATCAATCCGCTCGCCTCGGTGGAACGAATGTCCATACGTGAGCAGTCGTTTCCCGACCGGGGCGGCGTGGAACAGATCGAGGCCCAGACCTCGGAACAGCTGAACGTGACGGTCGAGGTCTCGATCCTGTACAAGATCCCCCAGCAGAACGTGCCCACCATCTACTCGGAAATCGGCAGCGAGGCCACCATGGAACAGGCGATCGTCCTCAGCGCGGTGCGCAACGGCGTGCGCGACGCCGTGGCCACCAAGTCGATCAACGAGATCTTCTCCCCCGAACGCCGCGAGTTGGCGCTCGCGATCAGGAGCGAGATTCAGGCCAAGGCCGAAGACCGGATCGAGGTCGAAACCGTCTTCGTGCGCGACATCCAGGCACCCTCGCGGGTCCGCGAAGCGATCGAGCAGAAGCAGGAGCGCGAGCAGCAGGTCGCGGCGGAGGAGTTCCAGACGCAGATCATCCAGGAGCAGGCGCGCCAGCAGGCCGAGGAGGCCAAGGGGATCGCGGAGGCCCAGCGGATCATCTCCGAGGGGCTGACGCAGGAGTACCTGACCTTCTTCTACATCCAGCAGCTCTCGCAGATGCCCGAAGGCACGCTGGTCTATGTACCCACCGAGGGCGGGATCCCGCTGATCCGGAACCTGGGTGGCGGGCGGTAGCGGGCCGCGGAGTCGCGAGGCGGGCGGGCCTGGCCGCCAATCGGCTGCGCCGGGCCCGGATTCGTCCTCGACCGCGGGCAAGGCGGGCTCGCCGGCCAGGCCGGGCCGCAGGTACCGACGCGCGCTGCTGATCACGACGGGCGTGCTGCTGGCCGCGGCCACGCTCTGGCCCGGGACCGCCTGCTCCCCGATGTACGTGCTTCGTGCCGGGTGGGAGGAGGCGAAGATCCTGCGCGCGCGCACGCCCATCCCCGAGGTGATCCTCGCCCCCACCACCGACGAAGCGACCCGCGGCAAGCTCACCCTGGCCCGGGAGGCGCGGGAGTTCGCGCGGGACCGGCTCGGGCTCGACGTGGGCGACAGCTACACCAGCTACACCGAGCTCGAGCGCGACACCCTGGCGATGGTCCTCTCGGCCGCCTACCGCGACCGGCTGGCGTCGAAGACCTGGTGGTTCCCGGTGGTGGGGCGCGTCCCCTACCGGGGGTTCTTCAGCCTCGACGACGCGATGGCTGCCCAGCGCAAGCTCGAAGGGGACGGGCTGGACACCTACCTGCGGCCCACCGCCGCCTTCAGCACCCTGGGCTGGTTCGCCGACCCCCTCCTGTCGACGCTCCTGAGGTACGACGAGGTCGAGCTGGTGACGACCATCATCCACGAACTGTCCCACAATCACCTCTTCGTGCCCGGCCAGGTGCGCTTCAACGAGAGCTACGCCACCTGGGTGGGCCGGACCGGATCCATCGAGTTCTTCTGCTCCCGGCCCGGCGGCGGCCCCGACACCGTCTGGTGCAACCGCGCCCGGGACCGCTGGCGCGACACCATGCGATTCTCGGTCTTCCTCGACGGACTGGTCGAGGAGTTGGAATCTCTCTACACCGATACCCTGGCCACGAGCGACGACAAGATCGCGCAGCGGGAAGCCGTCTTCGAACGCCACCTGGACCGCTTTCGCGACGAGGTGCAGCCGGGGTTCACATCCCTCAGCTTCGCCGGCTTCGCGTCCCGGCCGCTGAACAACGCCACCCTGCTCAGCCGCATGCGCTACTACCACCGCCTGCCCGACTTCCAGTCCCTCCTGGAGGCACACGGGGGATCCCTCGCCGACGCCGTCGAATCGCTGCGGACGGGTGTCAAGACGGCGGAGGATCCCTTCTCCCTGCTGCCCGCCACCCGCGGTGACGCCGGCCCCGGAGCGGCCTTCAGTCCTGCTCCCGCACCTCCCGGACTGCAAAAGAGTTCCGACCTCTTTTAGCTTTCTCGGTTGATTGCCCCCTTCGACGGCCCCAGCGCCCCAGCGAAAACCGAGTCGCGGCATGGAACCGCACCGTTGCTCCGCCACCCCTTCCGGCATGCCCGCGGAAGCTGACCAGGCGTACGACCCCGTCGCCGTCGAGGCCAGCTGGCGGGCGCGCTGGGACCGGGAGGGGACCAACTCCTTCACCCTCGAAGAGCTCCGCACCGCCGAGCGGCCCTTCTACAACCTGATGATGTTCCCCTACCCCTCCGCCGAGGGGCTGCATGTGGGCAACATCTACGCCTTCACCGGGGCGGACGTCTTCGGGCGCTTCAAGCGCATGCAGGGACACGACGTCTTCGAGCCGATCGGGTTCGACGCTTTCGGGATCCATTCCGAGAATTTCGCGCTGAAGACCGGGGTGCACCCCACCGAGCTGATCCCGGCCAATGTGGCGAACTTCCGCCGGCAGCTGCGCCGGATCGGCGGGATGTTCGACTGGGAGCACACGGTCGACACCACGGATCCCGACTACTACAGGTGGACGCAGTGGCTCTTCCTGCAGCTCTTCAGGCACGGGCTGGCGGAGCAGAAGGAAGCGCCGGTGAACTGGTGTCCGTCGTGCATGACCGTCCTGGCCAACGAGCAGGTCATCGTGGGTGCCTGCGAACGGTGCGGCACCGGGGTCGAGCAGCGGTTCATCCGCCAGTGGTTTTTCCGGATCACCGAGTACGCGGACCGGCTGCTGCGCAACCTGAAGCACATCGACTGGTCGGATACGACGCTCAAGGCGCAGTACAACTGGATCGGGCGGTCCGAGGGCGCAGAGCTTCACTTCCCGCTGGCGGGGACGGATCGCGAGCCCGGCCAGGGGGACACCGGGGACGAGCCCGGTGCCGGGGCCACCCGCATCACCGTCTTCACCACGCGCCCCGATACCGTCTTCGGGGCCACCTACGTGGTGCTGGCGCCCGAGCACCCGCTGGTCGACGCGGTTACCAGCGACGAATGCCGGGAGGTTGTGGGGGCCTACCGGGAACGGACCCGCGCGAAGGACCTGGTGGCCCGCAAGAAGGTCGAGAAGCGCAAGACCGGGGTCTTCACCGGCGGCTACTGCATCAATCCCGCGAGCGGGGACCGCATTCCGGTCTGGATCGCCGACTACGTGCTGATGGGGTACGGCACGGGCGCGATCATGGCGGTGCCGGGACACGACGAACGCGACTTCGACTTCGCCGACACCTACCGGCTGCCGATCCCCCGCGTGATCGCCGCCCCCGGCGAGGGCGCCGACACCCCTCTCTCCATCGCCTACGAGTATCCGACCGGCACGCTCGTCAATTCGGGTCGCTACGACGGACTCTCCGTGGAGGAAGGCAAGAAGGCGATCGTCGCGGATCTGGCGGCGCGCGGCCTGGCGGAGGCGAAGGTCGTCTTCCGGCTGCACGACTGGTGCATCTCGCGGCAGCGGTACTGGGGACCGCCGATCCCGATCATCCACTGTGGGGAGTGCGGCCCGGTGCCGGTCCCGGAGGACGATCTGCCGGTTGTCCTGCCCCATGTGGAGGACTTCCGGCCGGACGAGACGGGGGTCAGCCCGCTGTCCCGGGTACGCGAATGGTACGAGGTGGCCTGTCCCTCGTGCGGCGGCGACGCCACCCGCGAGACCGACGTATCGGACACCTTCCTGGACAGCGCCTGGTACTTTCTGCGCTACCCGTCCACCGACTTCCCAGACCGCCCCTTCGACCCCGGGATCACCCGCCGCTGGCTGCCGGTCGACTGCTACATCGGCGGGAACGAGCACGCGGTGCTTCACCTGCTCTACTCGCGCTTCATCGTCATGGCGCTGCACGACATGGGGCTGCTCGACTTCGAGGAGCCGTACGACCAGTTCCGCGCCCACGGCCTCATCATCCGCGAGGGCGCCAAGATGTCGAAGAGCAAGGGGAACGTGATCATTCCCGACCCGATCATCGAGCGCTACGGCGCGGACACCTTCCGGGTCTACCTGATGTTCCTCGGTCCCTTCGTCGAGGGCGGCGACTACCAGGACCAGGGGATCTCGGGTCCGCACGGCTTCCTGCACCGCCTGTGGGAGTCGGTGGTGGCGATCGAGGACGAGGCGGAGGCTCGGGATGACATCGATCCCGCGGTGGAACAGAAGCTCCACCAGACGATCCAGCGGGTCACCGAGCAGGTGGGGACGCTCCGCTACAACACGGCGATCGCCGCGATGATGGAGTATCTGAACGCGGCGCGCGCCGGGGGACGGACGCCCGCCCGGGCCGAGATCGAGCCGCTGGTGTGCCTGGTGGCCCCCTTTGCGCCGCACATCGCCGAGGAGCTGTGGCGGCGGCTGGGCCACGAGCACAGCATCTTCGAGGGCGCGAACTGGCCCTCGTTCGATCCGGCCAGGGCGGCCGTGAGGGTGGCGCGGGTGGCCGTGCAGGTGAACGGCCGTGTGCGGGGCACGGTGTCGGCGCCCGTCGGCGCGGACAGGGAGGCCGTGGTGGCGCTGGCAAAGAGCGAGCCGAACGTGGCGCGCCACCTTGAGGGAATGGAAGTTCGCCGGATCATTCACGTGCCGGACAGGCTGCTGAACTTCGTGGCCGCGCAGGCCGCGGCGGTCGGGGGCACCTCCGGTTGAGCAAGTCATTCAACAGGCGGAAGCGAGGCTGACGGATGTCCCAGGCCGTGGCGGGGACCACCATCGAGAAGCTGTCGATCGACACCATCAAGGTCCTGGCCATGGACGCGGTACAGGCCGCCAACTCCGGCCATCCGGGCACGCCCATGGCGCTCGCGCCCTTCGGCTACGTCCTCTGGACGCGCCACCTGCGGCACGACCCCCGCGCTCCCGGCTGGGTGGACCGCGACCGGTTCGTCCTCTCCGCCGGCCACGCCTCGATGTTCCTCTACAGCCTGCTCTACCTGTCCGGCTACGACCTCTCGCTCGACGACATCAGGAACTTCCGCCAGTGGGGCAGCCCCACCCCCGGCCACCCCGAATACGGCCACACGCCCGGCGTCGAGACCACCACCGGCCCCCTGGGGCAGGGCGTCGCGAACACCGTGGGGATGGCGCTGGCGGAGCGCTGGCTCGCGGACCGCTACAACCGCCCCGGCCACGCCATCGTCGACCACCACACCTACGCGCTCTGCTCCGACGGAGACCTCATGGAGGGGATCTCGCACGAGGCCGCCGAGATCGCGGGGCACCAGCGGCTCGGCAAGCTGATCTGGGTCTTCGACGACAATCGCATCACGATCGAGGGGGCCACCGACCTGGCCACGGTCACCGACCAGCGCAAGCGGTTCGCCGGCTACGGCTGGCACACGCTGCACGTTGAGGACGGCACCGACACCGCCGCGATCGACGCCGCCCTCACCGCCGCCCGCGCCGAAACCGACCGCCCCTCGCTGATCGTGATGACCACGACCATCGCCGACGGCAGCCCCAACATGGCCGGAACCGCGGACACCCACGGCGCCCCGCTCGGCGACGACGAAATCACTGCCACCAAGCTCAGCATCGGCTACCCGTCGCTGGAGCCCTTCCATGTGGAGCCGGCCGCGCTCGAAAACTGGCGGGAGCTCGCGGCCAGCCGGGCGGGCGCACATGCGGCGTGGGCGCGCCGAATGGAGGCCTACCGCGCGGCCTTCCCGGAGCTGGCGGCCGACTTCGAGGCGGCTGCCGCGGGCGAAATGCCGGCCGGGTGGGAAAAGGCGCTACCGGACCTCACCGCAGCCCCCGCAACCGCGACCCGCAACCACTCGGGCAAGGTGCTGCAGGGCGCGGCCACCGCCATCCCCACCATGATCGGGGGCTCGGCCGACCTCGGCGGGTCCAACAAGACCGACATCGCGGGCGGCGGGGACCTTCTCGCCGACAACCCCGGCGGCCGCATCATCCACTTCGGGGTGCGCGAGCACGCGATGGGCGCGGTCATGAACGGGATGGCGCTGCACCGGGGCGTCCACCCCTTCGGCGGCACCTTCCTCATCTTCTCCGACTACATGCGCCCCTCCATCCGGCTCGCGGCGCTGATGGGTCTGCCGGTCACCTACGTCTTCACCCACGACAGCATCGGTCTCGGCGAGGACGGTCCTACGCACCAGCCCATCGAGCAGCTGGCCGCGCTGCGCGCCATCCCGGGCCTGCTGGACCTGCGCCCCGCCGACGGCCCCGAGACCGCCGAAGCCTGGCGCGCGGCGCTGCGTTACCGCGAAGGCCCGTCCTTCCTGGCGCTGACCCGGCAGACGGTCCCCGTCATCGACCGCGGACCCGGCCAACCCGCGGCCGCCGGACTGCACCAAGGCGCCTACACCCTCCGCGACGCCGCCTCCGGCCGGCCCGACGCCGTCATCGTCGCATCCGGCTCGGAGGTGGGAGTCGCCCTGGAGGCCCGCGAAAGGCTGGCCGGCGAGGGAATCGGCGCCCGCGTGGTGAGCATGCCCAGCTGGCGTCTGTTCGCGGCCCAACCCCCCGAATACCGCCGTCAGGTGCTCCCCGGCGACGCCTTCAAGCTCTCGGTCGAGGCCGGGAGCACCATGGGCTGGGACCGCTGGGTAGGCTCCCGCGGGACATCGATCGGGATCGACCGCTTCGGCGCTTCGGCACCCTTCACGGAGATTTATCGCCGCTATGGGGTAACATCTGCAGCGGTCTGTGAGGCGGTCCGCACGGGGATCTGCCGCTAGCCTGTGGAGCAGTTCCACGAACACGCGACCCGGCGCAGGGATGGTCCGTCAGCGCTCCGGGTGAACGTTTTGGCCCCGCAACGGGTCACTTTCAATAGGGGATTCCATTTGCCGGGACAGATGCGGGGAGACGAACGAGGCCGAATGACTGGTGGCAAGACTGTTCCGGCCCGGTTCGTAACCGCGCGCGTGCGCCCCGGGCTTCTCCGCGGACTGCTGGCTCTTCCCCTGCTGGCTCTTCCACCGTTGGCGACACCGGTATCGGCAATGCCCGCCGGCCTCGCCGCCGGCCAGGACACGACCACGGTCGTCCGCATCCGCGGGATTGTGGTCAAGGTTCCGCGCCCGGCCGCCACGACCGGGGGAACCAGCGCCATCGAGATCTTCCTGGATTCGTTGAGCGTCGCCGCCCCGACTGCCGAGGAGCTGCTGCGGGGCATGCCGATGCTTCAGATCCGCGCCAACTCCCGCGGCGAGGCACAGCCCGACCTGCGCGGCGCCGAAGACCGCCAGATCGCCATTCTGCTCGACGGGATTCCGATCACCCTCGGATGGGACCACCGCACCGACGTGTCGATCATCCCGATCACCTCGGTGCGCAAGTTCACCATGCTGCGCGGCCTGTCGTCCATGCTCCACGGTCCCAACGTTCTCGGGGGAGCGCTCGAGTTCGATGTCGTCCGGGGTTCATCGGTAGCCGAACCACCCTCCCGGTTCACGGGAGCGCTCGCGCTGGACAACGAGGGCGCAACCAACATCGGCGCAACCGGCTCGGCCTCGTTGCTGGATGACGAGTCCGAGTGGGTGGTGAGAGCCGGTGGCGGGTTCCGCGACAGTCCCGGCCTCACGCTGCCCGGCGGCGCCCGGGACCATCCCGGGCTGCGTGACGAGTTCCTCGCCAACGCTGAAGGCTTGCGACTCAACTCCGACCGGCGTCTCATCGACGGATTCGTGGCGACGCGGTACCGGGGGATGGAGGGCACGTGGTTCTCCGGCCTTGTGTCGGCCAGCGATGCCGACCGGGGCGTTCCCCCCGAAGCGCATGTGGAAGATCCCCGGCTCTGGCGGTATCCGCAGCAGTCCCGTCTGTTCATCGCCCTGTCCGGGGGGACGGAGCGGCGGCCGAACCGGTTCGGAGAGTCCGAGGTCGAGGCCAATTTCGGGCTGGACCGTTCGACGACGAAGATCGACGAATACGAGTCCGCCGCCTATCAGCGGGTGGTGGACGGCGAGACGGGAACCTCAACGACCCTCACCGGGCGGTTCCTCCTGGATCACCTCGTCAACGACGCTGTCGACCTGCGCAGCGCCCTGACGATCGCGGATGTCAGGCATGCCGAGAACTTCGCGTCCGGCGACGCGTTCGACTACGAACAGCGTCTGTGGAGCCTCGGGGGCGAGATCGAGGTTGCGAGCCAGGGCATCCTCGGGCTGGGCGGCGGCGATACGCGGTGGACGGTGGGCGGATCTCTGGATGGATCGGATACGCCCAGGTCGGGCGACAAGGAGCCGCTGGGAACGCTGTGGGACTGGGGGATGCGAGCGGGACTGACCCGTCCCGCGGCCGGAGGCCGGATGCTGTATCATGCGGGAGTCAGCCGCCGAACCCGCTTCCCCTCACTGCGCGAACTCTACTCGGGCGCGCTGGGGCGCTTCCGCCCGAACCCGGACCTCAAGCCCGAGAGCCTCATCACGGCCGAGGCCGGCGTGACCTTCGACATGGGGGAAGGGTCGTCGCTGCAGGTCGTTGGATTCCACCACCGCCTGGCCGACGCGATCGTCCGCACCTCCACCGTCACCGTCCTGGGCCCCCAATTCCAGCGCGTGAACCGGGACGAAGTGCGATCGACGGGCCTTGAAGTGGCCGCCGCCGGGACGCTTGGCGCGATGGCCTACGGAGGCGGCGTGACGTGGAAGGACGTGCGCGTGCTCGATCCCCATGAGCCGGGCTCCGAGCAACGGGCCGAGTATCAGCCAAGGCTGTCCGGATCGGCGAACCTGGGCTTCGTGGGGCCGGGAGACGTCACGCTGACGGGGTTCGGGACCTACCGGGGGGTGCAGTACTGCCGCAACGTCGAGATCTCCGGCCTCGAGAGGATGGACGCCAGCGCCACCTTCGATATCGAAGCGTCGCGGGGCTTCGTGCTGGGCGGATCGAGGGCGGGCTGCGTGGCCAGCGCCATGGTCGGGGTCGCGAACCTCACGGATTCGACCGTGCTCGACCAGTGCGGGCTGCCCCAGGCGGGGCGCACCTTCCGCATCCAGTTCACGATCCGGTAACACGGCCCGGCGCGCTCCCCGCCAACGCTCCGGCGCGGCACCCCTCCTACACGACCTCCAGCACCTCGGCCGGCAGCCACCCCACCTTCCCGTCCGCCAGCACGATCTCGACCCACTCTCCCGCGCGGCGGTCGATCCGCACCTTCGTCCCTTCGTGAAGGGTGAAGACCGTCAGCCCCCCCTCCTCCGACGGCGCGCTCAGCACCCTCGCCTCGGCGGCCATCACCACCGCCTCCTCGGGCTCGGCCAGGCCGGTCTCGCGCGCCAGCAGCGTGGCGCCGAGCACCACCGCGGCCACCCCGGCGGCGTACGCGGTGCGCACGAGCACCCTGCGCCACCCCGCCGGCCGCCGCAGCACGACCATCACCAGGGCCGCGCCGAGCAGCAGATAGCACGCCCCCGCCAGCCCCGCGAGCGCCCCGCGCGGGATCAGCCCCATCCACCAGTCGAAGGCGGACAGCAGCCAGAAGCGCGGCATGGGCTCGATCCGGTCGAGCAGCCGCTGATTGACCAGCGCGAGGTTGGCCCGGATGTCGTCGTTCGCCGGGTCGAGGCGAGCGGCCCGCTCGTAGTTGAGGACCGCCTCCCCGAGCTGGCCCAGCCGGACGTGGGCGTTGCCAAGGTTGTAGTAGACCTCCGCGGACTCGAAGCCGCCCTCCAGGACCGCTTCGTAGCTGGCGGCCGCCCCGGCGAAGTCCCCCTCCTGGTAGAGGCGATTGCCCTCGTCGAACAGCGGCTGCTGGGCCCAGAGGGCGGAGGGGGCCGCCGTGACAGCGAGCAAGATGAACCCCGCCGCGAAGACGTGAGATGTAAAGAGAACATGACATTTAGTAAAGCGGAGATTACGGATTGGTCGTGCGAACGAAGGGGGCCTTGCGCGCAAAACGGGCCGCGCGAGCAAAGCCGCCCAACGCCGATGCATCGCCCCTCGAATGCCGCTGGGGAATTGCCCGCCGACCAGCCTGCCCCCCGTCACTTCGCCAACTCCTTCGCAAGGTCGTTCATCAGCCCGGCCGCACGCTCCAGCGCCTTCTCCGGCGCCTCGCGCTCGGCTCCCTGGGGCGCGAACCGCTGCCGGTCACAGTCGTCGAGGCACGCGAACAGCCGCTCCAGCGTCTCGCGGGAGACCCCGCGCGCGGCCGCCAGTCGCCCCGCCTCCTCGCGCACCAGCCCGGCTTCGGCCACGTTCAGCCTGTCGGCCAGCAGTCCCTCCAGCGCGCCCGCCACCTCCGCGTGGAAGGCCTGCGGCTCGCCCGACGCCAGCGACCTCGCCCGCGCGAGCCGCTTTCTGGCCATTCGGCCCGCCCTGCGCACCCGCGCGTACGCCACGTCCCCCTCGATCCGGTCCCGGTGCCGGCGGACCGCGACCGCGCCCCCCAGCGCCGCCACCGGAAGGAGCAGCACCACCCAGAAGCCGGCGGTCGCGTACAGCGGCACGTCCCTGCGTGTGAACCTGGGCGCATCGATGTGGATGAAGCGGATCTCGTCGCGGATCGATTCCACCGCGGACGGGACCGCACCGGGCAGGTCGGCCCCCGCCCCGTCGCCGGTCACGGTGATCTCCACGGGCTCCGTGCGAACGGTCACGTACCGGGTGCTTGCGGGGTCAAAATACGACATCTCCACCGGCGGAATCGTCACCCGGCCGGGCGTGCGCGGGATCAGCACGTAGTCGTAGCCGCGCGTCCCCTGGAGGCTCCCGCCACCCACGCCGATATCGTCGCGCGTCTCCGGCGGAAAGGCCTCGAACTCGACCGGGAAGGCGATCTCGGGCGGCGTCAGCGCGCGGAGATTCCCGGTGCCGCGAAAGTCGACGCTGAACGTGACCGCGTCGTTCGTCTGCACCTCGGTCCTGTCCGCCGAGGCCGAGACGCCTAGCGTCCCCACATGTCCCGAAAACGAATCCGGGCGCCCCTCGGCCGGCGTGGGCAGCACCTCGATCGTGACGGGCTGCGAGGCGACCACCACGGGCGTCCGGCGGTCGAAGAGGCTCGTCCCGCCGAAGATGCCGCCGAGGCGGCCGCCGAACGGATCCAGGGCGCGCTGGTCCGGAACGCGCACCTGGGCCTCGATGCTCATCGGGTCGAGGGTGCGGGTGCCGGCGCCGGTGGGGAAGAGCGCCACCCGCCGGATGGATGCCCGCAGGTATTCGGCACCGTCCCTCACCACCCGCTCCACCTCGGGCGACTCCGGCTGTTCCAGCACCTCGGTCCAGAAGCCGGTCGCCTGGGGCAGCGATGTGATGGTGTAGCGGTCCACGTCGACCCGCGTGAAGATCTCGTACTCGACGGTCACCGGCTCGTTCTCGTAGGCGCGGGTCTTCGAGACCGAAGCCTCCAGCAAGAGATCCTCCGGCGCGATCCCCGCAGAAGGATCGGCCTCCGCGTTCCCGCCACCCGGCGGCGGCGCGTCAGAGACCGTCAGCGTGACCGGCTCCGTTCGCAACGTTTCGCCCCCGACCGTCACCGACACCGGCCCGATCTCGAACGACCCCTCCACCAGCGCCTGAAAGCGATACTGGTAGGTGACCGACACGGTGGTGCGCCCGCCCGCCATCTGGAACGAGCTGGACGTGCTCGAACCGAGGAAGCTCGCGAAGTTCTCCATGTCGGGAAGGGTAGGCTCCCGGTCCACCTGCTGCGTCCCCGTGACCTCCACGTTCAGCACGAACTGCCGCCCCACCCCGACCTGCGGCGCGCCCAGAAAGGCGCGGACGGCAATCTCCTGCGCCTGTACCGCGCCCGGCGGCGCGCCAAGCCCGAGGACCGCCCCCAGCAGCACACAGACGAGACCCCCGCCGCCACTCAAGCCGCAATGCGTCCGCGCCCGGCCGGTGCGGACCCCGCCCCCCGCGCCGACGGCCCCGCTTCGCCCACGGGACCATTCTGTAAAGTAAACGTTACAAAATGTCATGTATACTATACGTTTCAGCGTCTTCGCACACCCGCCGTCCCGCCCCGCCGGCCCTTCGCCCACCTGAGCATTCTCGTCCCGACCATCCTACCAGTCCTTCCTCGGCTGGCGTCCGCGCGCCTGAGCCGCCTTCCGGTTCACTTCACCGGGATCCTCCGTGATCGCCTGCAGGAGGCGCTCGGCCTGCTCGGGGGTCATCTGCGGGGGCGGCTGACCTTGCTGGCCCTCCTGCTCGCCCTCGTCCGGGGACTGTTGCGCGTCCCCCTCACCCGGCTCCGATCCCTGCCCCTGGTCGTCCCCCTCCTCACCCTGCTGCCCCTGCTGGCCACCCTGCTCGCCCTCATCGCCTTCCTCGCCCTGCTCCCCCTCGCCCTGCCGGTCCTGCTGTCCGCCCTGCTCCCCTTGCTCCCCGTCCTGGCCCTCCTGCCCGTCCTCCCCCTCCTGCTGCTCCTGCTGTTCGAGCATCCGGAGCGCCAGCTCCAGATTGTGCTTCGCGTCCCCGTCCCGCGGATCGCGGCGCAGCGACTGCTTGTACGCTTCCACCGCCGCCCCCGGCTGCTGCTGCCTCATGAGCGCGTTGCCCAGGTTGTACCACGCGCGGGACTGCCACCCGGGGTCGCCGCTCTCGGCCGCCTCCAGGTAGGCCTCCATGGCGCGCTGGAAATCCTGGCTCTGATAGAGCGCGTTCCCCTCGTTGAAGCGGGCCAGCGAGAGCCCCGGCACCTTCGCCAGCGCCTCCAGGTAGCGGGCGTGGGCTTCCTGGTACCGCCCCTCATCGTAAAGGCGGTTCCCCTCCTCGACCTCGCGGCGGCCCTCCTGCGCACGGAGCGGGCCGGCGATCATCAGGATGGCCGCGACCGGAGCGACGACGGCGGCACACCGCACCCACCCGGCTGTGACATTCGACAGCACCGCGACGCACCGCGCCCACGCGGCTGCGCCCCGCCCCACGGCGACTCCAAACGCCGCCATGACCCGACCACCGGCCCAACGCCATGAAAGAACCTTCATGTGACAACCTCCGAAACCGCATCGGGGCGCCGGCGCCCACCGGCATCGCGGGCCCGTCCGCGCCCACCGGCATCGCGTGCCTGCCCGCGTCCACCGGCATTACGCGGCCGCCTGCGCCTCCCTGGTATGATGAACTCCGCGACCAGCAGGAGCAATGCCGCACCGAGAAAGAGCTGGTACTGCTCCTCGAACTGGGTGATCTCCCTTGATTCCAACTCGCGACCGCCCCCGGTGATCCGTTCGATCAGGCGCCCGAGCCCTCCCGAGCCCTGTCCGATCCGGTGGTACTCGCCGCCCGTCTGCAGCGCGATGTCCTGAAGCGCGGTCTCGTTCAGGCGGGTGGTGATGACGTTGCCCTCGTCGTCGCGGCGGAATCTGCCGCCCGCCCCGCTTCCGTCCACGTCGGGGAGCGGGACGCCATCCAGCGACCCGACGCCCACCGTGTGGACCGTGACCTCCGCCGCGGTCGCCGCCGCGATCGCCTCGGCCAGGCCGCCCTCGTGGTCCTCCCCGTCGGTCACGATCACGACGATGCGGTTCTCGGGCGGCGTCTCCTCCAGCGCCTCCAGCGACACCGTGATGGCGCGCGCGAGGTCGGTGCCCTGCACGGACATGATGTCCGGGTCCATCGCGTTCAGGAAGAGCATCGCCGCGCCGTAGTCGCCGGTGAGCGGGCTCTGGACGAAGGCGTTGCCCGCGAAGGCGACCAGCCCGATCCGGTCCCCCTCCAGGCGCTGTATGATGCGGCCGATCTCGATGCGGGCGCGCTCCAGCCGGTTCGGCACGATGTCCTCCGCGTACATCGAGCGCGAGACGTCCAGCGCGACCATCACGTCCTGCCCCTGGCGGCGGATCGTCTCGACGCGGGTGCCGAACTGGGGCCGGGCCAGCGCCAGCGCGAGCAGCGCCACCGCGGCCACCACCAGCGCCCCCTTCCAGCGCATCGCGGTTGCATTGACCGAGGCGCGCAGCCGCCGCACCAGCTCGTGTTCGCCGAAGCGGTCGAGGAGCGCGCGGCCGCGCTTGCGTGCCTGCCAATGGAGCAGGACCAGCAGCGGGACCAGGGCGAGGGCCCAGAGCGCGAGGCCGGAACCGAAGCGAAACATTCAGCGGCTCTCGGCACTTGTAAGGTAAACTTTACGAAATGTCATGTCGACCATACACATTCTACGGCAGCGTCCTCAGCCAGGTGCGCCCCAGGACGACTTCGGCCAGCAGGAAGAGCAGTCCAGCGGCCAGCGGCAGCGGGAAGCGCTCCCCGTAGGTGGTGAAGTCCTCGACCAGGATCTCGGTGGTCTCGAGCTCGTCGATCTCATCGTAGATGGCCTCCAGGCTCTCGCGGTCCGTGGCGCGGTAGTAGCGTCCTCCGGTGGTCTCGGCGACGGCGCGCAGCACCGGCTCGTCGACATCGACGCGCGTCGTCACGTAGCGCTGTCCGCCGAACGGATCCGGAACCGGGAACCGGGCGGTGCCGCGCGCGCCTGCGCCTATGGTATAGACGCGCACACCCAGCGCCTGGGCTGCCTGCGCCGCCGTGACCGGGTCGATCTCGCCCCGGTTGTTGCGCCCGTCGGTCAGCAGGATCACCACCTTCGACGCGGCCTCGCTCCCCTGCAGGCGCTTGACCGCCGTGGCCAGCCCCATCCCCACCGCCGTGCCGTCCTCGATGATCCCGACCCCGAGTTCCGCGATCAGCGACGTTACCACCGAGTAATCCAGCGTCAGCGGCGCCTGCGTGAAGGCCTTGCCCGCGAAGATGACGAGGCCGATGCGGTCGTTCCGGCGACCCTCGATGAAATCGGCAGCCACCTCCTTGGCCGCCTCGATGCGGTTGGGCGTCAGGTCCTCGGCCAGCATCGAACTGGAGATGTCCAGCGCCAGCACGATGTCGATCCCCTCGGCAACCACATTCTCGCCGGTGACCCCCGTCTGGGGACGCGCGAATGCGACGATGAGACAGACCAGCGCGAGTCCCCGCAAGGCAGCCGGCAGGTGACTCAGCCACCGGCCCCCCTTTCCGGCGGCGCGCGCCAGCCCCCCGGCATCCGGATGCGTGAGCGACCCTCGCCGCCGCCTCGCCCCCCGCAGGTACCACCACGCCAGCACCGGAAGGGCCCCCAGCAGGAGCAGCAACCACGGATCCTCGAACCGGAAGATCATTGGACGCCGCTCTCCGCCCCGCTCGTCATCGCCACCAGCGAGCGGGCGACCGGCATCAGCTCCCGGGATTCGTCCGCCCCGGGACGCAGCTTCGCGAACTTGACCAGGTCGCAGCGGTCCAGGAAGCTCCGCAGGCTCTCGGTGATCGCGCCGCCGAGGGAAGCCCGCCGCAGGCCGCGCACGACCTCCCGGGTGGTCATCTCCAGGGCGGGCACTTCGAGCTGCCCCTCGACGTACGCGCGGATGATCTCCGAGATGCGGATGTGGTAGGCCTTCACCTGGCCGCGCTCCAGCAGCGACGACGCCTCCAGCTCGTCCAGCGCCTCGATGGCGACGACGTGGAAGGGGCGGGCCGGGGGTGCGGGCCTGGGCGCCTCCGTGGCTGGCCGGCTGCGCATGCGACGGAGCAGTTGGTAGCCGCCGGCCGCCAGCGCAGCCGCGAGCAGCACCCACGGCACCACGGCCCACCAGTTGCGCGCAACCGAGAGCGGTCCCTTGATGTCGCGGATGTCCCCGGATTCGTCGAGCCCGACGCTTTGCACCCCGATGCGGAAGGGGTCGGTGAGCAGCGTGTGGACGGTGCCGTCGGGGGCCGCGACGGCCACCTCGATCGGCGGGATCTCCAGCTCGCCGAGTTCGAAGCTCGTGACGATGAGGGCGGCCGCGGACCGCATCCCCTCGCCTGACGGGGCGGGCGCGGGCGCAGCAACCTCCTGGCGCAGCACCTCGAACGGGGAGATGTCGAACGAATCGGGCCACTGGACGGTCCAGCCCTCCGCGTGGTCCACCCGCAGCCGCACCGCAACCGGGTCGCCCACGTTGAGCAGCGTCGTGTCCACCTCCATGACGAGGCGGGGATCCTGCGGGGCGCGGGCGACCGGTAATCCCTCGGCAACCGCAGAGGCGGCCAGGGTCGGCTGGCGCGCGCGGTCCACAGGCCCCGCCAGGGGAGACGCACCCTGCCAGGCCCCCAGGCCGCCCACGGCCAGCAATACTGTCATGACAACATCACAAAACGTCATGTTCTCTTTACCTCTGGCGCGTCCAAAGCGCCGCCCCGCGTTGCTCCATCATCGCACCCGCCTTCCCCGCTCCTCGAAGAAGCGCCGGAGCGCCTTCTCGTACGGCACCCCCGTCGTCACGTCGATCGAGTCCACCTTGCTGCGGCGCAGCAGCCGGTCCACCCGGCGGCGCGCGTCGGCCCGCTGTTCCCCGAACCGCTCCCGGAACAGCCCCCGCGACGTGTTCACCAGCACCCGCTCCCCGGTCTCGGGATCCTCGAAGTCGACGAACCCGATCGGGGGGATCTCCTCCTCGCGCCGGTCGCCGACCCGCACCGCCACCAGGTCGTGCCTGCGCGCCGCGACCGAGAGCGGCCGGTCGTAGCCATCGGCCAGAAAGTCCGACACCAGGAAGACCACCGCCCGGCGCCGCGTCACCCGGGCCAGGTACTCCAGCGCGCCCCCGATGTCGGTCCCCTTCCCCTCGGCCGGATGGAAGAGCAGCTCCCGCAGGACGCGCAGGGCGTGCCGCCGTCCCTTCCGGGGCGGCACGAACCGCTCGATCCGGTCGGAAAAGAGGATCAGTCCCACCTTGTCGTTGTTCTTGATGGCGCTGAAGGCGATCACCCCGCACAGCTCCGCGGCCAGCTCGGCCTTGGTGCGGCTGCTCGTGCCGAACTCGGACGACGCGCTCACGTCGACCAGCAGCATCAGCGTCAGCTCGCGCTCCTCCTCGAAGACCTTCACATGCGGCGAGCCCGTGCGGGCGGTCACGTTCCAGTCGATCCCGCGGATGTCGTCCCCGTACCGGTACTCCCGCACCTCGGCGAAGCTCATCCCCCGCCCCTTGAAGACGGAGTGGTACTCGCCCGAGAAGACCTCGTTCACGAGCCCGCGCGTCGTGATCTCGATCCGGCGCACCTGCCTGAGGATCTCGCGGGTGATCTGGGACTTCACCGCCGACCTCCTACGGCACCTCGACGGTGTCCAGCACCCGGGTCACCACATCCTCCGGCGTCACCTCCTCCGCCTCCGCCTCATAGGTGAGGATGACCCGGTGCCGCAGCACGTCCATCGCGACCGAACGCACATCCTCCGGCGTCACGTAGCCGCGGTGGCGCAGGAACGCGTGCGCCCGCGAAGTCTTCGCCAGGTAGATCGTCGCGCGCGGCGAGGCCCCGAACGAAATCAGCGGATCGAGCTCGGCCAGACCGCATCCTGCCGGCTCACGCGTCGCGAAGACAAGGTCCACGATGTACCGCTCGACCTGGCTGTCCATGTAGATGGTCTCGACGGCTTCGCGGGCAGCGACGATCTCCTCCGGCGTCACCACGGGCTCGGCGGCCGGCGGCGGCCCCGCGCTCATCCGCCGCATGATCTCCAGCTCATCCTCCCGGTCCGGATACCCCACCGAGAGCTTGAGCATGAAGCGGTCCACCTGCGCTTCGGGGAGCGGGTAGGTCCCCTCCTGGTCGATGGGATTCTGGGTCGCGAGCACCAGGAAGGGGGACGGCAGCGGGTAGGTGCCCTCGCCGATCGTGACCGTGCGCTCCTGCATGGCCTCGAGCAGCGCGGACTGCACCTTCGCGGGGGAACGGTTGATCTCGTCGGCCAGGATCACGTTCGCAAAGATCGGACCCTTCCGGGTTTTGAACTCCGACTTGCGGGGATCGTAGATGAGCGTGCCGATCAGGTCGGCCGGGAGCAGATCGGGAGTGAACTGGATGCGCTGGAACGAGGTCCGGATCGCGTCGGCCAGCGTCCGCACGGTGAGCGTCTTGGCCAGCCCGGGCACCCCTTCCATGAGGACGTGCCCGTCAGAGAGCAGCCCCACCAGCAGCTGCTCCACCATCGCCCTCTGGCCGACGATCACGCCGCCGACCTCTTCCAGCAGCCGATCGACGAACCCGCTCGTTTCCTTGATCTTCGCCTGTATGACTTCGATTTCTCGGTTCATGCGTCCTTGTGTTTGGGGTTGTTCGCAGGGCAACCTTAATGATAACGCTCCGGGCGGAACGGTTGCCGGGATTCCGGGTCAGCGAATTGGGTTGGTTTCCGGCACCCGTCTGGTGGAGATAGGAGATACCGGACATGATGCGAAACAGATACGAACTCAACCTGATGCCGGTCACCGACCGATCCCGACGCGGCTCGCTCCTGGGCGCACCATTGCTTGCGGCGGCCCTCGGCGCCTGCGGAGGCGCAAGTGAAATCCGCGAGACCGCGGGAATCACGGTCCAGACCGAGGACAGCGCCGGCGTAAGGATCGTCCAGTATCACGGGATGCCGGAAGTCGATGCGCCCTTCCAATTCCCGGCGGAGCCACTCTACCGCCACGGCACCAATCCGGGCGACTACACCTTCCAGAGGATCCACCCCGGCAGCCTCTTCCCGGACGGCAGCGCCGTAGTCTCGGACATTGCCAACGAGGAACTGGTCGTGCTGAGCGCGGACGGCACTGCGCACGAGGTGATTGCCGGGCCGGGCGAGGGACCGGGCGACGTCGACTACGTGGGGGCCACCTTCGCGCTGGGGCAGGACAGGTTTCTGGCGGTCGACCAGTTCCTGTACCGGGTGACCTTCTTCGATGGCGGTTCGGTCGAGCGCACGGTGGACATCCGGCACGCGGACGGCCTGGGTGTCACGGGAATCGGCGCATCCGGACACCTGCTGATGACCACGGGTTCGTTCAGGTCCGGCTTTGAAGAGGAGTGGCTGCGCGGGTACATGGCCCGGCTCGACATGGAGACCGGGGCCGTCGACACGGTCGCGTCCTACGACATGATTGCGCGTCCTCCGCCGGAGCTGCGGTGGAACCCGATCGGAGCTGGTGGCTGGGTCACGGTCTCGGACGGCCAGTTCGTCTACACCAGATCCGACACGCCGGAGGTCATCTGGCGTCGTCCCGACGGCACCGTGACCCAGATCGTGCGGTGGCAGGCCGAGCCGGCTCCGCTGACCGAGAAGATGCTGGAGGGTATCGAGGCAGGACTCCGGGCCAGCAACCAGTTGGCCAACCCGGGCGCCGCGGATGCCGACATCGATCGCATGACCGATGATAACATGGCCATCTACCGGGCGGTCATCGGCGGACCGATGCCCCTCTTCACCACGACCTTCGCCGACGCCGAGGGCCGGATATGGCTGGCCTCCTACCGGCCGGGCGACAGGAGCGAAGGTGTGCCCGACTACACCGTCATCTCCGCCGACGGGGAGTGGCTGGGCAGGGTGGAGGCCCCGCCGAGGCATCGCATCCTCGATGTGGCCCACGGGCTCGTGCTGGGGGTCCAGCTGGACGAAATGGATGTGGAAACGGTTGTGGTGTACGAGCTGGCGAGAGGGAATTGAGATGGCGACGCCCGTGTCCGTCGCGCACGCCGCCCGTCCCCTCGGTCGCCTCGTCGTCCTCGCTTCGCTCTTTCCCATTGCGCTCGCCGGGTGCGGCGACGCCGATGGGCCGAACGGCTCGGGCGCTATCCCGGTCCAGATCGAAGACAGCGCCGGCATCCGGATCGTCGAGTATGCGGGGGTCCCGTCGCCGCCGACGCTCGCGCTCGCCGACGAGCCCGTCTACACACACGGCACCCGCGAGGGTGACTACACCTTCCAGAACATTGACCAGGCGGACCTCTCCGGCGTGCTGTATCCGGACGGGAGCGCCGCGGTCGCCGACTGGGGAAACCAGGAGGTTGTGCGCATTGGCCCCCAGGGCCGCTCGTCCGAACTGATCGCCCGATCCGGCGAGGGCCCAGGTGAATTCGGAGGGCGCACCCCGCGTCTGATCGCCGGCGGACAGGACACCCTCCTGGCCCACGACACCTGGAATTGGCGTGTCCTGCAATACGCCGACGGTTCGCTGACGAGCACCGTCCGACTGCCGGGTTCGGACGATCCAGCAGGTTTGCTCCTGCTTGGACTGGACGGGGAGGGGCACCTGCTGATGACCTCGTCCCGGCCTTCCCGTCGCAGAGAATCGGCCGACGGGAGGTGGGTCACCGGCCAGATGTTCCGGGTCGACCTGGCAAGCCGGACCGCCGACACCGTCGCTTCCTACGACCAGATGCCGTCCGAGCCCGCTGTGCGCACCGGCATACCGCTGTTCCGGCACGGCGGCCTTGTGAGCACGGCCGGGGGAGAGTTCGTCTTCGGGCGCACGGACAGGCCCGAACTGGTGTGGCGGCGCTCCGACGGCACGATCCGCCAGATCATGCGCTGGCACCCGGAGCCGGTCTACACCACAGCGGAGGCGTGGGATCGATGGATCGCCTGCGGAGCCGCTATTCGGACGGATCTTCAGCGATGAGCAGGGCAGGATATGGCTCCAGAACTTTACGGCATACTGCTACAAGACGCCGAGCTATACCGTGATTGCGCGCGACGGAACGTGGCTGGGTGTGTTCGAGCCTCCGGCGGGATTCGCGCTCCTGGCCACTGCGGGCGGGCGGGTTCTGGGGGTGGAGACGGACGAGATGGAAGTGGAGAGCGTAGCGGTCTACGAGGTGGTGGGGTGGTAGGCTGATCGCATTATCCTTGCAAATTGATGTTATATCTTTCAATTTACAAGGATGATACAGCGTAGAATCCTGAAAGCCATCCGACGTGCGCTCAATCGACAGGCAGCCACGGCCTTGCTGGGTCCACGGCAGGTGGGCAAGACGACGCTCGCCCGCGAGATAGCGCGGACAACCCGGTCACTGTATCTGGACCTCCAGTCGAGAGCCGACCGGAGCCGGCTCACCGACCCTCGCCTCTTTCTCCAGCGGTACGAGAACCGGCTCGTCATTCTGGACGAGATCCACCGCACCCCGGAGCTCTTTCCCGAGCTGCGGGGGATGATCGACGAGGGGCGGCTGCGCGGGCGCAGAACCGGGCGCTTCCTTATCCTGGGGTCGGCCTCGATGGAGTTGCTGAAGCAGGCGGGCGAGAGTCTCGCCGGGCGAATCGAATTCGTCTCGCTGGATCCGCTGGATGTGATCGACGCTGCTTCGGACGACGATGATGTGACATCGCTGTGGGTCCGTGGCGGCTTTCCGGACAGCTTGCTGGCCGGTAGCGAAGAGGACAGCCTGGCCTTCCGGCAGAATTTCATCCGCACCTATCTCGAGCGTGACCTGGCGGAGTTCGTCCGGATTCGCGCTCCTTCGGAGACTCTCGGGCGTCTCTGGACCATGCTGGCCCACGAGCAGGGCGGCCTGCCCAACATCTCGAAGCTTGCGCGGAACCTGTCCATTAGCACTGCCGCCGTCACGCGCTACGTCGACACTCTGGTGAGCCTTCTCCTCTTGCGCCGCCTTCCACCCTTCGCGGCCAACGTGCGCAAGCGGCTGGTCAAGTCACCCAAGGTCTACATCAGGGACAGCGGACTCGTGCACGGACTCCTCGGTATCGAGAGCTTCAACGCCTTGGCCGGCCATCCCGTCGTCGGCGCAAGCTGGGAGGGGTTCGTGATCGAAAACCTCCTCGCCGCCGCACACCCGAGGACGAGGGCCAGCTTCTACCGGACCGCCGCCGGAGCCGAGATCGACCTCGTTCTGGAGTTGCCGGGGATCCGCCGGCCCTGGGTCATCGAAATCAAGCGCAGCCTTGCGCCGAGTCTCGGCAAGGGGTTCCGGAATGCCCGCGCGGATCTGAGACCGGAGCGCGCTTTCGTGGTTTACGCCGGAGAGGAGCGCTACCCCCTGGCGGATTCGGTCGAAGCCATCGGCTTGCCACAGATGGCGAGGCTGTTGGCGGGCCGGGAGTGGAGCCCCTCAGGATCGACCAGGGCGCCTGCCTGAATCACAACGTGCACGCGTGCGGCCAACATGATCGCCGCCAGCGAGCGCAACCCGCCAGCCGGCATCTCGCTACGAGGGCGGCGGCTCGCAGATGTCCCGTTCCTCGTCATCCTTCTCTTCCGTGAGTGACACGCCGATCCAGAGGTACAGCGTCGTGTCCCCCGGTTCGCTCCACTCCACCTCGAGATCGAGTTGCGCCTGTAGCCCGCCCTCGTAGTCGAACCTGACCGGCTTGTCGGATTCGGTCGTGACCTCGAGTTCCGCATCGCCCAACAGATCCCGGGCGCGCAGCGTCCACGAGCCCGGATTGCCGTCCCAGACCTTCACGCACCCTTTCACGGTCATCCCCGCCACGGGGAACACGGGGCTGCTGTACTCCGCCCGGCCGTCTTCCACCGGCAGCTTGATCCAGCTGCCACCATCGTTGATCGCGCGCAGGAGCTGAAGGACCTGGGCGTCCAACCGTGCGGGGGTGCAGAGCAACCCGAAAGACAGGGCGGCCGCCGCGCCTCCCAAAGAGATGGCGCGGCAGCATCGAGCGCGAGCTTTGGCTTGTCTCACTTCCGCCTCGCCGGCGGCAGGTCGAGGGTCCCACGGATGTCCGAATACCGGATCCGCTCCCGGCGCCCGTCTTTCACCACCAGGTCGCCGTCCACATCGTGGACCGTCACGCTGCCCGACCCCACCTGGCCCACGCGGACGCTGCCGCCAACCCCTTCAACCCTGATGGAGCCCGAACCGTCGGAGATCGTCACGTCCTCTCCCACATCCCGAACGGTCACGAGTCCGGAGCCGTCGTTGATCACCACGTTTCCGTTCACGCCCTCGACCTTGAGACTCCCCGAGCTATCCTCCAGCCGCAGGTCGCCGGTCACCCGATGGATGTTGATGCTCCCCGAGCCGTCCTCGATTGTCAGAGACCCCACATCCCGGATCAGGACGTTGCCCGACCCGTCCTCCAGGGTCACGTCGCCCGCATCGCTGATGTGGATGAGGCCCGAGCTGTCGTCGATCCGCAGATTCGTGCCCAGCGGCACCTCCAGCGCCAGGTTGATCCGCGCGTACCGGTTCCCGCCCCACGAGAAGATCCCGCTCCGGGTGGACGGGTAGGTGGTGTCGAGCCGGTCGCCGCGCAGCGTTACGCCGAGCCCCTCCAGCCGACGCTCGTCGGAAGCGCACAGCTTCGCCGCCAGCCGGAACTCCTCGTTCCCCTCGACGCCTCTGACGGCCAGGGTGCCGGCCCCCGCGTCCACCCGCAACGTGCTGGCGGCGGGTTCCGTGAGTTCGATTGTTTCCATGAACTTGCAGTCATCCTGGGCAAACAGTGTCGCTGGAGTCGCCGCCAGTAACGCGGCTGTGGCCGCAAGCGCCGCGGCCGTTGCCGCCAGCGCCATCCGAACCGCTGCCTCCGCCTCCCGAGTCCCACGAGACCCTTCCAATACCGCACAATGCGTCCGCGCAATCATCGTGTTTCCCTTTCTTCAGTCGTCCGCGTGAGATTGCGTTTCATGGTGTCTCTCTGGGCAACCCGCCGCAACTCCGGGGACAGCGCCCGCACCTCCACCTTCGGATAGGGATCGGACGGGACCGTGATGAAGCTGGAATCCCCGATCCAGGCGATCCACGGGAGGTCGTCGCTGACCACACCCCCGTTTCCGGTCTCCTGGTCGATCAGATAGGTGCGCATCCGCAGGACCGGCATCGATGCCAATCCTTGCCCTGGTGGCGGATTCCCCTGGTGCACGGCCTGAAGGACCACGAAGCCCGGCCGAAGCGCCTGGACGCCGATGAGGTATTCCTGCGAGCTGCCTATCGGGTGGACCGACGAGCTGCGCGCATTGTTCTGGTAGATCAGCCCCTGATCGAAATCCTCGACCAGCGCCGTCCACAGCAGCGTGTTGTCCGGCCGGTACCCCTTGACGATCGGGAAGTAGTACAGGCTCCAGACGAGGGTCACGGGCCCGTCGCCGCATGCGATGTTCCCGTAGGACCTCCTCTGCCGGTCGCGCTCGAACTCGGACCGGTAGCCGTCCGCGAAGGTGGCAGTGACGCGCCGCTCGCCGGCGGACACTTCGCGGATGACGTGGTGTGTGTCCGAATCCCGCGAGCCCAGATTCGTGGCGTGCAGGAAGATGCGGTCGCCCACGGCACACATGTCGTGGACCACCGGAGGCTCCGTCGACCAGTCCCCCAGCAGCGGGCCCGCGTACCTGTAGCCCTGGGTGCCCGGTTCCAGCACCTTGGCCGCCCCCCCTTCGTGCGCGACCACCAGTCGTCCGTCCGGAAGGCGATCGAAGCGGCGGATCCCCCGGAATTCCTCGGGCCCGTCGCCCGTCCCGCCGGTGCGGTGTAGCAGGTCGCCCGATGGGCCGAAGACGAGCAGCTCGTCCGTCGTGTTCTCCTGGACGTAGACGTTCCCTTCTTCATCGACGGCGGCGTCGCCGACGATCCCCAGGACATCCGGCCCGTCGCCGTCCGCGGCTCCGATGCTGGTGACGACTTCCGCGTCGAGGAGGGCGCGCCGGGCCGCGGCCCATTCGGCGGCGCGCTGTGGGTCGGAGGCGCCCTCAAGCACCGTGTCCGCCCGGATGAGCGGTCCGCCCGGAGCCGGGAGATTCTCCTCGGTCGGGTGCATGATGGCGTTGGCCGGGACGATGCCTTGCCGGCACGCCGCGCTGAACGCGACCGCCGGGAGCACGATGGAGAGAAGCGGGATGTACCCGCGAGGGTGCCGTGTGGACATGGCGGATTCTCCTGTCTGGAGGAGAGAACAAGCTATCCGTTGTTTCCGTACGGCCGGCGCTTGTGCGGGTGTTTCAGAGGGTCGCGGGCTCATGGGGCCTGAAGAGGGAGCCCCCGGGGTGGAGGGGGCCCCCGGGTTCAGGTTCAGGGCTCTCCGCGGCCAACGGGCCTCCCCGGAGTCCAGGGCACGCCCGCCGCGTCGAGCGCGTCGCGGAAGGCGGGCATCGCGGCCACCAGTTCATTGAGTGCGGTGAGCTGCTCGTCGAGTGCCGGGCCCGCCTCCTCCAGCGCGGTTCTTTCGGCGTCGGTCGCGGGTGCGTACGTCTGGTTCATGCCGCCGGCCGTCCCCAGCAGGCTCTGCACGGTCACGGCGCCGCCACCGCCACCCCCGCCCCCAAATCCCCTTCCCCCGCCACCCCGCAGCCCCCGCAACACCGCCGCCGCCTGCTCGCCCAGCTCATCGGCGCGCGCCTGCAGCTCGTCGCTCACCTCCACGCGCGCCATCGCGGCCTCGATCCCGCGCAGCTCGCTCTGGATCTCCTGCGCCTGGCGCGTCGCCATCTGCTGGGTCGCGGACAGGCGCCGGAGGCGCAGACGCAGCTCCTGCAGCTCCGCGAGCTGCGCCCTCGTCATCCCGATCAGGTCGTCCATCTCCACGGTGAAGCTGCGCTCCATGACCGTGGGCTCGCCCTCGTCCGGCGTGATCGTCAGCCGCGCGGTGTACTGGTCGCCGAGCGCCGGCGGCCCTGCACCGCCACCGCCACCGAACCCGCCGCCGAATCCGCCACCGCCGAACCCGCCCTGCTGGTTCGCGGGCGGCCCCGACCACGGCGCGTCCCAGCGCAGATCCCACCGCGCCTGCTGCAGACCCGCACCCGTCGCCGTCTCCAGCGTCCGCACCGTCTGGCCGTCGCTCGCGACGATCTCCAGCATGCGCTCGCCCCTCGTCCCCTGCGGCACGTAGTACGCGATCCCCGCGCCGTACGCCGGATTCGGCGCCCGGTACTCGCGGCCCGCGTGGATGCCCGAACTCGGCGCCGTGTTGACCACGTACGCGAAGGCGTCCGCCACCGGGAACAGGTAGGGCCCGCCCGCGGCCTTCGCCTCGGCCAGGTACACGATCGGGTTCAGGTCGTCGATCACGTAGAAGCCGCGGCCGTGGGTCGCCACGACGAGCTTGTTGTCGCGGGAGTGGATCTTCAGGTCATGCACCGGCGAGGGCGGAATGCCGTTTTCCAGCGGGACCCACGACGCGCCCCCGTCGAGCGTCACAAACGGCCGGATCTCGGTGCCGACGAAGAGCACGTTCGGGTTCTCGTGGTGCTCCGCGAAGGCGCGGATGTTGCCGAACTCCGGGAGGTCGCCGCTGACCGAAGTCCAGCTCTGGCCCTGGTCGGTGCTCTTCATGACGTAGGGGCGGAAGTCGTTGCTGCGGTGCCCGTCGAAGGTGGCGTAGATGGTGGCCTCGTCGTGGGCGGACCAGCGCACCTTGCTGACGTAGGTGGTGTCCGGCACGCCGGGGAAGTCGGTCATTCTGCGCCAGGTGACGCCGTCGTCGGTGGTTACGGAGACCTGGCCGTCGTCGGTGCCGGTGACGATGTGGCCGGGCTGGTGAGACGAGACGTGCATGGTGGAGATATTCGAGAAGACGGCCGTGCCCTGATGGCGCGAGACCGCGTTGTTGGCGGGGATGGACCCCATCATGGGGAGGATGTTGCGGTCGATTTCGCGGGTGAGGTCGAGGCCCAGGACGCGCCAGGAGTCGCCGCGGTCCGGGCTCTTGAAGACGTGGTTGCCGGCGAAGTAGACGGTGGCCGGATCGAAGGGCGACAGCTGGATCGGCGAACTCCAGTTGAAGCGGTAGTTGTCTTCTCCGGGCGCCGGGCGCGGGCGGATCGACTTGCGTTCACCGGTGCGGCCGTTGAAGCGGACAAGGTTCCCGTTCTGGGACTCCACGAAGGCGATGTTGTGGTCGTTGGGGTCGATCGCCGCGTAGAAGCCGTCGCCTCCCTGCATCCGGAACCAGTCGGCGTTGACGACGCCGATGCTGTTGCGGGTCGCGCTCGGGCCGCCCCACGTCGAGTTGTCCTGCAGGCCGCCGTAGATCCCGAAGAAGGGCTCCTGCATGTCGATGCCGACCGCGTAGAACTGGCTGAGCGGCAGGTTGGGCGAGAAGTCCCAGGTCGCGCCGAAGTTGTGCGACATGTAGAAGCCGCCGTCGTTGCCGAGCAGGAGGTGGGTGGGGTCTTCCGGGTTGATCCACATGGCGTGGTGGTCGACGTGGACCCCGCCGCTCGCGGCCGACGCCCAGGTCACGCCCCCGTCCATCGACCGCTGCAGCGGCACGCCGAGGTGATAGACGACTTCGGGATCCTGCGGGTCGACGCGGATCTGCCCGAAGTACCACGGGATCGAGGCGATGTC
Organism: Gemmatimonadota bacterium; assembly: GCA_022822445.1. Lineage (GTDB taxonomy): Bacteria > Gemmatimonadota > Gemmatimonadetes > Longimicrobiales > Gaopeijiaceae > Bin94. The sequence continues at coordinate 4,691 of JAJEBR010000126.1, read as the reverse complement.
GCTCATCTGCCGCCATGCCCGGCCGCCGTTGTCGGTGCGGTAGACGCCCTGTTCGGAGCCCTCGATCACCGCGTAGACGGTCTGCGGGTGGCTCAGGCTGATGTCGAGGCCGATCCGTCCCATGTCGGAGGTCGGCAGCCCGCGCGTGAGCCTGGTCCAGCTGTCGCCGCCGTCGACGGATTTGTAGATGCCGCTGCCGGGCCCGCCGCCGACGTAGCTGTAGGCGCGCCGTTCGCGCTGGAGGGAGGCCGCGTAGAGGATGTCCGGGTTCGTCGGGTCCATCACGATATCGGTGACGCCCGTGTGCTGGTCAATCGTGAGCACCGCCTCCCAGCTCTCGCCGCCGTCCATCGTCCGGAATACGCCGCGTTCGCCGCCGGGCGCCCAGAGCGGACCCACCGCCGCGACGTACACGATTTCGGGATCCTCGGGGTGGATGACGATGCGCCCCACGTGCTGCGAGGTGCGCAGCCCCATGTGTTCGAAGGTCTCGCCGGCGTCCACCGACTTGTAGACCCCGTCGCCGTAGGACGAGCTGCGCTGGTTGTTGGGCTCGCCGGTCCCCACCCAGACGATGTTGGCGTTCGACGGCGCGACGGTCACGTCACCCATCGACCCCACACCCGCGTCGTCGAAGATCGGCTCCCAGTCGATCCCGGCGCTGGTCGACTTCCAGATGCCGCCGGTCGCCGCCGCGATGTAGATGATGGTCCCCAGGCGGCCGCCCCGCATGCCGGGCGTCTCGGCCACGGCGATGTCGACGATGCGGCCGCTCATCACGGCCGGCCCGATGGAGCGCGCGGCGACCTGGTTGACCAGGGAACGGTCGTCGAGCGCCTGTGCGGGTCCGCCGCCACCGCGCGGCCCGCCCTGCTGGGCGTCGAGAAGGGTGGGGGGGAGGAGGGTGGCGAGAGCCAGGGTCAGGACGAGGGCAGCGCCCGGCAGGGAGCGGCCCGTCCGGCGCAGAGTGGCCGAGTTGGCGTGACGGAGGGGGGCACGGCTGGACATGTCGATGACTCGCTTGTCGAGGGGTTGGAACCGTCGTAATCGGGTGACCGATAACGAAAAAAGCCCGTCCGCGAAAGGGCGGAGGGGTCAGCGCTCCAGCGACCAGAGCTGTACGTACTCCACCTCGAGCTCGTCCCGGGCGTCCGCGAGCAGGTAGTCCGCACCGATTTCGTAGATCTCCAGCCCGTCCGGCGTTTCCACCCATCCGAGCACTCTTCCCTCCGGGTTCAGCACCGTCCACCGCGCGCCCGGCCGTTCTTCGCCCGGCGGCTCGAACTCCTCCAGCCAGAGGTGGCCCACCCTGTCGGCAATCAACGAGTTGAACGCCGGAAGGAACTCCGCCACCGGGACCGCCTCCCACGCCCGTCGCTGCCGGATCAGATACTGCTCGACCTCCTCGGGCGGTACTTCCGGGGGAATCCAGGAGAGCTGGTCATCGATGTAGGCGTCGATGTGGGCCTGTGTCGGGACGCGTGGCGCCGCACCGAGGCGCACGATGCGGGGCAGCGTGCCATCCCCCGCGTGACGCCGCGGCGCGGCCCGTACCACGCGGCGATGGAATCGCCCCGCCAGGGCTCGATGGCCGCCAGCGATCTGAACTCGCCCGGGCCTTCGCCCCTGCCCCCCCAGGTGGCCAGGTGGGTTCCGTCCCCGTCGAACACCCTCAGTTCCTGCGTTCCATTGTTCAGCACCACGACCCGACCGTCCGCCAGCCGCAGGGCATCCCTGACGATGTGTAGCAGGTAGGGCTCGTCGCCTTCCGCACGGCCGATCGTGACGACCGGCTCTGCGCTGATTCGCCACGGCAGGCGAGAGCCACCCGACGACGGCGCGTTTTCGACGATCCGGATGCCGGCGCTGTCGCGTACTTGCAGGCCGGTGTCGCCGGACGGGTTGTCGCCCGGCTGGCACGCGAGGGCAGCGACGATGACGATGGGGATCAGGAGTCTCATGACCGGCTCCTTGGCGATACATCCAGGCTGGGCCGTTTCGCTCACCTGCTCACAATGTAATGTCAACATTACAAAATGTCATGTTTAGTGTACATCCCCTACCTTCGCAGCTACGCTCTGCGTTGCTCCTTGGGCGAATAGCGCTTGCTATTCCGCTCTCGTCGCGCCTTGCCAGCCCGGCAGAACACCTGAAGCCAAAATCCCGGCAAGAGATCACGTAAGTTCATACAGGACTGCACGATCTGCGTTTCCTGCCGTTGACCGCTTGGATCTTTCGCCGTACTGGGACGGCGGGAAAACCGTCCACTTTGGCGGGAAGCGCGAAGGCTCCTACGGCGCGAATCAAGAACGGTGACCCGACGAACGGTGGACAGCTACTAGCCGACACGGGGCGGAACCCGCGCGGTCAAGTCCCCTCTCTCATCCAGAAACCTAGCCACTGTAGTGTCGTCGATCTTGTCCGTGTGTTCGGCGACAAACTGATAGAGGGCATCCGCGAAACTCCCGATGGCGTCTCCGCGCAACACTACTGTCATTTCCCCTATGTCGACGCGATAGCCCCTCGCGCAGTGGTGTCGCCACGACTCCGCACCTTTGGTACGGTTCGGTGAGGTCTGTCACCACATAGGTCCAGTGATCTTCTAACTGGCAACCGGCGTCCCTACGGGCGGCCTCGATCCGCCGTTCCGCATACGCACGGCCCTGCTCGGCCGTCGTGGCTGTCCTCGTGTCGCTCATGGGTAACTTTCTCCGCGTGTGCTCCGTCCTGACGAAATATGGGGGAAATGACCATGATGACCGATCATCCCGCCGTCAACATCATCGCAACACGCCCGACTATTCCGCAGCTCAAGAAAAGTTGAGAATGACACGGCGCTCCCCCGCCACCGCCCCCGCAGTGCGCTGCGGGGGAACTCGGCATCTCTGATGGCACCCTATTAGGTGGCCGCGATGATGCTCGCGCTGGCGTTCGAGTACAGATCGTATTGTGATGCCCACATCGAGGGTCATCGCTCGAACCCTCCCCCGTCACGCTCGGGACCTCGCGGCCGGGGCGGCAGTGGGGGAATGGGGATGATTCTCGGGCCGCGCTCCCGCCCCCATGTCCCTTCGCGCTCCTTCGTCTCCCGCGCTGCCAGTGCGCGCTGCTCCGCGTCCCGAAGCCCCCTTCGGTAGGTCTCCCGCACCTTCCGCTCGATTTGTCGGGCGCTTTCGCCGTGCGCTTTGCCCAGCGCGGCGCGCTCGCCCTTGTGGTACCGGTCGAGATCCTTGCGCCAGCTCCCGACCAGATCCTCACGACCCCGGACCGCACCGACCAGTTCCCGCAACGAGCGCTCGATCCGCCAGATCCTGAGCCTCCCGAGCACGGTGCGGCTCTCCCGGTCGAGCCTCTGCCGCATGTCCTCCTGCCGCTTGTGCAGCTCGGCCCACTCCTTCCTCGCCCGGGTCTCCAGCCGCCAGAACCCGAGCCAGCGTCGGTCCTCGACCTGCTCCCAAAGCCGCTCTTCCACGCGCCGCCAAGCGGCCATGTCGACCCGATCCTCGTCGGCTGGCTTCCTCGCCCGCCGCGCCCGCTTCGGCAGCATGCCCTCCCGGCGGTAGCGCGCCCAGTGAATCGGCCGATCCCACGGGTTGTGAACCACCTCTTGGCCCGCACGCCGTCGCGCATTGTTCTTGACCCGCTCCTCGCATCGGATCCGGCCCTGTTCCCGCTCGTAGCCCTCGGCCCAGCGCGACAGCCGGAGCTTGCTGTTGCCCAGCTTCGCCGCCTTCCCGGTCTCCGGATCGACACGGTTGGCGACCACGTGGACGTGGGGTGCCGCGTGTCGTCGTGCGCCACGATCAGCGCCTCGTGGCCCTCCAGCCCCAGCGCTTCGAGGCTCCCGTCCACCGCCTGGTTCATCTCTTGGCGCGTGGGCGTTTCGTCCTGAGCCCAGCTGAGGGAGTAGTGCAGCACCGGCTTCGCCAGCTTCCTACCCCTTTGCTCCCCACCCGCCAGTCGCTTGAGGTCGGGGGCCGCCCTCGCCGTCGCGGCCATCAGCCGCGCGGCCCGCTCCACCCGGATCGTCGCAAGGTTCCGGGTGTCGGCCCACCCGACCCGCTCCGATGTCCTTGGACGGCGGTCGTCCGGCTCCGGCGCATCGTGCAGGCAGTACGCCGCGACCCCGGCGAACGAGCGCCCCAGTCCGTTGATCTTCGGGATCAACGGTCCAGCGCCTCGCCGCTCAGGAGACCGGCCGCAAGCTCGCCCACTCGCTCGACCGCCTCCAGCGTCCCGGTCGGCGCCGAGGCCCCGGAGTTTAGGGCGCGGGCGATCTGGTTCAGGTTCACGCCGATCCGGTGGAGTTCGACGCGCTCCCGGGCGCCGAGACGGTGAACGGCCGCCTCGCGGACCGGCTGCCCCAGCGCCCTGCGGCGCATGTAGCCGCCCTTCGTCATGCGGGCTGCTCCGGCCCGCTCGGCGATCTCCGCGGCTTCCGCGGTCGTGACGCGCACGCCGATCGTGCGGCTCCTGCGTTCGGCCTCGGGCTTCCGGGGACGGGCCATGTCGGGCGGCCTCCTTTGGAGGCGCGCGGAAATGTCGTTGCAGGGGTCCGGGGGCATCCCCCGGCCAGAGGTTTTCGTGCAGCGAAAACATCTATGGACGCCCCCGTGACGCCAGCGTTCTGGAGAACGGGTTCGAGGGTGCGGTCAGGTGCTGTCATCTATCCGGCCTGTTCGTGCGGCATG
>JAJEBR010000018.1 GCA_022822445.1 Gemmatimonadota bacterium | reverse complement strand
GCGCTCCATGAACTGGTAGGTATAGCCGCGAATCTCCGAGCCGGAGAAATAGACTTCAACCGAGTACAGGTCAGAAGGCGAAAGCCTCTCCAGCGCGACAAGCCCTTCCGGTTGCAGGATCTCATCGATGTAGACCCATGGTGCCCGGACGCGCGCGCCTCTGCGGATACAGAAGAACTCGAATTCACCCGCCGGGCAGGGCATCATCCGAACGATGGTGTGGTCGTCGATGAACTCAAGACCGGTGGCGGCACCGGAAGCGAGCAGTGCCTCTCGATCGTAGGCGCGAATCAGCCCGCGGCCGGTCGAAGCCATGCCGCGCCGTGACCTCAGTCGGTCTTCCATGGTCTCGATGTTGCTCGCGACCGCCGTGATCCCGTCCAGCATGAACGGTTTGGGCGCCAAAGGTATCTCCACCAGGTCGTCGGGGTGACCGGTCGCCGTGAAGGCGATCGCCTTGTCGTGGTAGCCGATCTGTTTGACCGTGAGCAACTGGGGCCCCGGCGTGACATCGGCCGCGACGAACGAGCCCAGCGAATCCGCCAGCGTCCCCTGGGTCTCCGATTCAACGAAGACGGCGGCGCCGGGGATGGGCGTGCCGCTCACCATGTCGTAGACGACGCCGCGAACTGCGACGCGATCGGGCGCGACGACGGTGAGGCTGTCCAGCAGGATCGGGCTGGGGGTCAGCGCGATCTCGAGGAAGGCGTTGCCGTCGCCGGTCAGGTTGATCGGCAAGTCCCGCCGCTCGTAGCCGATCCGGGTCACGGTGACGATGTGGCCGCCCGGCTGCATACCGCGGACCGAGAAGACACCTGCGGAATCCGAAGAGATGAGCTGCTGCAGCGAGCTGAAGGACACGATCGCGCCGGCTATGGCATCCCCGGTCCGCACATCGTAGATAACGCCCTGAAGCAGGGCCCCGGGAACGGGATCGGGTTGCTGCGCCGTGACCGCCGCCGGCGAGGCGAGGGCCGTGATGGCGAGCCGGAGCAGGAAGGAAACGGGAACTGCGTGGCGTACCGGCTTCATGGGCTCCGTGGTCTCGGGCAACCCTCCCGTGAGATCCTGCACCAGCGTGACTTAGACACGGTACGGCCACGGGTTGTTTCACCGGCAAGCCCCTTGTTGCGCGTGGAGACGCATTGCTCCGCCTTGCGGGCCTCCGCCACGCTACCACCGGCTCGACTCGGTGTCCCTCACGGCGTCGGGCATCCGGTAGCTGATGCCGATATCATCGTACACCGAGCGTTGCAACATGCCGGCGAAGTTGGTGAGCGAATGGGGGTCGGCGCCGGGCACGATCTTCGAGCGGATGATCTGGAGCCGGCGCTGTAGCCGCACGAGCTTCAGCACGCCGACGGTGGACTGCCGAGGGTAGCCGAAGGCGTTGGCGAGGTCGTTTCCTATGAGCGCCCGGGAGGTTTTGAGCAGGACACCTATCAGTTTCTTCCGCTTCGCGGGGTCGGTAACGCCAAGCAGTTCCGGGACCGTATTGATGTAGCCGTGCGCAACTTCCACAGCCATGGGTCCCGGCGGGAGTTCGCACAGGTGAGCGATCCTCCGCAGGCGCAGGGCATCGTCCTCGTTGCGGAACAGCAGCCTGTCCGGCACGCCGAGCAGCCAGGTGACGTAGCGCCAGATGTGCATGAAGCCGTCGCGTTCTTCTTCGGTGAGTCGCAGCCCCAACCTCTGCACGGCCTGCAGGTTGATGGCGGAGAACCCGGTCGAAGCCAGCGCCATATGCGCCATGTGGAGCGGCACTCCCTCGGCCGGCACATCCCACTGACCCGAGTTGAGCAAGAGCCGCCGCGCCTGCGCATGGATGAGCCGGATGCGGACGGTCAGTTTCCAGCCGTCTCCGAGTCTGTCCAGTCCACCGGGCAGAGTGATGTCGACCAGGTGGCGCGTATTCTGCTTGACCCGCCGCAGATTCCCCGCGGTTCGCCCTGTGAGGTAGAACCCCTTCGCCAGTCCCTCGGACAACCCGGTGATGAGCGACGCCAGCACAAGCCCGACGAAGAACAGGTCCGAATACCTGTGAAACGCGCGCGCGCCGACGCGGGCTTTCTCAGGGTCGAATTGAAAGGGCGGCGGATCCTCCAGCGCGTTGAAGAAATCTCTCAGCGCGGCGGGCGCGTCCCACATTCCTTGTTCATCACGTTCCATCCCCGCATTGATCAGGCGATGCCGCGTCGCCTGGTCGACGTCGGCGAGCGCCGCCATCGCGGCATCCGCCGGAGGGTCGCCGATGCGCGTGTGCTCGATATAGGCGTCGGCCAGATCCGGGTCTGCCTCGCGGGCTCTCTCGTGTCCGGCGATGTACGACGTGGGAGGGTGTGTCGCTTCGGTCAACCGTTGCTCTCCTTCGCAGGCCCGGTCACGGTATCGGTGTTTCGGGTTTCGTTTCGCACGTACGGCGTGCCGTACACATCGCGTCGTGCTTGATATCACGATCATTTCGCGATTTGCTGGTTCAAGAGCATGAGACTATCGTGATCTCTGAACAACGGGCAAGGGCGACCAGCCAATACCACTCGGCGGTGGGGAAGCGCTCGGCGGATCGTCCGAGGCTCGTCCGAAGGCTACCTCCTCGTTGAGGAGGTGGCAGCCTGCCGACGCTCACCTCGCCGGCGGGCCGGAGCGTGAGATACCTGGACGCCGCCCGACGCGACTAACTACACTCGACGAGGGGGCAGACCATGTCAGGGTGGTTCGGCGAGTGGTGGCCGCTGTTGGCAACCCTTCTGATCTTCGTCGTCGGTTTGAGTTGGCTGGTCCTTCGACTGGCCGGAAGCTCGCACTCCGGCCGCAGGACTGCATTCGAGACCGTCTTCCGGAAGGGGATGGTTCAGCCGATCGTCACCCACATCATGGCGTGGACTTTCGCCCTGATGGCCTCCAGCCTGATCATCTTCTTTCTCTATGTGAGAGAATTCGACCGGGCCGAAGACGTTTTCTCCTACGTCGTCGCCGTGATCGGTCCGATAATCGGGTTCTGGTTTGGATCCAGAGGCCGAGAGGCCAGCACGGACGCCAGTGGCGCGACGGAGAGCAGCAGTCCTTCTCAGCGTGGTACCCGGTCGCCCGCCCGGAACGCGGAGCCCTGACCAGGCTCGAACCTCACCGCCGCCAGGCATCCATGGAGGGAAGGCCGCGACTGAACAGCACTTCCATCCCCTGCCCGGCGCCTGACCCTCCGGCGTCTGCCGCGGCTTGGGTCGCCGGCGATTCGTCTGAGAGGAATCCGCGCACCTGCCCGGTCCGGGGATCGCGCAGAATCGTCATCGGTTGGTCCGTGGTCTCGTCCAGCACGACCGGGCCTCCGGGGCCGGACAGCGTGATGTTCGCCAGGTCGCCGGCCCACTCGTCTTGCACAGGCAGGGCAAACACGAAACTGGACTCCCCCGCCTCGTGGTCTGCGATGTGCGGCATATCGAAAGCAAGAGAGAAGGCGAGCGTCCCATCGGTCGTGGCTCCCTCGATCGTGTATTCGCCGCCTGCGACCGGAAGAGAGGGCGTGGCGTCAACGACGAACGCGGGATCGAGATACGGTACTCCATCCTGGTCCAGTCCACCCCACAACAGGAGCGTGCGGACGGGATCCGTCCCCGCAGCCAACGCGGCCGCCGCGGCATCGTCCTCGGCCAGACGGTGGTCGAGCGCCTTGTTGAAGAAGAAGTCGCTGATCCACTGGACACCGTAGAAACAATAGGACATGATGTCGGCCGCCTCGGGTGTCACCAGGGTGTGCCGTCCGAGGTCGTACCCCCAGGCCCCCGTCCTTCCGTCAGCATGCGGGAACCAGGGATCGGTCAGGTCGGGGCTGCCACACGGGGCATGCTCCAGAGAAAGGTTGTGTCCCAACTCGTGGGCGATTGTACGGGCGTGGCGGATTGATGCGCTCTCTTGATCACCAAGGTAGGCAACCCCGCGAGCCGCGGTCGTGATTCCCGCGTTCAGCACCCCGTCCCAAACGCCCATCCAGTAACCTGAACCGCCCTGCATGAGGCGCATCGCCCGAACCTGTCCCAGAATACTGAAGATGTCCGGAGTCGATACAAGCACGGGGTCGTGTGCTACAACGTCGATTTCCGCTATCGGCAGCAGCGTCCGCACGTCACGGAGCAACTCGTGACCGTCTGGATCCGCCGCCATCGCAGAGACATCCTCCAGAGTTGACGAGTCCGGCGCCGTCGCGTTGAGAAACGGGACCAGCGTCAGGTGGAACCGGGGCGCCTCGCGCACGTCGACAGTCATGCGACCCGAATCGGGGATCCGCTTCGTAACGCCAAGCGCTGGATCAAGTCTCCCCTCCGGATCGACTTCGATCACCATATCCAAACCCGGCGTGACCACCCAGTCCGGGATCTCTGCGTTGGCCGACACCGCAAGATCGCCCTCAATGAGCTCCGAGGGGATGGTCTCCGTGCTCGCGGGGATCAGGACCGTGTACCGCTCGGCGCCGTCCACGTAGAACGTGGCGCGGACGGCGGGCATTGTGGCAGTGCTCTCCTGCGGTGCCGTCACGAACACACGGAGCAGTGCCGACTTCCCGGCCAACAACGGCACGGGATCGTCCCATGACTGTACCGTTTGGGTCAGATACACCGACGCACCGCCCGGACAGCGCACCAAACGGCGCTCCGGTATGGCGCGGAACCATGCGTCAAAACGGAGCTCCGCCGGACGGCACAGCCCCGTGTCTCCGGCCATGAGCAGTTCGAGCCCGCCGAGTTCTGTGATGTCCGGAGGCAGCGGCCCGGCCAGGTCCGGGTTGTCCGCGAGAATAAGCTGGTTCAATAGCGTGAGGTGCCCGAACTCGGGCGGCAGCGGCCCGGTGAGCGTGTTGGACCGCAGATCGACATTCGCGAGCTTCGAGGCGCGCCCAAGTTCGGAAGGCAGTGGCCCTGCCAACTCGTTGTTCCCCAGATCCAACCGGGTCAGGTTGGCCAAATCACCCAACTGTTCGGGGATCGAGCCGGCGAGCTGATTGCCGGCCAGCTCCAATACTCCCAGGCTCGCGAGATCGCCCAACTCCGGGGGGATCGATCCCGAGAGCTGGTTGGAGAACAGGCGAAGCTCCCACAGACTGTGGAGTTCGCCAAGCTCCGAAGGAATCGACCCGCTCAGTTGGTTGCCCGACAGATCCAACGTCGACAGGCGACTCAGCGCACCCAGCGCTGGCGGAATGGGTCCGGACAACTCGTTGGCGGCGAGCCGGATGTCCTCCATCGCGCCGAGCTTGCCGAGTGACGAAGGGATGCTTCCGCTGAGCTGATTCCCTTGAAGGTTGATGGACTGGAGATGATCCAGGTCGCCCATCTCAGGTGGAATGGTTCCCGTGAGGAAGTTTCCTCCGAGGCTCAGCCGAATCAGGTTGGCGAGCTTGCCGAACTCCCCCGGTATCTCACCGACAAGCTGGTTCTCCCCAATATCGAGTAATTCCAGGCGCCCGAGATCCCCGAGTTCCGAAGGAACCGCGCCGGAAAGCCCGTTCCCGCCAAGAGCCAGGTGCCGGAGTTCCGACAGCTGGGCGAGCGATGGAGGAATGCTACCGCTGAGCCGATTCGATGCCAGATTGAGGCGCTCCAGACGGGCAATGTCGCCCAGCGCGGACGGGATCCGCCCCTCCAGCTCGTTGCCGGCGAGATCCAGTACGCTGAGCTCCGGGAGTTGAGCCAGTTCCACGGGAAGAGAGCCGGTCAAGCCATTCGACCGGAGCCGCAGCCCTATGACGCTTCCGGCATCGGTCTCTATGCCGTGCCACCGCGCCAACGGGGCATCCGTCAGCCAACCGCTGCTCCAGGACCAGTTCGGGCCGCCCGTGCTCCGGTACAGCTCTTCGAGTATCTCGCGTTCCGTGAGCGGAGGACATCGCGCTCCCGTTCCGCTGTGGCGCGTAATGCCGCTCAGCCAACCGTGAAAGCCGGCATCGTCGGGCACGCACAGCGACGTGCCCTCATAATCGAATTCCTCCAGCGCAACGCTGGCGAGCGCCAAGGGCAACCGGCCCTCGAGTGCGTTGTCCCGGATCCGCAGCTCCGTTAAGCTGGCCAGCCGCCCGAGCGCGCCGGGCACCTGTCCAGTCAGCCCGTTGCCAGTCAGGTCCAGACCGGACACCCGGCCGATGGAATCGGTCCGCACGCCGTGCCACCGATCCAGGTTCTCGTCATCGAGCCAGCGGTCGGATCGCGTCCAGCCGGAGCCGTTCGTGGCGTCGTACAAGGCCTCCAGTGCCTTTTTGTCGATCTCGTCGCAGAAGGGCACATCAACAGGGAATGCGACGTTTCCGCGAGCTTCCACCTGCCGTACCCATTCCCTGAATTCCGCCGTTGCCGGCAAGCATGCGCCGTCCGTGCGCCGACAACCCACCGTTTCCAGGTTGTCCAGCCGGAGGAAACTCTGCGGAAAAGCACTATAGTGCCCCCGATTTCTCTGGACAGTAGTTTAGCCATCCATCCGGGGTCCAGGAGAGAGGAGGGAGTGGATGTCTCGGAGTACGGACGAGCGGGACAACGCGGGCCGCTTGGGGAGGCCGGCCGGCCTCCCCAAGCGGTGGAGCGCGCGGCGCAAGGCCGAGGTGGTGGTGCGGCTGTTGCGGGGGGAGGACATCGGCGAGGTGAGCCGGGAGATTCGGGTTGCGCCGCCGGAGCTGGAGCGGTGGCGGCGGGAGTTCCTGGAAGGGGGCAAGAAGGGGCTGAAGGCGAAGCACCGGCCGGGAGGCGAGCTGATGCGGACCCGGGCGAAGCTGGGGGAGATGACGATGCGGGTCGAGTTGCAGGCGGAGCTTCTCGAAAAAAAGAGGGTGCGGGGACGAGCTGAGGAAGCTCTTGAGGCACTTGGACGGGTGAGTCCGTCGACGAGCCGGCCGTACCCGCTGACGATGGTGTGCGAGACGTAGCGGGTCGCGCGGTCGAGCGTGTACGCGCTGCGGGCCAGGCTCGGCGGGCCTCCGGAGGCTGATCGCGGCCAGCCCGGGAAGCGCGGTCCGAAGACCGCCCTGAGCGACGAGGAACTGGTGGAAGAGGGCGGCTTCGACAAGGCGATCGCCCTGGGCCTCGGTCTGCGGCACGACTGGGGCTCGCAGTACCGGGCCAGGCAGTTCCAGACCGAGATCAAATGGCTCGGCATCCGCTCCACGCCGGCCTACGTGGGCAAGCCGGAGTGCAACGGCGTCGCGGAGCGCTTCATCCGGACGCTGAAGCAGGAGTGCATCGATCTGCACGATTTCGAGACCCCTCGAGGAGGCCAGAGCCGGTGATTGGGGCCTTCATCGAGCGCTACAACAACGGCTGGCTTCTCCAGCGGCACGGTGTACATGACCCCGGCCCGGGTCCGCGAGAAGCTCAGCCGGAGGACGGCCTGATGTTTAAGCCGTCACACCTTGTCCAGGAAACCGGAACCGGTTCTCTTAGCGTGATATTGTAGCTGGCGTCCGCTCACCAACCAGATAAACGTCGCCCGTGTGGTCGAAGGTGCCGGTCTTGCTGTGGACCGTCATCCCTGCCTGTGCGCCTTGGATGCGGCCCGGTGGCCCCGCCGGGCCTTCTCACCCGACCAAGTAGCAACACAGCGAGAACGGGACGCCACTTCACTACGAAGCCTCCCCCGCCAGCCAGTTGCCACTTCTCGTCGGGCGTGTAATCGACGAGGCCGCGTTTCCGGGCGTGGCGCAGCTTGAGTCCTATTGAGCGTGCGGGATCTTTCCCTGCCGGACCCTGCCAGCCCCACCGCCCCAGGGTCTGGACGATCTCATTAGCGAAAAGCGGCTCCCTGCGGTACAAGGAGCGCAGCCCAGGCCAGGTCTAGGCGTCCGTGTCCCGGACCACGTTGGCTAGCATCTCGCACGACGTGTCGGCGTGTAACGCGTACACGACGACCCCTAAGGAGTCGGTAGTCAGGGAAACCCTCTCCTTCCCCCCCGGTGACACTTTCCTCCCGGCAGGTGCCGGGCCGTTGTCACAACAACCATTCGAGGAAAAGAAAGGTCCCGCGTATTCACCCTAGCGGCCAGACGGTCGCGTACGCGCCCGACGCGGACTATATTCCACTTGGATCGGTTCACCTACACGGTGGCCGACCGCAACGGCGGGGCGAAGAATGCGCACAGTCGTGGTCGTGGTCGAGCCGATGAACGACGCGCCGGAGGCCATGGCCGACACGGCGGCGACGGCGGAGGACGAGCCGGTGGTGATCGACGTGCTGGCGAACGACATGGATGTCGAGGGCGACGCGCTGCGTGTCGAGTCGGTGTCGCGGCCGGAGCACGGGACGGCGCGGGCGGCCGCCAACGGCAGCGTCGAGTACACCCCGGGAGCGGACTATTACGGCTCGGACCGGTTCACCTACACGGTGTCGGACGGCAACGCGAACCGGTGGAGGCAGAGGTCGTGGTCGAGTCCGTCACGGCTCCCTCGCATGGGACGGCGCAGATGACGGCGGGCGGCGGGGTGACCTACGCGCCCGAGGCGGATTATCACGGCCCGGATCGGTTCGTCTACACGGTATCGGACGGCAACGGCGGGACGGCCGAAGCGGAGGTTGTGGTGGCGGTCGCGTCGGTGAACGACCCGCCGGAAGCGGTGGGCGCGATCCCGGATCAGTCGCTTGATGAGGGGGGGCGGGTCGGTGGCGCTTGACTTGGCGCCGTACTTCGTGGACCGCGACGGGGATCCGCTGGCCTACACGGCCGTGGCGTCCGATCCGGGCGTGGCGTCCGTGGCGGTGGCGGGCTCGGCACTGATGCAGACGCCGGTCGGCTACGGCCCGGCTTCCATCGAGGTGGCGGCGCGCGAGGCGGCCGGACGGCTACTCGAGGGCTGGGCGGTGTCGCGGCTCTGGCGCGGCGAGGGCACGCCAAGGCGGGACGCGCGTTCGAGGGCCGGATGGTGAAGTGGGCGGCGGCCGCCGCCGACGGTTCGGACGGCCCGCCGGACACGCCGGATTTGGCCGCCACGCTGGTCGTGGGCGGCCTCGGCGGGTTCCCGAACTCCGGCGGTCCCGGCGCGGGCGGCACCGAGTGGGTGTTTGGCGTTCGGCGGTCAAGAGGGGAGCCCGCGGCCGGGCCGCGCATGGCGGTTCTGGGGCCAGGGCGACATCCAGACGTTCGCGGGCGAGCCTTCGGCGGAGCGCGGCTACGAGGGCGACTGGCGCGCGGGCTCGGCGGGCGGACGGCTGGAGACCGTCGCTGACGGCCGTGCACCCCTACCTGCGCTGGTCGGACCGGGCCACCTCGCTGTGGGCGATGGCCGGCGGAGGCTGGGGATCGGCGGAGAACGCACGTGCCACGGGGCGTGTGGGTTCGAGTCGCTCGGCCTGCGGCTCGGGCTCTTCGAGGCGCGCCGCCGGTTCACGGACTGGCTGGGGCTCCGTGCCGGGGCGGCGTGGGCCAGGCTCGCGACCGGCGCCGGAGACGAGACCGTGGACGGCCGGAGCGCCGCCGTGGACCAGCAGCGGCTCGGCATCGAACTGACCCCGTTCACGCGTCTGGGCGGCCTCGCCATCGAGCCGCTCGCCCAGGCCAGCGCGCGGCCGCCCCCTCGTGCTCCATTCCGCCCGAGGCTACGAGGAGCGCGGGCTGGCGTCACACTCACTGTCGGCAGCCCGGCGGCCGAGGAGGGGCTTTCGCTATCCGTCTCGCCCCGCTGGGGCGGGTCCGCCTCCGCAACCGGTGCGCTCTGGAACGACCGGCACGCCGCGCTGCGCCCGGACGCGCCCGTCGCCGACGGGCCATGGGCGCTCGACGGGCGCGGCCGCCTCCTCGCTTGGTCCGGCGGCCTCACCCGCTCGGCGCGGGGCTACGCGTTCACCATCGGCGGCGGCATCGGGATCCCCGTCGCCGCCGCTGCGCCGCCGGACGGACGGGGGCGCTGAGACGGAATGGGAAGCAGGGGGACCGAAGGGGGAGGAGGTGACGCCCACCAAGGGCGAGCTCCTCCGCTTCTTCGGACGGAACCGCGACCCGGCGACACTCTCCCAGCGGGAATGGGACCGCTTCATCCGGGCGTGGCGGGAGGGCAAGGTCGGACCGAGTGGCCTGCCCGTGTCCGACCGGACGGTCGAACGGGATCTGAAGCTCCCGCTGGTGGTCCTCAACTGGGCCGCGTGGTCGCGAAACGAAGCGGGAAGGCTGCTCCTCGACTCCAACCCTCTGAAGGGCTTGAGGGTGCCCTGGGAGAAGAACCCAGCCCGGGTTGTTCTCTCTCAGGCGGAGTACGAGGCCCCTGCTGGTGTCCGCCGAGATCGATTGACGCTCTCGTGTGGCGCTCGTGCTCGTCCATTCCACTGACGCGCCGCGAAGTGCCATGAGCTTGGTCGGAAACATCCACTGCGGGGCTCAGTAGATCTTCGCCCCGGGGTTACACGAACGCCGCCACGCGGGCGGATACTGGTGGCGCCGGTAACGGGGCCGGGGGCAGCACGCGCTCCGCGAGCGTGACACCTCCGTCGAACTCGTCGCCGTCGTGCACACGGCCAGCGAGGCCGAGCGCGCCCGAAGGGTCATGCGCGGTTGGGCGGAAGCCGGCCCCCCGCGCGAACCGGACCCCCGGCTCCGTCAGGAAATCGAGCGGATCCGGCGCGCGATCATCGATGGCGCGGTCCCGGTCCTCGACGAGTACGGAGGCCTCCAGGCCGCCATGAAGCGACGCGCCGTGCTGACGAAACGCCTGCGGCGGCAGCCCCGGCCCGGATCCATCCAGGCCGCCCGCACCTGGCGGTCGGACCGTCTCGCGGGGACCTGCTACCGATGACCGGCGCCGTCCTCCGTGCCGCACCGCGGTGTGAATACGACGTTGGGGGCCGATTCACAAACAGGCCCTCCGAAGATTCACACGGAGGCCGGCGCGTATCCGCTTGCGCGGTGGCGTCTTGCGCCGCCGCGCACAGGCCGGCCCGTGCCGCACGAGCGGCACCGGCCGTGACGGGAGCGACCCCCCGCCCGGAGGGCTTGGTGCGGCACGGGGCCGAGCGTGTTTTCACACACTCGCACCCGCCGCCCAGGGGTCGCTCCCGGCCAGCAATCCTTTCAGGAAGGGTGTTCAGCTCCGCCTCGAAGGCGGCGGATCAGGTGTCTGCCGAACAGCCCAGTCGTCACGCTGTGGGCATCGCCGAGAGCCCCTATGGCGTGGACCGCATCGTGGCCCCGGCGATCAGACTGTGGTTCGCGACCAGCCTCCAACGGCTTCTTCATTCCAGATCCGTCCACCTAAGTTGCGCAGGCACCTCGGAGGTTTCGGCCCATCCCGAGTCCTCCCGACAAGCGCGCCGATCCTGATCTTGTTGAGGCTGCTTGCCGGAGGGAGGATCGCCTTGGCGATCAGCTCCCGCCCGTCAAGCTGGTAATCAGGACGGCCCCGGCAGCTACGCTGGCGATAATCAGTGACACTATTGTCATGATGGTATTGAACTGCTGCCCCCTGCCATCCAACCGTCCTTCCAGCTTGGAAAGCCGTTCTCCGAGCCCTGTCATGTCCGGGATTTCCCGGGCTTCCAAGGCGGAGACTCGCTCTGTGAGTCGAGTGGGGCCGGAACCGGGTCCGGGTCTTTCCTGACCCGAAGACCGGCCTGCACCAGCTGGAGTGGCGAGAGAACGGGCGCAGGCTCACCCGGTCGCTGGGACACCGCGAATGGGTGAGGGCGAAGCGGCACGCCGACGAGTTCGCTGCCGGATTCGCCAGCCCCGACCTGAACGGCAAGGCGGAAGCCGAGCCCGAGCCGCTCACGCTGGGGGAGCTGTTTGACATTTGCGGTGAGGAGGTGACGCCCACCAAGGGCGAGCTCCTCCGCCTCTTTTCGGACGGAACCGCGACCCGGCGACACTCTCCGAGCAGGACTGGGACCGGTTCATCCGGGCGCGGCGGGCAGGCAGGGTCGGACCGACTGGCCTGCCCGTGTCCGACCGGACGGTCGAACGGGATCTGAGGCCCCTGCTGGCGGTCCTCGACTGGGCCGCGCGGTCGCGAAACGAAGCGGGAAGGCTGCTCCTCGACTCCAACCCTCTGAAGGGCTTGAGGGTGCCCCGGGAGAAGAACCCAACCCGGGTTGTTCTCTCTCAGGCGGAGTACGAGGCCCCCTGCTCCGGGTGTCCGCCGAGATCGATTGACGCTTTCGCGTGGCGCTCTTGCTCGCGCAGGCTGCGAAGGACTGATGTTACCGGGCGTCCATGCCTCATCCTGACCCGCCTTGGAGGCGCGAGTCGAGCGGTCGGCCTGCGGCAGGATACTGCATGTGGCGTCGACAAGACAAGGGCTGGCGCGACCCCCGGGGCCGGTTTTACGCTACATAGCCGTTACACTAGACTCCCCCTCCTTCCGCCGCGTTGGCGACACGATGACCGATTACTAATCCGATCGACCTGGCTCGCCTCCGGGCCCGTGATCCGGTCTTGCTGGCGCAGTTGGTGGAAGAGGTCGGTTCACGTATCTGGTGGGCGATTCGCCGCTACGCGCGTGACGACGACCACGCCGACGACCTGGCGCAGGACTGCTGGAAGGTCATCCTGGATCGGCTCCATCGCTACGGTGGTCGCGGTTCGTTCGCCAACTGGGCGATTGCCGTCAGCAAGAATGTATGTCGCATGCGCCTGCGCAAGGCGAAGCGGGCGGGCATCCAGGTCATCGGTCTCGAGGATGCCGCGCCGGTCCCGGACCGCGCCCCCGATCCCGAAGAGCGATTGGTCCGTGAGGAACAGCGCGCGGTCTTGGATCGTGCGCTCGGAGAGCTTCCCGACCGGGAACGCGACGCAATTGTCTTGCGAATCCTTGAAGGAAGGACGGCCGCGGAGACCGCACAGGCGTTGGGAATGAGCGTTCAAGGCTCACGATTACTTTTAGTGCGCGCCATCTCCCGAATGCGGGCAATGGAGCAGATCCAGCAATTGGCCCTGGACAGCATCGAATAGGACTTCAGCATTGGAATTCCGACGGAATCACGATGCCCGCTTCGGTAACAGCTCACCGGGCAAGCGGAAGGCCAGGAGACAGAGTCCCGCAGTCCCTATTGACACTGGATTCGCCACATGCGATAGGTTTCTATCCTGCGCGGAAGTCGCCGGGCAGTTGACTTGCCTACGACGCCCGGACGTGGCCGCTAGGACGGAGTAGCACAGAGTCGACCCCGGTTACCCCTGTGAGGCCACGCGAATGGCGGCGAGGCCCCACCAGACAACCTGTCCCTCCCAGAATACTGAATCGACTATGACTATCAGATCCGTCAGAGGCTCGCCGGTATCCGGGTGGCTGGCCACGTGCGGATTCGCCAAGCTAGCGGGTACCTGGCTAGCGGGACTGCTGGGGCTATACGGTTTCTACGCGCTGATTACTTTTGTCAGGGTTGCTCCACGGCTCCCGGATGCCTACCGGGCAATCATGGTACTCGGGCCGAGTACCATGGCATGCGCCGTTCTCATCTCGGCCGCGACATTCGCGGGGTCCGCACTGCGGTTCGACCTGCTGATGACGCGGGATTCCAAGCGTCGGCGCGTCTCTTGGGGGCAGTTGGTGCTGTTTGGCGTGGGAGCCTACTTGCTTGCGGCCGTAGGAGTCTTAGCCATCAGGTCGATGTTGCCGGGAGCTACCGACATGCCGCCCGAGACGATCGCTCCATTCCCTCGAGTCCTCAGCGACTTGCGACCGCTGTTTCCTGTACCATTTGGGGTCTTTCCCGTCTTGTCGGGCATAGCCGGCGCTTTGGTGGGGCGGATCACATCCCGCTCAGTGCTGGCACCCGCAGCGGCAGTTCCTTGGTTGGCGTGCTTCGGCCTCGTCGGTGCCTTCGTAGCATCTTTCTTGGGGACCGCAAGTCTTATCGTGCAGCACGATTTGTCACCCATGTGGATCCTTGTCGGTCCGTTGACCGTGCCTCTGGTCGTGATCGCGGCGTTAGTGTGGCACGTGTACTCCGGTCTTGGACCGTACGGAAAATGGACGGACCGGGATCCCGTTAGTCCGGATACCGTGGATGAGATCCTATTCAGGGCATTCGAGTCTCGCCAGACTGAGGAGGACGTCGGGGTTGCGTCGGCTGGCTCCAAAGACACCGATGTCGCGCGCCTGGTCATCGGGATGCGGCGTGCTGCTGGCTCCCGGACCAAGATGACGGACGCCCAGGTTTCGGACATCGTCGAGCGCCTTGTGGAACATCACGCAGGGCAGACGCGGCGAGTCATTCAGCGGCGTACAGGCCGTTTTGCCGCAGTGGGCGAGTATGGCTCAGCCTACACCGCCCTCGCCGCCGGTAGCCTCGTAGTTGGTTTGCTCGGTGGCCTGCCGCCGAGCATCTCATCGGCCGCAGTAGTTGGGCTTGTTGGATCCGCCACCGTCTTTCTTGCTACCCGATACCGCACTGCTGTTGCCGCGACCGAATGACCGAGCATTCGACCCTGATGGGAGGAAGCAAACGGCGCCTGCTTACCTCCCGTTCCGTGAGCCAAACCCATTAGCGTCGGGTGCACAGTCCTCGTCGGCCAAGCAGTCCCATCGGAAGAAGCAGCAGTTCTGGCAGCAATAGGGGCGTCCCTCGGTCATCTTGCAACACGGGAACACGTAGCTGCCCGGTCGTTGCGCATTCGCGCCCATGCTTCCGGGCGGACTCGCCAGCAACAGGCCGAAATTGATCAATGACGCGATCAGGATGGAAGCGGTCTTGAGCTTCATGTCGTTCGCTCCGTAGAATTGGGACCTGGGTGGAATCCCGCTGGTGGGCGGTTCGTAGTCGCACTAAGTACAATTGGTCGGCATGGGGACACCGGTGCAGGAATCACGTTGCATCGCTCCCTGGCCTATCCCGATAGCAAGCGGGAAACGACAGCATCCACCTGCTTGAGTTCGCTCCCATGGCCGTCAAAACGGAGCACTCCATCCGAATCGAACACGAACACCCAAGGCGTTCTTGCTACGAGGGAATACACTCTACGCTGTGGACTCAACCCGATCACACTCAAGAACTCGACCTCCCAGCCAAGGTGCTTGGCAAAGTCCTGCCCCGACGACGGACCGTCCAGCGTTAGCGCGATTCTCCGCACCCCGGAATCACTTGCTTGCACTTGGTCAAAATGGCGAGCCCACTCTGGTCCCCAACTCCGGCTGTGGGCGCAGTCTGGATGGAAGCTGTAGATGACCGTAACCCGTGTCGCCTCGTCATTCAGTAGGGGAATCGTGACGGGAACTCCAAGCTCGCGATAGCCCGTCACGACAGGTACCGTATCTCCCGTTACGAGTGGTTCCATCGTACCGGATCGTTCGTCGCCTGCGGGCGTTCGACCGGTGGCGATCCAGATCTGCACCACGATTGCAGCGACCAGCAAAGCCAACAACACGTCTTGGAATCTCCTCATGACACTACGTCGACCTCCGTCCACTTCGATAGAACTGACCCGGTCTCCCTCGACCACACCTTGCTGCTCCCGTCCTCATACTCATGGATCCGGTACTCCCGGTTCGTAGCCAGTTGCCGCCGCCCCCGCGTGTAGAACTGCACCTCCCTATTCTTGCAGAACAACCGATTCCCCTTGGAGATCCGGGCTGGGTGCTTCAGGCAGAGCACGTCCCCAAGACCTGACAGCTCAGGCGGTACCAGTGGTTCGAGCACACTCGGACCCTCGGTAGGCCTGCCAAAGGACTGGTTGGGCCGGGTCCAGAACCGAGGGAGGAAATCATTAGCCGCATCTATTTCAGCAATGCCTTCCGCAGCTAGTTCGGCCGGGAGGCGTCCGCGCAGTGTTCCGACCATCCGCCTCCGGCGCGCAGCGAGTCCAAGATCGGTCCGCGACATGTCGATGTCGCATTCCGCCATCGCTCGCGCCAACTGACGTTTCGTGCTGCCCCCGAATGTTGACTCAGAAGCGGTTAGCCGGGCCGGCACGGTCGAAGGGAGGCTGAGGCCGCGAAAGATCCCCTTCTCCAGTGTCTGCCGAATCACTTTGAAGATGGACCAGATCCCACAGTCTTCCACGAAGAACCCCGAATGCACGAAGTTGGAAGCGTCGTCCATGGTCAGGACTAGATCCCAAGTCCGTCGAGACACCCACTCGTGTCGCGCGGCGATTAGGTGGATCAGCATGCCTTCCCGTGGCATCCGGCCGCTGGGTTCCCGCGGGTCCATTCCACTGATGCGCCGCGAAGTGCCGTTTCGAGCGCGCTTCGCCACGAGTCCTGCGGTCTGGAGTTCGTCTTTGACCCAGGTATACGAGCGCTTGCCACCGTGTTCGTCTCGATACCTCTCGTAGAAATGGCGGACGTTCCAGCCCGGATAGCGTTCCGTGTACAGCACCTTCAGCTCCGCTCGTTCCTCATCAGGCGCCCGGCGGCCGTTGGGACGATGGCGAGATTGATCTTCCCACCACTGGGAGCCCCGGGTGCGAGTCCCGGCCGCGTAACGACCAAACGTCCGCACGGACATCTTCAGTTGCGCTGCCGCCTCCGCCTGACTCAGGCGTCCCCCGCGCCATTCGTCGTAGACGGCTCGGAACTCTGCCTCTCGCACCTTGGTTGGCATTTCGGGGTCAGAAGACTCTCGCGTTCGTGAGACACTTTGGAGACCGCCACAGCGCATGCGGTTTCCCACTCTGTGTCTCCTAGAGATGCCATTCAGCGCATTGATAGGGGGGTCATTTTGCGACACGCTCTCGCACTGTCAGAAACAAATGGGCTGTCCGGTCGCCGACGGGGGCAGTGCGGAGAGGTCGTCGTCGCCATGCGCATCTGGTGGGAGATGGAGCGGGCCCGGTGGGTCATGCGTGGCTGGTCCCAAGCCGATGACAAGGCGAAGAGATAGCACGGATCGACCAAACGATCGTCGAACGAGACCACGAAGCCATCGGGGAGTGCGGTGGCCCTCTAGCCCTGAAGCACAGCGTCGCGCTGGAGAAGACAGGCGCGGCCTCAGCCCGGGCCACGGGCCACCCACAGGCGACACGACCTCGCAGAAGGAGCGTCTCGCGGGGACCTGCTTCCGACTACCCGCATTACTTGGAGCATGGGACGAGCAAGGCAGCGATCGCGCGGCAGGGTGGGGTGAGCAGGCGGACGGCGTAACCGCTGGATCGCGTCGGGCCAGTCTGGACCGGGAGACTGGATAACGAGGCGGTAAGGTACGGGCCGAGACTTTCGCGCCCGGCAAAGCTCGATCGGTTCAGGGGGATCATCTGGGTTCGTCTCGCCGAGTATCCGGAACTGAGCGCCGTGCGCCCGTTCCAAGAGATCCAGGCGGCCGGATACGCGGGCCGGCTACGACCAGGTGAAGCAGTAACGTGCGGCACGGTTCGGCCCCGGCTGCACCTTGGGGACCGCCCGCCGACCGAATGAGGGGCCGTCAATGGTTCCTGATGACCTGGCCGACCAGCCGACCTGCAAGTCGGCTGGTCGGAAAGCGGACACTTCATGTTGCTACATCAACCGGCCATTTCATTTGCTACCAACAGCCAACTTCGGGCGGTTGCACTCGCGCCGCCTGTCCGGTACCCTCTTTCACGTGCCCGGATCGGTCGGGCTCGCGAACAAGTAGAGGGTAACCTGTATGGCACGAAGTCGCTGCTCTGGGACTCGCCCGGACGGAGCGGCTCACCACAGGTGCCCGGGAGGCAACCTAATGAGGATCGCAAGGAAGACGTACCTGTTCGTGGCCGCGCTGTTCGTGGCCTTGGTGGCGAGCGCACCGCTCAATGCGCAGGGCGCGGAGGAGGGTGAGGTAGTGTGCTGGTGGTGCATGGAGGTTGAGGGTGGATTCCACACGTTCGGCGTCGGGGGAGAGGGTTGCAACCCTGATCTAGTTGATCCCGACGACGACAATGTGTACTGCTCTCGTTGCGGCCGTACCTCAGACTGCCACGACGGTCGGTACGACCCTGGCCCCTGCCACATCGCGTGCGGTCCTGCGGGTGAAGCTGAGACCATGGCGGCGCTGACTGAGATTCAAGAGGCGTTGGATGGCCACGACGTGAAAGCCGTCGCACTTGCCCTGGGGAACCAAAGAGCTGGCGTGTCCGTTGAGTTCATTCCTGCGGCCGGTCGAATTGATCTCGTGCGGCCATGCGACCCCACTAAGGCTGTCCGTACCATCCCGGTCTTTCCAGAAGTGCGGGCAGAACTGGAAGCCGAACTTCGTACGGCAGCTATGCCGCGGCCTTAAGGGGAGCAATCCACGATTCATGGCCGTTATTCAGCGCCAAAACGGGGGAGCTGCAGTGTCACGACTCAAGAACGCGCGACTCTCTGCCCTTGTGTATCTCCTCGCCGCTTCGGCTTGTGACCTGCCTGTAGCCGAGGATCCAACGCCCGCCGCCACAGTTCGGGATTCAGCCAACATCGAGATTGTCGAGAACCACGCGCCCGATTGGGAAACCGCCGACTTCTGGACCGTGGCGCCTGAGCCAGAGTTTGTGATCGGCGGGTATTCCGCCGAGTCTGAGGCGGTCGACGATCCCTCCCACCTGGTGTGGCAGGTCGGAGGCGCCGCACCCCTTTCGGACGGTAGAGTGGCTGTGCTTTCCAGAGGAGAGGCGAAGGTCCTGGTCTTCGAGGCTTCGGGTGCTCTTTCTGCGTCCTTCGGGGGCAAGGGGCGAGGACCCGGTGAATTCTCGTATCCCCTGTACCTTCAGGTTCTTCCGGGGGACACAATCGTGGTCTGGGATTACAACTTCGGCCGGATCAGCCATTTCGACCCATCCGGCACGCTTCACAGGGAGCGGAGCATCGATTTGGGCGCAGTGTTCGCTGTAACGCGAACGGCCGACCAGCGCCCTACCGAGTCGGTGGCCCTACCGCTGCCAGACGGAACATTCCTCGTTGAGATTAATCGCACCGATTTCCAACCAAACCTCGACACGTACTACAGGGTTCCGGCTGGCTATGTGAGAATCGATTCCGCCTACAGCGCCCAGTCATTTGGCTGGTGGGACGGGCAGGAATTCCTCCGCGCCCGGATGCCCGTCCCCTTCGTGTTGCCGTTCCGGACCGAGGCCGTCCTGGCAGCAGGCGGGAGCCCGTTGTCAGTGTACATCAGCAACGGCGATCCATACGAAGTTCACCAGTTCTCCCCAACGGGCATTCTGCGACGGATCATCCGGCGCACGGAGGTGGAGCCGATCCCCATCACCTCCGCAGAAGTCGACGCCTGGAAGGCGCGGCTGTCCGAGAGGCAGCGAATGGATTGGGAAGGATGGGACCGGGTCATGGCCAAGAATCCGCCAAGGCCCTACCGGCCCCGGGTTGCCGGGCTTCTCACGGACACCGAAGGTAACCTGTGGGTCGTGAACCGGTTGGACTCCAATACGAGCGAGTGGAGCGTCTTTGACTCGGAGGGACGCTGGCTGGGGACGCTCGACCTGCCCCTACCGCGCATCACCTGGCTGGGGCGGGATCTCGTCGTTGGGGTGCAGCGTGACCCCGATATCGGTGTGGAGACGGTGGAAGGATACCGGGTCAACCGGAAGTAGTCAAGCTCGAGTCTTGTCCAACGGCAAATGAGCCTGAAGCCGGAGCCGGTTTCCAGCGGGAGATGAGCCTGAAGTCCGGGGCGAAGAGATCATTGGAGGATGATCGTGACACTTCGCACCGAACGGATTCGAACTCTCGACCAGATCCGCGCCTTCCTGGACGGCAACCAGCCCGCGGACTTCGAGCTCACCGACCGCACCTCCGCCTACGCCTTCGTGCGCCGCACCCTGGTCCGATTCGAGTACCACGGCCTCGGGAAGCCCGACAAGGGGCTGTTGAGGCGTTTCATCGAGAAGGTGACGGGCTTCTCCAGGGCTCAGACGAACCGTCTCATCGCCCAGCACCGGCGTACCGGGAACATCCGGGACCACCGCCGCAAGCCTCCGGCCAACGCCTTCCGGCGCCGCTACACGCCCCATGACGCCGCCCTGCTGGCCGAGGTCGACGAGGCCTTCGGCCAGCCCTCCGGGCCCGCCACCAAGGCGATCCTCTGGCGCATGTTCCATGTCTACGGCGACGTGCGCTTCGAGCGCCTCGCCTCCATCTCCAACGGCCACATCTACAACCTCCGCAAGACCCGACAGTACCGAACCGGCCGCCTCACCTTCCGCAAGACCCGGCCCACGCCCGTCGCGATCGGAGTCCGCCGCAAGCCGCAGCCCGACGGCAAGCCCGGCTATCTGCGCGTCGACACCGTCCACCTGGGCGACCACGGCGGCAAGAAGGGGATCTACCTCATCAACGTCGTCGACGAAGTCACGCAGTTCCAACACCTTGGAGCCGTGCCGCGCATCACCCAGCAATTCCTCGTCCCACGCCTCGAAGCCCTCCTCTCCGCCTTCCCCTTCGCCATCCACGCCTTCCACGCCGACAACGGCAGCGAGTACGTCAACCGCTTCGTCGCCGATCTGCTCAACAAGCTCCACGTCCCCGCCTTCACCAAGTCCCGGCCCCGCCACTGCAACGACAACGCGCTCGTCGAGTCCAAGAACGGCAGCGTCGTCCGGAAGTGGCTCGGCCACATCCACGTCCCCCACGCCCTCGTCCCCCAGGTCAACACCTTCCTCCACGACCACCTCTGCCCCCTCCTCAACTTCCACCGGCCCTGCCTCTTCCCCACCGAGGTCGTCAGCGCATCCGGCCGCGTCAAACGGCGCTACCCGCAGGAAGATGTCACCACACCCTACGAGCGCTTCAAAACCCTGCTCGGCGCCGAAGACTTCCTCCGCCCCGGCGTCACCCTCGACCAATGCGCCGCCGCAACCACCCACCTCGCCGCCGCCCAAGCTGCCCAGCGCGCCCGTGCCCAGCTCTTCCGCGCCGTCGGCCAGGCCCGCAACTCCGTGGCATGACCCGCCTCGTCCCGACCGCTGCCTGCCCGGAGACCCTCCTGCAAACCGGCCTCTCCCTACTCGCCGGTTGCCCCTCTCCCCTGTTCGAAGAGATAATGAAACACTCTCAACCACTTACCTGCCCACTTACCTGCCCCCCCACCGGGGCCTCGCCCCTCACCCTTCAGAGCTCCCCGACTTCAGGCTCATCTCCGGGTTGGAAAAGACTGCTCGTCAGATACTGGCCTGCATCCGAGCGCGGCCGGCCTCTTCACGAGGGCGTGTATGCGCCGCGTTCGGGCCCAAGCATTGAGGACCTCATCCTTACCACGGGGGAAGTGCCATAAGAAGCCACATTCGCAGTCCTGACGGTCGTCCCATGGTCGCCGCAGCCTGCGGCCCGTTCCGCCGGCACCACCCGACGAGGCGGACATCATCCACTGTTCCCGTTGATCGCCGGTCAGATCCTCTTCCGAACCACGCCGGGGGTGCGTCATCACATCCGTCTGCTTGAGGTGGAAGGCAAATCGTGAATGATTGGTGGCCAGCCGAGGAGCGGGCGAAGGACCTACTGCGGGAGCTGGCCGATCTCATCGACTCCCTTGGGGACGCCTACGCCGCCGGCCGGCTCAAGCCAGCGCCTCAAGACGCTGACGCACCCCGCCCTCTTGGTCGTGGACGAGATCGGCTATCTTTCGGTCACCCCGAACGGGGCCAGGCTGTTCTTCCAGCTGGTCAACGCCCGCTACGGACACGCCTCGACCGTGCCGACCTCGAACAAGGGCTTCGAGCACTGGGGCGAGATCCTGCACGACGAGGTCATGGCGGGCGCTCTCCTCGACCGGCTGCACCACCGGTGCCACCTCGTCAACCGGCCCACGAGTCCTGTGCCGCACCGCGGTGCGCAAACGACGTGGGGGGGCGATGCACACTGCGGACCTCCGGCGATGCGCACTGCTCCAGAGGCACAAGCCGCTATGCGGCAGCGTCTTGCGCAGGGGTGAGTGGCCGGCCCGTGCCGCACGAGCGGCACACTGACCGTGACGGGAGCGACCCCCCGCCCAGAGGGCTTGGTGCGGCATAGGGGCGAGCGTGCTTGCGCACCCTCGCCCCAGCCGACCAGCGGCCGCTCCCGGCCAACGATCCCTGCGGGAATGCGGTTCAGCGCCGACTGGGACTGGCGGAGAATGTCCGTCGATGAGAACTTTCCTACGCGCAGATCGTGCAGTCCATCATCCAGAGAGGAATCGAATGATGGCACGCACGAAACGAAGCCGCCGGAGCTACGGCGCCGGCGAATGGGGCCGCAACCGGGTCCGGGTCTTCCCCGATCCCAAGACCGGCCTCTACCAGATCGAGTGGCGCGAGAACGGGCGCAGGCTCACGAGGTCGCTGAAGCACCGCGACTGGAGGCGCGCGAAGCAGCAGGCGGACGAGGCTGCCGCAGGCTTCGCGGTCCATGAGCCCAACGGCAAAGCCGAGTCCGAGCCACTCACGCTGGAGCGGCTTTTTGACATCTACGGTGAGGAGGTTACGCCCACCAAGGGCGAGCGCTCCCGGAAATACGACCAGGCAGCATCGGAGATGTTCCTCCGGTTCTTCGGAAAGGACCGGAAGCCCGCAACACTTTCCCAGCGTGACTGGGACCGGTTCATCCGGGCGCGGCGGGAGGGCAGGTGCGGACTGAGCGGCCTTCCCGTGTCCGACCGCACGGTCGAGCGGAACCTGAGGTTCCTGTTGGCGGTCCTGAACTGGGCCGCACGGTCGCGGAACGAGGCGGGAGGGCTTCTCCTCGACTCCAACCCTTTGAAGGGCCTGAGGGTGCCCAGGGAGAAGAACCCGACCCGGGTGGTGCTCTCTCAGGCAGAATACGAGGCCCTGCTCCGGGTATCCGCCGAAATCGATTGGCGCTTTCGCGTAGCGCTCGTGCTCGCACACGAGACCGGGCACCGCATCGGTGCCATCCGCAAGCTCCGCTGGTGCGACATCGACTTCGAGGACCAGACCATCCTCTGGCGCGCCGAGCACGAGAAGACTGGATACGAGCACCGAACGCCCGTCACCGCCGAGGCGATCCGAGCCTTGGAGGAGGCGCGGAGCCACAGTCGCGGGGCCGGAGACACGCCGGTGCTGTTCACGCCGCGGGATCCCTCGATGTGCGTCCGCCGCCCGCAGGCGGCCGCTTGGTGGAAGTCCGCCGAGAGGCGGGCGGGGCTGGAGCCCAAACGCGGGAGAGGCTGGCACTCGCTGCGGCGGAAGTTCGCGACCGACCTCATGGGCCTGCCCCTCAAGGTGCTCTGCGATCTCGGTGGCTGGAAGGAGGCCCAGACCGTCCTCCGGTGTTACCAGCACACCGACGAAGTACAGCTCAGGACGGCTCTGGACACCCGTCCCCGGAAGGGTGGCGTCTGATCCAATCAGCGGGAATCGAACAGCGGGAATCGGACCGTCGAATCCCGTAAGTGACACGCTCGCAACAGGATCACGAATTGGAGACTTCTGTCAACATGACATTATGTAATGTCCTCATGACATCGCGAAGGGTCAAGCGCGGCTGGCCCGAGGCTAGATCGCTCCGCGGACGATACCCCGTTCCTGCACCTCGACCGCATCGCCCAGGGAGATCGGCCCCGTGGCGAGGTGCACCGTGTTGACGCCGAAGTAGACCAGGCTCTCGAT
>JAJEBR010000103.1 GCA_022822445.1 Gemmatimonadota bacterium | reverse complement strand
TCACCCCACCCCCCTCCCCGGCGTCCACGGCGCACCCGCCGCCTCCATGTCCCGCTCCAGCCCGGCGAGATCCTCTTCCAGCAGCGACCTGAGCCGCACGACCACCTCCTCGAACCCCGCCCGCGCCACGGCGAGACTCTCGCGCTGCGTCGCGGTGGGCTCCTGGCGCGTCCCCCAGTGCCCCCCGGCGACCTGCCCGATGCGGCCCGTGATCGAGGGCGCGGTGGGCTCGTTGTAGCGGCCCGGCGTGGGGTCGCCCTGAAGCTCGGCAGCGACCTCGGCGAGCCGTCCGTCGATCGCTTCCAGGCGCTGGTAGAGCTCGGCGCCCGCCGCGGGGGTCTCATCCAGCGCCGCGCGCATGTGGCGGAGCCGGTCGCGTGCACGCCCGATCTCGGCGGTGGCGCCCCGTGCGCGGCGTTGCAGGTCCGCAGTCTCCTCGGCGAAGGCCATCGCGGCCACGAAATCGGTGCGCGGGTCGATGTTGGGCACGGGCTTCACGGTGAAAGGCTGCGGGTTGCCCAGCGGCTCGACGCCCGTCTCCGTGATCAGCGCCATCTCGACGGTGTAGTCGCCCGGCGGCGTGAGCGGGCCGCGCGACTGGCCCGCCCAGGGGGGCGAAAACCCCGGCGTGGTGAGGTCGACCGGGTCGGGGGCGGGGCGGCGCAGGTCCCAGGTGACGCGGTGGAGGCCGCGCCGGGCGGGGCCCATGACGCGCCGCACGGGGTTGCCGGCGGCGTCCCGTACGAGCATGGCGACGCGCGGTCCGCTCTCCTGGGCCTCGGCGGCGAGCCGCTCGTAGCCGGGAAACGCGATGTCCTCGCCGCTCTCACGTCCCGCCCTCTCCTCGCGGCGCCGCTCCTCGCGCATCGTTTCGGGGACTTCCGCCAGCCAGTAGGTGAAGGTGGCGCCGAAATCGGGGTTGGGCGCCACGAACGAGGTGGTGCCGAGAGTCGGCTGGCCGGTCGCCTGCAGCGGAGTGTTGGGGACGTACCACCAGGCGTCGCGCACGGGGAAGAGCACGGCTTCCGCCGCCAGCGCACCGGCGGCCATCTCCCGCAGCGGCGCGTAGTCGTCCAGGACGTAGAAGCCTCGGCCGAAGGTCGCGCCCACCAGGTCGTCGTCCCGACGCTGGATCTCCAGATCGCGGAACGAGATCGTGGGGGCGCCGTTGCCCAGCAGCACCCAGTGGTCGCCCCCGTTGGTCGTAAAGTAGATGCCGTGCTCGGTGCCGAGGAATAGCAGATCGGGACGCTCGTGGTCCTGTTCCACCGACCAGATCACGATCCCGTCGGGCAGGTCGCCGGCGATCGACCGCCAGCTGCGGCCGGCGTCGTTGCTCTCGAAGAGATACGGCGTGTAGTCCCCCTCCTTGTGGTTGTCGGGGGCCACGAAGACCGTTGCGCCGTCGTGTTGGGAAGCCTTGATGTCGTTCATGAACGCGCGCTCCGGCACACCCGGCATCGCCGCCGCCTGCCGCCACGTCGCCCCGCCGTCCTCGGTGACCTGGACCAGCCCGTCGTCGGTCCCCACGAAGATCACGCCCTCCGCCACCGGCGACTCCGAAATCGCCGAAATGGTTGAGTACAGCGACATTGCGGTGTTCCCGTACAGCGCGTCGATGCTGCGCACCCGCCCCGCCATCGGCAGCTCGTAACGGTTGTCGTTGCGGGTGAGATCCCCGCTGATCGCGCGCCAGGAATGGCCCCGGTCGTCGCTCCGCCACAGCCGCTGCGACGCGTAGTAGATCCGTCCCTCGGCGTGGGGGCTCGCAATTACGGGGCTGTCCCAGTTCCAGCGCTCGGGGGGGTCCCCGGGCGCCGGCAGCGGACGGATGTTGATCAGTTCGTGATTGACGAGGTTGACCCGCTGCAGATTCCCCTGCTGGGTCTGGATGAAGGCAATGGCCGGATCGGCCGGATCGAAGGCGGCCGCGTACCCGTCGGCGCCCAGCGGCACATACCAGTCGCGGTTGCGCACGCCCTCCGCGTTCATCGTGCGCGATGGCCCGTGAAGCGTCCCCAGGTCCTGCGCGCCGCCGAGGATGTTGTAGAACGGCTCGGAATTGTCGAGCGCGAGCTTGTAGAACTGGGACACCGGCATGTTCGGAAAGTGCCTCCAGGTCGTCCCCTCGTCGAAGGTCTCGTAGAGGCCCGCGTCGGTCCCGGCCAGCAGGTGCCGCCCGTTCGCCGGATCGATCCAGAAGGCGTGGTTGTCGCTGTGCTTCTCGCGGCCCGTCCCAAGCTCGGTGAAGGTGGCGCCCCCGTCGCGCGTGACGTGCACGAAGACGTCCATCTGGTAGACGAGGTCTACGTCGTGCGGCGACGCCTCGATCTCCTGGTAGTAGTGCGGACCTGTCCCGCCCGAGATATAGGAATTGCGGCGCTCCCAGCTCTCGCCCCGGTCGGTGGAACGGTAGAAGCCGCGGTCGCCGGGGCCGGCCTCGATGGTCGCGTAGACCACGTTGCGGTCGGCGCCCGAAACGGCCAGCCCGATCTTTCCCATATCGGCATCCGGAAGCCCGCGCCCCACCCGCCGCCACGTCCGTCCCCCGTCCGTCGACTTGTGGATCCCCGATCCGGGGCCGCCCGCGAGCAGCGCCCACACGCTTCGCCGCCGCTCGTAGGTCGCCGCATACATGATGTCGGGGTCGACGGGGTCGAACTCGACGTCCGTCACCCCGGTGTTCGCGTTGACCGTGAGCACGGCCTCCCACGTCTCCCCCCCGTCCTCCGTCCGGTACAGCCCGCGCTCGCCACCCGTCGACCAGAGCGGCCCCTCCGCCGCCACGAACACGACGTTCCCGTCCCGCGGATCGACCAGGATCCTGCCGATATGCTCCGACGCGGCCAGACCCATGCGGCGCCAGCTGCGCCCGCCGTTCCGGCTCTTGTAGACCCCATCCCCCCAGGCCACATGCCGCCCGCTCACGTTCTCGCCCGTGCCGACCCACACGATGTCCGGATCGGACGGATCGATGGCGACATCGCCGATCGAATAGGACGGCTGGTCGTCGAATATGGGCGTCCAGGAGATGCCCGCGTTCGTGGTCTTCCAGACGCCGCCGGAGCCGACCGCGACGTACCAGGTGGTGGGGTCGCCGGGGTGGACCGCGATGTCGGCGATGCGGCCGCCCATCAGCGCCGGGCCGATCCCGCGCAGGGCGAGTCCCTGGGCGGCCTCGTGGATGACGGCGGGGTCGGCGGGTGGGGTCTGGGCGGTAGCGGCGCCGGCCGCGAGGGCGATGGCCGTGACTGCGAGGTGGGGGGTCGGTCGGATCGTGGAGCGGGACATGCGCGTGGCCTCGGTGGCAGGGTGAGGTGTGGCGGTGGGGGGGCGCCGCGTGAGGTGGAAATGGATCCTGCGGGGAAGGTAGCCGCAAGGCGGGGGAACCTCGAAACAATCTCTCCGGGTCCGTGTATCGCACCACACCTGAACTCATCGACAGGAGGCGACGATCATGAACATCAATAGACATGGAGCTCTCATCTCTTTCGCCCTTCTCGCCGCCGGCACCGCGTCCTGCGACATCGCGCCCGTCGCGCCTGAAGCGGCCATGGTCACCACCGTCCCAACGGCCGACGCCGGCGCGAATCCCTACCCGGCAATTGCCATCGGCAGCGACGATCCCCACCGATTCCAGTTCGAAGTCGCTCTCGTGGACCAGGGCGCACGCAATCTGCGCTCCCGCATCCTCGCCCAGGCTGGACGCTGGGTCCGCATCGTGGATGGCAGCGACCTGGAGAACATCGATTGGGAACCGGGCACCGTCAGTTGCGGCGGCCTTGAGCACGATTATCGGCAGGACGTCCTGGACGACATTCTGGTCATGGTCTCCGTGCAGGACTTCAGGGACGGCGGCGGTCTCAGCACCACGATCTGCGGATACCGCGAGTCCTCCAGTTTGCCCACGTTTGGGGCCATTCTACTTGACGTGGACGGACTGTCCCGAGGACAAGTGGACGATTTCCTCCTTCACGCGTTCGGTCACATGCTGGGATTCGGCGTCTCCTGGCCGGACCGGGATCTGCTGCGCAACCCGTCGTCGGCAGACCGGCGGGCCGACACGCACTTCACGGGTGACAGGGCGATCGCAGCTTTCGTAGCCGCGGGTGGCGCCAATTACCTGGGCGCCAGGGTACCGGTCGAGAACGAAACGACCTGGGGCTCGGTGAACACCCATTGGCGGGAGTCGGTGTTCGGCGAAGAACTGATGACTTCGGGGTTGAGAGAAGGGGTCGCGGATTACCTGAGCGCGATCACGATTCAATCCCTGGCCGACATCGGCTACACGGTCGATGTGGAGGAGGCCGACGCCTACACCCTTCCGGGTGCCAGCCCGGCGACCAGCGCGGTGAGGGCCGGGCCCGCCATCCCCATCAACGAGGAAGTGGTGATCAGCCCGGCCGTCTTCTACGACAGGCGGGGACGGGTGGTGCGGGTGGTGCGGGACTGACGCCGGCCTGAGACCGGCATGGCAGCCCGCGGGGGCCGGGCCCGCAGCGATCTGGACGATTCGCCCGGTTCGCCCCCATGTTGTCCGGGACGGCCGCCGCAAGGGGCGGGGGCGGAACATTGCCGGAGCGGCAACGCCAGGGGAGGCAAGTCATGCGAAACCGAATCATCCACCGTGCGGGCATGATGCTTGCGGTCATCACACTCGCGGCACCAGTCGTCACCGCCGCCGCGGAAGCCACAACCATTCAGGACAACGCCATCGAGGGCACCGTCAGAGCCTCGGAGCAGCCACAGCGACTCGAAGGAGCGAGCGTGGTCCTGGAAGGCGGTACCACTCGGCAGGAGACCATAACCGGCCCGGGCGGCCGCTTTTCATTTGCGTCCGTGGCCCCGGGCGATTACCGGATCACCGCGAGCGTGCTGGGCCGCCAGACCACGACCGTCGAAATCACGGTGGCCGCCGGTCGTACATCCCGGATCGATCTCCGGCTCGACCCGGAACCCGTCACCCTGGACGAGCTGATCGTGACCGGGACCATGATGCCGACCGCAGTGCGCGAAGTGCCCACCCCCGTGACGATCGTGAGCCGGGCCGACATCGAGCGGCTCGCGCCCCGCAACGTCGCCGAACTCGTGCGAACTGCGGTGCCCGGCGCGGTCTACAATGACGAAGGGCCCGGCGCCCGCTACGGGGTGTTCTCGGTGCGGGGCGTCTCCGGCCTCGGCGCGGCATCCACCCTCAAGGTCTACGTGGACGGTGCGGAAATCGCCGATCCGGCCTACGTAACCAACCTTGACCCCGGCATCATCGAACGCGTGGAAGTGGTCTCGGGGCCGCAGGCGTCGACGATCTACGGCTCGCGCGCGATCAGCGGAGTCATGCAGATCTTCACCAGGCGGGGCTCGGGCGGCGACTGGCGCAGTCCGCGGCTTTCGGGCTCGATGGAGCTCGAAGTGGTGGAGTCACCCTACGTGTCGGGAACGCCGCGGGCGCCGGAATATCGACTCACGCTCGCCGGAGGCGACTCCCGTTTCGGCTACAACCTGGGCTACAGCGGACGACAGGAGCCCGAGTGGGTCGACCTGCTCACCCAGGAGGACCAGCGGCTCTTCGGCAGCATGAACTTCACGGTCGGCCGGTTCGAGGCCCAGGCCAGCATGCGAGCCCACGACGGGTCCAACTACAGCAGCTGGAACCCGATCCTGCGCGAGGTCTACCAGGCGGTCGGCGCGCCGGACAACCCGCCCAACCGACAGCGCTTCATCAGTCGGCTGGAGACGAACAGCCTGGACCTCGGCTTCGAGGCCGCATCGTGGTGGCATCACGACTTCACGGTCGGATTCGATCGCTACGAGGACTCCTACTACCCTGTCCTGCCGAACGAGAACGGCACCTACAGCGTGCGGGCCCGGGACACCAACCGCTCGTCCATGGCCTACAACACGACCATCGCCCGGGAGCTTACCGCGGACCTCAACGGCACCTTCGTGTTCGGCGCCGACCGTAGCGAGTACACCCTGACGGCGCACGACCCGATCGAGGTCGGCGACTGGCGCGACTACGACTGGCCGACGGCCGACTTCACCAGGGAGATCCGCAGCGACGGTTACTTCGGACAGATGCAGCTGGGTTACAGGGACGCCGTTTTCCTCACCGGCGGCATTCGAGGCGATCGGCATCCTGAAGGATCGACCGACGGGCTGACCTGGTCCCCGCGCTTCGGCATCACCGGCATCAGGCAGGCCGGCGAGTTCACCATCAAGCCGCGCTTCGCCTGGGGACAGGCGGTCATCGTGCCGAACGAAGACCAGGTGGGCGGAGACGAGACCGAGTTCTCGATTCTTCTGGCCAACCCGGACCTGCGGGCCCAGAAGCAGCGCGGCTACGACCTCGGGATCGACGTTCTCTACGGCGGGAAGGGTTCGTTCGGGCTGACCTTCTTCGACCAGGACCCCGTCGACCTGATCGAACTGGTGATCACCGGAAGCGATACCTCGGGCGACTTCCCGCGCTCGATATTCCAGTACCAGAACCTGCACCGCATGAACAACCAGGGCTGGGAGCTGAAGATCGAAGCGCAGCCTGTCTCCCGGTTGTCCCTGAACGCCAACTACGGCCTCACCAACAGCACGGTTGTCGAGCTCGACGAGAGCTACACGGGCGACTACGAAGAGGGCCAGACGCTGGACGAGCGGCCCCGGTGGACGATGTCGATGGGAGCCAGCCTGACGCCGCGTGAGGGCACAACGGTGAACGCCGACCTGACCTACCTGTCGGGCTGGAACAGCGCCGATTTCGCCGGCTTCCTGGGCGACATCTACAGCGGCAACTTCAATCCCGTCGCGAAGCCGTATCCGCTCGGGTACCACATCGACTATCCCGGTTTCATGAGGCTGAGCTTCAGCGTCTCGCAAGATCTGCCCGGCGGCGCTTCCGCCTTCGTTCACATCTTCAACCTGACCGACGACGACAACTTCGAGAGAATCAACACGGCAGCTCCGCGGCCCCGGACCTGGACCTTCGGCGTGCGTTTCTGAGAGACGAGCCCTCCCCGGGGGGGGCACCGCGCCAATGACCGAGTTCTGCCTGAACTGCGGGGACGCCCGCTCCGGCCGCTACTGTGCCCGTTGCGGGCAGAACGACCGCAACTACAGGCGATCCCTGGGCCCGATGCTGTGGGAGCTCACGCGCGAGGCGTTCGAGGTCGACGCGCGGATCCTCCAGACCCTGAAGCTCCTCCTCTTCAAGCCGGGGAGCCTGTCGACCGAGTTCTCCGGTAACCGACGGGCCCGGTACATGTCGCCGGTTCGGCTGTATCTGTTCACGAGTTTCCTGTTCTTCCTCGTGGTGTCGTTCGCAGTGCCGGACACCGTGTATGACGATGCGCTTCTGGCGGTGGAAACCGACACTGCGGAGGTGGCCCCTGCGCAACTCCTGAGCGATGCCGAAATTGCGGGCCTGAAGGCGGCGTTGAGGCCGGGGCAGGTCCACAGGGTGGACGACATCCTCGCCCGTCCGGAGGCGAGCGCGTCGAGGAACCTTCTGCCGATGCTTGCCCGATTGGTCACTTTAGAATACCCACTTGGACCGGATGTCGATTCGCTGGCCGCCCCCGCCGCCCCCTTGGACCCGGATCCGCCGGGATTCCTGATGCGGGCGTTCGCCACCAGCATGGTCGACCTCCTGCACGATCCCGACGTCTTCATCCAGAGAATGATCGGGAACATGCCGATCGCGATGTTCTTTCTGCTGCCCTTCCTGGCTCTGGCCCTGAAGATCTGCTACCTCCGGAAACGCCGCTTCCTGATCGAGCATCTGGTATTCGCCATTCACATTCAGACCTTCGTCTTCCTGGCGCTCGGCTCGGCGCTTCTGATGCCGGGGGGAACGCTCGGAAACTGGGTTCGGCTGGCCCTCGTTGTCGGGCCCCAGGTGTACTACCTGGTCGCCCTGCGACGCTTCTACCGGGACGGGTGGATCCGGACGGTGATCAAGGGCTTCGCGGTGGAATGGCTCTA
Source organism: Gemmatimonadota bacterium (assembly GCA_022822445.1). GTDB lineage: Bacteria > Gemmatimonadota > Gemmatimonadetes > Longimicrobiales > Gaopeijiaceae > Bin94. The sequence continues at coordinate 3,100 of JAJEBR010000103.1, read as the reverse complement.
CCTTTGCATATTGCTGCCGAGCTTCCTGGTCACATTGTTCCTGACCGGATGACCGATGTCCGAATCCGCCCCCACCTGCCTCAACTGCGGACGCCCGCGCGGGGAGCGCTTCTGCGGCTACTGCGGGCAGAACGACCGCAACTACATCCGCTCAGCCTGGTCCGTCATGGCCGACCTCGTGCGTGAGACCCTGGAGGTGGACTCGAAGCTGCCGGGAACCCTCAAGCTGCTGGTCAGGCCGGGCCGCCTGTCGGCCGAATTCTCGCGCAACCATCGGGCGAACTACATGTCGCCGGTGCGAATGTACCTGTTCGCGAGCATCGTGTACTTCTTCGCGTTTGCACATGCGTTCTTCGGCGACGGCGGCGGCGCGACCACGGGTGCTCTCGGGCCCAACGCGACCTTCGGGGTGACCGGCGGAAGCGTGGCAGCCGACAGCAGTAACACAGCCGTGTTGGGCGATCTCGCTCCCGAGCAGGCGCAGGTCGATGCCCTCAAGACGCGGCTGTACCCGAGGTACCAGCAGAAGCTGGACGACATCCTGAGCCGTGTCGGCGAGGCCGCGGCCATCGGAACGGTCATTGCGGTCTTCGGTGAGCTTGAACCGCGAGCTCCCGGCGAAACCGGCTGGCTCGAGAAGGCCTTCTGGAGCCTGGTGATCGACGCTACGCATGATCCGGTGTTCTTCATGGAGCGGGTCGTGGGGAATCTGTCGATCTCCTTCCTCTGTCTGCTGCCGTTTCAGGCCCTCGTTTTTGCGATCATCCAATTCAGGAAGAAGCGGTACTTTGTCGAGTACCTGGTCTTCCAGATTCATCTTCAGACGTTCTGCCTGCTGCTGTCAGCCGTTCCCCTGCTGCTCCCTGGCGGTGCCATTGCGAACATGGTCTGGCTGATCACGTCGTTGTGGATTCTGTACTACACGCTGGCCGCCATGCGGCACTTCTACCGGGATGGATGGATATGGACCGTCTTCAAGGGCTTCCTCGCGTTGATTCTGTACTCGAGCATGCTGATCCCCGCATTCATCGCCGCGGCGGCGCTGACGCTGTGAGCAGAGCTGGCCTGCCCGCCCTCGTAGCCTTCCTCCTCCTCTTCTCCTGTGCGCCGCCGCCGGGCGATGCCGGCTTCGAAGTGGCTGAAGCCTCGATCCTCGAGTTGCAGGCCGCCATGCAGGAGGGCCGGGTCACCTCGGCCGAACTCGTCGACCTGTACCTTGCGCGAATCCGGGCCTACGACCGGGCGGGCCCTGCGCTGAACACGATCATTCGGCTCAATCCGCGGGCGCGGGCGCAGGCGGACTCGCTGGATGCGGAGCGCGCGGCGGGGAGGGTGCGCGGGCCGCTGCACGGGATCCCGGTGCTGATGAAGGACAACTACGACATCTCGTGGATGCCGACGACGGGGTCGAGTCTGGCGCTGGCGGGGCTTCAGCCGCCGGACGACGCCCACCAGGTCGCGCGGCTGCGGGAGGCGGGGGCGGTCTCCCTGGGCAAGACCAACCTGCACGAGCTGGCGGCGGGCATCACCACGATCAGTTCGCTGGGAGGGCAGACGCGCAATCCGTACGACCCGATGCGCAACCCGGGCGGAAGCTCCGGCGGAACGGGCGCGGCCGTGACGGCCAGCTTCGCGGCGGTGGGCTGGGGTACGGACACCTGCGGCTCGATCCGGATCCCGTCCGCGGTGCACAACCTCTTCGGGCTGCGGCCGACGAAGGGCCTGTCGAGCATCGACGGGATCCTGCCGCTTTCGCACTCGCAGGACACCGGCGGTCCGCTGGCGCGCACGGTGACCGATCTGGCCATTGCGCTGGACGCGACTGTGGGGATGGATTCGGCGGACCCCGCGACCGCGATCCTGGAGGGGCGAGACCCGCCGGTCTTCCGGGATGCGCTCGATGCGGGTGCGCTGGAGGGCGCGCGGATCGGGGCGCTGGACATTGAAGACGGGACCGCCGGGAGCGTGGTGCGGGTGATCCGGAGCGCTCTGGAGGAGATGGAGGGGCTGGGCGCGACCGTGGTGGACGTATCGCTCCCGGATGGGGTGCTGTCCAACACCGGCCTCATCGACTTCGACTTCAAGTTCGACCTGGCGGACTACCTGGCGGGGATCCCCGGCGCGCCGGTGACCTCGCTGGGCGAGATCATCGAGGCGGGGCTGCACCATGAGGCGCTGGACCGCACCTTCCGGCGCCGCAACGCGCGCGAGGAGCGCGACACCCCCGGGTTGGCCGAGACGCTGGAGCGCCGCCGGGCGCTGGTGGCGGCGGTGACCGACCTCATGGACCGGGAGGGTCTCGACGCGCTGGCCTACCCGACCATGCGGCAGGAGACCGCGCTGATCGGCGCGGCGCCGGCCGGCGCGACCTGTTCGCTGAGCGCGCATTCGGGACTCCCCGCGCTTGCGATCCCGGCCGGGTTCACCGAGAGCGGGCTGCCTGTGGGGCTGGAGTTGCTGGGCCGCGTGCTGGACGACGCACGCCTGGTTGGGATGGCGTTCGCGTTCGAGTCGGCGGCGCCGAAGCGGCGGGCCCCGCTGCGCACGCCGCCGCTGGTGGACGGCGCTGCGCCGCCGCCGGTGCGGATCGTGGTGGAGGGTGCAGACGACGCCCCCGGTTCGGCCATCGCCGCAGAAGCCGAGCTGGAGGTCGACCTGCCGGGCGGGCGGATGTCGTACCGGGTCGTGTTCCCGGGTGCGGAGCCGGCCGATGTGTATGGGGTCGTGCTGCGCCGGGTGGCGGCGGAGGGGGGTGGGGTGGTGGTGGGGCGGCTGGGGGGGCCGGGGGAGGTGGTGGTGGGGGGGGTGGTGGAGCTCACGCCGCGTGTTCTGGGCGATCTCATGGAGGGCCGGCTGGAGTTGGTGGTGGTGGGGAAGGGTGGGGTCGGGCGCCTCGGGCTGGTTCCGTAGATTTGATCGGGGGTGCTGGGCACCATCGGCGTGAGCAGAGGCTCCCTGGGGCTGACCGCGCCCAACGGAGCATGCAACTGTCCCGGCGATTGCCGCGGCATCGCAAGCCGTGCTCCTGCCGTCTCGGTTTACCGCCTGCCCATCTGCCGACCGCCGGCGAGCCGGCCGGGCCACGACCCACCGCGGACGG
>JAJEBR010000116.1 GCA_022822445.1 Gemmatimonadota bacterium | reverse complement strand
CGCGAGCGGGTTCGACATCGCCCCTCTTCCGATTGTTGCCGCCAGACCGGCGACTGTGGGGGCGTGTCAGGCACGGCTGCAGTTGTCGATGTGATTCGTCCCCAATCCCGCCCGGATGAAGCGCTGCATCATGTAGGCGGCTTCGTGGGGCGCGCGGCCGGAGGCGATTCCGTAGACGGCGCGGCGCCCGTGATCCTTCACCACCTTGCGCAGTTTGCCGGCCGCGAAGTCCAGCGCCTCGTCCCACGACGCGGGGCGCAGCTGGCCGGTCTCGGGGTCGCGGATGAAGGGGGTGGCCAGGCGATCGGGGTGCCCGACGAAGTCGAAGGCGAACTGTCCCTTCACGCAGAGCGCGCCCTCGTTGGCGGGGCCGTCCATGGCGGGGAGCACGCCCACGATCTTCTCGCCGCGCGTCATCACGTCGACCGTGCAGCCGACGCCGCAGTACGGGCAGATCGTGCGGGTGGTCTCGGTCTCGCCGGGGACGTCCCTGTTGGCCAGCGCCTTGAGGTCGCCGAGCGCTCCGGTGGGGCAGGTCTGGATGCACTGGCCGCAGAAGGTGCAGGCGGAGTCCTTGAGCAGGCCGCCGAACTCGGTGGTGATCTGCGTGTGGAAGCCCCGGTTCATGACGCTGATCGCGTAGTCGCCCTCCTGTTCGGCGCAGACGCGCACGCAGCGGTAGCAGGAGATGCAGTTCTCGTAGTCGCGCTTGATGAAGGGGTTGTCGTCGTCGGGACGGCTGGTCCCCGAATGCGCGCCCTCGAAGCGGCCGGTGCGCGCGTCGTAGCGGTCGAGGAGTTCGGCCATCTCCTGCGACGCGTAGCCGTGCATCGGGTCGACGTCGGTGTCGCGGTTCTCCGACGCGACCATCTCCATGAGGATGCGTCGCTGCACCTCCAGGGCGGCCGAGCGGGTCCGCACCTCCATCCCGGGCCGGGCCTCCATCGTGCAGGACGCCACCGGATTGCGCGCGCCCTCCAGCTCGACCACGCAGAGACGGCAGCCGCCGAAGGGTTCCAGGCGGGGGTCGTAGCAGAGGGTCGGGATCTCCTTCTGGTGCCGTTCCGCGACCTCGTAGACCGTCTCGCCGCGGGTGAACGCGACCTTTTCGCCGTCCAGCGTCATGGAGAGCTGGACGCCCTTGCCGTTCGTCGAGGGAGCTCCGTTCCGCTTCATCGTCATCAGCCTTTCCCGGGCAGTCCGGCGTCGTGCGGCTTCCGGCGCGCGTCCGGAGGCGCGCCACCGCGGGATCCGCTCGCTGCCACATGCGCCCGAATCCGATCCGGAAAGTACCGGATCAGACTCTCCGTCAATAGTGGGGCCGCCTGGCCCAGTCCGCACGCGCTCGTCTTCTTCATGACCTCGTTGAGGTCGGTCACTTCGTCCACCCATCCGTCGACGCTGCCCGGCCCCGCGCCCTCCAGCCGCTCGACCAGCCGCTGGGTTCCGATCCGGCAGGGGAAGCACTTCCCGCACGACTCCTCGGCGAAGAACTCCATCGATTCCCGGGTCACGCGGATCATGTCGCGGGAGTCGTCGAAGACCATGATGCCGCCCGCCCCCAGGAAACTCCCCTTCGACCGGATGGAGGGCTCGTCGAGGGTGACGTCGAGGTCCGCGCCGGCGAGAAAGCCGCCCGACAGACCCGCCATCGTCACGGCCTGGATGGCGCGCCCGCCCGGCGGACCGCCCGCCCAGCCGTGCAGCAGTTCGCGCAGGGGCAGCCCGAGCGGGACTTCGTAGTTGCCGGGCCGCGCGATGTCGCCCGAGAGACTGATCACCTTGGTGCCGGCGTGGTCGCCGCGCCCGAGGCCGCGGTACCACTCCGCGCCGCGCGCGATGATCGGGGGCGCGGACGCCAGGGTTTCCACGTTGTTCACGACGGTGGGCAGGTTCTCGTAGCCGTGCGTGACGGGAAAGGGGGGGCGGTTGCGGGGGAACGGGTGCTTGCCCTCGAGCGAATTCAGCAGCGACGTCTCCTCGCCGCAGATGTAGGCGCCCGCGCCCCGCCGCACCATCAGGCGGAAGGAGAAGTCCGTCCCCAGGATCCCGTCCCCCAACCACCCCGCCGCCTCCGCCTCCGCGATCGCGCCTTCGAGGATGTCGAACGTCTCCGGGTACTCGTAGCGCAGGTAGATGAAGCCCCGCGCGGCCCCCGTGGCGTACGCGGCCAGCGCCATCCCCTCGATCGTGCCGTGGGGGTCGCGGTCCATCAGCACCCGGTCCTTGAAGCAGCCGGGCTCGCCCTCGTCGGCGTTGCAGACGATGGTCTTCGGCTCCCCCGGCGCATCCGCCACCGCCCGCCACTTCCGCCCCGTGGGGAACCCCGCCCCCCCGCGCCCCGCCAGCCCGCTGGCGTCGATCGCGTCGATCACCTGCTCGGGCGTCATCCCGGCGACCGCCCGCTCCAGCGCCTCGTAACCGCCGCCCTCCCGGTACCCGGCCAGCGTCGCCCGCCCGGGGGCACGGATCCCCGCGAACACGCACTCCTCGATCTCCCCCGGCGGCGCCGCCGGCAACGGCGACGGCCCGCTCACCAGCGTGCCCGCGGTCCGCCCGGTCAGCACCGTCCCGCCATGGATCACCGGAACCGGCTCGTCGCAGCGGCCGGGGCAGGGCATCGCCATCGGCTCGTGGCCGGCGGCCCGCAGGCTCGCCACCAGGACTTCGGCGCCCCGCATGCTGCACACCGGACCGGTGCAGACCCGCGGCCGGTCGAGCCCGCCGGCCTCCCGCGAGAAGTGGTGGTAGAAGGTGACCGTGCCGAAGAGGTCGGCGATCGGGATGCGGAGTCCCGCCGAGACCGCGCGCAGTGCATCTTCCGACAGATGCCCGTCGCGCGCGTGCAGGTCGTGCAGGAGGGGCAGAAGGGGAGCGGGCTCGCCCTTCCAGCGCGCCACGAGTTCGTCGTTGGTCGGCCTTGGCATCGGCGGGGGGTTTGAGGTGGAAGCGGGGGGACAATAGATATAGTCATCGGAAACATTTGGCGAGTGCGGGGCGCTCGGAGGACCCAACTTGGCAACCACACCACGGCGCAGGGCCGCCCGGATCCGGGTGGGCCGCATGCGCGATGGCTGGTACAGCGCGCGGAACGACAGCGTCGCCGTCGAGGAGCCGATGGAGGTGCGCCTGGAGGTACCGGGGGAGGGCGGCGCGCGCGAACACCCCGTCTCGGTGACGATGCGGACGCCGGGCGACGACTTCGAGCTCGCCGCGGGCTTCCTCTTCACCGAGGGGGTGGTGACCGATCCGCACGCGCTGGGCGACGTGAGGTACTGCCGCGACGTGGATCCCCAGGAGTACAACGTGGTCACCGCGTCGCTCCGGGAACCGGGTGCCTTCGACCCCGCGAGCCTCACACGCAACTTCTACGTGACCTCGTCGTGCGGCGTCTGCGGCAAGGCGTCGCTCGAATCGGTGGAGGTGATGGGGTGCCGGGCGGTGCCGGACGGGACACTTGCGGTCGCGGATGCCGACGTGCGCGCGCTCCCGCAGCGGCTGCGCTCGGCCCAGCGCGTCTTCGACCGCACGGGGGGCCTCCACGCCGCGGGGCTCTTCGACGCGTCCGGGAGCATCGCACTGGTGCGCGAGGACGTGGGGCGCCACAATGCGGTCGACAAGGTCGTCGGGTCGCTGGTCCTCTCCGCCGGGCTTCCGGGGTCGGAGCGGGGCCTCGTCGTCTCTGGCCGCTCGTCCTTCGAGATCCTGCAGAAGGCCGCGATGGCGGGTTTCCCGATGGTCGTCGCGGTTGGGGCGCCGTCGAGCCTGGCGGTGACCTTCGCCAGGCGGTTCAACATGACGCTGGTGGGCTTCGCCAAGTCCGACGGCTACAACATCTACTCCGGTCCCGAGCGGGTCACCGGTCTTGGGAGCGAAACCGAATGAGCCTTCTCGGAGCCATTCTCGCCGGGGGTGGCAGCCGCCGCTTCCGTTCGCCCAAGGCCGTCGCACGGCTTCACGGGACGCCCCTCTGGCAGGTCGTGGCCGACCGGCTGCATGAGGTCTGCGACGACGTGGTCGCGATCGTCAACCACCCCCAGGTCGCGCGCGAGGTGGAGCTCGAAACACTCCCGGACCGCCGCCCGCTGCTGGGGCCGCTCGGGGGAATCGACGCCGCCCTGGCCCGTGCTGTCCGTGGTGGCCATGACGCGGTGCTGGTGCTGGCGGTCGACATGCCCTGGGTGGGGACCGAGGCGCTGCGCCTGCTGGTGGACGCGTGGCGGGAACGCGGCCGCACAACCCTGCCGCGCGCCGGGCCCCCGTGGGGATTCCATCCCCTTTGCGGGATCTATCCGCTCGGGGCGCTCACCCAACTCAACGTTGCGTTCGCCGAAAGGAGGCTGAAGTCCGGCGCCTTCGCCAACTCCCTTGACCCGGAGGTGGTGGACACCGGCCTCTCGCGGTGGGACTTCCGCAGCGTGAACAACCCCGTCGACCTGCCGCCGCCGGCCTTCTCGATCGTCGGCAACAAGAAATCGGGGAAGACGACGCTGTCCGTTGCCGCGATCGCAGAGCTCGCGGAGCGGGGCCGCCGCGTGATGTCGGTGAAGCACGGTCATCGCTTCCGGCTGGACAGCCGCGGGACCGACTCCTGGCGGCACCGGCACGAGGGTAGCGCCGAACGCGTGCTCCTCGTGGGGCCGGACGAGTTCGCGCTCCTCGGGGGCTGGGGCGCGGAGGGAGAGGTGCCGCTGGACCTGCTGCTGAGCCGCCACCTGGCGGATGCCGAGATCGTCGCGGTGGAGGGCTTTCGCGGCGCCGGCCTCCCCAAGATCGAGATCTACCGGGCGGCCGCGCAGCCCGAACCGGTGTTCCGGCCGGAGGAAGCGCGTGACCGGGGGGTCGTGGCCGTCGTCACCGACCGTCCCGACCTGCCATGGTCCGTTCCCGTCCTGGACGCGGATGCCCCGGACGTCGCCGCCCGCGTCGCCGACATCGCCGAAGGCCGGCTGCTGTGAAGGCCTCCGCGCGGCTCGCCTCGCTGGACGCCTTCCGCGGCCTCGCCATCGCGGGAATGATCCTCGTCAACAACCCGGGGAGCTGGGCGTACGTATACCCGCCGCTGCGCCACGCCGTCTGGCACGGCGCCACGCCGACCGACCTCGTCTTCCCCTTCTTCCTCTTCGCGATCGGCGTGGCGATGCCCTTTTCCTTCGCGGCAAGGGAGGCACGGGGCGACTCCCGCGCCCGCCTCTGGCGCCACGTCCTGATCCGCGCCCTCATCCTCTACGGCCTCGGCTTCTTCATGACCGCCGTCCCCCGCTTCGACCTCGCGACGGTGCGGCTCGTGGGCGTGCTCGCGCGCATCGCGATGGTGTACCTCGTTGCCGGCACCCTCGTCCTGTTCCTGAGCCGCAGGGCCGTCTTCGCCCTGATGCTGGCGTTCCTCGCCGTCTACTGGGCGCTGATGACGCTGGTGCCGGTCCCCGGGTTCGGCGCGGGCGACCTCTCGGCCGAGGGCAACCTCGCGGCCTGGCTCGACAGGATGATCCTCGGCCCGCACATGTGGAGCGGTGGGCGGGGCATCTACGATCCGGAAGGACTGCTCAGCACCCTGCCGGCGGTCTCCAGCACCCTGGCCGGGCTCTTCGTGGGGGACTTTCTGCGCCGCGGGCGAGGCAATGGCGGGATGGGTGGCCCCGGGCGGGTCGATGGCCGGATGGGCCAGCCCGCCGCCGCCACGAGCCTGCGGCTGGCGCTCCTCGGCGTCCTCCTCATTGCCGCGGGCCACCTCTGGGACCTCGCCTTCCCGATCAACAAGCCGATCTGGACCAGCTCATACGTCGTCTGGACCACCGGCTGGGCCCTGCTCACGCTCGGCGCCCTGCACTGGCTGATCGACGTGCGGGGCTGGCGCGCCTGGGCCCGTCCGCTGGAGATCCATGGCATGAACGCGATCACCGCCTTCGTGGCCTCCGGCCTCCTGGCCAAGACCCTCATACTCTGGCGCGTCCCGGACGGCGACGGCGGAACCACTTCGGCGTACGCCCGCATCTACGAGACCGCCTTCGCTTCCTGGGCGGGGCCCCTCAACGGCTCCCTGGCCTTTGCGGCCGCCACGGTTTTCTTCTGGTTCGCCGTGGCCTGGGCGATGTACTCGCGCCGAATTTTTATAAGGGTCTGACCGCCGGGGCACGCCCGGCGGCGAATCCGGTGTCACACGCGGGATGGAGGCGCCGCGCCGCTACCGCCGCGCGACCGGGATCTCCACCCGGTAGCCCTCCCAGCGGAGCACCAGGGTGGCCGAATTGGCCATCGCGTTCTCGAACGACATCGTCATCCGTTCCGTGTGCTCGTTGTCGAACGAGGGAGCCATCCCCGATCCCACGTTGGCCCCGGAGACACCGGCGTTGATGGGGATCCCCCATCGCTCCACCGTCGTGTTGACGAAGATCTCCCAGGAGTCTTCGCCGGGCACCGTGTAGAGCGAGTAGGATCCGGCGTCCACCTCCACCCCGGCGACCGTGGCCGCGAAGGGCAGATGGATCGAGGTCGCCTCGTTGGCGCCGGTCCGCCAGGGCTGGCCGAAGGGGTGCGGGTCCCCGCCGACGAGCGTGCGGTCCCTCGCGGACGGCGCGCCGTAGCAGACCTTCACCATCTCGCCGCCCATGTCGACGACCGCGGAGTCCAGGGGGCTGGGCCGGTCCGCGGGGTCGCCCCGCATGACCCAGCAGTTCTGCGCGGCCAGCGCCGCCGGGCTCATCGCAATCACCGAAACCAGCGCGACTGCGCCGAGAATCCAGTTCCTCATGTTGCCTTCCTCACCTTGCATTGTGGGTTGTGTCTGCCGGATGGGCATGCCCGCCGCCGGATGCGGACGGGTTGCCCGATGGAACATTCTTCACTCTTCATGGTAATGTGATACTGGGAGGGTCTTCGGTCCAGACTGTTGACCTTCGCCGAGCGCGCTTCATAAATTACACAGTTTCCCGCCATTAGTCTGCGGAGCCGGCGGCCCGCGGCGAGGACGGCCCACTGGCGAACGTCCTCTCGGCTGCCCATGTTCCGTCGGTTGCAAGAGACGAGTCCGCTTGAGTCCTACAACGGAGAAGACAGGAACATGAGGAGTTGGTACCGCATCGGAATCGCAGGGTTGGGGATGCTCGCCGTCCTGGGGAGTTTTCTCGTGCCGCAGCGTTCGAGCGCGCAGGTGGGAGAGGCGCACAGGCTATTGGTCCTGAACCTGCAGCCCACCGGAGAGGGAAGCGACCGCTTCGGCCGGGATGTGGCCAGGGAGCTGCGCAGGGTGATGAGCCAGATCCCGACCCACAGCGCGATCGAGGAGAGGGAGGTCCGCGACATCGCCAGGCAGTACGACGTGGACGAGCGCAAGCTCAACTGTGTCGGTGGCCAGCAGATCGCCCAGTTCGTCGCCGCCCAGGTCATCTTCTGCGGCTACACCACCGAGAATCGCGAAGACCAGACCTTCACGACCAGCGGCGTCCAGTTCGCGGCGCCCGGAGGCACGGCGTTCGCCATCGAGGACAGGACCTGGGGCAGGCGCGACGCCAGGCAGGCCGCGACTTTCTTCTCCGAGCAGCTCAGCGCCTTCACGGAGCAGCAGAACCGGGCGACGTGGTGCGGCCAGTATTACGAGGCCCAGGACTTCGCCAGTGCGGAAGAGAACTGCCGCATGGCGCTGGAGCTGGATCCGGACAACGTTCCCGCGCGGTACGTGCTCTCGCATGTGCTGGCGGACACGGAGCGGCTCGACGAGGCGTACGACGAGGTATTGCACGTTCTCGAACTCGACGGACTCCATGAGAGCGCCCTCAACTTCGCGGGCTACCTTGCCGCCAACCTCGGCGACCGGGCGGCGGCGCGCGCCCACTACGAGGCGCTGCTGGAGCTGGATCCCGACAATGCGGCGGTCCGCATGCAGGTGGGCTACGATCTCGGCCAGGCGGGGGACGCGGCGGGTGCGATGGAGCTGCTGAGGGCGGGCCTGGAGTTCGACCCCGATAACCTGGAGCTGCTCGAGCGGTCTGCGGCCTACGCCACCATTGCGGCCCAGAAGGTGATGGAGGCGGCGGAGCCGGGCGCGCCGATGAGCATGGAGGCCGGCGAGTTCTACTCGAACGCGCTCGACGGCTACCAGAGGGCCTACGAGATCAGGGGCATGGAGATGGACTGGAGCCATCTGCGCAACATGCTCGCCACGCTGAACCAGCTCGGACAGCTGGATGAGGCGATCGACCTGGCGCAAGACGTGGAGCAGACGCACGCCGGGGAGGCGCAGTTCTGGTCGATCTACGCGGACATCCTGAACAAGACCGGTGACGTGGACGGCGCCCTGGGCGCGCTGGACAGGCTGGCCGGGATCGATCCGGAATATCCCAACGTCAAGGCACGCCAGGGGAGCTGGCTGCTGGAGGCCGACCGGGCCGAGGAGGCGGCCCCCTATCTGGAGCAGGCGGTCGAGGCCGGGGAGCAGGACCCCGCACAGGTCGTCAACATCATCTTCAACAACGGATACCAGCGGGGCATCCAGGCCGACGATTGGGAGTACGCCCTGAAGATTCTCGGGCTGGCGAGGCCCTTCGGTGACATGGTTCCCGACGGCATGTCGGGCCGGACCGACTTCTTCTACGGCTACGCGCTGTTCCGGCAGGCCGAGATCGAGGAGAAGCCCGAGACGGTGGCGAGCGCCCAGCTGACGCTCCCCAAGTTTCAGCAGGTGCAGGAGATTCTGCGCCAGGCGAACGTGGCGGCCTACGTCGACACATCGGAGGGACTGCAGGGCAATCATGCCGAGGTGCTCGACGCGACCGAGCGATACATCATCCGCCAGGAGCGGGTGATCGAGAGGGGGCGGTAGGCCGGTAGACGCCTGAGCCCACCTTCGGGGCGCCGCGGGCCGCTTGATGGGTCCGCGGCGCCCTTTTTTTGTGTCCAGACGGAGCTCAGCAGTTGCGTGCGGGGGCCAGAGTGTGTTAAAATGGGATTCAATGGGATACGATGGGATGAATAACCATGTCCGGACTCCTCGGCCGCCACGAATTTCAGATCGACGCCAAGGGGCGGGTCAGCCTGCCCTCCGCGTTCCGCCGAGCTGTGTCCGCACACCCGCTGGTTCTGCTGCAGTGGCAACCGACGCACCTCGACCTGTTCCCTCGGGAAACCTGGAACGAGATCCGTAAGAACCTGCTGGCACACCGGAAGGCTCAGCGCGACGGAGGTGCGTACCTGAGGGGCATCACCTCCAACTCCTTCGAGATCGAACCGGACACGCACGGCCGCATCCGGATTCCCGGGTGGCTCCGCGAGCGGGCCGGACTCGAAGACACCGTGCTCTTCGTGGGCGCGCTGGACCGGATCGAGCTCTGGCGCCCCGATCGCTTCGAGGCGCACCTGTGCGAGCGCGAGGGAGACGATGACGACTTCGCGGTTCAGATCTTCGGATAGGGGAGGGGCCGTGTGCACGCATCCGACTACCATGCCCCCGTGCTCGTGGAGGAGGTCATGAGCCACCTGCTGGCGGGCGACGGCCTCTACCTCGACGGCACGGCCGGGGGAGGAGGGCACGCGGAGGCGCTGCTGGAGCGCTGCCCGGGTTGCCGTCTGCTGGCGGTCGACCGCGACCCGGAGGCGCTGGAGACCGCCCGGGCCCGGCTGGACGGCCACGCGGGCCGGGTGGCGTTCGCCCGGATGTCCTTCCGGGACGCGCCGCGCCATCCCCGCCTCCGCGGCGAACGGCTGGCCGGCGCGCTGCTGGACCTCGGGGTGAGTTCGCACCAGCTGGACCGCCGGCGCCGCGGGTTCACCTTCCGGCGGGGCGCGGCCCTCGACATGCGGATGGACCAGGAGGCGCCGGGAAGCGCGGCGGAGCTGCTGGCCCGGGCCCCGAGGGGGGAGCTGCACCGGACGCTGCGAGCCGGGGACGCGCCACGTCCGGGGGCGCTGGCGGCGCGGATCGTGCAGCGCCGTGCCGGGGGGGCGCTTCGGACCAGCGACGACCTGGTGGCGGTGCTGGAGTCGGTGCTCGGGCGCCGCGCCACCCACGCCGAGAAGGCGCGGCTCTTCCAGGCACTGCGCATGCGGGTGAACGACGAGATCGCCGCCCTCGAGGAAGGGCTGCCCGGGATCCGGGATGCTCTGCGGCCCGGGGGAACCCTGGTCGTGATTTCCTACCACTCGGTGGAGGACGGGGTCGTGAAGCGGGCGTTCCGCGACTGGAGCGACCCGTCGCGCGGGCTGCCCCCGCGCCTCCCGGTGCGCGCCGCCGAACTGGCTCCCCTGGGGCGCGTGCTGACCCGGAAGCCGGTCACCCCCCCTGCCGCCGAGGTGGAGGCCAACCCGCGCGCCCGCCCCGCGAGGCTGCGGGCCTGGAGGCGGGCCGCATGAGCCGCGGATCCCGTGTCCGCCGGGCGGTCTTCGCGCTCGCGGTCGTCCTGGGCTCGCTGGCGGCGGTGGCGTGGCGCCAGTCCGCCACCCGTGAGACGATGGAGGAGCTGGACCAGGCGGAGCGGGAGCTGGCGATCGTCCTCGACGAGCGAGAGGAGGTGGCGCGCGATCTGGTCGATGTCGAGAGCTGGGGGTGGATCCTGGAGCAGGCCGTTCGGCGCCTGGACCTGCGGCCGGCCACCCAGGGAGAGGTGATCATCACGTCGGGAGGTTCCCGGTGAGGCGGGGCCGGGGAGGGCAGGGGGCGGCCCGCCGGATCCGCATCCGCCGCAGGCTGCTCCTCGTCGGGTGGGTCGTGTTGGCGGGGGTGATGGTGGTCCGCTCGGCCGAGGTGCAGATCGTGGAGCGGACCGCGTGGGCGAGGGACGCCGAAGGGCAGCACCGCACCACCCGCGCGGTTCCCGCGCCGAGAGGCCGCATCCTGGACCGCAACGGCGGCGAACTCGCCGTAAGCCACTGGAGGGCGACGGTGGGGGTGGCGCCGAACGAAATCCGCGACCGCGCGGCCGTGGAGGCGTCGCTGGTCGGGGAACTGGGGGTGCGCGCCCAGACCGCCGAGCGCGTGTCCGATCCGACACGGGAGTGGAATGTCGTCCCGGGACGCTATTCCATGACCCAGGTCGCCGGACTGCGCGGGATATCCGGAATCCACATCGAGGGGGAACTGAAGCGCCTCTATCCCCGCGAGGCGCTGGCCTGGGGCTTGCTGGGAGTGGTGCAGGATGGAATCGGAGCGGGAGGTATCGAGCAGGCGATGGACACGGTTCTGGCGGGCCGGGCGGGGCGCGACCTGGTGGCGCGGGACAACCGCGGCCGGCAGATCCCGGGGCAGGTGGTGACGGTGGAGCCGCCGCAGCCGGGCCGGGACATCATCCTGACCATCGACCAGGACCTGCAGGCGATCGCGGAGGAGATGCTGGCCGCGGCGCTCGACAGCACCGGCGCACGCGGAGGCGACATCGTCGTGACCGATCCGATGACGGGGGAGGTCCTGGCGCTGGCGTCGATCGACGACGGCTCGGCCGGCGCGCTCTCGGCGGTGAACACGACCTTCGAGCCGGGTTCGACGATCAAGCCGTTCATCGCCCTGGGGCTGCTCCGGAACGGCCTTGCGTCGCTCAGCGACTCGGTGGACACGGAGGGGGGGCGCTGGGAGGTGAACGGACGGGTGATCACCGACATCCAGAGGGGCGGATGGATGACGCTGCGGGACGTGATCCGGCAGTCCTCCAACGTGGGGATCGCGAAGTTCGCGGGCCGCCTCAGTGTGGGGCAGCAGTACACGGCGCTGAGGGACTTCGGCTTCGGCACGCCCACGGGTGTCCCGCTGCCGGCGGAGGCGGCGGGAGTTCTGCGTCGGCCGGAGCAGTGGAGCATCCAGTCACCGCAATCCCTCGCCATCGGCTACGAGCTCTCGGTCACGTCTCTGCAGATGGCGATGGCCCTCGGCGCGATCGCGAACGGGGGACTCCTGATGGAGCCCCGGCTGATCAGGGAGATCAGGGACGCCGACGGCAGCCCCCTGCGCTTCGGCCAGCCGAGGATGATCCGGCGGGTGGCGCCCGAGAGCGTGACCCGTTCGCTCACGCCGGTGCTCGTCGACGTGGTGGAGAGCGGCACCGCAACCCGTGCCCGCATGGCCTCGTTCCAGATGGCGGGAAAGACCGCCACCACCCGCGCGACCGGTGCGGACGGCCGCTACGAGGAGGGCGCCTACTACGCCTCCTTCGGCGCCATCTTCCCGGCCGATGATCCCCAGCTCCTCTTCTTCGTCCGGCTCGACCGCCCGGACGGCGAGTATTACGGCGGCGCGACCGCGGCCCCCGTCACCCTCGCGACCCTGGAGACGCTCCTCTCGGCGCGTCAGTCGCCGATCGACCGGAGAGCGCTCGCGCTCGCCCAGCGGGAGACCTTTGCGCCGCCGTCGGCCACCCCGGTGGTGCGCTTCGCGGTTGCGACCGATCCGGGGGAGCCGCAGCCGTGGGTGCCGGGCCCGAATCCCGGTGAGGCCGGCGCTCCCGAGGCGGCCGGGACGCTTCCCGGCGCGGCGCTCGCGATGTCCGTGCCCGATCTCGAGGGCGCCTCCCTGCGCGTCGCGCTGCGCCGCCTCCACAAGATGGGACTGCGCGTCCGGCTGGAAGGGAGCGGAAGGGTGACGGAGACGGTCCCCGCCGAGGGAATGCCGGTTGTGGCGGGCGACACGATCGTCGTGGTGGGACGGGGGAGGTGACCGTGTCCGTCGCCCGGATCGTGGCCGCGCTGGAGGACGCGGGAGTCGCCGTGCAGGGCGTGGTGCCGGAAGGCGCGCGGGTCGGCGAGCTGGCCGTGAGCGGGGTGCAGCAGGATTCGCGGTCCGTGGAACCGGGTGATCTCTTCGTGGCCTGGGCCGGGGCGTCGCGGGATGCGCACGACTACCTGGGCGCGGCGGCAGCCGCCGGGGCCCGCGCGGCGATCGTGGAGCGGCCGGTCCCGGGGCCGGAGATTCCCCAGCTCCAGGTCGACAACGCCCGTCTCGCCGCCGCCGTCGCCGCCGGATACGTCGCGGGTTCGCCGTGGCCGGGACTGCGCGCCGCGGGGGTGACCGGGACGAACGGCAAGACCACCACCGCGTTTCTGCTGCGCGGCCTGCTGGGGCAGGGGGCGCGGGCGGCGGCGATCGGCACCCTGGGCGTGGTCGGCCCGGACGGGCGGATCCGGGAGGACACCGGGCTCACCACCCCCGGGCCGGTCCGGATCGCCGGGCTGGTCTCCGGGCTGGTTCGTGACGGGGTGGACAGCGTGGTGATCGAGACGTCGTCGCACGCGCTGGACCAGTTCCGCCTCGACGGCGTCCGCTTCGACGTGATGGCCTTCACCAACCTCACGCGCGACCACCTGGACTATCACGGCACCTTCGAGCGCTACCTCGCCGCGAAGGCCCGCCTCCTCGAACTCGGCCGGGAGGGGGCCACGGCGGTGATCAACGCCGACGACCCCGCCTGGGCGGAGCTGCGCCCGCGGGGCCCTGTCCTCACCTACGGCACCGGCCCGGCCGCGGACCTGCGGGCCCTGGCGCCGGGCCTCACCTCGCACGGCTCCCGCTTCGACCTTGCCCTGCGGGGGGAGCGCGTCCCGGTGGCGCTGGCCCTTCCCGGGCGCTTCAACGTCTACAACGCGCTCTGCGCCGCGGCGTGCGCCCTCGCCCTGGGCCGTCCGCTGGAGGCCGTCGCCGCCGGGCTGGGCGAGGCCACCCCCGTGCCGGGGCGGCTGGAGCGCATCGCCAGCGATCCCTTCGACGTGCTGGTCGACTTCGCGCACACCCCCGATGCGCTGGACCAGGTGGCCGGAACGCTCAAGGCGCTGGTCGAGGGGAGGCTCATCGTCGTCTTCGGCGCCGGCGGGGACCGCGACGCGACCAAGCGCCCCGGGATGGGGGCGGCCGTCTCGCGGCACGCGGACCTCGCCGTCGTCACCTCCGACAACCCGCGCACGGAGGACCCGGAAGCCATCGTGGCCCAGGTGGCAGCGGGCGTGACGGGGTGCGATTCGGTGGAGATCGTGGACCGGAAGGAGGCCATCCGCTGGGCGCTGAAGCGGGCGCGGCCGGGCGACGCGGTGCTGCTGGCGGGCAAGGGACACGAGGCCTGCCAGATCGTCGGCACCGAAAAGCTCCCCTTCGACGAGCGCCGCATCGTGCGGGACTGCCTCGCGGCCGGGAGGGACGGATGATGCCCGCCACCTTCCGCTGGACGGACGCCCGGGTCCGAAGGGCGCTCGGGCTGCCCGGAGGCGACCCCGCGAGCGCCGGCGACCCCGCCCGCGCCTACGAGGGCATCTCCACCGACACCCGCTCGCTGCGGCCCGGCGACGTCTTCGTCGCGCTTCGCGGAGACCGCTTCGACGGCCACGACTTCATTGCCCGCGCGGTGCAGTCCGGGTGCGGGGCGGTCGTCGCCGACCACGATCCCGGGGAGTGCGCGGTCCCCGTCTACCGGGTCCCCGATACTCTGAAGGCACTCGGAAGTCTGGCACTTCAGAGACGGCTTCAGAGTTCGGCCCCGGTCGTGGGGATCACCGGCTCGTCGGGGAAGACGACCGTCAAGGACCTCACCCTCGGCGCGCTGGCGGCCACGCACCGGGCGCACGGCACGGAGGCCAACCTCAACAACCGCGTCGGCACCCCGCTGACCATCCTCGCGATGCCGGAGACCGCGAACGCCCTGGTGCTGGAGCTCGGCACCAACGAGCCCGGCGAGATCGCCGAGCTGGCCCGCATCGCCCGCCCCACCATCGGAGTCGTCACCACCGTCTCCGAGACGCACATCGAACGCCTGGGCGACATCGGCGGCGTCCTCGACGAGAAGCTGGACCTGCTGCGGCCCATCGCCGCCGGTGGGAAGGCTGCCGCCGGGGGGAAGGCCGCCCCCGCCGCGGCCATCGTCGGCGACGAACCCGCCGAACTCCCCCCGGCCGCGCGGAAGGTGCACCCCGCCGTGTCCGTCGCCGGCTGGTCCCGCGCCGCGGACCCGGATCTTCGCCCCGAGGCCCCCCGGCGCCGCCCCGACGGCACCTGGGCCTTCACCTGGCAGGGCCACCCGGTCGCGCTGCGCATCCCGGGCGCGCACAACGTCCACAACGCGCTGCTGGCCCTCGCCGTGGCGCGCCGGCTGGGCGTGCCCCCCGCCAGCGCGGCCGCGGGCGTCTCCTCGGTCGGCCCCGGGGCCATGCGCGGCGAGGTGCGACGGGCCGGCGGCCTCACCCTGCTGGTGGACTGCTACAACGCCAACGCGGCGGGCGTCGCGGCCGCGGTCACCACCCTGGAGGGGATGGCCGCCGAGGGCCGCCGCGTCGCCGTGCTCGGCTCCATGCTCGAACTCGGCTCACGCTCCCGCGCCATCCACCGGGAAGCGCTCGCCCGGGCGCTGCGGGCCGGCATCGACCGCTACGTGCTGACCGGCGCCTTCGCCCGCGCCGCCGAAGAGATCGCCAGAGCCGGCCCGCCCGCCATCGACGGTCCGGGCCCCGCCGCGGAAAACCCGGGCTCCACCGCGCGCGATCCCGCCCCCCTGGACGACGACCGCGTCCACCTCGTCCCCGACATCGACGAGCTGGCGGACCGTCTCCCCGGCCTGGTCGGCCCCCGCGACACCATCCTGCTGAAGGCGTCGCGCGGGGTGCGCCTCGAACGCGCCATTCCGGTGCTGGAATCGCTCGGCGGCGGGGAGGGGGACGCCTGATGCTCCATCACCTGCTCCCCAGCCTCGAGGACGTTCACATCGTCTTCAACCTCTTCAACTACATCACCGTGCGGTCGGCGGGAGCGATGGCCACGGGGCTGATCCTCACCCTGCTGCTGGGACGCCCGGCGATCGGGTGGCTGAAGCGGAAGGAAATCGTGGACGTGCCGAGGTCGAAGCTCGCCGACACGCCCCCGGGGGACCGGAAGGCGAACATGGGCGGCGTGCTCATCGTCGGAGTGGTGGCGCTCGCGACGCTGCTCTGGGCCGACCTGGCCAACCTGTACACCCTGGCCGGGCTCGCCGTCATGATCTGGATGGGCGGGCTGGGCTTCCTTGACGACTATCTCAAGGTTGTGCGCGGTTCGCCGCGCGGGCTGGTGCAAGCCTACAAGTGGGCGGGTTCGCTGCTGCTCGCACTGGCGCTCGGCGTCTTCCTGCTGAACTGGGGGCCGCCCACGCCGATGGGACCGACGACCACCAACCTGCCGGTCTTCGACGAGTGGGTGCTGGTTTTCGCGCCCTGGGCCTACCTCCTCTGGGTCGTCGTGGTGATCAACGGCTCCACCCACGCCGTCAACATGACGGACGGACTGGACGGACTCGCCCCCGGACTCGCCGCGATCGCGATGGCGACCTTCGGCGTCTTCGCCTACGTGATCGGGCGGGTGGACACCTCGGCCTACCTGGGACTGCTCTACCTCCCGGGGGCAGGTGAGCTGGCGGTCTTCGCGGCGGCGATCACCGGCACCGTTCTCGGATTCCTCTGGTTCAACGCCCAGCCCGCCCGCGTGATCATGGGCGACACCGGCTCACTTGCCCTGGGCGGGGCGCTCGGCGGGATCGCAGTGCTCCTCAAGGCCGAACTGCTGCTTCTGGCCGTCGGCGGCGTGTTCGCCGCGGAGGCGGCCTCGGTGATCATCCAGACGCGGTACTTCAAATACACGAAATGGCGCCACGGCGAAGGCCGGCGCGTCTTCAGATGTGCTCCGATCCATCACCACTTCCAGATGCTGGGTTGGAGGAACGAACAGATCGTGGTCCGGTTCTGGATCCTGGGAATCCTCTGCGCAATGGTCGGCTTCGCAACGCTCAAGGTGCGATGACGCCGGAGGCCGGGAGAAGGGAAAGGGTCGCAATAATCGGGTTGGGTGCCAGCGGAGAGGCCGCTGCCCGCCTGGCCCTGGTGAAAGGAGCGAAGGTTCATGTCACGGATTCGAAGAGCGAGAACCCGGTTGCAGCTCGTGGAGCCGCTCTCCGGGCACTCGGAGCCGATGTCCGCCTCGGCGGGCACGACAGCGAGAGGATCGCCGGGGCCGACACCGTCGTCGTCAGCCCGGGAATCCCGCCGGAAGCGCCCGTCCTCGCCGCTCTGCGTGCTCGGGGCGTCCGTTGGGTATCGGAACCTGAATTCGCCAGCCGGTTCATCACGGGTCCACTGACGGTCGTGACCGGGACCAACGGGAAGACCACCACCGCCGCGCTCTGCGCCCACCTGCTGTGTGCGGGCGGGGTCGACGCGGCCCTCGGGGGGAACATCGGGGGCGGCCTCGGCCCGCCGGCGTCCGCGCTGGCGATGATGGATCCCGCCCCGGAGCGGATCGTGCTCGAGCTGTCGTCCTTCCAGCTGGCCGACATCCGGGACCTCACTCCCGACGTGGGCGTGATGACCAACCTCGGCGTCGACCACATGGACCGCTACCCGTCGGTCGAGGCGTACCACCGCGACAAGCGGCGCCTCTTCGAGGCCGGGGACGAGAGCACGACCTGGGTCGTCAACGCCGACGACGCGGCCGTGATGGCGATGGCCGACGGGTTTCCGGGGACGCTCCTCGCGTTCTCGCTGGAGGGGGCGGTGGACGGAGCACTCCCGGTGGACGGGGGTTCCTTCCTCGCGCGCGGCGGCCTGTACTGCGCTCGCGCGGGCGAGCCGCCCCGGGAAGTGGCCCGCGCAAGCGAATTGAGGCTGCTGGGACGCCACAACGTCGCCAATGCGCTGGCGGCGATCGCGGCGGCGGCCGCCTCCGGGGCGCAGCCGGGCCGGGAGGCCGCCGGGCTGGGGGACTTCGCGCCGCTCCCGCACCGCCTCGAGCCGGTGGGGACCGTGCGGGGCGTGCGCTGGGTGAACGACTCGAAGGCGACCAACGTGGCCGCGGCGGCCAGCGCGCTCGCCAGCCTCGATGGCCCCATCGTGCTGCTCGCGGGCGGCACCGACAAGGGGGAGGACTTTCGCGGCCTGCTGAACGCGCTGAGGGGGCGGGTGCGCGCCGTGGTGGCGTACGGGGCCGCCGGCGGGAGGATGGAGGCCGAACTGGGGGGCGGTGCGGGCCGCGCTACGATCGTGACGTGCGTGGACGGGCCCTTCGCGGAGGTGGTCGCCGTGGCGCGCGGGCTCGCGAGGCCGGGCGACACGCTGCTGCTTGCGCCGGCGTGTTCCAGCTTCGACATGTTCGACGACTACCAGCACCGGGGGGACGCCTTCCGCGCGCTGGCGGGGGAGGGGGCGGGGTGAGCCGCGCCTTCGCCGGGACGTGGGGCCGGCGCCCGCGCAAGGGGCGGGGTGCGTGGGCCGTCGACGTGGCCACCCACGTTCCGCGTTCGCTCCCCGAGACGGGTCTCGGCCGCGGCTGGGAGCCCGCCATGATCATGGCGATCACCCTGGTCCTCCTCCTCTTCGGCCTGCTGACGCTGCACAGCGCCAGCTCGGTGATGGCCGAGCGGGGCGACCTCCCGCACTACTACTACGTCGCCCGCCAGGGAGCCGGCGTCCTCCTGGGGCTGGTGGTGATGCTCGCGGTCGCGCGCATCCCGACCGAATGGCTGAGCCGCTTCGCTCCGCACATGATGATCGGCTCGCTGATCCTCCTCATCGTGGTTGTCCTGCCCTTCACCGAAGCGATCGCCCCGGAGATCAACGGGGCCCGCCGGTGGATCCGGTTGCCGGGGATGACGGTGCAGCCGTCGGACCTCGCCAAGATCGCGGTGCTGGTCTGGACCGCCGCGGTCGCCGTGCGCAAGCAGCAGCTGATCCGCAAGCTGGGGCGCGGGCTGGCGCCGTTCCTGGTGGGCTGGGGAGCGATCATGGTACTGATCCTGCTGGAACCCGACACCTCCACCGCCTGCCTGATCGGCGCGCTCGGGACGGTCATCATCTTCACGGCCGGCGCGCGGATCGGGCACTTCGTCCTCCTTGGGATCCTTGCGCTGCCCCTGCTGGCGCCGATGCTGGGGGCCGGCTACCGCGCCGCCCGCTGGCGGTCGCTCTTTCTCGATCCCGGCGGCGTGGTCGAGGGCTCGTCCTTCCAGAGCTACCAGAGCCTGGTGGCGATCGGTTCCGGGGGCGTGACCGGGGTCGGATTCGGGGCCGGGCGCCAGAAGTTCGGCTTTCTGCCGGAGGCCCACAACGACTTCATCTTCGCGATGATCGGCGAAGAGTGGGGGTTCGTCGGAGCACTGGTCCTCATCCTCTGCTACCTGGCGCTGATCGCGATCGCCTTCCGCGTCGCGCGCCGCGCCCGCGACCTCTTCGGGGAGCTGCTGGCGGTCGGGGTCGCGTCGCTGATCGGGCTGCAGGCCTTCCTTCATATCGGCGTCGGCCTGGGCGTGTTCCCGGCGACCGGGCTGTCGCTCCCCTTCGTCTCCTTCGGCCGGACGAACCTGATCGCGATGCTCGCCGCGGTGGGCATCCTGCTGGCTGTCGCGCGGGAAGCACCGGAAGGGCGAACCGAACGGGCAGCCGCGGAAGGAGGGTGAGGTGGTGATCGTGTTCTCCGGTGGCGGCACCGCGGGCCACTTCCATCCGGCGCGCAACATCGCCGAGGCGCTGGCGGCGGCCGTGCCCGCCGTCGAACCCTACTTCGTGGGAGCCGAGGGGCGGATCGAGGCGCTCGAACTGCCGGGGCTCGGCTACGGCTACAGGCTTCTGCCGGTGGCGGGACTGCGGAGCCTGCGCGGGGGACGCATCCTCCCGGCCGCCGCGGCCAACCTGCGGGCGCTCTGGCTGCTCGCCGCCGCGGTTGCCCGGCTCGTTCCCGACTTTCGCCGGCGGAAGGCGGCCGCAGTGGTCCTCACGGGCGGCTACGTGTGCGCACCGGCCGGGATCGCCGCGCGGCTGCTCGGGATCCCGGTCGTCCTTCAGGAGCAGAACCGGCACCCGGGAAAGACGACCCGCCTGCTGTCCCGCTGGGCCCGCCAGATTCACCTTGCCTACCCCGAGGCGGCCGGGGCGCTCCCCCGCCGGGTCCGTGCCCGCGTCCGCGAGACCGGCAACCCGATCCGTCCGCTCCCCCCCGAAGCCGAACGCGGCCGCCGGGCCGCCCGGGAGGCGCTCCGTCTGCCCCGCGAAGGCGCGCTCGTGCTCGTCGTGGGGGGCAGCCAGGGCGCGCGCAAGATGAATTCCGGTTTGATCGAGATACTGCAAGACGATATGCCGATCAAACGGGAATTCGTCTTATGGATAACGGGGCGGGCGCACTACCCGGAGGCCAAGGCGGCGCTGGGGCGGGTGCGCGGAGAGCGATTCGCGGTGGTTCCCTACCTGGAGCCGGAGCGGATGTACCAGGCGCTTGCAGCGGCGGACCTCGCGGTGTCGCGGGCGGGCGCGATGGCGACCTCCGAGTTCCTGGCCTGGGGCCTGCCGTCGATCCTGGTGCCGCTCCCGACCGCCGCCGCCGACCACCAGAGCGCGAACGCGCGCGCCCTGGAAGCGGCCGGCGCGGCGGTGCACCTCCCCGAACGGGACGCCGGCGGCGCGGAGCTCACCGGAGCGCGGCTGTGGGCCGAAGTGCGGCGCCTTCTCGGCACCCCCGGGATGCTGGCCGGGATGTCCCGGGCCGCCGCCGCCCGGGCCCGTCCCCACGCCGCGCGCGAGGTGGCGGCCGCGATCGGGGAGGTGATCTCGTGAAGGCCCCCGGTCTGCGCGCCCTGGCCGCCCACGGCACGATCCACTTCATGGGGGTGTGCGGGGCGGGGATGGCGCCGCTCGCGGAGATGATCCTGCGGAGCGGCGCATCGGTGACCGGCTGCGATCTGGCCGGCGGCACGGGACCGGAGGCGCTGATCCGCCTCGGCCTGCGCTTCTCCCCGGGGCACGACCCCTCGCACGTCGTGGGGGTGGCCGCGCTGGTGGTCACCTCCGCGATACCTGCCGACCACCCGGAGGTGGAGGCGGCGCGGGCGCGGCGGGTGCCGGTGATCAAGCGCGCCGAGGCGCTCGGCCAGTGGGTGAACGAGGGGCGCGTGGTGGCGGTCGCCGGGACGCACGGGAAGACGACCACCACCGCACTGGTGACGCATGTGCTGGTGCGGGCGGGGATCGACCCGACGGGGGTGGTGGGCGGCCAGGTCCCCGGCTGGGGAGGGAACCTCCGCCCGGGCGGCTCCGATGTCTTCGTCGTGGAGGCGGACGAGTACGACCGGTCGTTCCTCTCCCTCCGCCCGGAGGTGGCGGTGGTCACGAACGTGGAGGCCGACCACCTCGACACCTACGGGGACCTGAACGGGGTCCGGCGCGCCTTCTCCAGCTTCGTGGGCGGAATGCCGCCGCGGAGCACGCTGTGGGTGTGCGGCGACGACCCGGGCGCGGCGAGGGCGGGGGTGCGCGGAGGCGGCCGCACGCGCAGCTACGGGGTCGGCGCCGGTGCGCAGCTGCGCGCCGTCAGGGTGCGCAACAACGGGACGGAGAGCTGCTTCGAGGTGGTCGAAAACGGGGTGAGCGCGGGCCGGTTCAAGGTGCCCGTTCCCGGGATGCACAATGTGCGCAATGCGCTCGCCGCGGTGGGCGTCGGCCGCACCTTCGGGGTCCACTGGGACGAGATCCGCGCCGGGCTGGAGGGGTTCGCGGGGGTGGGGCGGCGCTATGACGTGCTGGGAAGCGCGGCGGGGGTGGAGGTGGTGGACGACTATGCGCACCATCCCACGGAGATCGCCGCGACTCTCTTCGCCGCCAGGCGGGCGAACCCGGGGCGGCGGATCGTCGCCGTGTTCCAGCCGCACCTCTTCACCCGCACCCGTGACTTCCACCAGGCCTTCGGGCGCGCCCTGGGCACCGCCGACCGGGTCTGGGTCACGGACGTCTACCCCGCCCGCGAGCCCCCCCTCCCCGCCGTCACGGGCGCCCTCGTCGCGGACGCCGTGCCGCCCCCCCGGGCACGGACGGTCTACCACGAGGATCTCTCCACCCTCGCGGCGGCGGTGGCGGACGACCTCTCGCCCGGCGACGTCTGCGTCGTGATGGGCGCCGGGTCCGTCGAGGCCACCGCCCCCGAGATCCTCGCGCGGCTCGGAGGCCGGACATGAGCCGGCTCCCACCCCCCCGCACCCCCCCGCCCCCGCGCCCCGCGCCCCTCCCCCACGCGCTGCGCCGCGCGGTCCGCTTCCTGGGCGCCGTGGCCCTCGCCGCGCTGACCGGCTGGGCCGCGTTCTTCCTCGTGGCCGCGTCCCCGTACTTCCGGGTCGACCACGTCGAGGTCACCGGGCTCGGCTACCTCACCCGCGAACAGGTGCGCGACGCCGCCGGGGTGGAGGGCGTGACCAGCGTCTGGGCGCCGGAGGAGAGCCTCCTGAACGGCCTGGTCGCGCACCCGCTGGTCGAATCCGCTCGCGTCACCCGGAGGCTGCCCCGCACCCTCCTCTTCGAGATCGACGAGGCCGAGCCGGTGGGGCTGATCGCGCTGCCGCTGGTCGTCGCGGTGGACCGTCACGGGAACGTCCTCGAGATCGATCCCGGCGAGCCGGTCCTCGACCTTCCGGTGCTGCGGGTATCGACGGAGCGGGCGCGGGCGCTGTGGGGCGCGCGCCTCCTGGCCCGCGAGGTCGCGCGCACGGCCGACCTGGCGCCCGAGCTTTTCGCCGTGATCTCGGAGGCGCGCATCGACGACGACCAGGTCGTGCTGCTGCTGGGCGACTCGGCGCTGCGCGTCCGCTATCGTCCGCCGATCACGCAGGAGCGGCTGCGGGCCGCGATCATCGCCATGAACGACGCGGCCGCGAGGTTCCCCGGCGACCCGCCGCGCGAGGTGGACCTGCGCTTCGACGACCAGGTCGTGGTGAGGGCGGGAGGCGCCCAGTGAGATCGGTCCTCGTCGCCGGCCTCGACGTCGGCTCGGCCTGCACCCGCGCGGTGATCGGGGAGCTGCAGCGGGGCCACTACCATCCCGCCCTCGGCGTGCTCGGGGTCGGGCGCAGCAGAACGGTGGGCGTGCGCAGGGACGTGGTCACGGACCTCGAGGCGGCCACCGAGTGCATCCGCGCCACCCTGCGCGAGGCGGAGGTGATGGCCGGCGTGAGGATCGACCGCGTCTACCTCGGCGTCTCCGGGGACCATGTCGCCGTGGACTCCTCCTCCGGAGTCGTGGCGGTCGCGGCGGAGGAGATCGTCCAGCGGGACGTGGCACGCGTGCACGAGGTCGCCCAGGCGGTCGCACTCCCCCGGGACCGGGAGCTGTTGCACGCGGTGCCCTGCGACTACCACGTCGACTATCACGGTGGCATCACCGATCCGGTCGGCATGTCCGGCACACGCCTCGAGACCGAGCTCTACCTGGTGACCGGTTCCTCGGTGGTCGTGGGCAACCTGACTCGGGCGGTCGAGAAGGCGGGATACCGGGTTCAGGGCCGCGTTTTCGAGCCGCTGGCGGCGGCCCGCGCGGTGCTCGCCGAGGACGAGAAGGAGCTGGGCGTCGCGATGGTGGACCTGGGGGGCGCCTCCACCGGGATCACCATCCACTACGAGGGGAAGATCCGCGACCTGGGGGTGCTTCCCTTCGGCGGCTCCACCATCACCGGCGACCTCATTCGGGGCCTCTCGATCCCCTTCGCCGACGCCCACCGGGTCAAGGAGCAGCACGGGTCCGCCTGCGCCCGCCTGGTCGACCCGGCGGATGTGGTGCGGCTCCCCGGCGTCAACGGACGGGGGCGCTCGGTGCCCCGCAGCTCCGTCGCCGAGCTCATCGAGCAGCGCCTGGAGAGCATGTTCCGGAGCATCAACCGCCGCATGCACGAGACCCTCCCGAAGGCAGAGCTCGGAGCGGGGATCGTGCTCACCGGGGGAGTTGCGGCGACGCCCGGGATCTGCGAGATGGCAAGCGAATACCTCTCCGCGCCGGTGCGAACCGGTTTTCCCGCCGAGTGCCTGGCGGGGCTGGCGGAGATGATCGCACGCCCCGGATTCGCGACGGCGGCGGGGCTGGCGCTGCACGGCGCCGACTGCTTCATGGAGACCGGAGAGGGCGCATCCACCGTGACATCGGGGCTCGTTACCCGGGTGGGGGCGTGGCTCCGCGAGTTTTTCTAGAATGCGACAATATGGTAACTTCAAACGACAACGCGGTCGGTAAGGAGATGAGACGATGAGGATCGAACTGGAAGACGCTCCGGGGAACACGGCGTTGATGCGGGTGATCGGTGTGGGCGGTGCCGGGGGGAACGCCATCAACCGGATGATCGAGGAGGAGCTCGAAGGCGTCGACTTCATTTCCGCCAACACGGACGCCCAGGCCCTGGGCCAGTCCAGGGCTTCGCACACCATCCAGCTGGGGAAGAAGCTGACCCGCGGGCTTGGGGCTGGCGCGCGCCCCGGGATCGGTCGCCAGGCGGTGGCCGAGGACGTCGAGGAGGTGCGTACGGCGCTGGACGGCGCGGATCTGGTCTTCATCGCCGCGGGGATGGGCGGTGGAACCGGGACGGGGGCCGCTCCGGTCGTCGGCGAGATCGCCCGGGAACTCGGCGCGCTCACCATCGCCATCGTGACGCGCCCCTTCGCCTTCGAGGGCAAGCGGCGCATGCGGCAGGCCGAGCAGGGCCTCGCGGAGCTGCGCCGCACCGTGGACACGATGGTCGTGGTCCCGAACGACCGCCTCCTGCCGGTGGTCGGCAAGGGCACATCCTTCACCGACGCCCTCAAGAAGGCCGACGAGGTGCTCCTCAACGCGACCCAGGGAATCAGCGACCTCATCCGCGTAGGCGGCGACGTGAACGTGGACTTCGCCGACGTGCGCACGGTCATGTCGTCGTGCGGCGCGGCGCTGATGGGAAGCGGAGTCGGCCGCGGGGAGGACCGCGCCCTCAAGGCGGCCCAGGACGCGATCACGTCGCCACTCCTGGACGAAATCTCGATCCACGGCGCCAAGGGTGTCCTGATCAACATCACCGCAAGTACGGATCTGACGATCGACGAAGTCACCGACATCTCGTCGATGATCGCCGAAGAGGCGGGTGACGAGGCCGAGATCATCTTCGGCACCGTCCTGGACGATTCCATGGAGGAGGAGATCCGGGTCACCCTGATCGCGACCGGTTTCGACGACCGGGTGGAACGGCCCGGCGGGAACACGGTCATCCGTCCGACTTTCGGGGAACGCGCCGGTGGAGGCCTGGACCAAAAGACCAGGCATCCCGAGCCCGAGCGCGCGGTCCGCCAGCCGGTCCGCGCCGTCGCGGTTGGCGGTGCCGCCCCTGCCAGGGCCACACCGGCCAGGCCCGCGCCGGCCAGGGCCACCCCCGCGAGGGCGATGAGCCCCTTCCCGCCGATGAATACCGCAGCGTCGAGATCCGCGCATGGCGGTGCCGCACCCGCCAGCCACGCGCCGTCCGGTCACGTCGGGTCCGCACCGGAGCCGTCGCGTTCCGCTTCCGTTGTCATTCGCGCCCGTGAGGGTAGCGCATCCGAACTGGAGTTGCCTACGTTCATCCGCAGATGATGAACAGGCGAACGATCCTTGTGGGCGGATGCGCGGCGGTCGCCGCCGCGACCGTCCTCGGCAGCGCGCTCTCGCGGGACCGGATCCCGGAGGTCGAGCTGGTCGAGGCGGTCCAGGCCGCGATGCCGGGCCGCGTCGAGGTGCGGACGCTCTCCTTCGGGGAGACCTTCGGCCAGATCCTGGAGGACGCGGGACTGGGCACCGCCGAGCGGCTGAGCGTGCTGGAGGCATTCCGGGCGGAGGCCGAGCCCAGGCGCCTTCGAACGAATGCCGAGGTGCGCATTCACTGGGTGGACGAGCGGTTTCACGGCATAGCCGTCGCGCTGGACCGGGACCGCACCGTCCGCGTGGACTGCCGCGCCGGCGGCTGCTCGGCCTCCACAGTCACGCTGACCACCACCGTCGACACCGTCTACGCGGCAGGCGTCATCGAGACCAGCCTGTGGAGCGCGGTGACGGGCCTGCCCGAACTGGCGTCGGCGTCGGTGGGCGACCGGCGCAACTTCGTGCTGAGCCTGGACAAGGTCTTCCAGTGGCAGATCGACTTCTCGCGGCAGATCCTGGCCGGCGACACCTACCGGTTCGTCTTCGAGCGCGAGAAGAGGCCGGACGGCAGCATGCGCGCGGGCCACCTCCTGTCGGCCGAAATCGTGAACCAGGGCAAGGCCTACCACGCCATCTGGTTCGACCCCAACGGCGACGGGGAGGGCACCTGGTACGACATGGACGGCCAGTCCGTGCGGCGCGCCTTCCTCATGAAGCCCATCGAGCTCAGCCGCATCTCATCCCGTTTCGGCATGAGGCACCACCCGATCCTCAAGACGTGGCGCAACCACAACGGTGTCGACTACGCGGCGGCCAGGGGAACGCCGGTGCAGTCGACGGGTGCCGGAGTCGTCGTGCGCCGCAACCGCAGTGACACCTACGGGAACGTGATCGACGTCAGGCACCCCAACGGCTTCCTCACGCGCTACGCCCATCTGAACGGCTTTGCGCGGGGGATAGCCGTGGGGTCACGCGTGTCGCAGGGCGAGGTGATCGGCTATGTGGGCATGACCGGCATGTCGACGGGATACCATCTCCACTACGAGATGCACGCGTCCGGCAGGGCGGTGGATCCGCTGGCGATCGAGTTCCCGCCCGAAGATCCGGTTCCGGCCGACGACCGCGCACGCTGGGAACTCGAGAGCGCGGCGCGGCTCGCCCTGCTGTTCAGCCTTCCAGGTCCCGAGGAACTCCGCTCGGTGCGCGCGGACCAGTAGCCGTGAGCGCCGGGTGCCCGTTTTTCTGCTGATCGCAGTCCTTCTCCTGGCCGCCGGCTTCTGCGGCTGGGTCTACTTCCGGCGCGAGTTCGAGGTGCGCGCCCGGGGGGTCCTCCTCGCCGCCCGCCTGGTCGCCGTCGCGGGGGTGGTCGCGCTGCTGTGGAACCCCACCCTCCCCACCACCCCCCGCGGCGCGGGCCCGGAGCGCTTCGCGATCCTCGATGCCAGCGCCTCGATGGCCGCCGCCTCCACGGCCTCCACCTCGCCCACGGTCTGGGACGAGGCGGTGCGGCGCGCCGCGGCGCTGGCCGAGGACGGCGCCCGCGTCCTGGTCCTCGACGACGGCGTCCACGCCGCCGACCCCGCCCGGCTCGACTCCCTCCGGCCCGCAGCCACCCGTTCGCTGCTGGCCGAGGCGGTGGCCGTCGCGGCGGAGGCCGGCGCGCGCGAAGTCGTGCTCCTCACCGACCGGCGGGTGCGCGACCCCATCGCCACGGCCGCCATCGCGCGCCGCCTGGGCGTCGGCCTCACGGTCGACACCGTCCCCGGCGCGGCCTCCAACCTGGGAGTTGGCCGCCTCCTCCTCCCGGCCACCGCCGAGCCCGGCGAGACCGTGCGCGGCCGGGTCGAGCTGGCGGGCGCGGCCACCGACTCCGCCACCGTCACCATCTCGCTGGACGGCCGCCCCGCCCACGCGCTGCGGCTCCCCGCGCCCACCCCGGGCGGCACCAGCGCGGCCGGGTTCACCCTCGGCGAACTGGAGGCCGGCCCGCACCGGGTAACGGCGCGCGTCGAGGGCGCGGACGCCTTCCCGGACGACGACGAGCGCGCGGCGATCGTGGAGGTGGACCCGGAGGAGACCGGCGTGCTGCTGGTCTCCTTCGCGCCGGACTGGGAGCCGCGCTTCCTCCTCCCCGTGCTCGACCAGGTGACCGGGCTCCCGGTGCGGGGGTTCCTGCGCACCGGACCCGACCGCTTCCAGGCGATGGACCGCGATGGGGCGGGCGCGGCCGGGGGTGCCGCGGCGACGATCGACGACGCCGCCATGGGACGGCTCCTGAGCCGCGCCGAGATGGTGGTCGCGATGGGTCTCGACGGCGCCGCGGCCGAGTTCATCGAGGGACCGACCGCGCGCACCCGCAGGCTGCTCCTCTTCCCCGCGGACGGTGCGGGAGCGGCGATGGGGGGCGTGGCGGCCGGTGCCGCGCTCACCGGCGAGTGGTACCTCGACGAAGCCCCGCCGTCGCCGATCACGGGTGAGGTCGCGGGCTTCTCGGCCGCCGGGCTCCCCCCCCTCTCCGGGGTCCTGCCGCTGCACGACCGGGGTGTCGGAACCGCGCTCACCGTCCGCCTCGGAGGAGCGGGCGAACCCCGCGCCGCAATGGTGCTCCGGACCGAAGGCGGCCGCCGGGTCGGCGTCGTGCTCGCGCGCGGGTTCTGGCGCTGGGCCTTCCGGGACGGCGTCCCACACGAGCATTACCGCGCCCTCTGGGCCGCCGTCGGCGGCTGGATGATGGCCGACGAACCCCTGGCCGCGGGCCCCGGCGTGCGACCGGCGGCCCCCATCCTCCCCCGCGGCGCCCCGGTGAGCTGGCTCGGCCGCGGCTACGAGGGTGAGGAGGTCCGCATCGCGGTCACCGATTCGGCCGGCCAGACCATCCTCGATTCGCTGGTCACCATCCCCCCCGGCGGCCGCTTCACCACCGGCGCGCTGCCGCCCGGCCGCTACCGGCACACGGTGACGGCGCCCGACTCGACCGCCTCCGACGACGCCGCCTCCGACGACGCCGCCCGGGACACCGGCGCCTTCGAGGTCGAAACCTGGACCGACGAGATGCTGCGGCTCCCCGTGCCCCCCGGCCAGCTGACCGCGCCTGTGCCCCCCGCCACGGCCGCCCTCCGGCGGAGCCGCCCGCTGCGCACCTGGCCGCCCGCGTACCTGATCATCCTGGCGGCGCTCTGCGCGGAATGGATCGGGCGGCGGCGCGCCGGGCTGCGGTAGCGCGATGAAGTGGGCGCGGGCGCTCCGCCGGGTCCTCCCCCGGGCCCTCCACAAGGTCGACCCCGAGTCGCTGGAGGAGCTTGAGGAGCGCCTCATCATGGCCGACTTCGGGGTGGACGCGAGCCTGCGCTTCGTGGAGGCGGTCGAGCGCGCGGCCGGGCGGGGCGAGGACCCGCAGCGCGCCCTGGCCGCCGAGATCCGGGCGGTGTTCGACGGGGACAGCGCCGTCGCCCTCGCCGTCGCCCCCACTCCCCCCACCGTCTACCTGTTCGTGGGCGTGAACGGGACGGGGAAGACGACCACGATCGGGAAGCTGGCCCACCGTCTGGCCGGCGAGGGGCGCAGCGTGATGGTGGCCGCGGCCGACACCTACCGCGCGGGCGCCACCGAGCAGCTGGCGCGCTGGGCGGAGCGCGCGGGGGCCGGCTTCGTGAGGGGGCAGCCGGGCGGGGATCCGGCGGCGGTGGCCTACGACGCGCTCGAAGCGGCCCGCGCCCGCGGCACCGACGTGCTCCTGATCGACACCGCCGGGCGCCTGCATACGCACAAGGGACTCATGCAGCAGCTCGCCAAGGTGGACCGCGTCATCCGCCGCCGGCAGGAGGGCGCACCGCACGAGACGCTGCTGGTGCTCGACGCGACGGTGGGGCAGAACGGCCTGGTCCAGGCGCGCGAGTTCTCGCGGTACGTCACGGTCACCGGGATCGTGCTGGCCAAGCTGGACTCGACCGCGCGCGGCGGGATCGTGGTCGCGCTGCGCCAGGAGCTCGGCATCCCGGTGCGCCTGGTGGGCGTGGGCGAGCGCCCGCAGGACCTCGAGCCCTTCGACCCGGACGAATTCGTCGAGGGGGTGCTGGCGGCGTCATGACCGCCCTCGACAAGCCCGTTCAGTTCCTCAGGGGAGTGGGCCCCCGCAGGTCGGAGTCGCTGCAGCGGATGGGCATCCTCACCGCCCGCGACCTGCTCTACCACGTCCCGCGCCGCTACGACGACGCGTCCACCATCACCCCGGTTGCCCTCGCCGAGGTGGGGATGGACGTCACCCTCGCCGGCGAGGTCCGCAGCAAGGGCATCGTTCCGACCCGCTCGGGACTCCGCATCTTCCAGGCGGTCATCAAGGACGACAGCGGGCTCATCACCTGCGCCTGGCCCGGCCAGCCCTGGGTGGAGCGGCTGCTGCGCAAGGGCGACCGCATCCTCGTCACCGGCCCGGTGAAGTTCTTCCACGGCCGCCAGATCCAGCCCCGCGAGCACACCATCCTCGCGCGGGCCGATGCCGCCCCACCCGGCGACACCTCACCCGGCGGCACCCCGCCCGGCACGATCTTCTCGACGTATCCGGCCGCCGAGGACGTCCCTCAGTGGGTGCTGCGCCGCCTCTTCGCCCTGAATCTTGACTGGCTTATCAGCCAGGTCGCCCGCGACGAGTACCTGACCCCCCCCACACGACGCGCCCTCAACCTGATCGAGCTCTCCGCCGCGCTGCGCGACCTCCACCGCCCCCCCTCCCTCGACCGCGTCGACGCGGCCCGCCGCCGCCTCGCATACGACGAGCTCTTCTTCCTCGGGCTGATGCAGGCGCGCGTCCGCCACCAGGCCACGCTGGAGCGTCCCGGAATCGCATTCGTCCGCACAAACAGGCTGATCCGCGCTCTGCACGACACCCTCCCCTTCCGCCTCACCGCCGCGCAGGCCCGCGTGCTGCGCGACATCACCGCCGACATGACCTCGCCGCGGCGCATGAACCGGCTCCTGCAGGGAGATGTCGGCTGCGGCAAGACGGTCGTCGCGCTCTTCGCGATGCTGCTCGCCGTCGAGGGCGGCTACCAGGCCGCGCTGATGGCACCCACCGAGATCCTCGCCGACCAGCACGCCGGCGCGATCCGCGCCCTGCTGGGCGGCCTCCCGGTCGGCGTCGAGGTGCTGCGCGGCTCGGTCACGGGGCGCCGCCGCGACGAGGCGCGCGCCCGGGTCGCCGTCGGTGAGGCGCGCCTGGTCATCGGCACCCACGCGCTCATCCAGGAGGGCGTCGAGTTCGATGCGCTCGGGCTCGTGGTGGTCGACGAGCAGCACCGCTTCGGGGTCCGCCAGCGCATGGCCCTCGCCGAGCGCGACCCACGCCCCGACACCCTCCTGATGTCGGCGACGCCGATCCCCCGCTCGCTCGCCATGACGATGCACGGTGAACTGGACCTCAGCATCATCGACGAGCTCCCATCCGGCCGCCGCCCCGTCACCACCCGCGTGGCCTCCCCGGAGGAGCGCGCCGAGGTCCTGCGCGAGGTCTGCCGCCACCTCGACCGCGGCCGCCAGGCGTACCTCGTCTACCCCGCGATCGAGGAGTCGGAGCGCGCCGAACTCCTCGCCGCCGAGGCCGAGTTCGAGCGGCTGTGCAGCGAGGAGCTCGCCGGCCGCGCCGTGGCGCTCATGCACGGCCGCATGCCGGCCGACGAGAAGGACCGGATCATGCGCGACTTCCAGGCCGGGAGGATCGATGTGCTGGTCGCGACGACGGTGGTCGAGGTCGGGATCGACGTGCCCAACGCGACCGTGATGGTGGTCGAGAACGCGGAACGCTTCGGGCTCTCCCAGCTGCACCAGCTGCGCGGCCGCGTGGGGCGGGGGGTGGAGGGGGGGCTGTGCGTGGTGATCACGTCCGAGCGTGCCGACGAGCCGTCCGGCCCCGCCTCCGCCCGCCTCGCCGTCTTCGCCCGCACCACCGACGGCTTCGAAATCGCATCCGAGGACCTCCGCATCCGCGGCCAGGGCGACTTCTTCGGCGCCGAGCAGCACGGCCACGGCACCGACCTGCGCTTCGCCGACCTCCTGAAGCACGACGACCTCATCCGCCCCGCCCGCGAACGCGCCCGCGCCCTCATCGACACCGATCCACGCCTCGTCGACCCCGCCAACCGCCAGATCCGCGCCCACCTCGACCGCCGCTACGGCGAGCGCGCCAGGCTCTTCGGCGTTGGCTGATCCCCCGTCCTCTGGTAGCTTCCGATCCCATGACCATCCAGGACCTTCCTCGACACACCGGCGAGCCCGTCACCGTCACCGGCTGGATCGCCACTCTTCGCGTGCACGCGCGCGTTGCGTTTATCGTCCTGCGCGACGGGACCGGCGTCGTCCAGGGCGTCGTCGTCAAATCGCAACTCCCCGACGACGTCTGGGAGCTCGCCACCACGCTCACCCAGGAGAGCTGCATCGCGCTCACCGGCGTGGTTCGTGCCGACGCCCGCGCCCCCGGCGGCCACGAGCTCACCGTCAACGCCATCGAGCTCATCGGCGCCAGCGACGAATTCCCCATCCAGCCCAAGGAGCACGGAGTCGAATTCCTCCTCGACCATCGCCATCTGTGGCTGCGTTCCAACAAGCAGCGGGCGGGCCTCAGGGTGCGCGCCGAAGTCGAGCAGGCGATCCACGACTTCCTGTACGAACGGGATTTCGTCCGCATAGACACGCCCATCCTCACCGGAGCCATCGGCGAATCGGCCGGGACCCTCTTCGAGACCGACTACTTCGGTGAGCGCGCGTTCCTGGCCCAGACCGGCCAGCTCTACGCCGAGTGCGCGTGCCCGGCGTTCCGCAAGGTCTACTGCTTCGGTCCGACCTTCCGCGCGGAGAAATCGAAGACCCGCCGTCACCTGACCGAATTCTGGATGATCGAGCCCGAGGTCGCGTTCGCGGATTCGAACGACAACATGGACCTCCAGGAGGAGTTCGTCTCCTACATCGTCGCCCGCGCGCTCGAACGCTGCCGCGGCGAACTGGAGGTCCTGGAGCGGGACCTGAGCATGCTGGAATCGGTCAAGCCGCCCTTCCCGCGGATCAGCTACACGGAGGTCGTGGACCGGCTGAACGCAGAGCAGCGCCCCTTCCAGTGGGGCCGCGACCTGGGCGCCGTAGAGGAGACCACCATCTCCAGCTGGTTCGACCGCCCGGTCTTCGTCTACAACTACCCTCGGGAGGCGAAGGCCTTCTACATGAAGGAGAACCCGGACGACCCGCGCACCGTGCTCTGCAACGACCTGCTGGCCCCCGAGGGATACGGCGAGATCATCGGCGGCAGCCAGCGCGAGGACGATGCCGACCGGCTCCTCACGCGGATCCGCGAGGAGGGTCTCCCCGAGGAGGCGTACGACTGGTACCTCGACCTCCGCCGCTATGGCACGTTCCCGCATTCCGGGTTCGGCCTCGGCCTCGAACGGACGGTCGGCTGGATCACCGGCCGCCCCCACATCCGCGAACTCGTCCCCTTCCCGAGGCTGATCAACCGGCTGAAGCCTTGAGCCCCACCATCGTCATCGACCTGCGCGACCGGCGCCCGATCTGGGAGCTCCCCGACCGGGCCCGCGCGGCGATCACGGCGGCGCTCCCGCGCGGCTGGACGATCCGCTTCATGGAGGCGCTCTCGGACGGCTCGGGCGACGGCGCCGGGCGGGCGACGGACGAGCTGCTGGACGCGGTAGCGGACGCGCGGGTCTACATGGGGTACGGTATCCCCGCCGAGGTGCTGGATCATGGACGGCGGCTCGAATGGGTGCACTCTGGCGCGGCCGGGGTCGCCGGGTCGCTCCACTCCACGATGCTGGCCAGCGACGTCCTCTTCACCAACTCGGCGGGGATCCATGCCGTGCCGATGGCCGAGACGGTCATGGCGATGATCCTCCACTTCGCGAGGGGGCTGGACGTGGCCGTGCGTGCCCAGCAGGAGGGGCGGTGGGGCGCGCCCGAGTACTGGGCGGCCACTGCGCCGGTGAGCGAAGTCGGCGCCTCGACGGTGGGCGTCGTCGGCTTCGGGGGGGTCGGCCGGGAGGTCGCCCGCAGGGCCGCCGCGATGGGCGCGAGGGTGGTGGGGGTACGGCGGGGTGGGGGTGATATGCTAACGTATATATTCGACGACGAAAAATATAAATTAGAATATCAGGTCGGCACCGGTGAGTCTGTTTTAGACCACACAATAGGACAATCCGACTATCTCGTCCTGGCACTCCCCGAGACGGCCGAGACCCGGGGCATCATCACCCGCGAGAGATTGTTCGCGATGAAGCCGGGTGCGGTGCTGATCAATGTCGCCAGGGGACGGCTGGTGGATGAGGACGCGCTCCTCGAAGCCCTCGATTCGGGACCGCTGCGAGCCGCCGGACTGGACGTCTTCCACACCGAGCCGCTCCCGGCCAGCCATCCCTTCTACCGGCATCCCCGGGTACTGATGACGCCGCATGTATCGGCCACGACCCGGGGATTCTGGGACAGGCAGACCGAGCTGATCACGGACAACATCGGGCGGTTCGCGCGCGGGGAGCCCCTCCGGAACCTGGTGAACAAGGCTGCCGGCTACTAGCCTTCCCGCGATTTCACTTCGTCCCAGATCCGGTCCAGCGGCGCGAGCTCGGTTCCCGGCATGGGCAGCCCCCGGCGTCGCGCGATCCGCTCCACCTCCGCGAACCGCCGCCCGAACTTCGCCGTCGCGCGCCCCAGAGCCGAGGCCGGGTCGACGCCCGTCAGGCGCGCGACGTTGACCACCGCGAAGAGCAGATCCCCAACCTCCTCGTCGAGCCGACCTCTCGCCTGCACTCCACGCGGCCCGCGCACGATTCCGGCGTCCGCCGCCCCTCGCGCCGCGACCCCCAGGGCCGAGACCAGGTCAACCACTTCGTTGGTTTCCTCACGGACCTTGTCGAGGGCCCCGTTGGGGTCGGTCCAGTCGAAGCCCTTGTCTGCCGCCATGGCTTGAACGGCGGCGGCGCGAGTCAGAGCGCACTCGTAATCGGAAGTTCGGGTCATGATGAGTCCGGTGGCGAGGGTCGGCAGCAATCCATCCGCAAGCGAAAGGTCCACCTTTAATAGTATGGGGTGGCAAGAATGCCAGGGCGTCTGCAGACTGCTCGCGCCCAACGGAGCATGCAACTGTCCCGGTGATTGCCGCGGCATCAGTATCGAGGCCGGAGCTGCGGACGCCGGAGCTGCAAACGCTGATTGCCCGCAGCCGCGGATTGCCGGGAGTCGCGCAACGTCCGCGAGACCCCGCGGAGTCTGTGGTGCTTCAGAGTGCGGCCGCCGGCTGACCGCGCCCAACGGAGCATGCAACTGTCCCGGCGATTGCCGCGGCATCGCAAGCCGTGCTCCTGCCGTCTCGGTTTACCGCCTGCCCATCTGCCGACCGCCGGCGAGCCGGCCGGGCCACGACCCACCGCGGACGG
>JAJEBR010000075.1 GCA_022822445.1 Gemmatimonadota bacterium | reverse complement strand
CCGCCCCACGGCCAGCCGGTCGGCGAACGGGTGATCCGCCGCCTCGGAGCGGCGCGGAACGGCCTTCCTGCAAGGATGATTCGAGGGGGAGCGACCCCAGCAGGGGGCGGGGACGAGCGTGCGAAAACGCGCACGGCCCCGAACCCGCAGCAGTCCCTCGGACTGCCGGGTCGCTCCCCACCACTCCCCAAGCGGCTCCCGCGCCCCGGCCGACCGCGCGGCGAAGCCGCAAGACGTTCCCGCGCCAGCGGATATGCAGGACAGCCGGTGCGCATCACCGGAGTGCCAAAATGTGCATCGACCCCCATTGTCTCTTGCACACCTCCGGTACGGCCCAGCACATCAGGACTCCCACCAGATTCGAGCCCCCGCCAGCCGGTCCGAACTCCATGTCTTGACGCTTTCCGTCAACCCCCGGCCCGCCCGCCTTCGCGCGCGGTTCTCAAGGGCTACGGCGCGCTTCAGGGCGGCGTTCAAGCCACCGTATTCGTCGAGGGTGCGAACATCTCCCCCGAGGATGGCCTGCTCGATGCGGGCGATGTCGCGCCGGGTCTCCTCGTCGATTTCGGACGGGCGCGGATACCGCGACCAGTTGGCCAGCACCCTGCTCGTCCTCCCGTATTCCTTCGATCTCCGGACGACCGCCACCACCTCGATCTTGAGGCCGAGGTCCCAGAGCCGCTTCCAGAGATCGCCGTGCTTCGCGCCCCACGAGCGGATCGCCGTCGCGGTCTCGTAACCCGGCTCGGCGTAGACGAAGACGGCGCGCTCAGTGTCCAGCGCGATGGGCAGCCCGAGCGGGAAGAAGCGCCGGAGACCCCCGAGCGCGCCGCGGTAGACCCGTTGGGGAAGAAGCCCGCGCTCGATCCCGAGCGCCTCGAAGGCGGCCACCCGGCCGGCTTCGGTCGGCAGCCACGGCAGGCGGGGATGTTCGAGCACGTAGTCGAGCCCGAGCAGGCGCCGCAACGTCACCTCCGGCGAAGTGATCCTCCGGCGGCGGCGGTCCCCCAAGCCGAGCGCCTTGTAGATCGGGCGACCGTGGATCCGGCATATCCGGCCGATACCTTTGATGCCGGGCGGCTTCTCCTCGACGGCCACGCCCTGGGCGACGAGCTTGCGGACGGCGCGGCCGACCTTTTCGTGGTGGCACCCGAGGAAGCCCGTCCACTGCACGCGGGTGAACACGCCGCCGTGACAGCAGGCGAGCGCGATCCATTCGGCGCGGCGTCCTTTCCAGCCGAAGGGCTTCAACCCTTCTGCGCGCTCCCTGAGACCGGGGACCGCTCTGCCCTCCGTCAGGTCGAACCGTTGCTTCGTCGTCTCCATGCCCGAAACGGTGAATGACCGCTCGCACGGAAGTCAACCCGTGAGGGATTCCGAGTGTCTCGGCGGGTCCCACGACACTTGCGGAAGATTCCCCCAGAAGGTCGGGTGTTTTTCCGCAACGAGATGCGGTTTTTTCCCCTTTCTGTCCGGAATCCCGATGGCGATGCTTGGTTGACCTTCGTGCGAATCGGCACGTAGGTGACGACATTACACTCCAATGGAGGAGGAGAAACCATGAAGAGATTCATGAGGTCGGTGTGGCTAGCGGCCGGAATCGTCTTCGTCGGCGCTTGCGATACTGCAACGACGCCTGCTGGCGCGGACACAGACCAGGAGGGAGAGATCATGCCTAGGAGCGAGAGGCCCAAGCGGACGGACTCCAGGGTGGACGTAACCACCACTAGGGACGGGACCGTCGTGATCACCAAGATCATCGGCAACACGGACCATATCTGGTTGTCCGAAGACGGCCATGAAGGTGAGAGGGTCGCCATCGACGAACTCTCGGACTACTTCGCCCGACAGGATCCCAAGTTCAAGGCGGTGATGGACAAGATCAACCGCGACCCGGCCTTCCGCCAAATGGTCTTGGCCGATAGTGACGAGAGCCGACGGGCCATTCGAGAACTAGCCGAAGGTCTGCCGGAAGATGAGGGAGGTCGCAAATGAAGTCCCGAATCATCTCACTCGCGCTCACCCTGCTCATGCTGCCTTCTCCTGCACTCGTAGCGGCCACGACGCCCCCAGCCATGGGTCTGCCGGCCAGTGGCCCCATGCCTTGTGTGGCTGCGCCCGTGAACGATGCAGAAGCGCCGGTCCCGGTGCCCCAGGTCCGTTGCATTGCCGCCAAGCTCGCTCGGGCGGCGGCCTGCGCCTACTACGGCGAAGATAGCCCGCAATGCGCTGCAGCCCGGGTCGCCGAGGGCATCGCTTGCATGCCAGGACTCCTGCCGCCAGGAGGAGGAGGAGACGACGACGACGATCCCGGATGTCCAGAAGGCTCAATCCCGAAGCACATCGCAGGCAGTGACGTCTGCTGTTACGACTACAGCGAGATCTGGGAAGACGGATACCTCATCGTCGAGTGCGATACGAATCCGAACTGACACCGCGCTAGCGGATGTTCAAGATGCGGCCCCGGGTAGACACTCGTCGTCCCCGTCGCCACCGAAGCGTCGCACATGTCAGCGCGGCGCTCTCGGTGGCGGTGGGGCGGATTCCTAGGGGCGGCCCGCTGAAGCTCAGTGGAGCTGGGGTCCGCCGGAACTATGGGTTGGAGACGGTGTTCCCCTCCCTCGGATCCGCCCCCCGGCTGGCGGAGTCGGCGTCCTCCGGCCGTCCTCCCGCTTCAAGCGCTCCGGTGTGGCACGCTGCCGATTGCGTTGCTACAATGCGTCATGCTCACGGACACCCTGCTCAGAGATGTTTTCGATGCGTCGCCGGACGCCATCTTGGTGGTGGATGACGGCGGCGTGATCCGGGATGCCAACGAGCCCGCTGCGACCATGTTCGGATGGGATCGTGGTGAGTTGGTCGGGCTGAATGTCGATCTGCTGGTGCCCTTTCAGCATCGCGCGCGCCACGCGGAACTCAGGGCGGAATACGCACTCCAACCCAGTGCCCGGCCAATGGGACACGGCTTGCTCCTGCATGGGGAGCGAAGAGATGGAGTTCAGTTCCCGGTCGAAATCGCGCTCACGCCCTGGCAACCCGCCGGTGACGAACCCATGGTTGTCTGCACGGTTCGAGACCTGTCCC
>JAJEBR010000120.1 GCA_022822445.1 Gemmatimonadota bacterium | reverse complement strand
TCTCGGTGCCTTCGTCGATGAACAACACCCCGGAGATGCTTCCGTCGCGCGTGTGCGTGCCGCTGAAGTTGTGGGTCTGGTTGTCACTGTTGCCGAGGTCGAAGTCCATCGACATCGACTCGAAGTTGTATGCGGCGTCGTTCGGGTTCGCGATGCCCACGGTGTAGCTGCCGCTGCCGAGGTTGCGGAACGCGTACAGACCGTCGTCGCCGGTCGTCTGCTCCGCTTCCATCGCGCCGCCCAGCGTGACCGTCACGCCGCCGAGGGCATCGCCCTCGACATTGACCTGGCCGCTGATGCTGGACGTGCGGACCTGCGTGCCCGCGAACGAGACGTCGCCCTGCGCCTGGCCCACGCCCACGCTGACATCGCGCGACGTGGTGGCGAAGTTGTACATGGCGTCGTCGGGATTCGTGATCGCGACCGTGTAGTCGCCCCGGCGGAGGCCGGTGAAGCTGTAGGCACCGTCGTCGCCGCTCTCCATGGACTCGGAGACATCGTCGTCGCCCCCGCTGAGCGCCACCGTCACGCCGGCCATTCCGGTGCCGTCGACCATCACGTTACCGCCGATGCTGGCCGTGCGGTTGATCGCGCCCGGGAAGGTGACCTGGCCGGTCTCGTCGGTCGCAACCGTGACAACCATGAGGGTGGTCGCGAAGTCGATTTCCTCGTCGGCGCCAGAGATCTGGACTCCGTACGCGCCCGCAAGCAGATCGCCGAACATGTGGCCGCCATCGGCGCCCGTTGCTCCGCTTGCGATGACGGAACCCGCCTGTGTGGCCAGGTTGGTGATGTGGATCAGGTCGGCCCGCACACCGGCGACGCCCGCGCCGTCGGCCGTCACCATGACGGAGACCGCCGCGGTGCGAAGCTTCTTGCCCATGAAGTTGACGATCGCCGTGGCGTCGTCGGCCAGCGTCACGTCCTGGCTGTCCTCGAACGCGTACTCGACTGCGTCGTAGCCCGAGATCGCGACCGTATAGTCGCCCGCAGCCAGACCCGCGATCGCGTACTGCCCGGTCGCGTCGGTCATGGCCGTGACGTCCTCGTCCAGGTCGTCGCCCGAAAGCGTGACCGTCACGTCCTCGAGGCCCATCCCGTCCACGCTCACCCGCCCGGCGATGCCGGAGGTGCGCAGCAGGATGCCATCGAACGGCACGGTCGCCGTCCCGCCGAGCGCCACCGCGACGTTCTTCGAGGTCGTCTCGAACGAGTAGTCGTCCGTGTCGTAGCCGCTGATCCCGACCTGGAAGTTGCCGGCCGGCAGCTCGGTGAAGGCGTACTGGCCGCTGTTGTCGGTCATCGTGGTCTGGTTCTCGCCCTCGCCGCTCAGGCTGACCGTCACGTCCGCGAGGCCCTCACCCTCGATGCTGACCTGGCCCAGGATGGACGCGGTGCGAAGCAGGATGCCCTCGAACGGAACGTTGGCCGTGCGGCCGTGCTCGACCCGGACGGTCGCCGAAGTCGTCGAGAAGCCGTACTCGTCGGTGTCGTACCCGCTGATCGCCAGCTGGTACTCGCCCGCGCGCAGGCTTGAGAACGTGTACTGGCCACCGGCGTCCGTCATGGCCTCTTCGTCGGCGCCCATGCCCTGCAGGCTGACGGTCACGCCAGCCAGCCCGTTGCCCTCGACGGCCACCTGGCCGCTGATGGCGGACTCGCGAACGAAGGTGCCGTCGAAGCTCCAGACCTTCGACTCGCCCGCGCTCACCTCGACGGCGCTCGACGTGGCCGAGAACGCGACGTCGGTCGCGTCGAAGCCGGAGATCTCGACGGTGTAGTTGCCCGCGCGCAGGCCGGTGAAGGTGTACTGCCCGTTGTCGTCCGTCACCATCTGCGCTTCCTGGCGCCCCGAGACGCTCACGGTGATGCCCGGAAGGCCCATGCCTTCGACGGTCACCATGCCCATGAGGCTGGCGGTGCGGATCCAGGAGCCGTTGAAGTTGCTGGTGACGGTCTGGTCGGCCTGGGCGATGGTCACTTCGGCCGTGGTGGCGTCGAAGCTGGCATCGGCCGGCAGTCCGGTGATCGTGATGGTGTAGGTGCCTCCTTCGACGTCCATGAAGGAGAAGTACCCACCCCCGCTCGTCGTGGTTGCGGCACCGCTGCTCAGGGTGACGGAGACCCCGTCAATCCCCTCGCCTTCGACGACGACCTGTCCGTCGATCTGGCCGACCGGAGGAGGAGCAGTGCCCTCTTCGCATGCGGCCAGAGGCAAGCCAAGCAGCGCAGCCGCCACAAGAAGCTTGAGTCTGTTCATGTCGTTTTCCATTCCTTGTGATGGATGTTCGATGTTGAGAAATCTATTCCTGAGCGTCCCCGGTCTTCCGGGAACGATTGTCAAGGGTTGTCAGATTCACCCCGCACTCCGGGGTCGGCTGCTCTGGGTATGCAAGTGCGGTGCCAAACTTTTCGGCACTCCTAAATGCTTGGCACGCAATCACATACGCCTCCCCGCAGCAGGGATTGTACCGCCGGAAAGTGGGAGGCGGACAGGTTTCTGACCCGCCCGGCCGCGTTTCCGGCAGTGGGTTGTCGTGTTTACGTTACGTTTTGTCAACTACGCTTGTCACCTTCCAGGTACTGCTCCGCGAGATTCACGAGGCTGGCCGAGCCCAGGTAGAGCGGCGTGCGGTCGTGGAGCCCTTCGG
Organism: Gemmatimonadota bacterium; assembly: GCA_022822445.1. Classification (GTDB taxonomy): domain Bacteria; phylum Gemmatimonadota; class Gemmatimonadetes; order Longimicrobiales; family Gaopeijiaceae; genus Bin94. The sequence continues at coordinate 13,895 of JAJEBR010000120.1, read as the reverse complement.
GCTGCAGGTCCAGGATGTTCTCCGAACCGTTCGACGCGCGGCCGCCGGCCGCCTCGCACACCAGCGCCAGGGGGGCCGCCTCGTAGAGAACCCTCAGCTTGCCCTCCGGAGCGCCGGAGTCGGGGGGGTACATGAAGATCCCCCCTTGAAGCAAGGTACGATGAAAGTCCGAAACGAGCGAGCCGATGTAGCGCGACTTCCAGCCGCCCCCGCCGGTGGGCCCGCCCTCCTCGCCGTTCAGGCCGCGGAAGTGGTCGACGAGCCGCTGCTGCCCCCGCGACCAGCGCGCGTAGTAGGCCTCGTTGATCGAGTAGACCTTCGCGGGCGGGTCGGGGATGCGGATATTCGGGTGGCTGAGCAGGAATTCGCCGATCGAGGGGTCCAGGGTGAAGCCGTGCGCGCCCAGGCTGGCGCCGGTGGTGTAGACGAGCATCGTGGAGGAGCCGTAGATGACGTACCCCGCGGCGAGCTGGTCCCATCCCCTCTGCAGGCAGTCCCTCATGGTGCCGGGGCGTCCGCGGGGCGAGCGCCGGTGGTGCACGGAGAAGATGGTGCCGATCGAAACGTTGACGTTGATGTTCGACGAGCCGTCCAGCGGATCGAATAGCAGCACGTAGGGGCCGATGTCGAAGCGCTCGGGGATCGGGATGATCTCCTCCTCCTCCTCCGACACCATGCAGCAGAGGTGCCCGGCGTGGTCCATCGCCTTGACCATCGCCTCCTGCGCGAAGACGTCGAGCTTCTGGACGGCCTCGCCCTGCACGTTGACCTCGCCGGTGCGGCCGAGCACGTCGATGAGCCCGGCCATGTTCACCTCGCGCGAGATGATCTTCGCCGCCAGCGCGATGTCGTACAGGAGCGCCGAGAAGCGCCCGGTGGCCCCCGGGTGCAGCTGCTCCTGGTCGAGGATGTGGCGATCGATGGTGACGACCTTGCTTCGCATGGCGAGGGAAGGTGGGGAGCGGGGGGGCGGGGGGCAAGCGCGCGGGCGGGGTGACCCACCGCTGATAGCGGGATGGTAGCTTGGTACCTTGACGGAACCTTCCCGTCGATTCGAACACGAATGCCCATGGAGGGAACGACCTGCGCATGGCTCAACCCGCAGACTATGAAGATGCGCACCTCCGTCATTGGGAGGATGCCGAGTACTTGCGTTCCGACAGTCGCCTCGCGAACGCGGACCACCTCTATGGATTCAGTGCGGAGTGCGGTCTGAAAGCGATCATGAAGGGGTTGGGGATGACGGTGGACCGGCATGGGCGCCCCACCGACAGAACGCACCGAGTCCACATCGACAGGCTGTGGGATGTGTTCCACGCGTTTGCCACGGGACGACCCGGAGCACGATACTCAAGACAGCTTCCATCGGGGAGGCCCTTCGGGAACTGGGCGGCCAGCGACCGGTACGCCAATCGGGGATATGCCGTGAATACCAACGTCGATCAGCACCGTGACGCAGCCCGCAGGATTCGCGGGGTTGTCGACGGAGCCAGGCAGGACGGGACCCTGTGAGCCGGACGTTCGTCTCCTTCGACGAGGTTCGGGCTCGGGCAAAGAGAGTGCTCGACGGCACAGACCTGCCGAATGGCATCCCGAATATGTATCTGGTCCGGGACATGTTCGGTCGGCTCGGGGTCTCCGCGCCGAGTGATGCTGCATCCGATGAGAGAGTACGGAGTCTCGTGGAGGAACTGGCGTGCAGGCTGAATCGAGAGTTGGGTGCGCACGGTCGGGCGATCGAAGCGGCGGTGCTTTGGGTGGACGCCGGGCTCCTGGAACAGCTTAACGACACCGCCCGGCCGATCGCTCCGGGAGTCTACTGGGCCGACCGGCTTCTAGTCGGCCGCGACTGGTGGACCGTGGGTGACCGCGACGAGGCAAGGGACACCGCCCGGTACGTCCTGTACTCCGTCAAGGGAGGGGTGGGCCGCAGTACGACGGCCGCGGTTCTCGCCTGGCACCTCGCTCGCCAGGGCGAGGAAGTTCTCGTAGTCGACCTGGACATCGAGTCGCCCGGTCTGGCGTCGGTGATGCTCGACGATCGAGCTCAGCCGACATTCGGCGTCGTTGATTGGTTCGTGGAGGAACTCGTCGGACAGGGCGACCAGGTCGTCGAACAGATGGTCGCGAGACCGGCGTGGGCACATGAACTCCCGGGCAGTGCCATGGTAGCCCCCGCTCACGGGGCAAAGCCAGGTGACTACCTCGCCAAGCTCGGTCGGGTCTACGTGGATACTCTGGCTGACCCCTGGACGAAACGGTTGGCACGCATGCTCGAGCAGCTCGAAGAGCGCTTCGGACCCTCCGTGGTGCTCCTGGAGAGTCGCAGCGGCCTGCACGACGTGGCTGCCGCGGCCGTGACGGATCTCGATGCCGAGGTATTGCTGTTCGGTATGGACTCGCCCAGCAACTGGACCGACTACGCGATTCTCTTCGACCATTGGGCGTCAGAAGGGCTTGCGACCCGCATTCGCGACCGACTCTCGATCGTGTCGGCCCTGACGCCCGCTACGGACACGACACAGTACCTGGAAGGCTACCGAGAGAAGGCATGGAACCTCTTCCGGGATCGGATTTACGACGAGGTCACCGGAACCGGCGACCACTCCGACGCCTTCTCCTACGACCTCTCGGCCGAAGAAGCGCCCCACAGCCCAATGGCAGTCCATTGGAACCGCGGACTGGCGGCGGGTGCTTCCCTCCAAGACCTCGAGCAGCCTTCCGTGGCGACTGCCTATTCCGATTTCCTGGCGCGCTTCGACCGCCTCCGCCGAGACCGCAAGACGAGGCACCCGAGCACAGCCGCGGCAGAGCGGATTGACGATGTTCGGATCGCACTGAGCGGGTTGCCGGAAGGTACGAGCCACGGTGGAACCCTGGCACCCCGCAACGTCTACCTTCCTCCGTCCCACAGGAAGGCGATGGACCCGAATGTCATGCTGGTCACCGGAATGCGCGGGTCAGGAAAGACGTTCTGGTGGACGGCGCTTCAGAACCCCCGCATCCGGACACTACTCGCGCAAGCCGGTCGTCACTCTCCCTGGACCGAAGAATCCGAAGTGAGCGTCGGGTTTGGAGTGAGCGACTCTCCCGACGATTATCCGGGCCCGGACGAACTCCAGAGCATCGTCAGGGCCGGGATCGAACCGCGGATCATCTGGAAGACCATCCACGCATGTCAACTGGCCGATGCCTACCATCCGCTCCGCGAATCCGATGCCTGGTCGGAGCGGTCCAGGTATGTGTCTGACAACCCGGGGCTCGTCGCCCGGCTGTTCCACGACCGCGATGTCGATTTTGACGAGAGGGGTATCTACCACCTGGTGCTGTTCGACGCACTGGATCGCAGCTCCGAAGCGTGGCCAACCATGTTCAGGTTCGTGCGTGGCCTGTTGCAGCACGCCCTCGATATGCGGTCATACCGGAAACTCCGGGTGAAGGTCTTCCTGCGCTCCGATCAAGTCGACGAGCAGAAGGTTGCCGATTTCCCGGATGCCTCCAAAGTCCTGTCGGCCGCCGTCGAACTGACGTGGCCTCGCCGCGATCTGTATGGATTGCTCTGGCAATACCTGGCCAATGGCGAGCGCGGGGATCAGGTCCGCCCCTGGATGGCCGCGGACGGCTGGTCCCCCAGAGACATCGGCGACGAGACGGTTTTCGACATCCCCCGGGCCCTCGCTTCGGACGAGAAGAAACAACGAGAGCAGTTCCATGCAATCACCGGCCCCTGGATGGGAACCGATCGCCGGCGCGGGTTTCCATACACCTGGATTCCGAATCACCTTGGAGATGCGAGGAGCAAGGTAAGCCCGAGGTCGTTCATCGCGGCACTTCGAAAGGCGGCCGAGGACACAGCGGAACGCTACCCCGATCATGAATACGCGCTTCACTACGAGAGCGTGAAAAGGGGTGTTCAGGAGGCCTCCATGATACGCGTGCGCGAGCTCCGCGAAGATTATCCGTGGGTCGACCGCCTTCTTGTCCCTCTCGAGGGGATCGTCGTCCCCTGTGACTTCAGCGACATTGAGCGCCGGTGGCAGGAAGAACTCATTCTGGACAAACTCCTGAGCGACACCAGCCGGAACGAGACCAGGCTACCGCCTCGCAACATCGAGCAGCGGGAGGCCGGAGCGAGAGAGGATCTGGAGTCGTTGAGAGTGTTCAGACGCCTTCGCGACGGCCGGGTGGACATTCCCGATGTGTTTCGCGTGGGCTATGGCCTTGGTCGCAAGGGCGGCGTTCGGCCGGTCACTTAGCCTGCCTGGCCTGACCGGAGCCATCACTACCTTCGCTAACGGCAGCTACCGCGACGTCCGCACCCGGACGCTGCCGTCCGCCCGGGCCGTGAGCAGCACGGTGCCCCGGGTGTCCGTCCGGAAGATCTGCGCGCCGGCGCGTTCCAGGCGGGCGAGGACCTGCGGGTCGGGGTGGCCGTAGCGGTTGCGGGAGCCGACGGAGATCGCGGCGTACTCCGGGCGGATCGCGTCGACGAAGGCCTCCGCGGTCGAGGTGATGCTGCCGTGGTGTCCGACCTTGAGGAGGGTGACGGACGGGGCGTCGGCGGGTCGGCCGGCCACCACCGCGGATTCGATGAACACGTCGGCGTCGCCCATGAGGAGCGCGGAGAAGTCGCCCCAGGTGACCTCGAGCACGACCGACCAGTCGTTGGGTGAGTGCGTCCCGAGGGCGGCCGGCGGGGGGTGCAGGACGCGGAAGTGGACGCCGTCGATCGTCCAGCTGTCGCCGGTGAAGGCGCGGCGCCAGGGAACGCCCGCCCGGCGGGCCTCCGCGAGGCCGTCCATCTGCCCCGCCTGGCCGATGCTGAGCCCCGGGCCGATGACCGCGCCGGTGGCGACGCCGCGCAGCACGGCGGCGAGCCCACCGGCGTGATCCTCGTCCGGGTGGGTCAGGACCACCGCCTCGAGACGGCGCGCTCCCCGCGCGTGCAGGTAGGGGATCACGCGGGTGAGGCCGGCGTCGCTGCCCCCGAAGCCGCGCGGGCCGGCGTCCACGAGCAGCCACCGGCCCCGGGGCGTGCGCAGCGCGATCGCGTCGCCCTGCCCCACGTCGATCGCGACGATCTGCAGGGTGCCGCGCCCGGCCAGCGAGAGCGCGGCCTGCCCGCCCCATAGCACCGCGAGCGCTGTAAGCACGGCTACAGCGGCCCGGACGGCCGGGCGCCTTCGCCACGGCGCGGCGGTGAGGGCCATCGGCAGGAGCGCCCCCGCGGTGAGGAGGCCGGCCTCGAGGGGCGTGACCAGGGCGACGGTGCCGGGCAGGGCGCCGATCCGGGCCGCGGCGGCGGTGACCACGTGCAGCAGGCCCTCCGCGCCGGCTCCGGCGAGCCCGGCGCCGGGGAGGTGAAGCGCGTCGAGCACGATCGTGAGGATGACGCCGGGCACCGCGGCGGCGACCAGGGGGGTGAGCAGGATCGAGGATGGGAGTGAGAGCAGGGGGACCTGGCCGAAGTGGTGCGCGAGAACCGGCGCGGTGAAGACGGAGGCGCCGATGCCGGCCGCGACGGCGGGCGCGATGGCTGCGCGGAAGCGGTGGCGGGGCCAGTGCGCGAGGAGCCAGCGGGAGAGGATGAGGATGCCGGCCGTGCCCGCCACGGTGAGCTGGAAGCCCGCCCCGCCAACCACGCCGGGGCGAAGCAGCGCGATCATCAGGGCCGAGAGGCCGAGAGCGCCGAGCCCGGATGAGGGTGCGCGCCGGAGACGTCCCAGTACGAAGGCGGTCGTCATCCAGGCGGCGCGGGTGGCCGAGGTGGGGGCGCCGATGAGGAGGACGTACGCCCACACGCCGGCCGCGACGAGGGCCGCGCGGCGCCGCGGCGGCTGGGCCGCGGCCGAGAGCAGGGCGCCGAGAAGCGTGGCGATCACGCCGACGTGGAAGCCGGAGATCGACAGCAGGTGCGCCGTGCCCGAGCGCGCGAAGGCGTCCCAGAGTTCGCGCGGGATCCCCTCCCGCTCGGCGAGCACCAGCGCCGAGGCCGTGCCCGCCTGGCTGCCGAGCCTGCGCTCCAGCGCATCCTCCGCGCGCCCGCGGATCGCGGACCGCACCCGGGTGGCCCACGGCACCTTCGCATCCCCCCCTTCCTCCACCGACGACGCGCTCAGGTAGACCGTCTCCGTGCCGTCGGGCCGCGCCGAGCGGATCCACCGGCCCTCGACGATCACCGCGCGGGCTTCCGGCGGCGCCTCCTCCCGCGTGTAGACCCGGATCTCGCCGCAGCCGGTCCGCAGCGCCGACGCCCCCTCCGCGCTCGCGCGGGTGAAGTGGCCGCTGAGGCGGGCCTGATCCCCGTCGGCGACCCCGGCGGTGCAGGCCTCGCCGGCGCGCCGGCCCGCCGTCCCCCACAGAACGCCCGCCACCAGGCAGGCCAGGAGCGGAAGCGCGCGCGATTTGGGACCGCGCCATATCAGGATGGGAACGGAGCAGATCAGAAGCCACCCGATCCCGAACGCCGCGCTCGCCGCCACTCCGGCCGCGAAGCCCACGGCTGTCCAAAGCACCGGGGGCGCTCCCCTCACTCCAGCAGCTTCCCTCCCTTTCGGCTGTCCTCCAGGTGACGCTCGCGCAGGAGCCGCCGCACCTTCAGATCGGCGTTGATCCCGGCGACGAGCACGACGCCCATCCCCACCACCATCCCCCCGAAGGCCACGAAGGTGACCGGCACGCGCTGCAGCACGAAGATCCCCAGGTCGATCGCGACTTCACGGCCCGCGTTGGCCATGGCGAAGCCGACCCCCAGCGCCACCACCAGCGCCAGCCCGAGCCAGCTCGCGAACCGGTTCACACGCCCCCCAGCTCGTGCATGGGCAGCCACGAGAACCGGCTCGGCTTCGCCTTCGGGAAGCGCGCGGCCACGAACGTCGCCCCCGTCGACCGCGTCAGCCGCACATTGATGTAGCGGCCGATGTCGCTCTCGTCGCCCGGCGCCACCACGACCTTGTTGCGGCGCGTGCGGCCCATGATCATCCCCTCGTCGCGGCCCATCTTCTCCACCAGCAGCTCCTCCACCCGGCCCACGTCCAGCTCGTTGATTTCAGCCTGGATGGCGCGGGTCTCGGCGATCAGCGCCTCCAGCCGCTCCTGCGCCACCCTGTCGGGGATGAACTGGCTGGCTGGCAGGCGCGTGGCGGGAGTTCCGGCGCGCGGGCTGTAGCGGTAGGTGTACGCTTCGTCGAACCGGACCTCGCGCACCAGCTCGAGCGTCTCCTCGAAGTCCTCGTCGGTCTCGTCCGGGAAGGCCACGATGATGTCGGTGGAGATCGCGATTCCCTGCACGGCGTCGCGGAGCATCTCCACCTTGGCGAGGTAGTCCTCGACCGTGTGGCGGCGCAGCATCCGCCGCAGCACGCGGTCGCTCCCCGATTGGAGCGGGAGGTGGATGTGCTCGCAGACCCCGTCCTCCTCCGCCATCACCTCCACCAGCTCCGGCGTGACGTCGTTGGGATGGGGCGATGTGAACCGCGTCCGCTGGATCCCGCGAACCTGGCTCACCGACTGCAGGAGCCGCGCGAAGTTCCATCCGCCGTGCGAATAGGAGTTGACGGTCTGGCCCAGCAGGGTCACCTCGGTGATGCCGTCCGCGGCGATGCGCTTGACCTCTTCGAGGACCTCCGCCGCGTCGCGATTCTTCTCCGGGCCGCGCACGTAGGGGACGATGCAGTAGGTGCAGCGGTGGTCGCACCCGCGCTGAATCGGGACCCACGCCGTCACCGCGGAGCGGCGCTGCTGCTCGAGCCCCTGGTAGTCCTCGCCGATCCGGAGCTCCACCATAGACAGCCGGTGGCGCGGCTTGCCGGGGTCGTTGGCGGCGCGGATCTCGTCGACCGCCGCCGCCAGCCCGCGGTATTCGTCAGGCCCCACGATCAGGTCCACGTACGGCGCCTTCTCGAGCAGCGTGTCCTTCATCCGCTGGGCCATGCAACCGGTGACCCCGAGCACCACCCGGGGCCTCAGCCGCTTGAAATGGTTGAGCTGGCCGACGCGTCCGAGCACGCGGCGTTCGGCGTGTTCGCGGATGGCGCAGGTGTTGACGAGGATCACGTCGGCGTCCTCGGGCGAGGACGCGATGTCGTATCCCGCCCCCCCGAGGATGCCCTCCATGAGCTCCCCGTCGGCGATATTCATCTGGCAACCGTACGTCTCGACGTACGCCCGCGGCTTGGCCCTGTTCTCCATGGTGTTAATTCACCCTTGCGGCCTCGGGCGTGTCAAGGATGACGCGGGTCCCCCCGGCGGAGAGCCTTCCCCGGTGCAGGATCGACGGGTCCGGCGCGCGGGCCGCTTCGACCGCCACCCGCAGGTAGTCGCCCGTCAGCGCCGTGCCGCCCGATCCCTCCATCACCACCTCCGCCGTGTCCCCTGCCCTGCCGCGCGCGTACCCTGCCGCCTTCTCGCCGGCGAGCGCCCGGAGCTCCCGCCCGCGTTCGCGCGAGACCCGTTCGGGGACGTGGCCGCCGAGCCGCACCGCCGCTGTGCCGTCGCGGGGCGAATACGGGAAGACGTGCAGGTAGGTGAAGGGCAGCTCCCGCACCAGCGCCACCGTGTCGGCGTGGTCGGCGGGCGACTCCCCGGGGAAGCCGGTGATGATGTCCGCGCCGAGCCCGAGCGGGGAGAGGCGCGCGGCGATCTCGAGGGCGCGGCGCCGGTACTGCTCCCGGGTATGCCAGCGCCGCATCCCGCGCAGCACCGGATCCGCCCCGCTCTGCAGCGGCATGTGCAGGTGCGGCGCGAGCCTTCCCCCCGACCCGGCCAGGAGGTCGAGCATGCCGTCGTCGATCTCGGTGGCCTCGATGCTGCCCAGCCGGAAGCGCGGGGCGGCTGTCTCCGCCGTGCCCGCGACCTCGTCCAGGAGGCGGCGCACCAGCGCGGTCAGGGTGGTGCGCGGTGCGAGATCCCGGCCGTAGTGGCCGATGTGGACACCCGTGATGACCAGCTCCGGATGCGTGCGTGCCAGAACCCGCGCCTCGGCGACGACCTCGTCCGGATCGCGGCTGCGGCTCCGTCCCCGCGCCAGCCGGGTGGCGCAGAAGGCACACTTTCGGTCGCACCCGTCCTGCACCTTGAGCCAGCCCCGCGTGGCCCCGGCCCGGCGGCGGAGCACCGTCAGCCCGCGCGTCTCCCGCCGCACCGCCCTTCCCCGCAGCACCTCGTCGCGCACGGCCACCGGATCGTGCCCCTCGACGACCCCGGCCACCTCGGCCATCCCCCGGTACTCTTCCGCGCGCAGGACGGCGGAGCAGCCCGCCACCACGATCCGCACACCGGGGTTGACCCGCGCGGCCCTGCGAATGAACCTCCGCGCCCCCGCGTCGGCCTGGTTGGTCACCGTGCAGGTGTTGACCACGCAGAGGTCGGCGTCCTCCAGCGCCGCCGCGCGCACCGCCCCGGCCGCCGCCGACTCGACCGCCTGGCGCATGCGCTCGGTGTCGTACTGGTTGGCCTTGCAGCCGAAGGTCTTGAAGTGCAGCCTGGGCACGCGAGCCTCAGGAACGCGAAATCCCCAGCGAGATCGTGGCCCTCCAGAACCGCTCGGTCAGGGGATGGCTGGTGCGCGAGCCGCGCTCGACCGCGAGGTCCATCCAGCCGTAGCGGCGGCCCTCAAGCTCGACGAAGTTGACGCCCACGCCGAGCGACCAGACCGTTTCGACCGGGTCCTGGGTCCCGTAGCGGAAGGGCGGTGCGATCCGGCGGTATCCGGCGCGGAGCGGGAGGCTGCGGGTCTCGGCCTGGATGGCGGTCCACTCCACCCCGCCGCCGTAGCTGAGGGCGAGGGCGCTGACCGCGCCGTCGGGGAAGCCCTCCGCGCCCGTCCAATCCTGATATGCGACCGACCCGTTCATTGCCAGCCGCGGGGTGAGCCGCGCGGTGGCCCCGCCGGAGAGCCGCAGGGGGATCGAGTAGTGGTTCTGGCCCCTGGTTCCCGGACGCGGATGCTCGGTGATGTCGCTCGACCACTCCACCGTGCCGGCCAGGTGCACCAGTTCGTGCGGGTCGAGAGAGAGCCCCGCGGCGAGGTTGTAGCCGCCGTAGCGCCACCGCCGCTCCTCGTTGAAGGAGCGCACGTCGGTCGGAACGTTCAGGGTGTCGAGGGTGCGCTCGAAGAACTGTTCCAGGCGGCCCACGTACGCGCCGGCGGTCACGCCCACCGACACCACCGGACCGATCCGCTGCGCCCATCCGAACCGCGCGACCGACGCGCCGCCGCTGGTCTCGAATTCGTCTTCCGCGAGCACCTGCCGTCCCGCCAGGTCGATCAGGTCGGTGCGCCGGCCCGCCCACCGCTGCTCCATGTACCCGGCCAGCGAAAACGTGGCGACCCCGCGGGCCTGCCGGACCGGGAATCCGATCCCGATGAGCGGAAAGCGGGTGGTGTTGGAGGCGCCGGATTCGTCCCCGACCTCGAAGGTGCCCCAGGTGGGCTGCATCGTGAGGCTGATCGTCGGCAGGAGCATCCCGGCCGACGCCGCGGGATCGCTCGCCGACAGCTCGGTGCCGGCCAGCCCGATCCCGAGGTTACCGGTCCCCACGGCGCGCCCGTCCGACGCGAACACGGGATAGCCGAGCGCCCGATACCCGAGGAAGGACTGGGCCGCTGCCGGCGCGGGAGCGGCGAGGGCCAGAAGCGCGGTGAGGATGATCGCTCTCATGGGTCAGCCCCCGCGCGAGAAGTTCAGGATCAGGCGGAGCGACGGGCGCGACTCGGAAGTGCGGCCCGCGAAGCTCGCGTACTCGATCGACCATGGCTCCAGAATGGACAGGAGCGCCAGGGCGCTGGTGACCGGCCCGCCGGCCGGGTCCTCGCCCCGCAACTGGTCGCGCACGAGTTCGGTCACGGGGATCTCCACGACGTGCCCCGCCGGGGGCCGGAAGACCTCCGGAGCCAGGATCCCTCCGCCGCGGCGCGACAGGGTCGACGGCCCCAGCGGCGACTTGGGCAGGAAGTCCGGCGCGGTGACCATCCGGACGTCGAGGATCAGCGTGTCGGAGGGCGCGAAGGCCGGCGACCCGGCGAGTGTCGTCAGCTGCAGCCCGGCGTAGGAGATCTGGTCCGCGTTGATCGCGACCGGGCAGCCGAGCGCGTCGCAGAGGTCGGGATGCCCGCTGAGGAAACGGGGCACGTTGAAGTTGAAGATCGTTCTCCAGGCGGGCGCGCCGCCCACCCTCAGCGCGTCGCCGGGCGCGCGCGGGCGCGGAGTATAGATGAAGGTCGCCGCGGTCGTCGCCACCGGCAGCCGCACCAGCGTGTCGGGGTTGATGCTGGGGACGGTATTCAGAAGTATCCGCACCAGGGTGACGCGGAGCCGCACCCCGGGGTCGTTCGTGCTCAGGCGGACGTCGCGCGAGGTCACCGTGCTGTCCTTCCACTCCTCGATGAGCGCCGAGTCGAGCACGATCTGGACGGTGTCGCCCGCGGCGGGATCCCACACGGCCGTCGCGATCTGCTCGACCTCTCCCCCGCCCGGCTCCGACCACGGCACCAGGGCCCCCAGCGTGTCGACCGCGAAGTCCCAGTCGGCGCTCACCGGATCCCAGTCCTCGCGGACCCTGTGCGCGGCGATCTCCACGGGGCCATCCAGGATGCTCCCCACCGTATCGAAGCGGACCAGGATCTCGGCGGACTCGAAGGCCGGCAGCGTGTCGATCCGGTTCGTCCCCGCGGAGTCGACGACCGTGATCGTGCGCGGAAACTGCGCGAACCGCACCAGCGTCGCGGCATCCAGGCCCGGCCCTTCCACCCCCTCCTCGTCCGGCCCCGGCCCGAACTCGTGCGCGACGACCCCGCCGCCCAGCTGCGAGGCCCGCCCGTAACCGCCGTGCACCGCCGTGCTGGTGACGAAATCGTCGTACGGCAGCGTGACTTCGACGGCCACCCCCGGCTGGACCAGCTCGTCCCGCGTAGCCGTGGGAATCTCGTCCGTGCAGCCCCCGATGGTGAGGAGGGCGGCAGCGGCGGCGAGCGCGGGCGCCGGCATGCTTCGATGGGTCATGTCGCCTTCTCCAGCACTCTCCCGTCGAAGGCGTACGGAATCAGGTCCCTCAACAGCCAACTCCTTGTCTCCTTGTCTGCAACGCTGTAGACCATGGTGTCGACCCCGAATTCGGCGACGAACTGGCAGCACGCCCCGCAGGGCGCTACGGGCCTGTCCCCCTCCGTGGCGATCACCAGCCGGTGGAAGCGCCTGTGCCCGGCGGAGACCGCCTTCACCGCAGCCGTCCGCTCGGCACATATCGTGAGACCGTACGAGGCGTTCTCAACGTTGCATCCGCTGAACACCTCGCCCGACTCCGTCTCCAGGGCCGCACCGACCCGGTACCCGGAATAGGGAGCGTAGGCGTTGCGCAATGTCTCGCGCGCCACGGTTGCAAGATCAGCGTTCTGCTTCATCCGGTTCCATCCTCGGCAGCCTGCGTGACAGCCCCGTGAGGATCTCGTACGGGATCGTACCCGCCAGCTCCGCGACCTCCTCGATCGGCAGTTCCGCGTCACCGTCACGCCCGACAAAGGTAACGACATCGCCGGTGCGGACGTGACTACCGGTCCGCAGGACGCAGGTGTCCATGGAGATCCGGCCCACGATCGGTACGCGCTCGCCGCCAGCGATCGCCCACCCCCGGTTGCCGAGGACGCGGGGCAGCCCGTCGCCGTAGCCGATCGCGGCGGTGGCCCAGCGCTCGTCTCCCCCGGCGCGGTAGGTCGCCCCGTAGCCGAGGGTGGTGCCCGCGGGCACGTCGCGCGCCAGCACGACCCGCGCCCGCACGCTCGCGACGGGGTCCGGCGGGGCCACGTCCCGACCGACCGGCGCGCCGTAGAGGTAGATCCCCGGGCGGACGGCGTTCGCGGTGCGCGAGCCGAGCCGCATCGCCCCGGCGCTGTTCGCGCAGTGCAGCAGCGCATCCGCGGGGACGCCGCCCGCGCCCTCCACGAACCGGTCGAAGCGCTCGATCTGCCGCCGGGCGGAGTCCGGATCGTCCCGGTCCGCCGAGTGCAGATGCGTGAAGACGCCGAAGAGCCGCAGCCCGGATGCGCGCGCGTGCAGAACCGAGTTCCACCAGTCGGGAGGCTGCCCGCCCCCCGCACGCCCCGGCCCGAACCCGGCGCGCCCCATACCGGTGTCGATTTCGACCTGGAAGGGGATGGGTGCCGGGCGGGCGGACTCTTCGCCGAGCCGGGTGAGGGCGGCCAGACCGGCCAGGTCGGAGATCGCGGGGACGAGGCCGCCGCGCACCGCGCCGGGCAGCTCGGCCGGCAGCACGGGGCTGTAGACCATGACGGGCTCGCGCACGCCGATTCGCCGCAGCTCGAGGCCCTCGCCGACGGTCGCGACGCCGTAGCCGAAGGGGCGCGCAGGGCGCAGTGCGGCCACCACGCGCCGCACCCCGAGGCCGTACCCGTCCGCCTTGACCATGGGGATGATCCCGAGCGCGCCCCCGGCAGCCGCGCGGATGCGTTCCAGATTGCGCCGGATGGCGGCCGTGCGCACTTCCACCCATGCGCGGTCGCGGAGGCCGGGTGAGGTGTGGCGGTGGGGGGTGGGGGGGGGTGGGGGTGGGGTGGGGGGCAGGGGGGGGGTGGGGGTGGGGTGGGGGTGGGGGGCATGGGGGGGGTGGGGGTGGGGGGGGGGGGGGGTGGGGGTGGGGGTGGGGTGGTGGGGGTGGGGTGGAATATGGCGGCGAGGGGGGCGGGGGGCACCCCGCAGCCGGACCGGCGGCTTTGCCTGTGCTGGCCCACGACCATCCCCCTCATGGATCCAGCCCCTTCCGAGCGGCGAGGATGATCTTCCAGGGCACGGCCCAGTCCTTGAACCGTGCGGCCCCGTTCCAGAGGTGGCCGGTGGGTTCGGGCGGGGCGGGCGGCAGCGTTCCGTTGGCCGGATGCGCCG
>JAJEBR010000058.1 GCA_022822445.1 Gemmatimonadota bacterium | reverse complement strand
CAAGTCCGTTTTTCCCGCTTTCGCGGCGCGGTCCAGTAGGATCTACTCCAACGGCAGGAAACGCAGATCGTGCAGTCCTGGTTGACTTTAGACGATTTCCTGTCGTGATTTAGACCATAGGCGCTCTGCCGGGCTGGCAAGACGCGACGAGAGGCGAATAGCACCGCTATTCGTCCGAGGAGCAACGCAGAACGGTGCTTCAGGGAAACGAACCGTAAAGACAACATGACATTTCGTAATGTTCTCTTGACATTGCGAGTGCGTGAGCACCGTGGCCCAGCGCGGATGCATCGCCGCCCGAATGCAGCGGGGACTTATTCCACGATGGCCTGCTAGAAGAAGGTGAACGCCTGGAACTTCAGCGACCAGTCTCTTCGGTCGCCTGACCGGTAGATGTCGAGATTCGCGGAGATGCCGTTCCGGCCCGCAGCGTACACCATGAACCCGGGAGTAATCACCGTACCGGTGACCTTCCCCGGATCTTCCATTCCGGAGTCCGCCCAACTGACCCGGAGGAGCGGCTCGATGCCCGCGAGTCCGGTCTCGGGCGGCAGCTCCCGGTACCAGAACGCCATGACCTGGAGGGCGGAGAAGCCGGCATCGTCGTTGAGCTTCCAGTTGCGCCCGCGCAGGCCGTTGACGAGGAGGTGGGGCCCCTGCCGCCAGGTGCCGACCTCGATTTCCCCGCCGTAGGCCGGGACACCCATCGTCTCTCCCCGCGAGTCCAGGGTTTCATCGAGGGCCAGGTATGCGGACAGGCGGGTGTTTTCCATGAGGTACGCCGAAACCCTCCCGGAAACGGACTTGCTTGTGTTGACGTCCTTTCTGCCCAGGCCCTCGCCGTTCGTGACCGTGATCCGGTATCCCAGGCGCTGCCCGGCGAGGCGACCGGTCATGAGGATGCCGGGTTCGTAGTTGTCGAGCCCCAGCGCACCGGTGAACTGGCCGTAGGAGCATACGCCGCCCACACCGGGGCAGTGGTCCACCCCGGTTACGCGGGCATTGCGCTCGATCACCGGGAGGTCCGAGTTCGCCACGAGCCAGAAATAGGACATGCCCCGCTTGAACTGTCCGATCTGGACCTGGAAGGCGTCGGAGGGCTTCAACTCCAGGTAGGCTTCCAGAACGGCGGATCCCTGGGCGTCGAACTGGACGCGTCCACCGACCCGGTCGCTCAGGGAGCCGTCCATCGTCACCCATGCCCTCCGGACGAAGAACGTTCCGGGCTGACCTTCGGTGCCGGGTGCTTCGTACTGGACCTGTACCCGCCCGCCGAGCACGACGCTCGACCCGGTGCGGGCGCGGATCTCCTGGGCACCGAGCGGGGCCACGCTCGCCGGAAAGGCCGCAAGAAACAAGGCCAGTGTCGCAATCGATCGCTCTCTCATACGGAGATCCTCCGTTGGGCTGGGGTCGGTCATTCTCTGGTTCGGGGGCGTTCATGACGCATCAATGCACCATGAGCCAGGATCGGGATCCGAGCGGACAAGGCCAAAGTGAAGGATGCGGTACCCTTCGCGTCAAGTCCCGTGCGCTCGGCTGCCCCGCTCGGTCCTGCGCGTTGCCTACATCTTGCGTGGCCCACCGGTAGACCGCATTCTGATCTCCGTAGTCCATAGCTCCGGCGTTCCCGGCCGAGCAAGGCGGTCCCGACGACACGGGTCGCCGAGCGCGCAGCCCGTGAACCGCCGATGATTCGCTGCCAACCCGCTGACAGCATCGCAACCCACCCACCGGAGTCACCATGAGACCACACACCCCCCCTGGCAGAGTCGACCACCCCCTTGGCCGGTTCCGACACGCCGCCTGGAGCCTGCCGCTCGCGCTGATCGTCCTCGCGATCTGGCCCGCGGCGGCTTCGGCCGCCCAGGAAGCCGCCGCCGAGACCAACTTCGTCCTCAACACCTTCTCCTTCCTCGTGTGGGGGGCGCTGGTGATGTGGATGTGCGCCGGCTTCACCATGCTCGAATCCGGGTCGGTGCGCTCGAAGAACGCGTCGATGATCTGCCTCAAGAACATCGGGCTCTACGCGATCGCGGGCCTCTGCTTCTACGTCATCGGCTACGGCCTGATGTACACCGACGTGGCAGGCGGCATCATCGGGAAGCTCAACCTGTTCTACGGCCCGTCGCCCGACGAAGTCGCACTTCTGGGAGGAGACCAAGGCGCCACGGCCGCGGTGGTCGGGAACGGCTACTCCGTCACCTCCGACTGGTTCTTCCAGATGGTCTTCGTGGCCACCACCGCGTCGATCGTCTCCGGCGCGCTGGCGGAGCGGGTCAACCTCTGGGCCTTCTTCGCCTTCACGGCGGTCCTCACCGGAGTGATCTACCCGGTCGTGGGGGCGTGGACCTGGGGAAGCGGCTGGCTCGCCGAGATGGGGTTCCAGGACGTCGCCGGGTCGACGATCGTCCACTCCACCGGGGGCTGGGCGGCGCTGGCCGGGCTGCTGGTGGTCGGGCCGCGCTGGGGCAAGTACCGCAAGGACGGCACCGTCAAGCCCACCCCCCCATCCAACATCCCCGGAGTGACGCTCGGCGTCTTCATCCTCTGGCTCGGGTGGTTCGGCTTCAACGGGGGTTCGGTGCTCGCGCTCGACAGCGCCGCCAACGCCGTGCTGATGAGCAACGTGCTCGTGAACACGAACCTGGCCGCGGCCGCGGGGGTCGTGACCGCGATTCTGGTCTCGAAGCCGATCCTCGGGCGCATCGACCTCTTCGCCGGACTCAACGGGGCCATCGCCGGGCTGGTGGCCATCACTGCCGGGCCCGACATCGTCGACGCCCGCGTGGCGATTCTGATCGGCGCGATCGGTGCGCTGCTCTGCACGGCCGGCCTGAAGCTCCTGGAGCGCTTCCGGGTGGACGACGTGGTCGGCGCCGTGCCGGCCCACCTCTTCGCCGGGGCCTGGGGCACGCTGGCCGCAAGCATCGCCGCGGGGGCCAACCTGGGCGTGCAGGCCCTCGGAGTCGTCAGCGTCGGAGCCTTCGTCTTCACGGTCTCGTGGATCCTGTGGACGGTGCTCGACAAGACGATGGGCGCCAGGGTCTCCCGGGAGGTGGAGGAGATCGGACAGGACGCGTCCGAGCTGGGGATCGACGCCTATCCCGAGTTCGTGCTGATGGTCGATCCGGAAGACGGCAGCGACTTCCGCGATCCCTAGTCCGTGGATTACTGTGTGAAGGGTCTGAGCGCCGCGCCCAGCCCGGATGCATCGCCGCTCGAATGCCGGGGGGATTTTGTCCGCGGGCTGCTGGTTGAGCTGGACTGGACACAATCCCTGAAGAGGGGCGGGAGCTGGTGCCCAACTCGATAGGCACATCGCTCGACGAGCGCTTCGGCGACGAGCCCCGGACCTGCACTGCCGGGTCCGGGGCCTTCGCCCACTACGAGTTGGACCCGGCGATCTACGACGAGATGTTCCACGGCGACGGCTCGCCGCGTGAGACCTGCCGCCGCCTGGGGTCCGCACTGGCACGGGCGTCGCCGGAGGATCTGGCTGCGCTGCAGGACGGAGTGGCCCGGCGCTTCCTCCACGAGGGGATCACCTTCACCGTGCTCGGGCGCGCCGAGATGTCGGAGCACATCATCCCGATCGACTGCATCCCCCGCGTGCTGAGCGCGGAGGAGTGGGACCACGTCGACCGCGGCCTCAGGCAGCGCATCACCGCGCTGAACATGTTCCTCGAGGACATCTACCACGAGGGTCGCTCCCTGCGGGACGGGGTCGTGCCGGCCGAACTGGTCCTGGGCTGCCCGCAGTACCGGGTGCAGATGCGGGGATTGAAGGTGCCGCACGGCGCGTACGTATCCATATGTGGGACCGACGTGGTGCGTACCCGGGACGGGTTCGCAGTGCTGGAAGACAATCTGCGGGTGCCCTCCGGCGTCTCATACATGCTGGCCTGCCGGACGGCCATGAAGCACGCCTACCCGCGGCTCTACCGCGCCCACGAAGTGCGCGAAATCGCCGGCTACCCGGCCGACCTCTATGCTACGCTGGCCTCCCTGGGCTCGTGGGGACGCACTCCCCGCGTGGCGGTGCTGACGCCGGGCCGCTACAACTCCGCCTACTACGAGCACGCCTTCCTGGCCGGAGAGATGGGAGCGATGCTCGTCGAGGGACGGGACCTGGTGGTCCACGACGCGGTCCTCTATGTGCGGACGGTGGCCGGGCTGAAGCGGATCGATGTGGTCTACCGCCGCATCGACGACGACTTTCTGGATCCGGTGACCTTCCGCGAGGACTCGGTGCTGGGCGTCGCCGGGCTCTTCGAGGCGTACCGGGCGGGTAACGTGGTGATCGCGAACGCGCCGGGGACGGGGGTGGCCGACGACAAGGCGGTGTACGCCTTCGTGCCCGGGATCATCCGCTATTTCCTGGATGAGGAGCCGATCCTGGCCAACGTCGAGACGCACCTCTGCCGCGAGCCGGACGGACTGGCCTACACGATCGACAACATCGAGGACCTGGTGGTCAAGGAGGTCGGCGGATCGGGGGGCTACGGGATGCTGGTGGGAAGTCACGCATCCGCGGCCGAGCGGGAGGAATTCCTGGCCCGGCTGCGGGCCGACCCGACCAACTACATCTCCCAACCGGTGCTCGCGCTCTCCCGGGCCGGGTGCTTCGTGGACGGACGGCTGGAGCCGCGCCATGTGGACCTGCGTCCATTCGTCCTGCGGGGACGGGACGAGATCCGCATCGCACCGGGTGGGCTCTGCCGGGTCGCGCTGCGCAAGGGCACGCTGGTGGTCAACTCCAGCCAGGGCGGAGGATGC
Organism: Gemmatimonadota bacterium; assembly: GCA_022822445.1. Taxonomy (GTDB): domain Bacteria; phylum Gemmatimonadota; class Gemmatimonadetes; order Longimicrobiales; family Gaopeijiaceae; genus Bin94. The sequence goes on along the minus strand of JAJEBR010000058.1, from coordinate 7,126 downwards.
AAGGATCTCTGGATCCTGCGGGGCGACGCGGAGGGAGCGCGATGATGCTCGCGCGCGCGGCGGCCGACTTCTACTGGATGGGTCGCTACCTGGAGCGTGCTGAGCAGACCGCGCGCCTGCTGGACCATCAGCTCAACCGGCTGGTCGACACGCCGGCGGCCGAGCTCGCGCACAGCTGGCGGGTTCTGTACGGGGCCGTCGGTATGGCACCTCCATCCGTGCCCGAAGAAGCAGACGAAGCCGAGGCTTTTCTGATCGCCGACGCCTACACTCTGGCCGGGGCCCTTGTGGAGGACGAGACCAGGCCGCATTCGATCATCTCCTGCTGGTCGCAGGCGCGCGAAAACGCCAAACAGCTGCGGCCGTGGCTTCCGGTTCCTGTGTGGACCAGCCTCAACCGGGGCTTCCTGTGGATGAGGGAGAGCGACTTCGCCGCCGCATGGGCGATGGGACCACCCGTTCTGGTCCGCGACGCCATCGACCGCCTCCGCCTGCTGGGCGGCGTAGCCGATGCGATGATGCCCCGAGACGATGCCTGGCGATTCCTGGAGCTGGGCCGGATCGTCGAGCGTCTGCAGCACCAGACGGTGCTCCTCGACACGTGGGACACCCTCGGCCCCCCGGATGGCACCAGCACCTCCGCCTGGTGGGGCGATCTCCTGCGAGTGTGCGGCGCCTACGAGTTGTACTGCCGCAGCCGTTCCATGGTGGTGCGCCGGGAAGCCGCGCTGGCTTTCCTGGTGCGCAACCCGGAGCTGCCCAGATCGCTTCGCTTTGCGGCGAACCGAACGGGCGAACTTCTGTCGGACATCGACCCGGCAGGCGCTCGTTATCCTCTGACACCTCCCCATCGGATGGCCCTTCACCTGGCCGCTGCCGTGGAGATGGATCCACACGGGGAAGAGACCCCCGGAGAAGGTCACGGGGCAGCCGGAAGTGATTCCTTCGATGCCCTTCTGGGGGACAGCCGCACGCTGCATGACATGATCATGGCGGCGTACGTGGCCTATCCCGTCGAGGAGGGACTGCCTACGTGACCACGGCCTACCATATGGAACACGAGCTGGTGTACGGGTACGAACGGCCCGTGCGCGGATCCGTGATGACCCTGTTCGTCCGTCCCCGCGAGAGCGACCGTCAGACCCTGGAGCACTTCCGGCTCGAGACGGATCCTTCCGGGGCCGTCCGGGAATTCACCGACGGTTTCGGGAACCGCGGCCATTTCTTCACCCGCCACCGACCCCACGGGACACTCCGAATCGCGGCTGGCTCCCGCGTAAGGATATCGCGGCCTGCCCCGCTTCCCGGCGCAATCGCCCCCGACTCGCGGGCGATCCCAGACATGGCCGCGGGAGTGCCCGGACTGCAGCTGATGCTCCAGCCCAGCCGATTCGTCCGACCGGGGTCCCCCGCCCTGGACTCCTACCTCTCCGCCCACGGGATCAAGCGGGGGGACGACCCCCTCGTCGGCCTGCGAACACTGGGTTCCCGGCTCTTCGAGATCTTCGACTACGCCCCCGGAACCACGGCGGCCGACTCGCCCATCGACCGCATCCTGGAGACCGGCCGGGGCGTCTGCCAGGACTACACCCACGTGATGGCCTCCGTCGCCCGCCGCTGGGGGATCCCCGCGCGCTACGTCTCGGGATACCTCGCGCCGGCCGGCGACGGCACCGGGCCGGGGGAAAGCCACGCCTGGGTGGAGTGCTGGCTCCCCGAACTCGGGTGGATCGGCTTCGATCCGGCCAACGACTGTCTGTGCGACGACCGACACGTGCGGGTGGCGGTCGGCAGGGACTACGCCGATGTTCCTCCGTCGCGGGGGATCTTCTACGGCTGCGCGGCCTCCACGCTTACCACCAAGGTGGCCGTCACACGCGACGAAAACGGGCGCCCGTCCGAAGCGCCTTTCGACTTCTCGGGCAACTCCAACCAAAGGAGCACGAAATCATGCGATTCCATCACCAGTCCGTTACGGCCCGGTGCGTTCTCTGGGCCGCGGCAGTCCTGGCGGTAGCGGCAACCGCCGCGCCGGCCAGCAGCCAATCCGCTTCGGTCGGCGCCGACGTGGTCAGCCGCTACGTCTGGCGCGGCGCAGACTTCGGCGAATCGGCGGCGGTCCAGCCCGCGCTGACCTTCGCCTTCGGCAACTTCGAAGCGGGGGCGTGGGGTTCCTACTCCGTTTCGGCATCGGGGGCGGGCGCCAACGAAAACGATCTGTGGGCTTCCTACACGGTCTCCACCGACAACGGCGCGTCGTTCTCGCTCGGGTTCACCGACTACTACTTCCCCGCACCGGACGCGGAACACGGTTTCCGCAACGCAGACGCCCACACCCTCGAGCTGTCCCTCGGCTTCACGGGTCCCGAGAGCTTTCCGGTATCGCTCTACGGGGGCATGCTCGTGTACAACGACGACGACAGCTCCGTGTACCTCGAGGCGGGCCTTCCGGTCAGCGCGATCGAAGGGGTGGATCTGGGGCTGGTAGCCGGGATGGTGACCGGCGCGAGCGGGTTCTATGGCACCGAGGGCGCGGGGCTGATCAATGTCGGCGTCTCCGCCGGGAGCGAGGTCGAAATCACTGATTCGTTCGCGCTGCCGGTGAGCGTGTCGTGGATCGTGAATCCGGACGCGGATCGGTCGTTTCTGGTGTTCGGGGTGAGCCTGGTGCCGTAGGAGGGGAATCGGCAGGAGTGTCTGATATGTAAAGAGAACGTGACATAATGTCGTGTTCTGATTACATTCCTCCGTCGCTGTCAGCGGCGGTCAGCCCGCCGGTGGACTGGCAACCTTCCCGACGAAGAGGATTGTGCCCGAGAGGCGCTCCCGGATGAAGAAGAGGAAGGGCCGGTCGGCCCGCACGACCGGGCCGGCGCTCTCGACCACCGTGACCGCGGTTGCCGCGGCCGCCTCGGTGCCTTCCTCGTTGACATCCACCCAGGACTTCTGCTTCACGCTGGAGATCCAGAGGCCTCCGACCGGCGAGAGTCTTGTGAGATCGGCCCGGTGATCGAAGGCGTCGACCATGCCGAGGGCGGCCAGGTCGTCGTTCAACTTGCGTTCATACGACATCCGAAAGCGCGGGAGGAAGACTTCGAGGTCGGTCTCGCGGAAGCTGCCGGCAATGTCCTGCCACTGCATGGCGTCGATGGACGTGGCGAGGTCGTCAACGCTCCAGTCCTGCCGCGGCAGGAGGACGGTCATCGAGAACGCGCTGCCCCCGTACGGCAGATCCACCGCCTGGAAGCGGTCGTTCTCCTGGTAGGGGAGTTCCCGCCGGAGGTTCATGAGCGGCACCGACCGCGTGGACCCGTCGTCCAGGTGGAAGGGCTCGGTGTGCGTGCCGGACGGATCGAAGCGGAAGGTCCACGGGGCCTTGAAGTAGATCGCGTTGATCAGGTACATGACGACGTCGGCGGGGATCACGGTGGGAACGATGTCCTCGATGCGGCCGTTCGTCGCTGCGTCGACCCACCCGTTGATCCGGCCCGCCGCCGCAGGACTCGCGAAATCGAGTTCGGCCACCTCGGCGCCGAAGCTCTCGCGCACGGCGGCCAGGAAGTCCGCGTGTACCGGAAAGCCCTGCCGGGTCCACACCGAGTTCCCGATCGCGGTCTCCACGGACGGATCGAGGTCGACGAGAAGCTCCAGCAGGGACCCGTAGGCGGCGTTGATCTCCTCCTCCGCGAGGCCTCCGAACCCCAGCACGCCGCGCATCTGGTTCCAGGTCTCGCCCGCGGCTCCGTTCATGGTCATCCCGAGCGCCATGGACGCCGAGAGCGGCGACAGGAAGAGGTTTTCGCTGGCGCGGTTCGCCTGCGCGAGGAGGCCGAAGGCGAAGTGGTTGCTCGCTCCGATGACCTCGACCTCCGCGGCACTCAGTGCACGGGGAAGGCTGGTGATCTCGTCCACGCCGGGCGGATCGGTGGGCAGCAGTCCGCAACCTGCGGCGGGGAGGGAGAGAAGGGTGACCAAGCCGGTGAACAGGAGGCGGCGCCCGCCCGCAGGTGCGCAGCGGGTCGGATCTGGGAAGTCAAGCCTGGTCATTGCCGTATCCTGTCGTTCACTGAACGTTAGCGCGGCGGGGTGCCGGGGTCCAGCGCCCGCGAGTCCCGGAGACGGCGCATCGGCGCCCAGGCCGCCCCAGCTCGCCCCCGACATCAACCGGTATCGCTCCACCAGCTTCGGCGTTCTTGACAGTCCGGCTCATGTAGTAACATTAGTGATGCAAATCAAGCTCGGCGGGGCGAGGCACAGGAACGACGTTGCGAAGCTGCCGGTGATCTGCGTCAACAGCCCCCTGATCCGGCTCCCCCGCGCTGGCCTGTGAACATCCCCGGCGCGTACGCGGCAGGATATGAAGCGGCTCGGGCCCGTGATCCCCAGCTGGCGAACGCATACATCCGCCATACGACCATCGGCGATCCGCTCGCGGATGCGGTGATTCGCGATCTTGGATCCTTGTCTCCCGAGGAGATCCACGATATCCTCGCCAGGGTACTGGAAGGCGCGGAAACGTCGCATCATGGCATCCCCGATTCCCTGCTGGCCTTCGTCCGGAAGGCCAGGCAGGTACCGGACTGGTTCGACAGAGGACGCGCGCGCGTTGCTTCCCAAGCCTTCCTCCGCAACTCGGACATCGTCCTTGCGGCCCTGGTTGGCGGCAGCATCGTGGAGGGGTTCTCCACGCTGATCAGCAAGTCGTTTCGGATTCGGGGACGGCTCGTCGTTGCGGCCATCCGCCGCCTCAAGCACAACGGCATGCAGCTGGTCGAGCAGTATCTCCCGGGCGGCATGGAACCCGGGGGGGACGGATGGAGGCTGACGCTGCGGGCCCGACTGGTGCATGCCCAGTCGAGGCATCTCCTCAGCGGCTCCGACGAGTGGAACCGGGAGCGGTACGGCATGCCTCTCAGCGCGGCCCACGTGCTGCTGGCCGGAGCCGCCTTCTCGGGTCGCCTGATGAGGCACGTCGCCACGCTGGGGGGCGATTTCACCCGCGACGAGCGCGAAGCCTTCGTCCACGTCTGGCGCTACGCCGGGATTCTCTTCGGCATCCCCGAGGAGATCATCTTCCGCGACGAGGCCTCGGCGATCCGAACATTCGAGATCGGCAGGATGTGCGAGCCTCCGACCGACCACGACGGGATCATCATGGCCAACAGCGTGGTGAACAGCGCGCCCATCATCGTTGGCGTCAAGGCACCCCCGGAGCGCCGGAAGATGGCCCGCACGGTGACGCAGGTTTCCCGTGAACTGATAGGCGACGAGCTCGCGGATTCGCTCAGATTCCCGCGACGGAAACGCAAGGTGGTGCCGTGGCTGCGGTTCAGGCACCGCGCCCGGCGAACAATGGGCAGGGTGCTTCCCGGCCTGGCGGCAAAGCAGAACCAGGAGCGATTCGAAGCGCTGATGGAGTTTGCCAGCTTCGACGAGTTCGAGCACTCGTATAAACTGCCGACCGCTCTGCACGACGAGCGGTCATCGGACTGGTAGGGAGGTCGCGGTCACCCCTCCCAAGCCACTGCAAACAGGTTCATCGGCATGAGGAGGGCCAATGAACGAGAACGACGGCTCCAAGGCCCGAGGTTTTGACCCCGACGCCGCTCCCGACCTCTCGAAGGACGGCTGGCCGGAGAAGTTCGCCAAGGCTCCCGTACGACGGGGCCGTCCCCCGAAGGCGCGACCGAAGGTCACTCGCAGGCAATCAGCTCCAGAAGATACCGGTTGTGCTCGGACAGCAACCTCGCGAAGCTCTCGCTCGAGGTGAACCAGACCTTGGGCTCACCCTTGGCTGGCGTGCGCTCGCCACGGGCGACAGCCATGGTGCGCGCCTTCATCTGGTCGTAGCCGGCGATGCCGATCTTCAGCGTCTTCATGAAATCGAGGTGCATGCGGGATGGCGCGCCAGCCTCTGTGCGGCTGGGCACCCACTGATATCGCAACTTCAATCGGGGCGGCCGGATTCGAACCGGCGACCTCCTGCTCCCAAATCCTCCACACGGGACGCGAAATCACGGCAAGAAATCACGTAAGTCTAACTGGGACTGCACGATCTGCGCTTCTTGCCGTTGGGGCGTGTCAGGGTCTGCCTGGCTGAAAAAGCCGGAAAATCGGGTCAGATGGAGGGCATTTGGAGGGGCTTCACTCATCCGATTCGCCGGTGTGCGGACTCAGGTCCTCCACGTACACCATTTCCATCGGAAGACCGCGCGAGTCCATGGTCGGGTGTTCCGGTAGAGTCCTGAGCGCCGCCGGATCGGTCGAGGCGGTGATGGCCGCGGCCATGGCGTCCAAAATGTCGTCGTCGGCCACGTCCCAGCATCGGAATCCGGTGCGAATCCGGGCGAACTCCTCACCGACGGATGGACGGAAACCCTCCAGCAACGCGAGCCGCTCGTGGAAGCCGCCATCTGTCTTCTTGCGATTGCTCAACGGGCTACCTCCTGCGAGCGCCCAAAAGCAGATCTCCGGGTGGACCTCGCGGACCATGTGTCGGGCCTTTTCACTTTTTCGTAGCAGGCCGTCCACTTCCCTGATCCTCGGGAGGATCGCGAAGGTTTGCCGTGTCATCCCCTTTCCGGTCTCCTCCCGGCTGATCCGGTTCGCGTCATCGTAGGTGTCCGCGGCCAGCGCTGCCCGCACTGGTGCCGGAAAGACGGTGGCCGCGCGACGCCCCCTCAGCCTCTTGCGCGCCTCTCTATCGCAGAGGCGCCCCTCGGGACCGTTCGGTAGTCCGATCGGAATGTCAACGAAGATGCGGTCCGAATCGTCTGCGCTGGAAACCAACTCCTCGATAGCTCCCACTATGCCCCATCCTGGCTCCCGGGAACGAGCCAGGGCGAAGTAAAGCCAACCCGCTCTGCAACCGTCGACTCCGTACGCCGTCCCGGACGCCGGATTCGGTCGGCCGGCGTCAGTACCCCAATGATTCATAGCACGCCCAACTTATCGACGGCTCCCATCCCTGTCATGCGCCCGATGTTAGACTAGATCCCGTCCATTTTATGCTCGTAAGCGCGACGTTTTCAAGCCTTTAGCCTGGGATCCGGGTGGGTTTTCGGGGTGTTTGCGACATAGTGGGCGGTCTGGGAGGGTGTTGACAGCGCCCGCCGGGCCCATGGGG
>JAJEBR010000012.1 GCA_022822445.1 Gemmatimonadota bacterium | reverse complement strand
GCGGTCGTCCGGCGCCCAGGCGATCACGCCGGACGTGTACCTGTGCTCGAACTCCAGCGAATCGGCGACCGCGGCCACCATGTCGGGGTTCCCCCGCAGGACTTCGACGCCCTCGCGCGGCTTCCCGGACGCGTCCTGCTCCCCGAGGAGGTACTTGGCCGCAGCCCGCGCCGACCCGGTCCCGTGCGCGAGAAACTTAATGTGCATCGTCGCTATCCGGGCTCTCGAAGCGGGCCAGCGCCGTAAGCGCCCGCTCGATCGCGACGAGGCGGGCGAGCACCTCGACGGCCTCGGCCGCCCCCTTGTGGCGATTAGCCCACCGCGCGATCTGGTTGAGGTTGTTCCCGATCCGGGAGACCTCCCGGGTGCGCTCGCGCTCGACCTCGGCCGCGCGGGCGGTCCACGTCCGCGTGCGGGCCATCGCCCGGCGGATCAGTGCCGACAGGGGCACGCCGGCGGCCTTCGCCTTGGCCCGCCAGTCGGCGGACTCGGTCGCCGTTACGCGGGCGGTGACGACGGCGGTGCGGTGCTCAGGCATCACGCCGCACCGGCACGGGGGGAAGGGGGCGGAGCCCGCGTCCGCGACCTCCACGGGAGCGCGATTCGTGGGGGGATCGAAGGGGGGGCGGAGGCCACCCCTCGCCAGCCCCCGTGTATGACACGGGGTAGGCTGGCTTCCCGGCCTTAGCGGTGTCCGACAAGCCCGCGGGCACCGGGTCCGGAACCCGGCGCCCGCCGCCGATGTGGTGGCGGAGCACCTCCGGCAACGTTCGGACGAACCCGTTCGGCGGGCCTCGCAAGGCGCGGTCGGCGGTGGGATGGAGGCTAGCGATAGCGGGCCACCCATGTACCCCCGAGGCCGGAGCGCCGACTGACTCCGTCAAACGCCCCCGTCCATGGACGCGGGCATCGGTTCGGCCGTGGGGTGGATCAACCTGACTACGCTTCTCCTCCGGCGTTTCGCCTCGTTGGAGTGCTGCCCTTCACGCTTCGGTGACCCGAAGGGCCAGACTATACGGACTTCATCCGCAGATGGTTTCATTCCGGTCGGAAGGGCAGCATGTCATCTGCTGATAGAAGGCGCCGGTAGCGTACACTCCGGGACGTAATCGGCGGCGGCGATGGTCACGGGCAACCAGGCGCACTCCATCGTTTACCCGTCGATCTAATCGATCTCGGAAGCCCGCCGGACATCGTCGTGGCCCGGAGCAACCGCATGTCTGAGAGTACACGTTAGTTGACAAGACGGGCCGCCGGTGCGACATTCCCCATACCCGGGGACGGTTATTCGCCCCGTGGAGATCTTTGACATGGATAGGTCTTGGGGAATCGCGGCCGAGGGAGCCGCGGGACAACGCCACCGCATGTGAGGGTAATGCCATCCCCGATCACCGGGGACGGACGCGAGCGGGAGCGGTGAATCGGAGAAAGTCCGTCAAGCCGACGAGGACGCTAAGCTGTGCGCTGAGTACACCGGCTTCAGTGGATCACGGTTTGGTCAGCTTTCCCGTTACGCCTGCCCTGCACGGTTCCGATACGGGAATCAGCGCGATGAGTTCGATCTCAGACCTGCTGAGTTCGATCTCTAGACCTGCTTTTGTGAGTCTACCCAACTGGCGCGGTTCGGGGAACTGCGTCATCCGGCGGTGTCAAATGGTGGCACGTCCGGAGTAATCGTCACCCTCAGATCAGAAAGGAGGAAAGCATGGACCCCAAGACAAGACAGCGCGCGCTGGAACTGTGCGAACTCATCGAGTCCGAGTTGCGGACGGTGAGTTCTTGTTCCGACACGCGCCCGCCTGAGTTGGCCAGGGTCGTGGGATGCCTGGATGAGCTACGTGAGCTCGTAGAGGCACCGGATCGGCCCCCGGCTGGCGATGAAGTCTCCCACATCGGGAGCGCCGTCTGGCGAGTCGTAGTTCAGGTCTCGCTGGAGCTGATAAAGGCCCTGGCCGACTCACAAAAGTACATGCAACCCGTTCAGAGGACGGTTGGAATAGACTATGCAGCAGCTAACGCTCGGTACGGCCCTGAAGCGACTCCGTGGGGCGAGCGGGCTCTCCCAAAAGAAGCTCGCTCACCTGCTCGGAGTGGATCCCAGCTATGTGTCACACCTCGAAAGCGGTCGTCGCGAACCTTCCGTTCGTCTTCTTCGTCAGTTGGCAACGCACCTGGATGTCCCACCGGGGCTTTTGCTCGCCCTCGCCCTTTGGTCCGACATGCCTGAGGCGGACAAAGCCGCTTACCGGGATACCGTTGAGTCGCTCGTCAACCTGGCCACGGCCGCCCAACTAAGGCTCCCAATCGATCGAGGAATCCCCAAAGAATGAGCCCATTGCAGGGGATAACGACCCGTCGATTGGCCGAAATGGCCGGTACGACGGAACGCAGGTTCCGTGCGTTGGCAAGTCGTTCGGCTGCCCATTACCGAAGGCGGACCCACCGCAGCAAGGGAGGAAAAGAGCGAATCCTGAAGATCCCGAGTCCAGAACTGATGCGGGTGCAGCGAAGCCTGCTGCGCAATCTTCTGGATCAGCGTCTGAAACCGCACCCGGCGGCTGCCTGCGTCCGCGGTCGGGGTGCTGTGTGGATGATGCGCCGACACATGGGGCATCCGTTTCTCCTCAGCCTGGACGTTCGGGACTTCTTCCCAAGCGTGTCGCGGTCACTGGTCTCCGAGCGCTTGGCACGCCTTGGGCTCCGGGATGCCAAGCTCTTGTCCTCCCTACTCACGGTAGGCAATGAGTTGCCGCAAGGTGCTCCGACGAGTGTAGCTATAGGCGACATCGTACTGTACCCCCTCGATTGCCGAATCGAAGGCCTAGCCCGATCCGAGGGGCTCGTGTACTCGCGCTACGTGGATGACCTTGCGATCAGCGGGGGTAGTCGGATTCGAGACCGATTCCAAGGAGTCGTCGCACGTTTCGCTACTGAAGAAGGATGGGGGCTCAACGAGAAAGGTAGACTCGCCGGCCCTGGCGAACGACACAAGGTGCTGGGGGCCATCGTGAACGCCCAGCCGACCGTCCCCGTGGCCTACGGCAAGGTGCGATCCTACCTGCGTCAGATTGAGCGAGGGCGGGTAAAGCCGACATCGAAGGAGTGGAGTCGAGTGAAGTCTCAGGTTGCCTGGATCGTGCATGTCAACCCTGCCAAGCGGGCGGCGCTTGGGGCTCTTCTCGACAGAGCGATGGCCGCCACGCGCGAGAAGGAACCGCAGCCTTCCTCTGACAGATAGCGGTCGCGCGCCTGCCCGCGTCCCCGGATGCTGGGGTCGCCGTGAGGTCCCCTCAAGCAACGTCGTGCTGCTTGATCCAGTCACGCAGCGCGTGGTCGATCCGTGTCTGCCAGCCGCGACCTCCCGCGCGAAAATGATCGACGACCTCTTGGGACAGCCGGATGGTGGTCGATACCTTCGGCCGCGCCTTTGGGGGACGGCCTCGGCGTACAGGCGCCTTGGCGAACTTCTCCGGCCAGCCGTCCTTCGAGAGATCGGGAGCGGTGTCGGGGTCAAAACCTCGGGCCGTAGAGGCGTCGTTCTCGTTCATTGGCCCTCCTCATGCTAATGATCCTGTGTGCGTCGTCGCGGCGTGTCCATATGAGTACCACCATCGCTTCGTCCAGAAAGCCGATGGTGATGTAGCGAACCTCGCCGTAGTCCTGCCGGTCGTCCTCGACGGTCAGCGTGGCGCCGGCGAACACCTCCTCCGCGCGGGCCATGTCCAGCCCTCGGGCCTTGAGCGTCGTCGCGCGCTTCGCCTCGTCGAATTCGATCCACATGAATTAATGTTACTACAGAAATTGGGCTGTCAAGGACGGTTCGCGGTCGCCGGTGATCTCACGACAGCTGGACCGAGGCGTCCAAGTGACGGCGAGCATGGACAGACCCCCGGCCGGGCGGTGAAGTTGAGTAACGTGATCGGTAAGAGCCTCTCGACACGCGGAGAACGGTGACCCCCCAAGAGTTCATTGCGAAGTGGCACGCCTCGGAGCTGAAGGAACGCTCCGCGGCGCAGGAGCACTTCATCGACCTGTGCCGCCTGCTCGGCGAACCCACCCCGGCGGAGGCCGACCCAAGGGGAGACCACTATTGCTTCGAGCGCGGAGCGCTCAAGGACTCCGGTGGGGGAGGCTGGGCGGATGTGTGGAAGCGGCACTGCTTCGCCTGGGAGTACAAGGGGAAGCACGCCAACCTCGATGCCGCATTCGACCAGTTGAGGCAGTACGCGCTGGCGCTGGAGAACCCGCCGCTGCTGATCGTTTCCGACATGCGCCGGTTCCAGATCCGGACGAACTGGACGAACTCCGTGAGCAAGACACACGAGTTCGGACTGGACGATCTCGTGGACGCTGCCGTCAGGGACAAGCTCAAGTGGGCGATGTCCGATCCCGAGCGGCTGCGACCGGGCGAGACCCGGCAGACGCTCACGGAACGCGCTGCGGAGACCTTTGCGGAGCTCGCCCAGTCGCTCCGGGAGCAGGGCCACGCCCCGGAGGAGGTGGCTCACTTCGTCAACCGCCTCGTGTTCTGCATGTTCGCCGAGGACGTGGGACTGCTGCCCAACGCCATGTTCATGCGCATGCTCGAACACGCCCGGCAGCGGCCCGAGGACTTCGCGACCCTCGCGCGCGACCTATTCGGGGCGATGTCAGTCGGGGGCAGGGTAGGGTTCGAGACCGTGGAGTGGTTCAACGGAGGGCTCTTCGAGGATGACGCGACTATCCCCATGGACAAGAGGCAGATCGAGACGACACTGGAAGCGGCCGGACTGGACTGGTCCAACATCGACCCCTCGATCCTGGGCACGCTTTTCGAGCGGGGTCTCGACCCCGACAAGCGCTCACAGCTCGGGGCTCACTACACGGACCGGGACAAGATCATGCGGATCATCGACCCGGTTATCGTTCGCCCACTGCTGGCCGAGTGGGAGACCGTGAGGGCCCGGATCGCCAAGAGCATCGACCGCGCGAACGCAGCCAAATCGAAGGGTGTGGAGACGCGCCAACGCAAACAAGCGGAGAATACGCTGGGAGCGTTTCTGGAGCGGCTTCGGAAGTTCACCGTGCTCGACCCCGCCTGCGGCTCCGGCAATTTCCTATACCTGGCACTCCACACCCTCCACGATCTGGAGCACCGGGTGCAGCTCGAAGCGGAGGCGATGGGGCTCCAGCGCGCCTTCCCGTCGGTCGGTCCCGCGAACGTGAGGGGGATCGAGCTAAACGCCTATGCGGCCGAACTGGCCCGTGTGTCGGTGTGGATCGGCGAAATCCAGTGGATGCGTCGCAACGGGTTCTCTGGGTCCCGGAAGCCAATCCTCGACCCGCTGGAGACGATCGAGTGTCGTGACGCAATCGTCACGCCGGAGGGTGGAGAGCCTGAGTGGCCCGAGGCCGATGTGATCATCGGCAACCCCCCGTTCCTAGCAGTCTGCGCCGCAGAAAGCGGCAGCGGTTATCTTTGGAGGTAGCGAAGGCATCGTGAGAGGTTTGCGGCCAACGGAGGGGGTTCAATGGGAACGAGGTTCCGACCGTACCAGCCGGACCAGATGCAGCTGCTCC
>JAJEBR010000118.1 GCA_022822445.1 Gemmatimonadota bacterium | reverse complement strand
CCGTTTGGTCCCGGCTTTCCCGCTTCTACGGGACTGCGGAACCAAGTGTAGTCCATCGGCGAGAAACGCAGATCGTGCAGTCCTGATTGACTTTAGGTGACTTCTCGCCGTCATTGGGGCTTCAGGTGCTCTGCCGGGCCGGCAAGGCGCGACGAAAGGTGAATAGCAGCGCTATTCGCCCGAGGAGCAAGCGCAGAGCGGCGCTCCAGGAACCGTGAAAGTAAAGACAACATGACATTTGGTAATGTTCTCATTACATCGCGAGTGCTTGAGCGCCGCGGTCCAGCCCGGATGCATCGCCGGCCGAATGCAGCGGGGACTTATTCCACGGGCTGCCGAGGGTGACGCGCATCCCCAGGTCCGCCCTCTTTCGGCCGATGACCTCGCGGTTCTCGGTGGAGCACGCGGCGGGGGAAGCCGCGGCAACGACCGCCAGCGCTGCGATCCGGCCGTATCTTTTGACTGACAATGTCTCCGACAACTCCACCACCTTTCCAGGACCGAGGCCCGATGGGCACGACTGAAGACGACCTCCGCCAGGCGCTGCACCGAATCGACGGGCGGGGCTATCCCGCGTACCGGGACCTCAAGGGCACATGGCACCTGCCACACTTCAAGTTGATCGTTCGCCACGTGCAGGGCGACCCCTTCGCGGCTCCCTCCCGGGTCGCAGTCGTCCTGGAGCCCGCTCGCGCGGGCTTCCCCGCGGCCACCGTCGCCACCGCCTCGCGCCGCACCGGCCTCTCCTGTCTCCTCGCCCGCACCTTCGCGGCGCGCGCGCGGCGTGCGCGTCCGCACCGGGCGGGAAGCGGCAAGAGCGGAGAGATCGCCATGACGGATCCCGGCCAGGTGGTCCTCCCCAACACGGCCGTGATCGTCGACCGCGACGGCACCATCGAGGCGCGCTTCACCGTCGGCCTCCCTGCCGCCGGACGGCGCGTACTGGGGCGCCAGGCGGAGAAGCTCCTCCTGGGGGTGCTCCCCGACCTGGTCTCGGACACGCTCGCGCACGCCGCGCACGACCCCCACGATGTCCGCCGCCACGCCGAGGTCAACGAGGACGCCGACCACATGCGCGCCCAGCTGGCCGGCCGCGGCCTCGTCGCCTTCATCGCCGACGGCGCGCTCCTGCCCCGCCGCAGCGGCGTCGACGACCGCCCCATGGACCGCGGCCAGGCCACGCTCTTCACCTCGCCGCCCACCCTGCAGGTCACGCTGGAGCGGCCGAACGGCCCACCCCTGGCCGGCATGGGGATCCCGCGGGGGGTCACGCTGCTGGTCGGGGGCGGCTACCACGGCAAGTCCACCGTCCTCGACGCGGTGGCGCGGGGCGTGTACAACCACCGTCCCGGCGACGGGCGCGAGTGCGTGGTGACGGACCCCGGCGCCGCCAAGGTCCAGGCAGAGGACGGCCGCTCCGTGGCGGGCGTGGACATCTCGCCCTTCATCGGCGCGCTCCCGGGCGGACAGGACACGACCCGCTTCTCCACCCCGAACGCGTCCGGCTCCACCAGCCAGGCGGCGGCGATCATCGAGGCGCTCGAGGCGGGGACCCGGCTGCTGCTCATCGACGAGGACACCGCCGCCACCAACTTCATGATCCGCGACCGCCGCATGCAGGCGCTGGTGCGCGCGGACGACGAGCCGATCACCCCCTTCATCGACCGGGTGCGCAGCCTCAGCGAGGACGCCGGCGTCAGCACGCTGCTGGTGATCGGCGGGTCGGGGGACTATCTCGATGTGGCCGACCGGGTGCTCGCCATGATCCGCTACCGTCCCCGCGACCTCACCGCCGAGGGGCGCGCCGTCGCGGCTGCCCACCCGACCGGACGGCTGGCGGCGGAGGGGCCGGTGCGGTGGCCGTCGCGCCACCGCGTCCCGGATCCGCGTTCGGTGCGCCCGGGCCGGGGCCGCCGCGCACGCCACATCCGGGTGCATGGCCGCTCAGCCGTGGCGTTCGGGGAAGAGCGGATCGAGCTGGCCGGCGTGTCCCAGATCGTGTCCCGGGCGCAGACCCGCGCGATCGCGCTCGCCGTCGCACGCGCACGCGCCCACATGAGTGGCGTCGTCGCCATGGAGGACGTGCTGGACGCGCTCGCAGCCGAACTGGCCGAGGGCGGCCTCGATGTGCTCGACTCCGGCCAGCCGGGGGACCTGGCCCTGCCCCGCATGCAGGAAGTCGGCGCCGCGCTCTCGCGGCTCCGGTCGCTCCGGGTGGGTTAGCGGCCAGCCCGGGGTCCGCCGCCGGCAGACCGGCTCCCGCCCCGTTCACGCGGATCCATCCCGCGGACCGCTAGGACGCCACCTCCAGGTGGCCCGCTTCGGTCAGCAGCTCGCGCAGGCGTTGCTCGCGCTCGGGAAGGGTGGTCCTGGCGATCGTTCGCGCCAGGCCGATCCGTTCTTCCTCCGAGATTTTGTCCAGAATCGATATCGGTGTGCCATAGCGCAACAGAATCCGCTTGGCGTCGACGGCTACCGTGTCTTCCAACTTGCCTCCTTGAACCAGAATCGCCCTATCCGGGACAACGCTTCCGCGTGCCGGCTCCGCTACTCCCGCATGCTCCGCCCAAAGCCTGCATCCCGAACGGCAAACGGATCGGAATATCGCGGATTTCGGGACGATGTTCCATTATCTTCCCACCATGAAGGACACCGGACTGTCGCGTTCTGCTGAAGATTACCTCAAGGCGGTCTACTCGCTCAACGAGCGGGGCGAGGCCGCCGGGACCAACGAACTCGCGCGCGCCCTCGACGTGCAGCCGGGCTCCGTGAGCGGGATGATCCGCCGCCTCGCCGAAGACGGCCTGCTGGAGCACGAGCCCTACCGGGGCGTCCGCCTCACCGCCGAGGGGAACCGCGAGGCGCTGAAGGTCCTCCGCCGCCACCGGATCATCGAGTCTTTCCTGGTACGCTGTCTGGGGTACGAGTGGGAGGACGTGCACGCCGAAGCCGAGCGCCTGGAGCACGCCGCGTCGGACCGCCTCGTCGACCGGATGGCCGAAGCAATGGGCAACCCCACCACCGATCCGCACGGTGCGCCGATCCCCAGTCGCCACGGCAAGATCGCCGCCACGCCCTGGCCGCGGCTGGACGAGGTGGCGGCGGGGAAGCGGATCACCGTGCGCGCAGTCTCGGACGAGGACCCGGAGCGCCTCCGCTACTTCAAGTCGGTGAGCGTCGTCCCGGGGGCCCGCGCGGTAGTCGAGCGGAGCGGTGCGGATGGCGGCCCCGTCACCCTGATCGTGGACGGCGCCTCGGAGCCGCTGTCAATGCGGCCGGCGGTGGCGCGCCGTGTGGCCGTTACGGTGGCGTAGCGCCGGGTCCTGCCGACCGGCGTAGCAGCACTAATGTAAACTACACACGACATAATGTAAAATCGAGCTTACAATTCTATGCCGCAGGCCCGCACAGCGGCGGCATTCCAGCGCCGGCCGGCTCCGCCCTGACGGTCAGCACCCGCTGGGTCGCCGTGCCGAAGAACCCCGTCCCGTCCCCGAATACCGAGGGAATGCGGATGATCCCCGACGGGTTGAAGTTGCCCCCCCGCGCCCAGTTCACCCAGTTCCGGTCGGTTGCGGCGAAGGCGACCTCGGCCCAGCTGCCGCGGGGCAGGCCATCGTCAAGGATGCGCAGCAGCTCGGCGTCGGCCTCTTCCCCGAAATCGAAGAGACCGTATTCGTCGGGGAAGAGCACATCGGTGTCCTTCTCCCCGATCGCAAACCCGGTCAGGTACAGGGAATCGGGCGCCTCCACGTCCCGTCCCGCCAGCGCCTCCGGAAGGCCCTCGATCCAGGCATCCGACAGGTAGGACCACGTTCCCGCCGCCTCCGTCCATCTGAACCGGTAGTTGGTGTCGGGTTCCAGGCGGCACTGTCCGTCCTCCTGCGTGAGCCCCATGAAGCTGAAGGCGTCCGGGATCTGGCTGACTCCGGTCAGGGTGCCGCCGTCCGCCAGAACCACCTGGAGCTCGACGATCTCCCGGGGAGCGAAGGGCGACGGGGAGACGCTGGCCGCGTAGCAGGAGCCTACATCCTCGTTCGGCTCGTCCTCGTCGTAGGTCAGGCAGACGCCCCCGCTGTC
Organism: Gemmatimonadota bacterium; assembly: GCA_022822445.1. Taxonomy (GTDB): domain Bacteria; phylum Gemmatimonadota; class Gemmatimonadetes; order Longimicrobiales; family Gaopeijiaceae; genus Bin94. The sequence continues at coordinate 9,680 of JAJEBR010000118.1, read as the reverse complement.
CGCCAGCTCAAGATGCACGACCCCGCCAGACGCCCCGGACACGCGCACGGTCGCACCCTCCACCTCGTCCGCGCGCCGGGCGCTCAGGGTACGGTGCAGGTACGCGTACACCTCGAGCCGGTCCGCTCCATCGTCCGCCAGGTTCACGGTCAGCTGCGCCTCGACGATGACCACATCTTCCGCTTCGGTCACCGTTACCTCCGTCAACGCGCACCCCGAGAGCAGCCCTGCGGCTGCGGTCGCCATCGCGAACGCACCGGCACCCATCCGGCGCCCCATCAGAACGACACCTCGAAGCCCACCGTGGGCAGGAAGGGGATCATCGACACACCCTGTCTCACGGGAGGGTCGGCCTGGTAGTCGAAGAAGTAGAACAGGACGTTCTTCTGGTTGTAGACGTTGATGACGCTCAGGTAGGGCGTCATCGTGCCCCAGCTCCTGGTGATCGTCCTGCGGAGCGACAGGTCCAGCCGGTGCCTGGGCGGATACCGCGCGCCGTTGCGCGGCCCGAGCACCACCGCGTCTCCGTCATCGGCATCGAGGGCCCCCGTCACGAACTGCGTGCGGTAGATGTGGAAGGTGCCCAGCGGCCTGGTGTACGGCAGTCCGGACCCGAAGTTGGCTCGGACCCCTGCCTCCAGACCCCACCAGCCCAGCGGGCGGCGGAGCACGAGATCAACCTCGAAACGACGGTCGAAGACGGGCGGATAGGTGATCCAGGGCTGCGGCTCGACCCCGACGCGGGTGTCGGGGAACGACCGTTCGGTCTTCAGGAGCGACACCGAGAGCCAGCCCGTGGTGGTGCCCCGGTCCCGCTTGATGTAGAGGTCCACACCGTAGGCGTCTCCCTCACCCGCCACCAGCCCGTCCATGGGGTCGTTCGGGTCCTCGGCCGCGTTGACCGAAGCCACCCCGTCGAAGGTGCGGAAGTAGCCCTCCAGCGAGGCGAACCAGGCGTCGTCGTCGCCGAAGAAGCTCTCGGCCCCGAGTTGCACCTGGTCGGACACGATGCGCGGGGCCTCAGCGCCCGCCAGCACCCAGGTGTCGAGTCCGAAGGGGAACTCCTCGTCGCGGGTGGAGTGGATGAACTGGCTGTAACGTCCGACGGCCAGGCGCACCGCCGAACTCCTGTTGCGCAGGAAGCGTCTGACGGCGAAGCGTGGCGACAGAGTCGCTTCCGTCTCGCCCGCATTGGGACGCCAGTAGTCGGCGCGCAGACCGCCCTCCACCAGCCAGTCCGGACTGGGGTCCCAGTGGATCTGGCTGTATGCGGCGACCTCGATGCCGCTCCCCTTCTGGTCCAGGAAGGACGCGCCTCCCCCCAGCAGCCCGTTGTCGAAGGCGACCCGGTTCACGGCCACGCCCGACTTCCAGCGGGTCGCCCACGAGGGATGGTGCTCAAGGTCGGCACCGATGGTCGCCTGCTCGATCCCGGTCTGGAACTCGGCGTCCACCTCCGGGAATTCCAGATCGGACCCGAAGCGCGAAAACCCGGCGCGGAACGCCATCGAGGTGCCGCCGCTCATCGACTGCGTCCACGACCCGCCGATCGCGTCGTTCCCCCACCACCACCGGATCGGAACGGGGGTGTCGGCGATCCCCGAGAGGTCCACGATGTCGCGCCCGCTGTACCCGACGAACCGCAGCCGGCTGCCGCCCTCCGTCCAGGCTTCAAAGACGCCCTGGAGGTCCGACAGGTGGTACGGGAAGTCGGCCACCGGCTTGATGAGCAGGTCCAGGTAGGAACGCCGCACCGACGCCCGGGCGCGCGTCGCGGTGAACCCCAGCTTCTCCGCCGCGCTCTCGGGAAGGGCCCCCTTCATCGCCACGCGGGTCGCCAGAACGCTGACGCCCGCGTCGACGCCGAAATCTCCGTCGCCGGGGTCGCTCGCCACCGTCAGCACCGATGAGACCCGCCCGCCGTACTCGGCCGGAAAGCCCCCGGACTGCAGCTCGACCCGATCGATCATGTCCGCGTTGAAGACCGAGAAGATGTTGCCCAGGTGAAACGGACTGAAGATCGGCACTTCGTCGAGGAGGATGAGGTTCTGGTCGGCGGAGCCGCCCCGCACGTTGAAGGAGGCGGAGAAGTCGGATACGCTCGTCACGCCCGGGAGCACCTCGATCGCCCGCAGCGGGTCCGACTCCGCGATCACGGGGATCGACTTGAGGGCCTCGGACCCGATCTCCTGGACGGTGATCCCCGCCTCCTCCTCGAAGCGGGTTCTGGCGCGGCTGCGCTCGGCCTCCACCGTGAGTCCCTCGATCTCGATGGGTGCCGTCAACAAGGTGATTTCGACCCGCGTGGGCGTCCCCGCGGCCACGGTCAGTTCCTCCCGGTGGTCGCGGAGACCGAACTGGCTGAGCGTCAGCACGTAGTCGCCCGGCGCCACGTTGCGGAAGGCGAAGAACCCGAGCGCGGCAGACAGGGTGAATTCCTCCCGGGTCGAGTCCGCGACGGGAAAGAGCCGCGCGAGCGCCCCTTCGATCGGACGCCCGTCGTCGCTTCGGACCCTGCCGCTCACCGAGCCGGTCTGAGCGGATGCCACCGCGGGCAGGACGAGGGAGAGAAGCAGGAGCAGGAGCAGAGCGGGTCCACCTGAAGGCCGAGACCGCAGCGCAGCGGCGCGACCGGATTGTAAAGAAGTTGTAGACACCGAATCCATGGCCCTCCGAATCACCGCGTCAGCTGCGGGGGCAACGCCCCACACCCCGGCCTCCCGTGTTCACCGGTCTTGGCCCGGACCCCCGCACCTTCCATTCTATCGGAACCTCGAATGATAACGTAACCGCCCACCCGGATGTTTCGTTGCAACCACACGCCGTCATGAATCGGCTGGCCCCGATCGGACGCACGCCGCTGGCGACCCTCCCGACGCCCCTGCTGCCGGCACCCGCGCTGGCGGACGCCGTGGCGAGCGGGATGGACATCTCCGTAAAGGCCGACGCGTGGACGGGGCTCGGGCTGGGCGGCAACAAGGTCCGCAAGCTCGAATACGAGCTGGATCCAGCGGGGCTGCGCGGTGTCACCGACCTGGTCACCGCGGGCGGCCCGCACTCGAACCACTGCCGGGTGACGGCGGCCGCGGCTGCGCGGCTGGGGCTCGGTTGCACCCTCGTGATCAACGGCGAGCCAACGGACGCCGGGCGCGGCAACGCGCTGCTGCACCGGCTACTCGGAGCCCGGATCGTCACGGTGGCCGAGCGGGAGGAGCGTGAAGCCGCGATGGCGGAAGAGGCAGGCCGGATTCGGGCCGCGGGCGGCAGGGCACTGGTGGTGCCGGTGGGAGCGTCGACCCCACGGGGTGCCCTCGGCTACGTGCACGCGGCGGCGGAGATGCACGAGCAGGTCAGCGCCGGCAGCGGGCCCGTCTGGATCTTCACCTCCTCCTCCTCGGGAGGCACGCTGGCCGGCCTCATCCTCGGTTGCGCACTGCTGCGGTGGCGGGTGCAGCTCGTCGGAGTCAGCCCCGACGACCCGGCTGCGAAGGTCCACCGGGCGGCGACCGAAATCGCGCTGGCCGCCGCCCCCCTCCTCCCCCCTCCCCCCCCTCACGGCCCCGATCCCCGCGCCGAGGACCTCGTCCAGCGCGTCCGGGACGTCGCGGCGGCCACCCTCGTCACCGACGCGTTCGTGGGCCCGGGCTACGGCGTCGCGACCCGCGCGGCCGAGCAGGCCACCCGTCTCTTCGGTGCCCGCGCCGGCGTGATCCTCGACCCCGTCTACACGGCGAAGGCCGCCGCCGCGATGATCGCCTGGGCGCGGGAGGGCAGGCTCCCCCCCGGCGCGCACGTCATCTTCCTGCACACCGGGGGGCATCCGGCGCTGTTCCGTTAGCGTGGCGCCTCACCTGCGGTCCAACATCGTGGCCGTTACACCCGATTCGACCCCATCGGGCCCAAAAAGGCCCTCGGCCGACAGCGGACACCAGCGCTCAGCTAGCCGTCGATCCCCATCGCCACCCGGATCACCCGAACGATCGGCACGTCGAACTCGCCGGTCTCGATGTAGGCCATCAGCCCGTCCGGACCGAACGCGTCCGGGATTCGCGGGCCGTCGGCCGGCAGCGTACCGATGTACTCCCCGTCGGCGGTCAGGATGTCGATCGGGCCCGGTCCATCGCCGCCGGGACCCGTCCGCTCGACCCAGATCAGGTCCCCCCCGTCCACCGCCAGGCCGGCGATCACGGGAATCACGTCGGTAAAGACCATGTTGTCGACCTGCTCCAGCTGGTTGGCCCGCATTCGTTCAGCCAGATCCTCATCCACGAACGCCGCTGATTCCAAGGTAACCGTGCCTGTTTCGGAAAAGGCCTCCCTGCGCCGCCCCCGCTCCGCCTCGCGGACCACCCCTGTCACCGGCTCCGGCGCGATGGGCCGTTCGAGGGCACCCACCACGCTCCCGTCCAGACCGATCAGCTTCACGCGATAGGCCATCGAATCGACGACCGCGAGCCGGCCGTCGGAGAGGATCCCCAGGTGCAGCCCGGGTTCGAAGGCGCGCATCCGGGTCATCCCGATGCTCATCTCGGTCTGTCCGCGTTCGTTCTCGGTCGTCAGCTCCTCATCCAGCTCCGTCGGCTCCAGATTCCAGGCCCGGTAGAGCACCTCCTTGCCTGCGCCGCCGATGGTGTACAGGTCGATGTCGCGCAGGTGGGGATCCTCCTCTTCCTCTTCCTCCTGATCCGGCCGCACCATCTGCACACCGCCCAGGGAAACGAGCCGGCCATCGGGGCGCGCCATGAGCAGGCTCCCGGGAGCTCCCGCAAACATGTCGAAGGTGACCTCCTCGACGAACGCGCCCTGAGGATCGTACAGCTGCCAGGTCCGGGGGAAGTCGTGGATGACGATCCGGCCGTCACGGAGAATCTCGAATCCCCACGGGTAGCCCAGCTCCCCGGGGCCCTCACCCTCGCGGCCGATCTCGCGCAGGAAGTTCCCCTCCTGGTCGACGACCACGATCCGCATGGCCCCGGGGTCGAAGATGTGGAGGTTCCCGGAGGCGTCGAAGGCGACCTTGTCGACTCTCGTGAAGTTCTCCCAATCCTCGCCGGAATACTGTCCGACCGAGTAGAGGTCCTCGGTCGTGGGGGTGAGCGGGATGTCGGTGCCGGTGTCCCCGACCGGACCGTCGCCACACCCGAGGAGCTGGATGCAGAGCGTCGCCGGGAGCAGTGTTGCAGCTGGTTTCATCGGGAGTCCTTTCAATTCAAAACAAGTCGGAGAGCAGGACAGGTCACAGACATTGGACGGTGCACGGACCTGGAACGTTTCGAACACACGCCAGGAAGGGCAACTCGAGATGATGAGAGGCGAGCCCGCCTGATCGAAAAGCACAAGGCGCCGCACATCCGACGGGATGCACGAATTCCCTACGCGGCGACAGCTGACTGGTTCACCTTCCACTCGGGTCATCGAAAGTGTAATGCCGACATTACATAATGCCGTGTTTTCCTTACATTCCTCGACCCAGGTCCGGTCCCGTCAGGTCCTATCTCCTTTCCCAACCCTCCACGGCACCCTAACTTGCCGCTTGAGCCGGCCCGCGGCACCGGGCCGGACAGGTAAGAACCGGCCCACCGACCGGGCCGGACAGATATGAAACGGCCTGCTGCACGAGGGCGAACCGCTGAACCCGGGCCGCCGCAGCGAGCCGCAACGCTCACACCGGAGGCACCGATGGCCCGACCGCGCAAGATTCTCGCTCTTCTCCTCCCCCTGCTGCTCCTCCCCGCGGCGCTCGCCGCCCAGAACGAGCCCGACGGCACCCTCAAGCTGGTCACCTACCTGGACTGGGAGTCGGTGTCGAACCCGCAGATCTCGCCGGACGGCAGCGAGATCATCTTCACGAAGGGCTGGGTGGACAAGATCAACGACCGCCGCAACTCGTCGATCTACATCATGAACGTCGACGGCAGCCGCATGCGGGTGCTCGTGGAGGACGGCTCGTCGCCGAAGTGGTCGCCGAGCGGGGACAGGATCCTGTACACGGCGGGCACCGAGTCCGAAGGGACCGAGATCTTCGTGCGCTGGATGGACGACGAGGGCGCGACGACCCAGATCACCCATCTGGAGAACAGCCCCGGCAACGTGGAGTGGTCGCCCGACGGGACGCAGATCGCCTTCACAATGTCGGTCGACTCCGACCACCCATGGCCGATCAGCCTGCCGGGGCGGCCGGAGGGGGCCCAGTGGACGGAGGGGCCGAAGGTCGTGGACCGGCTGGTCTACCGGCGGGACCGGCGGGGCTACATCGACGGCGGCTACAGCCACCTCTTCGTCGTTCCGGCCGACGGCGGCACCGCGCGCCAGCTCACCGAAGGCGACTGGAACCACAACGGCGTCGCCTGGACGCCCGACGGCGCCGAGATCCTCTTCACCTCGCTGCGCGTCGAGGACGCCGAGCACGAGTGGCGCCAGTCGGACATCTACTCGGTGAACGTGGGGAGCGGCGAGATCGCGCAGCTCACCGACCGCTCCGGCCCGGACGGCTCCCCGCTCCCATCGCCCGACGGCCGGCTCATCGCGTTTACCGGCAACGACCTCACCACCGACACCTACATCACACCGAAGCTGTACGTGATGAACCGCGACGGTTCGAACGTGCGCATGATCAGCGACGGCTTCGACCGCCGGGGCGGCGGGATGATCTGGGCGGAGGACGGCAGCGGCTTCTACATGACGGTGCGCAGCGAAGGGACCAGCAACCTGTACTTCGCGTCGGTGCGCGGGGGTGTGCGGCAGGTCACCGAGGGCAACCACATGCTGAGCGTCTCGACGATCGGTTCGGGGGTGGCCGTGGGGACGCTGTCGGACTATCACCGCCCCGGCGACCTGATCTCGTTCCCGCTGGACAGCCCGGACCGGATCACCCAGCTCACCGACGTCAACGCCGACGTGCTGCACGGGGTCACCCTCGGCGAGGTCGAGGAGGTCTGGTACAAGTCGGTCGAGGACTACGACATCCAGGGCTGGATCATCAAGCCGCCCGACTTCGATCCGACGAAGAAGTACCCGCTGATCCTGGCGATCCACGGCGGACCGCACGGCATGTACAACGTCGGCTTCAACTTCGCCTGGCAGAACCACGCGGCGAACGGCTACGTCGTCCTGTACACCAATCCGCGCGGCTCATCCGGCTATGGCAGCGCCTTCGGCAACGCGATCAAGAACGCGTATCCCGGCAAGGACTTCGACGACCTCATGGCCGGCGTGGACCTGGTGATCGAGCGCGGCTACATCGACGACCGGAACATGTTCGTGTACGGGTGCTCGGGCGGCGGCGTGCTCACCTCGTGGGTCGTGGGGCACACCGACCGGTTCGCGGCAGCCTCGGCCAACTGCCCGGTGACGAACTGGCTCTCCTTCGTCGGCACGACCGACGGCGCCAGCTGGTACCGCAACTTCGAGCACTTCCCCTGGGACGACCCGTCGGAACACCTGCGCCGCTCTCCGCTGATGTACGTCGGCAACGTCACCACCCCAACCATGCTCATGACCGGCGAAGGCGACCTGCGCACCCCGATGCCCCAGACCGAGGAGTACTACCAGGCGCTGCGCGTGCTGAAGGTCCCCACCGCGATGATCCGCTTCCAGAACGAGTGGCACGGCACGAGCTCGATGCCGTCGAACTTCCTGCGGACGCAGATCTACCTCAGGGAGTGGTTCGAGAAGCACCGGAGGGGCGGGCCGGTGACGTAGGAGGCAGGGTCCGGCCGACTCGCCAGATGTCCGTGATGGCCGCCATGACCTCGCGGCCGATCAGGTCCATTTGGCGGACCAGCTCGATGCGCGGGAGCGCCCGCCGGTACTCGCGGGCGGGTAGCAGCTCGGTGAAGAGGCCGCAGGCGTCGGCCAGGCAGATGATCACGACGTCGCGGGGGGCGGGGATCACCTCCTCGAAGAGGACCTCCAGGATGCGCAGCTTCACCTCGACTTCGGCGGTACCGTCGATCACCGGGTACCGCCGCGACCGCAACACCCACAGGAACCGGTCCTCGCGGCGCTCCAGGATCCCGCGCGCGATCAGTCGCTCCATTGCGGCGTCGCGCGTCTCGTAGGCGCGCTCGGCGGCCCGCTCCACCCAATAGCGCGCGTTCCGCGTCTCCCCCGCGTCGGCGATGTCGGCCAGCACGGGGTCGAGGATGCCGTCCCCGAGCGGGGTCGCATCCACCAGGATCAGCTTCTCCAGGTCGGTGTCGATCCGGTCCTCCATCGCGAGATCCATCAGCACCCCGCCCGCGAGCGCGTAGCGCAGGGACAGGTCCGGCACGTGCAGGAACTTCTCGCCCTCGTTTTCGAGGAGCAGGAGCATGATCTCTTCGGCGAATCTCAGCATTGGGGGCCCTCGCGGGTCGAGTTGGGTTCTGACGGCGCCGTGGACCCTATCCATGCGGTCGCACGTCCGCAATCAATAACGTGCAGCCCGCGCCTACGGAAAAGCCCCCCAGGCGAGGTGCCGTGGGGGGCGTGCCCTTGCCGGCAGTGGGTTGACCTACCGCTTGACACCCTCGTCGGGCGGATTGACACGGTTCGCGTCCCCGCGGGCAGCCGTCGGGCGATTTCGGGAGGCAGGTCTTGTTCAGCCGGTAGCCCTGAAGATTCCGGATGGCGCAAGACGAAAACGTGATCAAGTGAATAATCGTAAGACGGTATCTCGATCAAACGATAATTCGTAAGACGATCACGGAATTGCAACGGTTTCAGTCGTGGAATTGCGCGCTTCGGCGGAACCGGGAATCCCTTTGGTACAACCTGCCGCCGGAAACCCAGAGTCCAGGCTGGTAGCCGTGAGCTAGTATTCTGTGGATAATCCCCGCGTCGCACCGAGGGCGGTGAGGCGCCGGGCTGACAAGTACGTTTTTGGTTGGCATCTCGTTGTGGTGCTTGTAGTTGCGTCATCGGTAGCCCGAATTCCCGCTGAATGACTCCCGCTACTCTCGACTTCCGTTGCCAGCCCGGCGGCGGTCGTCCAAAGCCTTCCGAAGCTGTCCCTCGTCGGCCCTCTGATAGCACCGAAGGACCGTCTTCGCCGTTTTCCAGCCGCCGAGTTGGCAAAGCACCTTCAGCGGCTGATCCATCAGGTCGCTCGCAAACTTCCGCCTGAGCGAGTGCCAGCCCCTGCCGGGCTTCGGCTCCAGTCCCGCAAGAATCTGGGCCTTCTGCCACCAAGCGTGCAACCGGGCGGCGCCCACAACCGCCAGCGGATTCCTGGGCGCGGGCAGCACCGGAGCCTCCGCGGTTACGGGGTTGATCGCCCGCACCTCCGTCAACGTGTCGAGCGCCTCGGCAGTGACGGGCGTGCTGTGCTCGAAACCCGATTTGTCGTGCTCGGCACGCCAAAGGATGGTTCCGCGCTCGAAGTCGATGTCCGCCCAGCGAAGCTGGCGAATCGCGCCGATGCGGTGACCCGTCTCGTGGGCGAGCACGAGCGCGACATGGAACCGCCAGTCCACCCGGCCCGACACCTTGAGAAGCGCCCGGTATTCCTCCTCGGCGAGCACCACCCGAGTCGGGTTCTTCTCCGTCGGCGTCCTGAGTCCCCTCAGCGGATTCCGGTCGAGCAACAACCGGCCCTGCTCGTCGCGGGAGTTCGCCGCCCAATTCAGGACGGCGATCAGGAACTTCAGGTCGTATTCGACCGTCCGGTCGGACACGGGCCGTCCGCTCGGTCCGGTCCT
>JAJEBR010000009.1 GCA_022822445.1 Gemmatimonadota bacterium | reverse complement strand
ACCCCACCATCCCACCTCCACTACCCCTCACCATCACACCCCCCTCGGCCCCTTCCCCCGGCTCCCTCATGATCATGTCCGGGTTGGAAAACACTGATCGCCAACGCTTGGGGGGGCGAGCGCGACCGTTGCGGCGAGCAGCCTTCACGCCGCCACGCGGGAGTGCGTGGAGCCCGTGTCCGGAAGGACCGGCGGAAGCAGTTTCAGGGGGGATCGAAGGGGGGCGGAGCACCCCTCGCCAGCCCCGCCGTGTATTACGGGGGGTAGGCTGGCTTGTCCACCGTAGCGTGGCTCAAGCCAGCCTTGGGGACGCCCTCGAAGCTGGTCGGCGAGCATAGGTGTCACACACGGAACGAGCACTCCCCTCTCGCCGGTCGCAACCGCCCTGCGGGACAAGAAAACCGCGCGGGCTTGGCGCGGGGATGAGGCGCTGATAAGCTACCTCGATGGAGCCGCAAGAGCGAAGTGCGAAGCCGAGCGGGTTGACCCGTAGGATGACGATGTCGATGGTCGGCGGCGAGCCGATGCTGGTCTTCTGGCGCGTGCGGGATCTCCGCGAAGCACTGGAGGCCGCCGACGACATGGGTCTGGAGCTCACGTGCCCCCGATCCGTCACGGACAGGATCCTCGGCCTGGTGCTCCCCCACCTCGTGGACGGCGAAGGCGAGGCGTGACAGGTGTCCGAGCGGGAGGCGAAAAGAGCGGCCCGCCGGGAGGCTCTGTTCGGCCGTGCGGTTGTGTCCTTGCACAGCCCGGATCTGATCCGGCCTGACCGTCGCCATGCGCCGATGCGAGACCCGGCGGGTGTAAGAACACCGAGTTTCCGCGCGCGTCCGAGCCGTCCTCCAGTACCGTCGCGTCCAGCGCGGGTTACGGACGCGTCACGCCGCGCACGACCGGGCCTTGCCGGGTTGGGAAGAGGGGTCGAACCCCGGCGGAGGGACGGGCGGAGTCCGTCCCGGAGGACGGGGGGACCGGCACCGAAGCGGTGGCAACGCCGACCACGCCGCCCGCCGGTCACGGCGCGGACTCAGCGGCGAAACCGACGGCCTCGACCGGTGGTGACCGGTGCGCGGCGGGACGCAACTGCGGCACCCTTCCGGGCCGAGGTCGGCAATCTCCGGGCAAGCGGGCGAGATCTACATGGTCGATCACTGGCTCTACTTCAAGGTGACGGGCTGAGCCGCTCGTAAACGCCATTGAACATTGACGCTGCCCGAGGACTCGCCGAGTTTCCCGATAGAGCAATTTCCGACTCATCCGCGTCCATCCCGGCGCACACTTGGCCTCCGAGAGGGTAACGACATGGGCAGCTCGCAGGATGCCATCATGCAGTACGTGGAAGACGAACTGAAGAAGGACCGCCGCGTCAAGAACGCGACCTTGTTCGCCGGTGCCCGGGAGATCGACGAGTCGGTCGGGGATCTTACGCTCCAACAGTTTCACGCCAAGTATCGGCTGCCTGCAACCCGGAGGATAGCGCCGCCGCGACAGCCCGCACGGCAGCCGAAGCCGGACCCGGCACCCGCCTCCGTGCCCGCACCATCCGGCGACGGAGCCGCCGTCATGGAGTTCGTGGTGCGGACGCTCGAAGCGGACCCCGGCATCTCGAACGCGGACCTGTTCGCGGCTGCTCGCGAGATCGATGCCTCCGTCGCGGACCTCACGGCCCGGCAGTTCCATGCGAAGTACCCCCTCCAAGTGAAGGCGCGGCTCGCAAGGGACGCAGCGGCCAAGTCCGAGGCACCGCCGGAACCGGAGGCGCCACGGGCTGTGGAAATGGCGGTCGAGGATGCGCCACCGGTCGAGGAAGTCGCCGCTGCGGAAGCGGGACCGGCGAGGACAGGCGACCCGGCCGCCGTGCGCCGTCTGCTGCTGGATCTGGCCAAGGAACTCGCGAACGCGGAGAGTCAGGCGGATACGATCGAGGTCATGGCCCGTCTGGATGACTATGTGGCCGAGATCATGAAGGCGGCGCAAAGCTGATTCATCCGCCAGCCTCGGTGGGCGGCCTGCTGCGCTCGACTTAGAGCCGTACCGGACCGCGAAAACGACATGGGGTGCCAATGCGCACCCCGGAGTTCGCGACGTGCGCACCGATGGGGCGGCGTAAGGCACAGCAGGCAAGGGTCTTGCGCCTTGCGGTCTTGGGCGACCGGGGCCGTAGCGCTCGTTCGGGCGGGGCTGGGAGCGACCCGGCAGTCCGAGGGACTGCTGCGGGTTCGGGGCCATGCGCGTTTGCGCACCCCCGGCCTCCTCCCATCGGGTCGCTCCCAGACCAGCGATCCCTTGGCGGGAAGGCGGTACGAGCGCCACTTCGAGGCGGCGGAGCACCCGTTCGCCGACCGGCTGGCCGTCGGGCTGTTCGACATCGTCGAGCAAGACCGGGACGAGCCCGGCACGGGTCGCCGTGGCCTTCCCGCATGGGATTGCTGGCCCGGAGCGACCCGCCGCGGAGGGTTGGGATGGAGTGCACGTCCCAACCTCCGCAGATGCCACGGCAGGCATCGGAAAAGGGGGGTCGCTCCGGTCACGGCCTCCGGTTCCCGCGCGGCGCAGCCGCCCCGGAGGCCGTGATGCAACCGAAAGCCGGACAACGACATGTGCAGTCGCGGAGGTGCACGTCCGAACTGCGATTTCGCGCACATGCAGTCCGTTTCACATGTGCGGTCCCCGCACGGCCCCGGACGGGTCCGGCAACGGCTTCCCGAAGCCGTGCTGCGCGCCGCTACCAGCGACCCCCGATCACGCGCTTGAACCGCTTCCTTCGGGACGAGCCGGACCGCTCCGACGACCTCCCACTGGTCAAACGCCCCTTCCCCGGCGACATTTCGTTCGCGCAGATCGTGCAGTCCATCGTCGAAAGGAATCGAATGATGGCACGCACGAGAAGAAGTCGGCGCTCCTACGGCGCCGGCGAATGGGGCCGGAACCGGGTCCGGGTGTTTCCAGATCCGAAGACCGGCATCCTCCAGATCGAGTGGCGGGAGAACGGTCGAAGGCTGACCCGGTCGCTTGGGCACCGCGAGTGGACTCGCGCCAAGCGGCAGGCGGACGAGTTCGCCGCTGGGTTCGCCGGGCCGGACCTGAACGGCAAGGCGGAAGCCGAGCCCGAGCCGCTCACTCTGGGGCGGCTTCTTGAAATGTACGGTGACGAGGTGACGCCTACCAAGGGGAAGCGGACCCGGATGCGCGACAGGGCCGCGACC
>JAJEBR010000062.1 GCA_022822445.1 Gemmatimonadota bacterium | reverse complement strand
GCGGCCCCCCCCCCTGGTCGCCGCCACCCACCCCCCGGTTTTGGGGCGGGGGGGCGGCCCCCGCTCGCGGGGGCACGTCCCCCACGACGAGCGAAGCCGAGGTCGCCGCCCCGAGGACGTAGCCGGCCCCCGCGATCAGCGAAGCCGTCACCGTGCTGTCCGCCTCGACTACCGAGTCACCTTCGGTGGCCACCCTCAGCGTTGCGCTAGTGGCCCCCGGGGGAACCGTCACCAACGCGGGGAGCGGCGCCGCCAGCATCGAGCCGGTCTCGGTAACCCCCACCGCCACCGTCAGCGACTCGCGGGCCGCCTCGCTCAGAGTCACCTCGAACTCGGCCGCCACGCCTTCCGCTACCGGGCTCGACACCGCGGCGATCGACACCACGGGAAGCGGAGTTCGCGTCACCGTCACCCGGTACGTCTGCACCGTCGTCTCGTCGGCCGCCGTCACCGTCACCGTGATCTCGTTCGCCCCCTCCGCCAGGTTCACCGTCTCCCCCGGAGAGACCGAGACCGTCGCTCCCGAATGGTTCGCCGTCGCCGTCACCGTCGTATTCACGGTGGCGTGGGGCACCGATGCCGTATAGGATGTCGTGGCTGCCGTGAACGTCCCGATGTCGATCCCCGAAAGGCTCAGTGCGCTCAGCGTCGCGTCCTGTCCCAAGAACGCGGCGCTGACCGGCGCCGTCACCCACGTGATCCCCCCCGCGTCCAGCCTGTCCACGTCCCGGATCGCGCCGCTGTTCGGCACCTCGTACGTCAGACCCGCCGTCTCGCCGAGAGCCATCGGCTGCGCGAGCCTCAACAGGACTTCGGCCCCGGTCACCGCGACCTCGGTCGCCTCGATTGCCCGGTATCCCGGAATCATGACTACCTTGAACGCGCTCGCGGGGGGCACGGATTCGGAGTCCAGCGGCTCGTTGTAGACCACCTTGACTTGGTCTCCGATCGCCTCGATCCGGAGAAGCCCGGGTCCAAGATTGTCCGCGTTGCGCTGCGCCAGCGCCCTCTTGACCTCGGCTCCTAATGCCGTGTTCTCGGCCTTTCCGAAAACAACCGGTCGGTGATCAGCAAGGGGTGAGTTGGGGCTGTTGAGGCCCGGGATGGCCTCTCCCGGTTGCGGGTCTCGCGCGGATGGTTGATGGTAGGCCAGCCGCTCCCGCAGTTCCAAGACTTTCGCTAGGTTGCCGGACGCCAGGTTCGTCGTCTCGTACGGATCCTCTGCGATGTTGTAGAGTTGCTGCGGGGTCGACCTGTCACCGAAGGCAAACGCCTCATCTCTTTCGAGCAGCTTCCAGTCGCCCATCCGAATCACCCCGAGCGAGTGCACCACTTCCTCGCGGGGACTCTCGGCCCCGTTGGCGATAGCTTCCCAGGCATCGAAACCATCGAGAGGCAGGCCGGCGGCGGCGTCCGCTCCGGCCAGTCCCGCCAGGGTGGGGAACAGGTCGACCACGTGTAGCAGCGCGTCGCTCTCCGACCCGGCCGAGATTTGATCGGGCCAGCGCATCACGGCGGGAACCCGGACGCCGCCCTCGTGATACGACGACTTGAGCCCCTTGTAGGGGCTGTTCCCGCCCGCTTCGCGCTCTCCCCCGTTATCGTTCAGGAACATGACGAGGGTCTCGTCGAGCACCCCTCTGCGCTCGAGCGCGCCCACGACCTGACCGATCGCGTCATCCATGGCCTTGACCATCGCGCGCTGATTGCGGCCAGGCGCGCCGTACGGCAGATGATCGTATTGCCGTGTGTACCTCTGCGGCGCTTGGTACGGATCGTGCGGGGCGTTGAACGCCACGTAGAGGAAGAAGGGGCGACTGCCGTCGTGACGTTCGATCAACTGGCTGGCCTCGTCGGCGAGAAGAAGGGTCGAGTAGCCGGATTCGACCAGGGGGCGGCCATTCCTGTGCCAATCGAAAATCTTGTGCCAATTCCTCCATGGGCGAAAATGCCTGAAGTAGTCGATATGTCCGTTGTAGAAGCCGTAATGATGCTCGAAACCGCGCTGCAGCGGCAGGCGGTCCGAGCCCCAGTGGCCGAGGTGCCACTTGCCGACCAGCCAAGTCGCGTAGCCGGCGTCGCGCAAGGTCTCGGCAATGGTGCGCTCGTCGAGGAGCAGGCCGTCGTCCTTGCGCGACTCCGGGTTCGCCGCCATCCCTGTCTTCCAGGCATAGCGGCCGGTGACCAGCGAGGCGCGCGTCGGCGCGCAGCGGGGCTGAACGTAGAACTGCGTGAGCTTGACCCCCTCGTTCGCGATGCGATCCATGCTGGGCGTGGTCACCTCGGTGCCGCCGTTGAAACCGGGCTGTCCCCAGCCCATGTCATCCGACAGGAAGACGAGGATGTTGGGCCGCGGGAACGCGCCCCCTCCCACAGACACGTCCTCCACGGTGATTGAAGCCGAGGTCGCAGACCCGAGGGCGTATCCGGCCCCCGCGGCCAGCGAAGCCGTCACCGTGCTGGCCGCCTCGACTACCCAGTAACCTTTTGTGGCCACGCTCAGCGTTGCGCTAGTGGCCCCCGGGGGAACTGTCACCGACGCGGGGAGCGGCGCCGCCAGCTTCGAGCCGGTCTCGGCAACCCCCACCGCCACCGTCAGCGACTCAGGGGCCGCCTCGCTCAGCGTCACCTGGAACTCGGCCGCCTCGCCTTCCGTCACCGTGGTGGACGGTGCGGCAATCGAGACGACCGGCCGCACAAAGGGAATGGCCAGCTGCGGACTGTTGGACAGAGTCTTGCCGGCGGTCGTGCAGACCGCCCCGGTGTCGGAGCAGGACTCCGTAGCGGGCAACGTCACGGTGATCTCCGCCGGCCCGGAAGGGAGCAGGGCCAGATCCCACAGCCAGCTCTGGCCGGCCACCCGCTGCGCTTCGCTGACCCGGCCGCCCGTCACCCCGACGGCCAAGTCCCGCAGCGTGATGTCGCTCGTCGACACCGCTTCGCTGAACCGCAGGCGCAGCGTGAAGGGCGACAAGCCGTCATGCGACAAAGGCGCGGCCTCGACCGTGGCGGTGAGCGGGCTCTGCCCGAACGCGCCGCCCGATTCGGCGGCCACCCAGGTGACGCCGTCTGCGGCAAGGCTGTCCGCGTCCCGGACCGCACCCGCGTCCGGGACCTCGTAGGTCAGGCCCAGCGTCTCGCCAATGCCCAGCGCCTGCGAAAGCGCCAACAGGACATCGCTCCCATACACTCCGACTTCAGTCACGTCCACTGCCCGGTATCCCGGAAGCACGACCGCCCTGAATGCGCTGGCGGGCGATACCGAATCGGCGTTCAGAGTCTCGTTGAAGACCAGCTTTGCGGTTGTCCCGGAGACCTCGAGCCGCAGGAGCACCGGTCCAGGATTGCCCGCATCTCGCTGGCTCAGCGCCGTCTGGACCTCAGCGGCATACGCCGCATTCTCCGCCTCCCCGTAAACCGCCGGCGACCCCCGGATTCTCGTGGCTGTAGCCGAGTCGCGGGCGAATTGCCGATGGTAGGCCAATCGCTCCCTCAGTTCCGCGACCTTGGCCTCCTCGCTGGACGCCAGGTTTGTCTCCTCGTATGGATCCGTCCCGATGTTGTACAGCTGCTGAACTGAACTTCCTTGACCACCGTAAGCTTTCCCGTCCTCACTGATCAGCTTCCAGTCGCCCGACCGAATCACCTTGAGCGAATGCACCACTTCATCGCGCGGGCTCGGGGAACCTGCGGCAATGGCCTGCCAGGCATCGATTCCATCGAGCGGCAGGGCGCCGCCGGTGGATGCCCCGGCCACCCCGGCCAGGGTAGGAAACACGTCCACCACATGGAGCAGCGCATCGGTCGCGGACGCCGCCGGGATGTGACCGGGCCAGCGCATCGCGGCGGGTACCCGGATGCCGCCTTCGTGATAGTCGCCCTTTACTCCCCTGTAGGGCCGGTTCCCTCCCGCTCGACCGGTGCCTCCGTTGTCGTTGAAATACACAACCAGGGTGTCGTCGAGCACACCCTTCCGGTCAAGGGCGTCAATAACCCAGCCGAGCGCGTCATCCATCGCCTTGAGTTGGCCGCGCTGCGAGCGCCGCAGGCTGGACTGCAGGTGAGCGTAGCGCTCGGCGTATTCGTCCGGCACTCCTGCAGCTGGGAGGTGGGCGGCGTTGAATGCCAGATACAGGAAGAACGGGTTCCGGCCGTCGTGACGCTCGATCAGTTGGATTGCCTCTTCGGCCATGAGAAAGGTCGAATAGCCTTCCTCGACCACGGGACGGCCGTTCCGGTGCAAGTCCAAGGTGCCCGCACGCTGATGGCTGTAGTAACCGAATGTCCCCGAATAGAGCCCGTAGTGGTGGTCGAAGCCGCGCTGCAGGGGCAGGTGTGCCTGGTGCCACTGCCCGAGGTGCCACTTCCCGACCATCCAGGTTGAGTAGCCGGTGTCCCGCAGGGCTTCGGCAATCGTGCGCTCGTCGAGAAGCATGCCGATGGTGGTGTTTCCGGTGGGGAGCTCATCTTTGTTGCCGGTCTTCCAGTGATAACGGCCGCTCATCAGGGAGTAGCGGGTCGGCGAGCACCCGGGCGCGACGTAGAACTGCGTCAGCTTGACGCCTTCGTAGGCAATGCGGTCCAGGCTCGGCGTTCCCACCTCGGTGCCGCCGTTGAAGCCGGGCTGCCCCCAGCCGATGTCGTCCGAGACGACCACCAAGATGTTGGGCCGAGCGCCTGCCGCATGATCGGTCTGGGCGGCAAGCTGGCCTGGCCCGCTCGCGACGGCTATCACCGCGAAAGCCGCCAGCGCCGCCCCAAGGCAAGGCTGCGTGCGGCTGCCGGGCTGGAGCAGTCGCAGAGGCAGTCCTGGGCGCGTAACCGTGGACTTGTCCACAAGTCGACCTGAATTGCTCAGCAGCAATTGGAACTGCCTCCCTTGTTCGCGTGCAGAAAGTCGATCGGCGCGCCTGAACGGGTGGTCTCGGCGATCCGGTTGGTAAAGGGGAGGGAGAGGAGTCGGAAGGAGTCGTGCGCGCGAAGTCTGGAGCGGAGGAGATCCCGCTCATGGCCGCCTTGGTCCTGATCGGCCGGTTGAACGACCGTCACGAGGTCGAGTACGGCGAGGCACTCGCTCCGGAACCGGGCGACATCGGCCCACGCCATAGACGGAACCCCCCTCGGCGGGTTGAGGTTTATGGGCGAATTGGCGCGCAGCTGAAGCTGGAGCAGCCCCAGATCCTCGACCTCGTCTGCCGCAATCGCAGAGTTTCTGGGGTCTCCCAAGCCCGGAAGCGGACACGACTCGGATAACCTGCCTGCAGCTTGGTGCTGTAGTCCATGCCGCAAGCGGCCTGCCCGGGGGCTAGGCTGGCACGGGCTCGTATGACGACCGAAATGCCACTCGCGCCCGCCCGCCAACCCTCCCAGCGACCGCTGCGCTCGAACGCGACCGCAGCAGCCGTATTGCCATTGACGGCCAGTTGCAGATGTCTGGTGCTGGGTTTGCCCGCATACCGCGCACGCATGTCGGCATCGCCGGCACTCTCGCGCGCAGTCGGCCATTGCACCTACCTGTCCGGGCCTCTCGTGGCCGGGCGGTCGGCGAAGCCGGTGCCCGGGCAGCCCGGGAAATCGTTCGCCGCGACCACGCCACGAGACAGCGAGGCGGTTTCCGCCTCGAAGTGATCCAGTCCGTCCGGATCGACGACCGACTTGGCGACTGCACAGCGTCCCGGCT
>JAJEBR010000036.1 GCA_022822445.1 Gemmatimonadota bacterium | reverse complement strand
GGAGCCGGAAGGTGGCGGCGCTGATGTGGGCGCAGAGCGCGGCGATCTCGTCGCCGAGGGGGTCGTCGGGGCAGGTCGGGGTGGGGGAGTGGGTGGATATCATGGTCTGATCCCGGGGTCTTGAGGGGTGAACGGTCGAGGGGCGAGCGGTTCGCTACCCTACCTCTTTATACCCCACAGTTCGGGAAAAGTTCGGGTGTGGTCTGCCGTTGGGCCGCGTGAGCTGAAGGGGCGGGTGCGATTGTCGGCCGAAACGGTTGTCCAGCTTCAGCAGCCTGCCAGATCTTCCTGACCTCTCTCCTCAGGCATCGCTGCAGAGCCGCGAAGACGTTTCAGCTGAAACGCGTCTTGTCATGAAAACATGACAAATTGTAATGTTCTCTTTACATTTCGTGACTTCGTGGCTCGGCTCTGTTCAGCCGGTAGACTTCCACCGTCTCCACATCGGTATCGGGATCACGCTGTACCCCGACGATGAGATCCCGCCCGAGCCAGGTGATGCGTGGCAGGGGTAAGTCAAGCGTCCCCAGCCAGCGTCCCTCCGAGTCAAAGACGCTCCACTCGCTCGTGCTGGTGTCCAACCGGTTCGCGACCCACAGGTTGCCTTCGGTGTCCGTGAGAAGCCCGGCAACCCGGGGACGGTACGGCCTTGGCGGATTCCTGGCCATGACCCGGTCCCATCCTTCCCAATCCATTCGCTGCCTCCCGGACAGCCGCGCCTTCCAGGCCTCCACTTCTGCGGAGGTGATGGGGATCGGCTCCACCTCGGTGCGCCGGATGATCCGCCGCAGAATGCCCCTTGGGGAGAACTGGTGAACCTCGTATGGATCGCCGTTGCTGATGTACACCGACAACGGGCTCCCGCCTGCTGCCAGGACGGTCTCGGTCGGAAACGGCAACAAGTAGGGGACGGGCAGCGGGGCGAAGAGGAATTCCTGCCCGTCCCACCAGCCAAATGACTGGGCGCCGTAGGCGGAATCGATTCTCGCATAGCCAGCCGGAACTCTGTAGTGCGTGTCGAGGATCGGGCGGAAATCGGTGCGATTGACTTCAACGAGGAACGTTCCGTCTGGCAGGGGTAGGGCCACCCCCTCACCAGGTCGCTGGTCGACCGTTCGCGTTGCAGCGAACACTGCGCCCAAATCGATGCTTCGCTCCCTGAGAAGCGTGCCGGATGGATCGAAATGGCTGATCCGGCCGTACATGCGATCCCAGACCACGATGGTGTCCCCCGGTAGCACCTGAAGGCGCACGGGATACGAGAATTCACCGGGTCCCTGCCCCTTGCCCCCGAAGGACGCAGCAAGAGCACCCGAAGCCTCGAAGACCAGGACCCTCGCCACTCCTCTGGCAAGCACGGCCACCCTGCCGTCCGAAAGGAGTGCGGCGCCCCCGACCCGCCAGACCAGGTGAGAGGGATCGTCGACCGCCTGGGACCCGGCGGAGTACCCGCCGATCACAAACTCCGGCTCACGCCCCACGGTCCAGAAGTGGGCAGAGTCCCATTCGGGAGCATGATTTTCGACGATCCGGATGTCGGCCGAGTCCCGGAGGGTGACGGGGGTGGCTGGTCTTCCTCGCCTGGCCGACCACACGCCGACATGACGATCAGCGGCATCACAACGCGGATGAGTCTGGTCATTAGGGAAACCGACGCATGATCAAGGTGAAGCTGCTGCTGCGAGCACCGGAAGAGTACGGAAGGCCCTGGTCGGGTCGCAAGGAAGAACGAGATCGATTCGAACGAGATCGATTCGGCCTTCCGGATGCGGCTGCTACAGCTTCGAGCTTCTAATTCGGCGAGCGTTCCCCGAGTCTTCCGCGCCGGTCCAGCCGGAGGCCCGCGATCGTGAGCACCCCGATGTCCCGGTCGGACCGGCCCCCCAGGATGAGGTCGTCCGAGATCCGATACGGGTGGTACGGCAGGTTCACGTTTCCAAGCCAGCGTCCGGCCGGGTCGAAGACGTTCCACTCGCCCGTCTCGCGGATCCAGTTGGCCGGGTCCGGAACCCACAGGTAGCCCTCCGAATCCACGAACAGGCCGGTAACGGGCGGATGGTTGCGCTCCGGCACAGTGGCGAAGACCCGGTCCCACGCGGTCCAGTTGCGGTGCGAGTTGAGCTCCTGGATGTCTTCAATCCATTCCCGCTGCCGCTCGTCGTCAATCGGAACCGGGTCGACGGTGCGTCGGATGATCCGGCGCAGAACTCCGGTTGGCGAGAATTGGTGGACTTCGTACCGGTCTCCGTTGGTGACGTATACCGACCGCGGGTCTCCACCCGCGGTAGCGAGGGACTTCGCACGGAACGGCAGGTGGTTGGGATCGAAGGGATCCTTCATGGAGAGCTCCTCCTCCGCCTCCCACCACCCGAACGAGTGCATGGCATAGTCGGAGTCGATCCGTACCCACTCCGTCGGACGCCTGTAGATCTCCCCTGCCCGCGTCGGGCGCTTCCAATTGACGAGCCGGCGGTCGAGGAGGAAGGACCCGTCCGGCAAAGGCTGGTGCATCGATTCGCCAGGGTAGACTTCGGCCGACCGCGTCGCCTCGCTGAGCGCCCGCACGTCGATGCGAGACTCCTTCAGGAGGCTGCCCGAGGGATCGTAGTGGTAGATCGGCCCGGACATGTAGTCCCATACGACGATCGTGTCGCCCGGAAGCACCCTGAGGTGCAGCGGGTAGCTCAGTTCGCCGGGCCCCCGGCCCGTCCGAACGACGCGGAAAACGCTCCCGACGGCTCGAAGACGAGCACCTTCCTGTCCGCCATGGGCGCGAGCATGACGATCTTTCCGTCCGAAAGCGGCGCCGCGGCGCTGATGTTCCATATCAGGTGAGAGGAATCGCGGGCCGGACCCGGCGCGGTGTCGTATCCGCCCAGCGAAAACTCCGGTTCGGGGGCGACCGTCCAGAAGTCGCCCGCGCCCCAGACGGGCGCGTGGTTCTCGACGATCTCGATCCCGGCGGAATCCCGGATGACGACGTCGGGGATTTGGGGCTCGGCTGGGGGCTGTTCGCATGCTGTCGCGGCGAGGACCGCGACCGACGCAAACAGGACATGACGGCAAGGATATGGCGACATCGGTCGGCTCCTGTGAACCACGGTGGTGCGCGTCTGCTCTGCGGCGGCCTCAGACGGGGGCGTGCCGCACGCGGTCGCTGAGAGAGGCAGCGCCGCGGCCACACCGAGGGCGTGCGGGCGTGCGGCGCGCCGGAACAGCGGCTTCGATCTGCCCCGGCGCGGGGTGGCCTGCATCAGGCGGTGGGCGAAGATCATTCCGTCGACGCGGCAGCGTCGAAACCGCTGGCCACCAGCCGGTGGAGTGCGGCTGGGGGGACAGATCCGTGACAAACGATCCCGCCCCGGTGATTCGCACCTTACGATCTCCCGCGACGGTTCAGCCTATACCCCACAACAGCCTCGACGCCGCTATCGAGATCCCGCTGGACGCCCAGGATCAAGTCCTTCCCGATCCATTCAATCGACCCCTGCGGTATACCAAGGGTTCCAAGCCAACGCCCGTCCGGGTCAAAAACACTCCACTCGCTCGCACCATCGTGGACCCAAAGGTACCCTTCCCGATCCACCAGGAGGTCTGTGACGGAAGGTTGGAATCCTCTTGGCGGAAGCGCGGACATTGCCACCTCCCATGCGCGCCATCCTTCGCTGACCAATTGGGACTGAGGGATGGACGCCTTGTGGAATGCTATCCATTCCTCAAGCTCCCTCCGGGTGATAGGAATCGGCTCGACCGGGCGTCGGAAGATGCGCCGAAGTCCACCCGACTCAGAAAACTGATGAACTTCATATCTATCTCCATGATCTCCGTTGGTGACGTAAACCGACAGCGGGCTTCCCCCAGCAGCAACGATCGATCTCGCTGGGAACGGGACGATCGGGATCCAGGCAGGGGGGGCCAAGTGAAGGAATTCCATCCCTTCCCACCAACCGAAATGATCAACGGTGTAGTCGGATTCGATCCTCAAATAAGCCACCGGAATCCTGTAGATTTCCCCCTCACTGGGCATTTCAAAATTGCTATGCCGGACTACTACAAGGAAAGAGCCATCTGGAAGTGGCAGATGGACCGTCTCGGGAGGATCCTGAGTGCTCGTTCGCGTTGCGG
Source organism: Gemmatimonadota bacterium (assembly GCA_022822445.1). GTDB lineage: Bacteria > Gemmatimonadota > Gemmatimonadetes > Longimicrobiales > Gaopeijiaceae > Bin94. The sequence continues at coordinate 52,863 of JAJEBR010000036.1, read as the reverse complement.
CGAATACTGCGCCGAGGTCAATGGGCCGCTCCCTCAAGAGCGTTCCGGAAGGATCGAAATAACTGACCGCATCGAACATGTAGTCCCATACTGCGATCGTATCGCCCGGGAGCACTTGCAGGTGTTGAGGCGCGGAAAACTCGCCGGGACCTCGTCCTTCGCGCCCAAAGGACTCGGACAGCGCACCAGAGCGTTCAAAGACCAGAACCCGATGATCGCCTCCTTGGGAGAGCATGACCACCCTGCCATCAGAAAGCGAAGCGACAGACGTAATCCTCCATAGCAGGTGGGAGGCGTCGTCGACCGATCTCAATATGTCGCTTGACCCGCCAATGACGAATTCCGGCTCGGCTTCCACGGTCCAGAAGTCGGCGCTATCCCACACGGGCGCCCGGTTCTCGACGATGCGGATGTCCGCTGAATCTCGGATAGTGAGCCCAGAGGTGAGGCCAGCGGGCGGGGGATGTTCACAGGCGCACACGCCCAAGACCGGCGGGAGCACAACGGAGAGACATCGTCGAGAGCGTCGGTACAGTTGCATTTGCCTCCGGTGTCGGGTTCAACCCGGCACGCAGACGGTAAGGAAGACTCCTACGACGCTGGCAGCGGTATCGCTGACACGCTCGGACTCAGCCGAAGTTCGGCTTCCAGCCTTTCGCGCGCCTCGGGCAGCACGGCTATGGTGCGAAACGGCCGGTTGGGGTCGCAGGGGAGTAGGAGATCAATGCGGCCCGCCCCGGAAACGAACTCTACAGAAACGCCGGCTCTCTCACGCAGTAGCGCGGACGCGACAACTGTCATGTTATCGTCTTCCAAGGCCTCCTTGATCTCTGCATACGCCCTCTCCCCGTCACCTTCGGGACCACAAGCGATGTGGCATGGACCAATCTGGGGCAGGAAGTGGCAACTGGAACCATCGCCTCCACAACGGGAACACTTGTGCCCTTGGCCACTTCCCTCCCAGCCACACTCGCCACCCTCGTACGGAAACCCGTGCAGATCAGCTATTTCGTAAATACCCAAACTGATGGGAACTTGCAGACACCATCCGCACGTCAACCCTCCTCCGTCGTCCTGGGCCCGCAACTCAACGGGTGCGCTCGCCGCCAGAAACACCAACACCGCGGTCCCGAACAGGTACGTCTTCCTAGCGATCGTCATGGTTTGCCTCCATGCACCAATTATGAGTTGTCCACCGGATGAATTCCGGTGGGCCGATTCCGTGTACGAAACGCTATCAGCCCCCCCTTCTTGTCAACCCCTCATACTCACGAACTGGTCGTCGAGCGGGGGTGAGGTGAGGCGGTAACGGTGAGTTCACACCCCCACCCCCTGCCCCCGCAGCCACCTCTCCATCACGTCCCGGATCTCGGCCAGGCGCTCTGCCGTCTTCGCCTCGAACCGGGCCACGATCACCGGCTGCGTGTTCGACGCGCGCACCAGCCCCCATCCGTCGCCGAAGAGGACGCGCACACCGTCCACCGCGACCACCTCGTGGCGGGCGCTGAAGTGCGCGACGGCGCGCTCGACCAGGTCGAACTTCTCCGCTTCCGGGACTTCGATGCGCAGTTCGGGGGTCGACACGTACGCGGGGAGAGCCGCGGTCGTTGCGGAGAGCGGTTCCGGGGAGGCCGCCACCATCTCCAGAAGGCGGCAGGCGGCGTAGAGGGCGTCGTCGAAGCCCAGGTATTCGTCGGCGAAGCAGATGTGGCCAGAGAGTTCGCCGGCGATGAGCGCCCCCGTCTCGCGCATCTTCTCCTTGATGAGGGAATGGCCGGTCTTCCACATGACGGGAACGCCGCCCGCGCGCGCGAACTCCTCCGGCAGGACCTGCGAGCACTTCACGTCGAAGACGAGGGTTTCGCCGGGGCCCCGGCGCCGTAGCAGGTCGAGGCCGAAGAGAAGGAGGAGAACGTCGCCCCGGATGATGTCGCCACGGTTGTCCACCACGCCGATCCGGTCCGCGTCGCCGTCGAAGCCGATGCCCACCTCGGCGCCGTGGGCGCGGACGGCGGCGATGAGGTCCTGCACGTTCTCGTCCACCGTCGGGTCGGGGTGATGGTTGGGGAAGGTGCCGTCGGACTCGCAGTAGAGCGGCACCACGTCGGCGCCGACCGCCTCGAGCAGCTCGACCGCGACCACCGAGCCGGTGCCGTTGCCGCAGTCGACCACCGCCCTGACGGGGCGGGCGAGGCGGAAGCGACCGGCGATGTCGGCGACGTAGGCCGGGAGCACATCGCGTTCGTCCAGCGCGCCGTCCCCGCCCGCCAGGTCGCCCTCGCGGATGCGTCTCAGGAGCGCCCGAATCGCGCCCCCGTGCAGCGAAGCGCCGCCCATCGTCATCTTGATGCCGTTGTACTCGGACGGATTGTGGGAACCGGTGATCTGCACGGCCCCGTCGGCTGCATACTCGTGCTCGGCGAAGTACGCGACGGGTGTGGGCACGGTGTTCAGCTGGATCACATCGCACCCGGAGGACCTCAGTCCGGCGGCCAGCCCGGCCCGCAGAACCGGCGACGACGGGCGGTTGTCCTCGCCCACCACCACCAGCGGCGACGCCTTCCCGGTGCGCGCCCGAAGCTCGGAGCCGTATGCGCGCCCCACGGCCTCCGCGACCCCCGCATCCAGATCCTCGCCGACGATCCCGCGGATGTCGTACTGCCGGAAGATGTGGTCCTTCAGCGGAAGCGGGTTTACCGGGGACGGATTCACGGGCGGCATCGGGGTGGCGGCCCGCCGTCAGGATCCATATGGCGTTCGAGCGGCGATGCGTCCACGCCGGACCACCGTGTCCGCCTGATCGAAGGTGTAATGTCGGCTTTACGAAAAGTCATGTCGGCTTTACCATTTTCGACCTCAAGGCTCCCCTCCGCCCTGCTCCCCGGCCGAACAGACCGCCTGCCGTGGACGGCCGCCGTCAGTTCCCCGCCACGGGCCCGGCCATGAAGTCCCTCAGCCCCACCACCGAATCCGCCGCCATCTCCAGCAACGCGCCGGGGAAGATGCCGCCCAGCAGAATCAGTCCGACGCTCACGAAGAGGACCACATGGGTGGCGAAGGGGGTGAGGGCGTGGGCCGGGCCGCCCGCAGCCGTTTCCTCCGGCGCCTCCTTCATCCACATGTACCAGGCCACGCGCAGGTAGTACCAGTACGACACGACCGTGGTGAGCACGAGGATCACGGACAGCACCCACAGCCGCGACTCGGCCGCCCCCAGCAGCAGGTTGTACTTGGCGATGAATCCCGCCGTCCCCGGGAACCCGGCCAGCGAGAGCAGGAATATCGTCATGAAGACGCCCATCACCGGCTTGCGCCACCCGAAGCCGGCGTAGCTCTCGATGCTCATGTTCTCTTCGGACTGGTTGCCCACCGAGATCACGATCGCGAAGGCGCCGATGTTCATCACCGTGTAGATCAGCAGGTAGAACAGGAGCGCCGCGGCGGCGGTGTCGTTGGCGGCCACCAGCGCGACCAGCAGGTAGCCCCCGTGCGCGATCGACGAGTAGGCCAGCATGCGCTTGACGCTGGACTGGACGAGCGCGATCACGTTGCCCGCGACCATCGTGATCGCCGCGAGCCACCACAGGATGCTCCACCACTGGTTGTAGACGCCGTCGAGCCCGACCACGAAGACGCGCAGGAAGGCCGCGAAGGCCGCCGCCTTGACCGCGGCCGCCATGAACGCGGTGACGGGGGTGGGGGCGCCCTCGTAGACATCCGGGGTCCACATGTGGAAGGGCACGACCGCGACCTTGAAGGCCAGCCCGATGGCGAGGAGCGCGACTCCCGGGACCATCAGTGCGGCCGGGGCGGCGCCGTCCTGAACCGCCACCGCGACCGCGTGGATGTTGGCGCTGCCGGTCGCGCCGTAGACCAGCGCGATGCCGAAGAGGAGGAAGCCGCTGGCGAAGGCGCCGAGCAGGAAGTACTTGAGGCCGGCTTCGGCGCTGCGCCGGTCGCGGCGGTTGAAGCCGACCAGCGCGTAGACGGCGATCGACATCAGCTCAAGGCCCAGGAAGATCACCATCAGGTCGCGCGCGGCGGCCATGACCATCATCCCGATGGTCGCGAAGAGGATCAGCGCGTAGTACTCCCCGGCCTGGAGGCGCTGCCGGTCCACGTACGCGAGCGAGATGACGATCGAGAAGGCCGCGCCGATCAGGAAGACCCAGTTGGCGAAGAGGCGGAAGCCGTCGAGCGCGAACATCGCGGTGGCGCCGGATTCGCTCACCCCCGAATAGAGCCACCCGTTGGCCACCGCCGCCACCGCCAGCACGGCCAGCGAGATCCACCCCAGTTCGGCGCTGCTGCCGCCGTCGCGGCCGCGCACCACCCCCATGATCAGCACCAGCATCCCCCCGATCGAGATCACCACCTCCGGGAGGAGCGCCAGGACGTAGTGGAAGCTGGACGAGTAGTCGAGCAGCATGGCGTCAGTCCTCCCCGCCGGGCGTGGTGGTGGGGGCGAGGGTGGGGGCGGAGGCCGGGGTGACATCCGGGCCGTCGGCTGGGCCGGAGTCCGCAGGTGGGAGCGCACGAACGGACGCGTCGGCCCGCTCGTTACCGTCGGTCTCCGTGGACTCCGCCGCGGCCATCGCCCCGTCCTCCACCCGCTCCAGCACCGCCTGCACGCTGGGCTCCATGCGCTCCAGGAACGGCCCGGGCTGCACGCCGATCCAGATCATCAGCGCGACCAGAGGGCCGAGGACCCACATCTCGCGCCGCGACAGGTCGCTGAAGTTGCGGTTCTCCTCCTTGTCCAGCTCGTTGAAGAGGACACGCTGGACCATGGGCAGCATGTAGTAGGCCGCGAAGATGACCCCGGTGGCGGCGATGATCGCGGCGAGCGCGTGGGTCTCGAAGGTGCCGATCAGCGCGAGGAATTCGCCGACGAAGCCGCTGGTGCCGGGGAGGCCGATCGAGGCCAGTGCCGTGATCACGAAGGCGGTGGCAAAGAGGGGCGCGACCCGCCCGATCCCGCCGAAGTCGTCGATGAGGCGGCTGTGGCGGCGTTCGTACATCATCCCCAGCAGCAGGAAGAGGGCGCCGGTGGAGACGCCGTGGCTGATCATCACGACGAGCCCGCCCTGCAGCCCGTTGACGGTCAGGGCGAAGACGCCGATCACGACGAACCCCATGTGCGCGACCGAGGTGTAGGCGACCAGCTTCTTCGCGTCGGGCTGCACCGCCGCCACCCAGGCCGCGTAGATGATCCCCGCCACACCGACGACGAGCATCACCGTGACCACGGTGGGGTGCTGCGCCGCCCCGGGGAAGAACGGCAGCAGGAACCTGAGGAAGCCGTAGGTGCCCATCTTGAGCAGCAGCGAGGCCAGGATCACCGAGCCCGGCGTGGGCGCCTCCACGTGCGCGTCGGGAAGCCAGGTGTGGAGCGGGAAGATCGGCACCTTGATCCCGAAGGCCAGCGCGAAGGCCGCGAAGAGCCACAGCTGCTCCCGCAGCGAGAGGTCCGCGCTCAGGAACGCCTCGTAGCTGAAGGAGTCCACCCCGCTGCTGAAGTACATGTACAGGATCGCAACCAGCATCAGCAGCGACCCGACCGCCGTGTAGAGGAAGAACTTCACCGCGGCGTAGATCCTTCGCTCTCCCCCCCAGATGCCCACGATGAAGTACATCGGGACCAGCGTGAGTTCGAAGAAGACATAGAAGAGGAAGATGTCGGTAGCCAGGAAGACGCCGACCACCCCCATCTGCAGCAACAGCATCAGCGCGTAGAAGGCCTTCCGCCGCCTCTTGATGTAGTTGAAGGAGCCCAGGATGGCGATCGGGGTCACCAGGGTGGTGAGAAGCACCATGAAGACGGAGATCCCGTCGATCCCCAGCGAGTAGTTCACCCCCCAGGCCTCGATCCACGGCACGGAGGACTCGAGCATGAACCCGCCGTCTCCGGGATCGAAGGCCCACCACAGCCCCAGACTCAGGATGAACACCGCCCCCGACCAGCGGAAAGCGAGCCCGGCAGCCCGGTCCGCGGGCGAGGCGAGGACGTGGACCAGCCCCGCCACCGGCAGCCAGACCAGCGCGTGGAGGATCCAGTCCCCGTAAAGCCCCGGAATCGAATTGACGAAGCTGGTCATGGCGCTATTGCAGGAAGACCGCCGCCCCCAGGATCGCAAGGACGCCGAGGGTCAGCACGAAGGCGTAGGTGGTCGCCTGGCCGGTCTGGAAGAGGCTGGCGAGCCAGCCGGCGAGACGGGTGAAGTTGCCGACGAAGTTGACGAATCCGTCGATGAGGACCGTGTCGACCACCTTCCAGCACCACCGCGAGGCGGCCAGGATGGGCTGCACGACACCGCGGTCGAAGATCTCGTCGAAGTACCACTTGTTGTAGAGGATCCGGCCGAGTCCGCTCGACGGCGCGGCTGCCTCGGCGGCCGGGACGTACTTGCGGGCCAGCAGGAACCGGCCCGCTCCGGCGACCACCGCGGCCGCCGCCAGCGTCGAGAGCAGCGCCCACATCACTTCGCCGCCCCCGAACAGCGGCGCGCTGTAGGACGGATCCCCCATCGCGGCGACCTGGACCCCCGCCGCGCTCTCCGTTACCGGCTCCAGCCAGTGGTGCAGCCACTCGCTCATCGGCAGCGCGCCGAAGAACCCCACGACCGAATCGCTCAGCGCCTCGGGCACGTTCACCCATCCCCCGAACACCGACAGCACCGCCAGCACGATCAGCGGCACCGTCATCACGGGCGGCGCTTCGTGAAGGTGGCCGCGAGCCCCCTGCTCCACCCGGCTCGCCCCGTGGAAGGTCATGATCATCAGCCGCGTCATGTAGAAGGCCGTGAGGAGCGCCGTGGCGAGCGCGACCAGCCAGTACACCGTGTAGAGCCATCCGTAGGGGTTCGACTCCGCGCCGGCCCACGCCGCCGTGTACCAGATGATCTCGTCCTTCGAGAAGAAGCCGGCGAAGGGCCAGATCCCGGCGATTGCGAGGGTGGCGATCCACATCACCGCGCAGGTGATGCGCATGCGGGTGCGGAGTCCCCCCATGTTCCGCATGTCCTGCGCGTCCTCGTGGCTGCCGGTCCTGTGCAGCGCGTGGTGCATCGAGTGGATGACCGCGCCCGCGCCCAGGAAGAGCAGCGCCTTGAAGAAGGCGTGGGTCATGAGGTGGAAGATGGCGGCGGTGAAGGCGCCCACGCCCGCGCCGAGGAACATGAAGCCGAGCTGGGAGACGGTCGAGTAGGCCAGCACCTTCTTGATGTCGTACTGCTTGAGCGCGATCGTCGCCGCGATGAGCGCGGTGAGCACCCCGATCCCCGCCACCACCGCCTGGCTGGTCGGCGCCAGCGCGTACAGCACCGACGAACGCGCCACCATGTAGACCCCCGCCGTGACCATCGTGGCCGCGTGGATGAGGGCGGAGACGGGCGTGGGGCCCGCCATGGCGTCGGGGAGCCAGACGTGCAGCGGCACCTGGGCGCTCTTCCCGGCCGCGCCCAGCATGAGCAGCAGCGTGATGGACGTGACGACGGCGCCGCCCGCGACCAGCTGCCCCTCCGCTTCGTCGAAGATGCCCCCGAACTCCAGCGTCCCGAAGGCCTGGTAGAGCAGGAACATCGCCAGCAGGAACCCGAAGTCCCCGATCCGGTTGACGATGAACGCCTTCTTGCCGGCGTCCGACTTCTCCCGGTCGGTGAACCAGTACCCGATCAGCAGGTAGCTGCAGAGCCCCACGCCCTCCCAGCCGATGAACATCATCCCGTACCCGGCGCCCATCACCAGCACCAGCATGAAGAAGACGAAGAGGTTCAGGTACGCGAAGTAGCGGGGGTAGCCCACGTCGTCGCGCATGTAGCCCACGCTGAAGACGTGGATGAGGAAGCCGACCCCCGTCACCACCAGCATCATGATCATCGAGAGCTGGTCGAGCTGGATCGCCGCGTCGACGGTCAGCGTGCTCGTGACGATCCAGCTCCAGAACTTCTCCACGACCGGTTCGTCGAGGTGCGCCGCCCACATTCCCTCGAAGTTCCACAGCGTCAGCAGGAAGGCGAGGGCCATCACCCCCGGGCCGATCCAGGTGGGCAGCGTGTGCGTAAGGGGACGCCTGTCGCCCGCAAAGGGGTCCCACTCGCCCCCGGCCCGCACGGCTGCGGAAGACTGCCGGGCCGCCCACAGCGCGAGTATGCCGTTCGCGATGAAGCCCAGCAGCGGCAGCAGGATGATCAAGCCGGGGAGCAGCGGCTCCCAGTCGGCGGCCTGCCGGGCGAGCGGGCCCGGGCCAGGCGCGGCTGCGGCGGCTGCGGCGGTGGCGGCGGCGGCGGACAGCATCAGGTCACCACTTCAGCAGGTTGAACTTGTCCACGTTGACCGTCTCGTAGTGCCGGAAGATCGAGATGATGATCGCCAGCCCCACGGCCGCCTCCGCCGCCGCCACGGTCATCACGAAGAAGACGTACAGCTGCCCCTCGATGCCCGTATACCGCGACAGCGCCACGAAGGCCAGGTTGACCGCGTTGAGCTGCAGTTCGATGCAGAGGAAGATCACGATCGCGTTCCTGCGCACGATCACGCCCAGCGTGCCAATCACGAAGAGCGCGGCGCTCAGGATGAGGGCATGGGTCAGCATCGGTCTCCCGGTGGCTCAGTTGCGCGGTTTGGCCAGCACGACGGCAGCGACGATCGCCACCAGCAGCAGCAGGCCCATCAGTTCGAAGGCGACGACGTAGTCGGTGAAGAGCGGCTCCGCGATCACCCCCGCCACCCCCTCCTCGCGCGCGGCCTCGTCCAGGGCGGCGGCTATGGCGGCCCCGTCCTCCCGGAAGCCGGTGTCCCCCACGTCCATGAAGCCCTGCGCCAGCACCCCCGCCGTCAGTCCCGCCACCACGAAGGCGAGCAGCGACCAGAGGCCGAACCTGAGGTCCGCGCGGTAGTCGTGCCCCAGGTTCAGGAGCATGATCACGAAGAGGAAGAGCACCATGATCGCCCCCGCGTAGACCAGCACCTGGATCGCGGCCAGGAAGTGCGCCTCGAAGAGCACGTAGATCCCCGCGACGCTCGCCAGGGTGGCCACCATGAAGAGCAGGCTGGCCACGGGGCTCTTGCTGATCACCACGCCGAACGCGCCCCCGAGGGCGACGACGGCGAAGAGGACGAAGAGGACTTCGATCATTCGGAACGCGGGTCGGAGGGGTCCCAGAGGAGGGTCGTCGGATGGTCCTGCTCCATCAGGCGGTCGAGGTCGTAGACGAAGCGGTCGCGGGTGTATTCGGCGTTCTCGAAGTGCTGGCCGACGTGGATCGCCTCCACCGGGCAGACCTCCTGGCACATCCCGCAGAAGATGCAGCGGAACTCGTCGATCTCGTAGACGATGGGGTAGCGGTTGCCCTGGTCGTCCTCGCCGCCCACCAGGCGGATGCAGTTCGCCGGGCAGACGGTGGGACAGAGTCCGCAGGCCACGCACTTGGGGCGGCCGTCCGCATGCACTTCCATGCGGTGCGTGCCGCGCCAGCGGGGGTGCAGTTCCGGCTGATCCTCCGGGTATTCCAGGGTGACCTTCTTCAGCCGCACCAGGTGCTTGAAGGTCAGGCTCATTCCCTTGAGGGTGGCGCGCATGTACGAGGTGCGCCCCGGATCCGGGCGCCGCATCACCTTGACCGATATCGCCATTGTCGTTCGCTCCCGTTTCAGCTGGAGGCCGGATTCGACCGGGCCGTCGCCGGCGCGGCCTGAGCCCCGTGAGCGTCCCGGATGCCCGCGGCCGCGGCGCGCGCCCTGATCCGAGCCACGCTGCCCTGCCCGTGCGCGCCCGAGATCACCCGGTCGCGGTCGACGAAGAAGAGGAAGGCGACCGTCGTGACCCCGCTCACCCCGGTCAGGATCAGCCCGTACCTGAGGCCGAAGGGGACGCCGAGCTGGTCGAGGACGAGCATCGTCCCCGCGATCAGCACGATGTACCCGAGCGCCGCCGGCAGCAGCACCTTCCACCCCAGGTGCATGACCTGGTCGTAGCGGAAGCGAGGCAGCGTCCAGCGGATCCAGATGTAGAGCAGCACGAAGAAGGCGGTCTTGGCGGAGAACGCGCCCAGCGTCAGCAGGGTGATCAGCACGCTCGGAGTCGCGGCGATCGGGGCGCCGGCCTCGTCGAACCCGCGGATCAGCGCGCCCTCGTGCCAGAACATGTCGTCGCCGGTCCAGACGGGGATGTCCCAGCCGCCGAAGAAGAGCGTGGCCATCAGCGCCGACGCCGTGAGCACGTGCGAGTACTCCGCGATGAAGAACATCGAGAACTTCATGGCCGAGTATTCGGTGTGATAGCCGGTGATGAGTTCCGACTCGGCCTCCGGCATGTCGAAGGGGAGCCGGTTGGTCTCGGCCAGCGCGGAGATGACGAAGAAGATGAACGCCAGCGACAGCGGGAAGACGAACCACAGCTTCATCTGCTGCTGCTGCCAGACCATCTCGGTCAGCGTTACGTTGCCGGCCAGGAGGAGCACCGCGATGACGCTCAGCCCCAGCGCGACCTCGTAGGAGATCATCTGGGCGGACGCCCGCAGCCCGCCCAGGAAGGCGTATTTGTTGTTCGAGGCCCACCCGGCGAGCACGATCCCGTAGACCGCCAGCGACGAAAGCGCCAGGATGTAGAGGATGCCGATCGGCACGTCGGCCACGATCATGTCCACCGTCCCCACCGGGGTGGGCAGCGGCGCGGCGATGGGGATGACCGCGAAGGTCACCACCGCCGGCATGATCGCGAGCATCGGGCCCAGCACGAAGTAGAACTTCGAGCTCGTCCCCGGCATCGTCTCTTCCTTGATGAGGTTCTTCACCGCGTCGGCGATGGGCTGCAGCAGCCCGAAGGGCCCCACCCGGTTCGGCCCCAGCCGGTCCTGGATGAAGCCCGACACCCGCCGCTCGGCGAGCGTCATGTACGCGACCGCCAGCATGACCACGGTGAAGACGCCGATCACCTTCGCGGCGCCAGCCACCCAGAACCAGAAGGTCGAGAGCTGTTGCATCTCATGCATGGGCGGCCTCCAGGCGGGTGCCCGCAGCGCCGACGGCGTCCCAGTCGAGCCCGGAGAAGGCGGCGTGCTCCTGCACCATCCGCTGGAAGGCCTCCTCCGCGCTCGCCGGCGTCCCTTCGCCCCGCAGAGCGCCTGCAAGGGCCCCCAGAACCAGCCAGGCCGGCCGTGCGTACCCGGGTGCGTGCATCCCCTGCCAGAAGCGCTGGAGCCGTCCCTGCACGTTCACGAACGACCCCTCCTCCTCGGCGAAGGTCGCTATCGGCAGCACGAAGTCCGCGTTCCGGGCCGCAGCGGAGTCCACCGTCCCCAGGTAGACGAAGAGGCTTGCGTTCGCTCCGAAGTCCTCGCCCTGGTCGCGCAGTCTGTCGCCCAGCACCACGATCACCCCCTCGTGGCCGGCCACCTCCTCGAGCCCGCCGCTCCCGTCGTCGCCGCCGGTCCGCTCGAACCCCAGGATGCCCGCGCCGTCGACGTTCGGAGCCAGGTCGCGGCGGCGCACCAGGGTGGGGAATCCCGGCAGCGGGTCCTCGTCCGGGGCCCGCGGCGAACGGAAGACGCCGGCTTCGACGCTGCCGGCCTCCCCGCCCAGCGCGGCGAGTCCCGCGAGCGCCTCGTTCGACGCGAAGGGCGACCCCACCAGCCTGACGCCCGCCCCGCCGGCCTCCTGCAAGCGCCCGAAGAGCAATTGCAGCACTTCCTGCCAGTCCGCGGCCCGGCGGTCACTCCCCCGCCCCACCGCCGGCTCTTTCAGCCGGTCGGGCCGGTTCATCCACTCGTAGTTCGCGCGCCCGTAGTCGCACATCCAGTGGCCGTTGACCTCCGGGTTCTCCCGGGGCTTCAGCCGCTGCACCAGGTTGTCGCGGGTGTGCAGCTCGATGTTGCAGCCCTGCGAGCACCCCGGGCACACCGACGGCGTGTGGTCCAGGTCCCAGGCGCGCGCCTTGTGCAGGAAGTCCTTGGACACGAGGGCTCCGACCGGGCAGATGTCCACGATGTTGCCCGCGTAGGACGCCCCCTCCAGCCCGCGCTCGAAGAAGGTGTCGATCACCGCGCGGCTCCCCCGCTCCACCACCGTCAGGCGCGGGTCGCGGGCGACCTCCTCCATGAAGCGCACGCAGCGGGTGCACATCACGCAGCGGTCCCCGTAGAAGAGCACGTCGCCGCCGAAATCGTCGCGTCCGAAGACGCGCTTGGGCTCGCGGCCGCGGCCCTTCTCCCTGCCCTCCTCGAAGACGTAGTCCTGCAGCTTGCACTCGCCGGACATGTCGCAGATGGGACAGTCGAGCGGGTGGTTGACCAGGTAGAACTCGAGCACGCCCTTGCGCATCCTGGTCGCCGCCGGGCTTTCGGTATGCACCACCTGGCCGTCCTGGGCCATCGTCACGCACGACGGCTGCAGCTTGGGCGCGCCCTCGACCTCGACCAGGCAGATGCGGCACTGGGCGGGCGCGCTCAGCCCGGGGTGATAGCAGTAGTGCGGCACGTCGATCCCGAGGCCCCCGGCGGCGTCCAGCAGCGAAGTCCCCTTCGGGACGGTGACCTCCCGGCCGTCGATCGTCAGGGTGACCGTGTCCGCCTTGCGTCCGTTATCCGGCATGGGGCCTCCTCGGGTGCCGGGGCTCCACGGCTCGGAATGCACGCGCGTGCCGCATCAGGCCGCTCCCATCCGTTCGCCCCGGCGGATCAGCGCCAGATAGTCGTCGCGGAACTTCTCGATCGACGAGATGATCGGCATCGCCAGCGAGTCGGAGAGCACGCAGATCGTGGTCCCGGTCATCTGCTCGGAGATCTCGATGAGGGTGTCGAGGTCGTCCTCGGTGCCGCGGCCGTCCTCGATCCGTCGGAGGATCTGCGTGGCCCAGGTGGTGCCCTCCCGGCAGGGCGTGCACTGGCCGCAGGACTCGTGCGAATAGAAGTACGCCATCCGCCGCACCTGCTTGACGATGTCGGCGGTCTCGTCCATCACAATCACCGAGGCGCAGCCGAGCATGGAACCGGCCGCCTCGACGCCCTCGTAGCAAAGGGTGCAGTCGCGGCAGTCGTCGGCGCTCATGATCGGGACCGAGCTGCCCCCGGGGATGACCGCCTTGAGGGCGTTGCCGTCGCGCATGCCGCCGCAGACGTCCTCGATGAGCTCCATGAGGGGGAAGCCGAGCGGGAATTCGTAGTTGCCGGGCCTGTTCACATGGCCGGAGACGCAGAAGAGCTTCGTGCCGGGGCTCTTGTCGGTGCCCCATTGGCGGTACCACTCGCCGCCGTGCCGGGCGATGTGGGGGATGGCCGCCAGCGTCTCGACGTTGTTGATGGTGGTCGGCATCCCGAAGGCGCCCACCGCCGCCGGGAAGGGCGGCTTGATGCGCGGTTCTCCGCGGCGCCCCTCCAGCGAATTCATCAGGCCGGTCTCTTCGCCGCAGATGTAGGCGCCCGCTCCGACGTGCAGCGTGATGTCGATGTCGACGCCCGAACCCATGATGTCCTTGCCGACCAGCCCCTCCTCGTACGCCTCCTCGAGGGCCCGCGCCATCACCCGGGTCGACTCGAAGAACTCGCCGCGCAGGTAGATGTAGCAGTGCGACGCGCCGATCGCGTACGACCCCACCAGGCACCCCTCGATGAGCTGGTGCGGGGTCCAGCGGATGATCTCGCGGTCCTTGAAGGTGCCGGGCTCCGATTCGTCGGCGTTGCAGAGCAGGTAGTGCGGGCGGCGCGTGTCCTTCGGCATGAACGACCACTTGAGCCCCGTCGGGAACCCCGCGCCGCCGCGCCCGCGCAACCCCGATCGCTTCACCTCCTCGATCGTCGCCTCACGCCCGATCTCCAGCGCCCGCGCGATCCCCTGGTAGCCGCCGTAGTTCTTCCACCCGGCCACCGTGCGCGCACCCGGGTCCCCGAAGCCCTCGCTCAGGACTCGCGTCTCCTTCTCGTGCCGGTAGGGGTATGCCACGGTGCCTTACTCCGGGGCCGGGGCGGCGTCGCCGCCGTTCAGCTCCGCCTTCAGCCGCGCCAGGACCCTGGGCACGTCCGCGACGGAAACGTCCTCGAAGTAGCGTTCGTTGATTTGCACGCAGGTGGGAAAACCGCACGCCGCGAGGCACTCCGCCTCGGCCACGGTGAAGTTGCCGTCGGCCGAGGTGTCTCCCAGCTCCGTGCCGGTGTGTTCCAGGAAGGCCGCCAGGACCTCGTCGGCACCGCAGAGGTTGCAGGAGATGTTCGTGCAGACCTGTATGAGGAAGCGCCCCACGGGACGCTTGTTGTACATCGTGTAGAAGGTGGCGACGCCCCGCACGTAGGCGCTGCTCAGCCCCAGCAGCGCGGCCACCTCGTCCATCGTCTCCGGGGAGACGTGCCCGCGCAGCTCCTGGGCCAGGTTCAGCGTCGGCAGCAGGGCGGCCATCGCGGTGGGGTAGCGGCCGCGGATCTTCTCGAAGCGCGCCTGGTAGGGGCCCTCGAAGAGCGGAGCGTCCGGATCCCGCTCCACCAGCATGAACGGGTGGCTGGCCGCCGTGCTCGGGTGTCCGCCTTCGGGGGGCAGGTCGCCCGCGTACTCGCTCCCCCGCACATCGGCCTCGGACAACTCGAACTCGCCGGTGTTGCCCGCCCAGCCGGGGTTGTGGAAGCGCGCCTCGCTCACCGGTCGATCTCCCCCAGCACGATGTCCAGGCTCGCGTTGATCATGATCAGGTCCGCCATCAGGTGCCCCTCGGACAGCTTGGGAATCGCGGACAGGTTCACGAACGACGGCGGGCGGATCCGCCAGCGCACCGGCTTCGGCCCCCCGTCGCCCACCACGTACATCCCCAGCTCCCCCTTCGAGCCCTCCACGGAGAACCAGCAGTCCTCGGCGGGCGCCGGTATGCCCTCGGTGATGAGCTTGAAGTGGTGGATCATCGACTCCATGTCGGACATGCAGTCGGTCTTGGACGGCAGGCTGACCCTCGGGTCCTCCACGTCCATGGGGCCGCCGGGGAGATGGTCGAGCGCCTGGTGCAGGATGCGCACGCTCTGCCGCATCTCCTCCATGCGCACGAGGTAGCGGTCGTAACAGTCCCCGTGGCACCCGATCGGGACCTCGAAGTCGTAGTTCTCGTAGTCGTAGTAGGGGCGATCCTTGCGCACGTCGTACGGCACGCCGCTCGCCCGCAGATTGGCTCCCGTGAGCCCGTGGTTCACCGCGTCTTCCGCCGAGATCGCGCCGATCCCCTGGGTGCGCCCGATGTGGATCGCGTTGCAGGTCAGGAGCGTGTCGACTTCGTCGAGGGTGGCCGGCAGGTTGTCGGCGAATTCGCGCACGCCCTTCGTCCAGCCTTCGGGGAGGTCGGCCATCATCCCGCCGATCCGGGTCGCCGACGTCGTGATGCGGGCGCCCGTCAGCGCCTCGTGCAGCTTGTAGACCTTCTCGCGCTGCTGGAAGGCGTAGAGGAAGGGGGTGAAGGCCCCCACGTCGATCGACCAGGTCCCGAGCCAGAGCAGGTGCGAGAAGATGCGGTCCATCTCCATGCAGATCACCCGCGCGACCCTGCAGCGATCCGTCACCTCGATGCCCATAAGCTTTTCTACGGCCATCACATAGGCACAGTTGTAGATCAGCGGCGCGAGGTAGTCCATCCGGTCGGTCAGCGTCACGATCTGGTTCCAGGTGCGGTATTCGCCGAGCTTCTCGAAGGACGAATGGAGGTAGCCCAGGCGCGGCACCACGCTCACGACGGTTTCGCCGTCGAGCTCGACCACCAGCCGCAGCACGCCGTGCGTGGCGGGGTGCTGCGGCCCCACGTTCACCAGCATCGTCTGGGAGCCGAGCTCCGGCTCCGGGGCGTCGAAGGGCTCCAGCGGACTGGGGACAGGAGTGCCGGCCGGGCCCATCTCGGGGTTGCGGCCGACCGCGTATTCGACCGTGCTAGAGGCCATCGTCATCCTCCTCGCCACCCGCGCCCGGGCCGCTTCCCACCACCTCGTGCCCGCCGTCCGCACCGCTCCCCACCAGCTGCGGCGTCCGCTCGCCGATCTCGCCCGGCATGTAGTAGTCCTCCGGATCCTGGGTCAGCGCCCGGCGCGTCTGCTCGGCGCGCGAGAAGCGGCCCCGGAGCGGGAAGTCCTTCCTCAGCGGGTGGCCCTCGGCGTAGTTGTCCGGCATGAGGATGCGGCGCAGGTCGGGGTGCCCGCGGAAGGTCACGCCGAAGAGGTCGTAGACCTCGCGCTCCAGCCAGTCGGCCCCCACCCAGATCCCCGTCACGCTGTCGATCTCCAGCCCGTCCAGCGACAGCTCGCACTTGACCCTGAGCGCCGCCCGGTGCGGGATCGACCAGAGCTGGTAGACCACCTCGATGGGCCTGCCGCCGCCGTAGTCCACCGCGGTCACATCCGCCAGGTGGTCGTAGTGCTGGTCGGGCATCTCGTGGAGCCAGCCCAGGATCTCCGTCACCCGTCCGGGATCGATGTAGACCACATCCTCGTCGCCCGCACAGACCCGGTTGCGCAGCACTCCGTCCGGGAACTGCTCCCACAGGGCCGTGACGGAGGGGTTGCCCGGCGGAACGCTCGCCGGGCCTTCCTGTTCCGGAGCGTCCGCATGCGAACGGCCCGGTCCGGAGGCGACGAACGAGAAGTCGGGCACCGAGCCGGCGGATCCCTGGTCCGCCATCAGGCCCGTGACTCCCTGTTGGCGGTCAGGCTCATGTGAGCCGGTCCTCGGGGCGCTCGATGGCCCCGGTCTCGACCAGGCCGCTCACCTGGTTCTGCTGAGTGGAATTGCCGAATGGCCCGGTCAGATCGGCGACCTCCCGGTCGTCCGCCCGGGGACGCCCGACCGCCAGCGGATCCTCGGCGCGCAGCTCGCCGTGCCGCGCCAGGCTCTCGCCGCGGATCTTCTCCTGGACCATCATCAGCCCGTAGATCAGCCCCTCCGGGCGAGGCGGACACCCGGGGATGTAGACGTCCACCGGGACGATCGTGTCGATCCCCTGCACCATCGAGTACACGTCGAAGACGCCGCCCGACGACGCGCACGCCCCCATCGAGATGCACCACTTGGGCTGCATCATCTGGTCCCAGATCCGGCGCAGCACCGGCGCCAGCTTGTAGGGCACGCGGCCGGCGCAGATGAGCACGTCGGCCTGCCGGGGGCTGAAGGACATGCGCTCCATCCCGAAGCGGGCCAGGTCGAAGTTGCTCGCCGCCGACGCCATCATCTCGATGGCGCAGCAGGCGGTCCCGAAGGGCATCGGCCAGAGCGAGTTGCGCCGAGCCCAGTTGACCACGAAGTCGAGCCGGGTGGTGAGGAACGCCGGCGTGCCGGCACCGAGTACGCCCGGTTTGTCTACTCCCATTCCAGGCCCCCTTTCTTCCATTCGTACAACAGCCCCACGGCCAGGACGACCACGAAGAGGAACACGGCCACGAAGGGGCCCCAGCCCAGCTCGCGCACCCGCACCGCCCAGGGCACGAGGAAGATCGCCTCCAGGTCGAAGACGATGAAGCTGATCGCCACCATGTAGAACTTGATCGAGAACCGCGCCCGCGTGTCGCCCAGCGGAATCATGCCCGATTCGTAGGGCATCGATTTCTGCGGGGTCGGACGGCTGGGATTCAGGATGTGGGAGGCAACGGCCATCCCGACGGCGTTGAGAACCGTCACCGCCAGGATGATCAGGAGCGGTATGTAGGACTTCGCCATGCTGACTGAAGGTCCTCCGTGCTGGGCTCCCCGCCCCGCCGGCCTCCGCTCGTCGCGGAGCATCCGCCAACGCGGGGTTTCGCCGACCCCCACGAGCTTGTGAAATTTTTCACGAACTCTCGAATCAAGGCTGTAAGATACGGGCGAAGCCGGGCGGATTCAACTGTCCGGCTGTTTGTGTGCGGCCGGAAACCCGACGACCACCGGAGAGCAGGACCTCGATGACCGCCGGTCAGCACATGCCGCCGCCCCGTCCCGAGCACGTTCACCGGACCGCATGCGGTTGTCGGAGCCGGCTTTCCCGCTTGGCATACCGTCGGCCGCTGCCCTATCTTCCCGCCAGCCGTCACCACCGTCCAACCGCACTCCCCGCTTCCATCCCGCGTCTCCCTCCCATGTTTCCGTCCCCCGTCTCCCTCCGCCGTCTCCGTCCCCCACCTCCGTCCAACCCTTCCCCAGTCAGGCACCCATGCCAGTAAAGTCCGACCGCTGGATCCGCACAATGGCCCTCGAGCACCGCATGATCGAGCCCTTCGAGTCCGGCCAGGTCAGGAACGGCAGCATCTCCTACGGACTCTCCTCCTTCGGCTACGACATTCGGGTGGCGCCGGAGTTCAAGGTGTTCACCAACGTCCACAACCTGGTCGTGGACCCGAAGGCGTTCGACGAACGCTCCTTCGTCGACGTGAGGGGCAGCGACTGCATCATCCCGCCCAACTCCTTCGCGCTGGCGCGCACGGTGGAGCACTTTCGCATACCGCGCGACGTTCTCGTCCTCTGCGTGGGCAAGAGCACCTACGCACGCTGCGGGATCATCGTGAACGTGACCCCGCTGGAGCCCACCTGGGAGGGATTCCTGACGCTGGAGATTTCGAACACCACCCCGCTGCCAGCGAAGATCTACGGGGGTGAGGGGATCGCGCAGCTCGTCTTTTTCCAGGGGGACGAGGCGCCGGAGGTCGCGTATGCGGACCGGAAGGGGAAGTACCAGGGCCAGGAAGGGGTGACGCTGCCGAAGTTGTAGTGCGCCGCGCGAAGGGTCGGAGTGCGGATCCCCAGGGCTCCACCTTGACGAGCTCCAGCATGTAGACCATGACGGCGTTGCCCGGCACTCGTCCGTCCGGGGAACCGGCTCCACCGAAGGCCAGTCCGGGCGGCACCACCAGCTGGCGGCGGACTCCGCGAGCGGGCGCAGGAAGGGGCGAATGCGTATCATGTCATATGGCATGGCAGGTCGGGTTGCAGGGCCGGCGCGGGGATGCAAGGGTACACGGACGGAACCCCGGCGGCCGGGCGAGGCCGTTCCGGGGACTCGGCACCAGAGGGAGAATGACGATGAAGAACCGGTGGAGAGACGGATCCGCAGTCCTTCGGAGCGGCGGCTCGAGTGCGGCGAGGGGGTCCGTGGAGGTCCGCCGGTGGAGGAGGCCCGCAGTCGGACTCGCCGTCCTGCTGCTGGTTGGCTCCGTCGCTTGCAGCGGCGAAACGGAGGCGCCGGGAACGTCGGCCGACTCGCAACCGCCCGCTGACGGGATGGCCGAGGCGCTGGTCGACGGATGGATCGAGTCGCTCGGCGGGATGGAGACGTACTGGAAGCTGCGCAGCGCGACCTACACCCTGACGACCGAGATGTGGGACCCCGAGTCCGGACGCCTCCGGCGGACGCGGCCCCGCTACGTCACTTTGGCGCGCCTGGAGACGGGTGAAGCCGCCCGGATCGAGCGCTGGGAGGGCAACGACTTCATCCAGCACGGCTTCGACGGCGTCCAGGAGTGGGCAGTCATGAACGGAGAGACGCTGTCGCCCGGCGACAAGGACTACGACGAGGCACGCTACGTCTCCGGAGACGTCTTCTACTGGATCGGACTGCCCTTCAAGCTGAAGGACCCCGGCGTCTTCCTCCACTACGACGGCACCGACGAGGAGGGGCGCCACCAGGTGCGCGTCACCTTCGGCGAGGATGTCGGCGACCACAACGACACCTGGTACTACGTCTTCCAGGAGGGGCGCGCGATGCCGGTCTCCATCGGTTACCGCGAGGAGGGGCGCCAGAACATCAGCCGCACCTACTGGGAGGACGTCCAGGAGGTCGACGGGTACATCTTCACGGGTCGGCGCGTGCATGTGAACGCGGACGGCAGCATCTGGAAGGTGCTGGTGACGACGGACTTCGTGCTGAATCCGGAGGTGGATCCGGCGGTGTTCAGCCGACCGTAGGCCGAACCTGACCGCTCAGCTGTCCGCGGATGATTCCGCGTGAACACCGGGAGCGGTAATGCCCCGGGGGGAATCCCCGCCCGCCGCCGGCTACAGGCTCGCCATCACATCGCGCACATGGTCCGCGCTCTTCGCCAGCGCGGCGCTCTCGCTGTCGGTGAGCTCGACCTCGATCACCTCTTGCAGGCCGCCCTCGCCCAGCTTGCACGGCACGCCCAGGTAGATGCCCTCCTGGCCGTACTCGCCCTCCAGGTACGCCGCCGCCGGGAGGATGCGGCGCTTGTTGCGCACGATCGATTCGGCCATCTGCACGGCCGCCGCCGAGGGTGCGTAGTAGGCGCTCCCCGTCTTCAGGTGCTTCACGATCTCGGCTCCCCCGTTACGGGTGCGCTCGATGATCGCGTCGAGCCGGTCCTGCGGGATGAGGCGCGACACCGGGATGCCGCTGACGGAGGTGTAGGAGACCAGCGGGACCATCGTGTCCCCGTGGCCTCCGAGCACCATCGCCTGGATGTCCTCGACGCTCACGTCCAGCTCCATGGCGATGAAGGCGCGGAAGCGGGCCGTGTCGAGCACGCCCGCCATGCCGACGACCCGCTCGCGCGGGAAGCCCGTGGTCTCCCTGGCGACGTAGGCCATCACGTCGAGGGGATTGGACACCACGATGACGACCGCGTCCGGCGCGACCCGGGCGATCTCGGTGCCGACCGAGCGGACGATCCCGGCGTTGGTGCGCAGCAGGTCGTCGCGGCTCATGCCCGGCTTGCGCGCGATCCCGGCGGTCACGATGAAGAGGTCCGACCCCTCGGCGGGGCCGTAGTCGTTCGATCCCCTTACCATGGTGTCGAAGCCTTCGACCGGCGCGCTCTGCCACTGGTCGAGTCCCTTGCCCTGCGGAATGCCTTCGACGATGTCGATGAGCACGACTTCCCGGCACAGCTCCTTCTCGGCGAGCCGCTGGGCACAGACTTCGCCGACGTGCCCGGCGCCGACTACAGTGATCTTTCTGGCTGACATTTAGGTGTTTGTTCTCCGTGGGTGGTAAGGGTGGCGGGTGGTTGGGCCCGGTCGGCCCAGGGGCGTACTGCGACTCATCCGCCCGTCTGTGAAAGGGCGATCAGGCCGCCGGAACCCTCCGACGAGCCCTGCACCAGCAGGTGCTTCTCCGGCTTGATGCGCAGTGTCTCGTCGACGAGCGGACGAAGGTCCTGGCCGCGCCGCAGGGCTTCGCGCAGAGGGGTCTGGATGGTGCCGAAGAGGCAGGGCCTGAGCTGGCCGTCCGCGGTGAGCCGCATGCGGTTGCAGCGGCTGCAGAAGTTGTGGCTCATCGGTGTGATGACCCCGATCGTGCCGCGCGCGCCGGGGAAGCTGAAGTAGGTGGCCGGACCGTTGCCGGGGGGACCCGGGACGGGTTCGAGGGCGTCCACCCCGGCGATCGCGGCGAGCGCCTCGTCGCAGGAGAGGAAGTTGGACGCGCTCAGCTCCAGGTTCGACTCGGTGGGCATCACCTCGATGAAGCGCACGTGGAGGGGGCGGTCGCGCGACAGTTCGGCGAAGTCGGCGATCTCGTCGTCGTTCTCGCCGCGCATGAGGACCACGTTGATCTTGATGGGGTCGAAGCCGACGCTCTGCGCGGCGTCCAGCCCGCGCAGCACTTTCGCCAGCGTGCCGGGGCGGCGGGCGATGGCGTCGGCGCGCTCCGGGCGCAGCGAGTCCAGCGAGATGTTGACCCGGGAGACGCCGGCATCCCGGAGGTTCCGGGCCATCGGCGCCAGGAGGACGGCGTTGGTGGAGAGCGCGATGTCCTCGATTCCCGGCACCGCGGCGAGCATGGCCACGAGACCCGGCAGGTCCTTGCGCACGAGCGGTTCCCCACCGGTGAGGCGCACCCGCCTGAGTCCCATCCCGGCCATGACCCTCACGACCTCCGTGATCTCCTCGTAGCTGAGGATCTCGTCGCGGCGAAGCCAGGGCAGCCCCTCCTCCGGCATGCAGTATACGCATCGCAGATTGCACTTGTCCGTCACCGAAATGCGCAGGTACTCGATCCGGCGGCCGAAGCCGTCGACCATCGCTGCGCCTGTGCCGTTTGTGCGAAAAACGTTCACTGCATGACCGTTATTGCGAAAATGATTCACCCTTGCCGCCCCGCCTCCCGCTCGGTGAGGTGACGATTCCCCCCGTGCTCCCCCGTTTCTCCTCCCGGCCCGGCCTCCTGCCCGGGGAGGTGACCCTCCAGCCACTGTGCATCCCTGTCCAGGTAGTGCTCCCGCTTCCACACCGGAAGCCGCTTCTTGAGCTCCTCGATGATGTATCTCGCGGCGGCGAAGGCCTCGGCGCGGTGCGGCGACGAGACCGCGATAGCCACGCTCACCTCGCCGACCGCCAGGCGCCCGAGGCGGTGGACCGCCCCAATCCGATCGCTCCCGGCCCGCTCGGCCGCCTCGGCGACGATGGCGGCGAGCTCCTCGCGGGCCATCTCATCATACCCTTCGTACTCCATCCCGGACACCGGGCGTCCCTCGTTCTCGTTGCGGACCACGCCCGCGAAGAAGGCGACCGCCCCGTCCGCGGGCGAACCCACCCGGGCCAGCACCGCCCCCGGGTCGATGCTCTCCGTGGTCACGTCGCTCCAGATCATGTTCAACCTCCCGCCACCGGCGGGATCAGTGCCACCTCGTCGCCCTCGGCGAGCACGGTGTCCCCGCTGGCATACCTGCGGTTGACGGCGACGGCGGCGCGGCGCGGCAGGCTTGCCCACCCCCCGCCCCGCGCCCGCAGCTCGGCCAGGAGGGCGTCGACCGTCGACCGCTCGGGGAGCGTCACGACCGTATCGGCCCTTCCACCCGCAAGTTCGCGGTGGGCGGCGAAGAGAAGCACGGTAACGTCCACGGCCCCGTCGCGGTCAGCGTGCGGCGCCGCCCGAACCCGGCCGGGAGGTCCCGGCATTCCCCTCCGCGACCTGGGCGCGCATGAACTTCGAAGGCTTGAAGACGGGAATCGAGCGCGCCGGCACCATCACCGGCTCACCCGTCCTGGGGTTGCGGGCCAGGCGCTCCTTCCGCTCGCGCACCTTGAAGGTGCCGAACCCCCGGATCTCGATGCCGTGACCCCGGGCGAGCGCGTGCTTGACCGCGTTGAGGAAACCATCGACGACCAGGGCGCAGTCCCTCTTCGTGACGCCCGGACCGATCGCTTCCGCGACTTGTTCAACCAGCTCGGCTTTCGTCATTCAACCTCCTTGCAGGATCCGGCTGCGAAGCCGGTAGCGGCCCGGACGACGGGTTCCCGGCATCTCATGAACCAATATACGAATCGGGACGCCGTGCGCCCCTTTCGCGGCGTGCGGCCGCCATCATCGAAACGAAGTCGTCGAAGAGGTAGCTGCTGTCGTGCGGGCCCGGCGCCGCCTCCGGATGGTACTGCACGGCGATGACCGGAAGGCGCGCGTGTGCGATCCCCGCGACGGTGCCGTCGTACAGGTTGCTGTGGGTGACCCTCATCTCCGGCGCGCCGGAGACCTCGCGACCCTCCCCCGCCCGCACCGCGAAACCGTGGTTCTGCGAAGTGATCTCGACGCTGCTCCGGTCGTGGTTCATTACGGGATGATTCCCCCCGTGGTGTCCGAACGGGAGCTTGAAGGTCTCGCCACCGAAGGCCCTGGCGATCAGCTGATGCCCGAGACAGATGCCGAACACCGGGATCCCGCGGGACGCCACCTGCCGAATGGTCTCGCCGGTACGCTCCACGGCAGCCGGATCCCCGGGCCCGTTGGAGAGAAAGAGGCCGTCGGGTTCCATCCCCAGCACCTCCGCCGTCTCCGCCTGCGCGGGCAGCACCGTCACCCGGCACCCCCGCTCGGAGAGCAGCCGGGGTGAGCTCGCCTTCACGCCGAAGTCGAAGGCGGCGACGTGATAGACCTCCTCGCCCACCGCCGCGACGGTGTAAGGCCGCTCGGTCGATACCCCGCAGGCCAGTTCCAGCCCCTCCATCCTCGGGTGCGCCAGGACACGTTCGAGCAGCTCCTGCCCGGCCACATCCCCACCTGCGATCCCCCCGCGCATCGCGCCCTCGCTGCGGATGTGGCGGGTAAGCGCCCGCGTGTCCACATCCCGGATCCCGACGACGCCATGGGTCGCCAGGTAGTCCTGCAGATCCGAGCGGCTCCGCCACGAGCTGGGGAAGCGGGCCGCCTCGCGCACGATGAAGCCGGACACCTGCGGCCGTGCAGACTCCAGGTCGGCGTGATTGGTGCCGTAGTTGCCGATCAGGGGATAGGTCATCGCCACGAGCTGGCCGGCGTAGGAAGGATCGGTGAGAACCTCCTGATAGCCCGTCATCGAGGTGTTGAAAACGACTTCGCCGACGGCGGCTCCCGCGTGTCCGAGTGGAAGTCCATCGAAACGCCGCCCGTCTTCGAGCAGCAGGTAGGCGGAGTGCGGTTCGGCGGGGTTCGGGGCGGAAGGCATCCGGTCAATGTAGCCCCGTCCACCGATACTTCAAGACACCACTGCGGCATCGGGACCACCCGATGATCATCGGGGGACCGTGCACGCTATCATTAGGGGGAGCCGGCACACCCCGATGCGCGACCAGCAGGCCCGTGAGCGCCGCGTTCCAGCCCGGATGCATCGTCGGCCGAATGCAGCGGGGACCTATTCCACGCCCTGCCAGGGAGCGGTGCGATGACGAGCGGCCAGAGGGTCTACATACACGCCGACGAGTCCTGTCTCGGAAACCAGTTCGCGGGCAGAGCCCGTCCCGGCGGGGCCGCCGCGCTCCTCGAACACTGGACGGGGGACCGCTGGGAGCGCCGCGACCTGTGGATCTCCGAACGCTCCACGACGAACAACCGGATGGCGCTGATGAGCGCGATCGTGTCGCTGGGGGTGCTGAAGGGCCGGCGCCGCGTGGTCTTCGTCTCCGACTCGCAGTACCTCGTGAAGGGCGCCTCCGAGTGGATGCCCGCGTGGAAGCGCCGCGGCTGGAAGCGAAAGGGCGGGCCGATCGAGAACCTCGAGCTGTGGCGGCGGCTGGACGGAATCGCGGCGCGGCACGAGGTGGCCTGGCGGTGGGTCCGCGGGCACGCCGGCGATCCCCGCAACGAGTACGTGGACGATCTCGCGCAGAGGGCCGCGCGGGAGCAGTCGGCACAACCCGAACCGGGCCCCTCCGGCTTCGAGGCGTGGCTCGAGGATCAGCGGGAGAGGAAGGAGCGGTACTTCGACTACTTCGAGTTCGCGCCGCCGGGGTCGTCCACGGAGCCGTAGCCGAACTCCGCCGCCATCGCGGAGACGAGTGCGGGCGCGGCCGCCTCGGGGGTGACCCGCCGGCCGAGGAGCCGGCTGATGCTGGTGACGGGCCGCCCGGGCAGCCCGCACGGCACGATGGCGTCGAAATACGAGAGGTCGGTGTCGGCGTTGAGGGCGAAGCCGTGCGACGTGATCCACCCCGACGAGACCCGGATCCCGATGGCGGCGACCTTGGCCCCGCCGACCCACACTCCCGTGGCGGATGGGTCGCGCTCGCCGGCCAGGCCGAATGCGGCGAGCGTCCGGATGAGCACGGCTTCGAGGGCGCGCAGGTAGAGGTGGAGGTCCCTGCGGTTCGGCTTGAGGTCCAGGATGGGGTAGCCGACCAGCTGGCCGGGGCCGTGGTAGGTCACGTCGCCGCCGCGGCCAGCGTGGTGCAGGGCGATGCCGCGCCGCGCGAGTTCGTCGGCGGCGAGGAGGACGTGGCCGGCGCGTCCCGAGGATCCCAGGGTGATGACGTGGGGGTGCTCAAGGAGGAGCAGGGTGTCGGGGATAGCGCCGCGCCGGCGCCGTTCCACAAGGGTGGCCTGGAGCTCCAGCGCGGGTTCGTAGCCGATCCTCCCGGGATGGCGCACCGCGAGGGTGCGGCCGCTCCATCCCGCGGCCGGGACGGGGTTCTTCGCGCGGGTTGCCTCCCGCGGCAGGGTCACGGCAGTCTTCGGCACGGCCGGGCCTCCTTCGCGCCGCCGGTTCTCAGGCGTCCTCCGGGAAGTCCTCCAGGAGTTCCTTGAGCTGCGACAGGAAGCGCGCGGAGTCGGCGCCGTCCACCAGGCGGTGGTCGTAGCCGAGCGAGAAGAAGGACCGCTTGCGGATCGCCATCGCGTCCTCGCCGGTGGCCGGGTCGCCGACCACGACGACGCGCTTGTCGATAGAGCCCGTGCCGAGGATCGCCGAGGTGCCCTTGGGGATGATGGGCATGCCCACAATGGTGCCGAGCACGCCCGGGTTCGTGATGGTGAAGGTGGCGCCCTGGATCTCGCCGGGCGAGAGTTGGCGCGACTTCGCACGGGTCGCCAGGTCGACGATCTTCCTGGCGGTCCCCACCAGGCTGAGGTCGTCGGCGTCGTGGATCACCGGCACGATCAGCCCCGGATTGAGGTCCACCGCCATCCCGATGTTCACCGCGCCGCGGTATACGATGTTGTTCCCGGAGATCGTGCCGTTGACGCTCGGGAAGTCCCGCAGGATCCGCGAGCAGGCCCACGCCACGAACGCCGTGTACGAGACGCGCGCGCCGCGTTCCGCCCACCGCGCCTTGTTCTCCCGGCGAATCCGGTCCACCACCGAGAAATCGATCTCGATGATGGAGTGCACATGGGACGAGATCCGCTTCGCGAGGACCATGTGCTCCGCGGTGAGGCGGCGCACCTTGTTCATGGTCTCGACCCGGTCGCCCTCCCGAACCGGGAAGACGGGGTGCTCCACCTCCCTGTGGAAGCGCTTCCAGAGATCGGAAGGTGGCGGGGACGCGACCGGCTTGCGGGCCGGCGGGTCGGGACGGTCCTCTGGGGCCGCGGGGGCCCGCGGTGTCTCCGGGATGCGAGCGGCAGCCCCGGGTTCGCGGGACGGGGCCGGCGGCGCTGCGGTCCCGGGAGCCGGCGCGACACGGGGCCCGGAAGGCGGAGCATCCTGCGCCGGAGCAGGCCCCGCCGCCGCGGCCGAAGGCGTTGCCGTGGCTCCTCCGCGCTCGATGAAGGAGAGGATGTCCTGCTTCGTGACCCGGCCCTGGTGGCCGGTGCCCGGGACCGAGGCGATGTCCACCCCCGCCTCCTGGGCGATCCTGCGCACGACCGGCGTCGAGCGCGTCCGCAGCCGCTCCTCGCTGGTGGCCGTGCAGGCGACTTCCTGGCTGTCGCCATCGCTCGCGGCCGCCTCGGCGAGTTCGCTCGGCGGGATCGGGGGAAGCGGGACGGCCGGCGCGGAAGGAGACGCACCCCGGTCCGCGGCGGCGGGCGCGGTCGCCGTGGTGTCCCGGGCCTCTTCGGGGACCGCTTCGGGCGCGGCCGCCGGCTCAGCGGCGCCTTCGCTGATGTAGGCGACCACCGTTCCCACCTCCACGGTTTCTCCCTCGCCGACGAGGATCTCGCCGAGCGTCCCCGCTGCCGGAGCCGGTATCTCCGCGTCCACCTTGTCCGTCGATATCTCCAGGATGGGCTCGTCGCGCTCGACGGCGTCACCCGGTGCTTTCAGCCACTTGGAAACCGTGCCCTCGGCGATCGACTCGCCCATCTGGGGCATTGGGACTTCGATTCGGGACACCTGTGCTTCTCCCTGCGCGTTGGTCGGCGGCGGCGGAACCCTTTCCGGGTCGTTGCGTCCGCCGCAGGATCAGTAATTCACAAGATAACGCCCCGCAGTGACCACATCCGCCACCGAGGGGAGAAAGTAGTCCTCCAGTGCACCGCTGAAGGGAACCGGCGAATCGATCGCCGTGACCCTCAGGACCGGTCCGTCCAGCCATTCGAAGGCGCGCTCGTTGATGCGCATCGCGATCTCGCCCGCGATCCCCCCGGTGCGTGTATCCTCGTGTACGATGAGCAATTTGCCGGTCTTCTGCACGGACGCGACGATCGCGTCTTCGTCGAGCGGCAGGAGGGTGCGGAGATCGATCACCTCCACCCGGACCCTGTCGCGAGCGAGGGTGGCGGCGGCCTCCAGGCTGCGGTGCACCATGAGCCCATAGGTAACTATCGTCAGGTCCTCACCCTCCATGGCCACACGCGCCTTGCCCAGCGGGACCACATGGTCGTCCGCAGGCAGCTTCTCCCGGCAATGGGGCGCCCGGTACAGTCCCTTATGCTCCTCGAAGATGACCGGGTTGTCGTCGCGAATCGCGCTCTTCAGCAACCCCTTCGCGTCCGCCGCGGTCGACGGATAGACGATCTTGAGGCCCGGGGTGTGGAAGAAGGCCATCTCGACGTTCTGGGAGTGGAAGGGTCCTCCCCGGTTCCCGCCCCCCACCGGGCCCCGGACCACTATCGGCAGGGGGCCCGCGCCCCGATAGAGCGATGTTGCGATGTAGTTCGTCAGGACGTCGTAGGCGGGAGAGATGAAGTCCATGAATTGCATCTCCACCACCGGCCGAAGTCCCATGTGCGCCGCCCCTGCGGCCGCTCCGGTGAACCCCCCTTCGGAGATGGGCGTGTCGATGATCCGCGATTGGCCAAAGTGATCGAGGAACCCACGGGTCACCTTGAAGGCCCCCCCGTAGGACCCGATGTCCTCCCCCATCAGGAACACCCTGGAATCGCGTTCCATCTCTTCCCAAAGGGCTTCGGCGATCGCCTCGAGGAAGGTCGCGGGACGGCCCTCGCGGGTACGCGTCACCTGTGGCGGGAGTTCACCGGACATCGTGGAATCCCTGCGGCTCCGCGGTCGCGCGCCAGCCCGGCTCCGGGGGCGTACGGCGAGTCCAGGCGGGCTGCGGAACATCGTGCGTGCATACCGGAACGAGGGCATCGTCGGCCGCCGCTTCCGGCTCCTTGTCGAGACGGTGGAAGGCGTGGTCGACACCGGCCGACGCCGCCCGCTCGATCGCCTTGACCTCGCCTCTGCCGACACCGGCCTCGTCGCGCGCCCAGGCCACGAAGGCGTCGTGCAGCGCCCAGGGGTCGTCCTGGTCCCGGGGAAGCATGGCGATCAGCGATGGTCCCCGCCCCTGCACGGCCCTCCGGCGAGCGTCGGCCACCGTGCGGAAGAGTTCGGGATACGCCTCCCGGGAGACCGTGGCCGCATCGACGCCATAGCCACGGGCGATCGCGTCGGCTGCACCCTCGCCCGCGTCACCCGCACCGCGAGCGGCGTCCAGTACGACGACAAGTGGCGCCGCCTGGGCAGCTGCGAAGTTCATCCCTTCATGCCACCCGCCCGTCTCCGTGGCCGCGAACTCCTCGAAGACCAACGCCGCGCGATCCTGCCCGCGTTGCGCGAAGGCCAGTGCCACGCCGGCAAGCACCTGCGTCATCGTGCCCGGCGGTCCGTCCCACCCGATCAATCCCCGTCGCAGGTCGGTCCAGCTCCGGCCGCCGCTTCGGGCCGCCGCGGGAGCCGTCCCCTTGCGGCCGAGCTGCCGCAGGAACTCGAGGGGCGTGGCCCCGAACGCGAGCATTGGGCCGGGTGCGAGGTGGCCCGCGGAGCAGAGGTCGCCCTTCCCGTCCGAGGAGTGCCGCATCGCCCGGGCCATGGCCACCGTCCTGATGTCGACGCCGAACGGCATACCCGCCGACTTCGCCGCGCCGCCGGCGAGGAAACGCGCCTGAAACCCCTGGTAGAGGAGATCCCGAACGACTCCCCGGCTCAGGGCTGTCGCGTCACCAGGCATCGCCGGTCGACTGCAGCAGACACTTCCGCCCCGGACTGCTCAGGAGCCCGGAGGCGGGTCCTCTGCACCGGGCGGGTCTTCGCCAGGGGGTTGTTCCTCGCCCGGAGTGCCTGTTTCGTCGTCGCCGGGCAACAAGTCGATTACCGGCGACCCATCCTGCAACAGCGGTTGTGGTGTCGTCGCGGCCGGGATTCCCTCCAGGACCGAAGTCGGTCCCTGCGCGCGTGAGGACAGGATGGCCAGCACAAGTGAGAGCACCATGAAGCCGCTCCCCAGGAACCAGGTCGCCCGGGTCAGCAGGGTCGTGGCCTGACGCCCTCCCAACACATCCGTCGTGGCTGTGGCGCCACCCATCGCCGCCAGGCCGCCGCCCTTGCCCGCCTGGAGCAGGATGACGACACCCAGCAACACCCCGTCCAGAACCAGCAGAGCCAACAGGAATCCGTACATTTCACACTCGCATCATGGTCTCTTGTCCGCCCTTCCGAGCGTTCCGAAACGTGTTCGAGAAGGCCCCTCCTGTCAACCCGCCGATCCGCCACCCGTGGACCCGCCAGCGGAGTCGCCCGCCATCGCGATCTTCGTGAACACCTCCGGGTCCAGACTCGCCCCGCCCACCAGTACGCCGTCGACATCGGGTGCGGACATCAGCGCGGTCGCGTTGCCGGACTTTACGCTGCCCCCGTAGAGGATTGGCGCCCGCCCCAGTTCGCCAAGCGCCTCGCGCACGATGCCGTGTGCATCGGACGCGTCCTGCGGCGTGGCCGTCTCCCCGGTTCCGATCGCCCACACCGGCTCGTAGGCAACCATGAATCGGCCGCCGCCCTGCAGGGACGGGAGGAAGGCGGACACCTGCCGACGAAGGACCTCGGCAAGACGGCCAGCCCTGCGCTCCTCCAGCAACTCCCCCACGCAAACGACCGGGACGAGACCCGCCCGCACGGCCGCCGCGACCTTGCGGCCCACCTCGGCGTCGGTTTCTCCAAAGACGTGGCGGCGTTCGGAGTGCCCGACCAGGGCGAACGACGCGCCCGCCTCCGCAGCCATCTCGGCCGATGTCTCTCCGGTCAGCGCTCCGGAAGGTTCCCAATGAATGCTCTGGACACCCAGCTCCACAGGCACCCGCGCGCTGGTCTTCGCCGCGTGCAGGGACAGCCCGGCGACGAAGAAGATCAGGCTAACCGATTCCGGATTCGCATCGGGGCGGAAGCGGGCAAAGTAGTTCGCCGTCTCGGCGGGACCGTAGTGCATCTTCCAATTGCCCGCGACGACCTTCGGCATGTTCACACCTCCGCCCCTTGCGAGTTTCCGGCCGGGGTTCGTTCCGACAGCGCCTCCAACGCCGGCAGGGTCTTGCCCGCCACCAGGTCGAGAAACGCCCCTCCACCGGTTGAGATATGGGTGATCCGGTTTGCCACTCCAGCCGATCCGACGGCCGCGACGGAGTCGCCGCCCCCGATGACCACAGTCGCTCCCGCCTCTGCGGCCTCGGCGACGCTGATCGCCAGTGCTCGGGTGCCGTTGGCGAAAGCGCTCTTTTCGAAGATCCCCATCGGTCCGTTCCAGATAACGGTGGCTGCGTCAGCAAGACAGCGTCCGAACACCTCGGTCGTCACCGGCCCCACGTCACCGATGGTTTCCTGATCCGTCACCGCCGAGCGGTCCACACTGCGCGCTTCGACGCCCGGGGTCAACGACGGGGCCACCACGCAATCCACGGGTAGTACGAGCCGAGGCCCCGCGGCCTTCAGAATCCGCCGGGCTGCCTCGGCGCTGTCCGGCTCCACGAGCGAGGCACCGGTCTCGATCCCCATCGCCAGGAGGAACGTGTTCGCCATGGCCCCTCCGACCATGAGTACGTCAACACGCGCAAGCAGCGCTTCGATCACGTCGATCTTTCCGGATATCTTCGCACCCCCGACGACTGCCGCAAACGGGCGCCGGGGCTTGCCCAGAACGCACCCCAGCGCACTCAGCTCCTCCGCGACGAGCAACCCGGCCACCGCCTCGCCCTCCTTTTGGCGCACGGCCCGCGCCAGCCCCACGGTGGAGGCGTGCGCACGGTGCGCGGTCCCGAAGGCGTCCAGCACGAAGTGGCTCGCCCAGCTCGCCCAGTCCGCGGCCAACCCGGGATCACAAGCCGTCTCGCCCGGGAGGAACCGGGTGTTCTCGAGCAC
The DNA here is from genome assembly GCA_022822445.1 of Gemmatimonadota bacterium. Taxonomy (GTDB): domain Bacteria; phylum Gemmatimonadota; class Gemmatimonadetes; order Longimicrobiales; family Gaopeijiaceae; genus Bin94. The sequence continues at coordinate 21,175 of JAJEBR010000036.1, read as the reverse complement.
CAGCACGGACCCGTCCGCCATACCCGCCACCGCGTCCCGCACCTCGGCGCCGTCTACGTGTGGGAGGAATGCAGCCGGCGCCTCCACCAATGCGCCCAGGCAGTCCGCCACCGGGCGGAGGGTGAACTCGGGTCTCAGCCGGCCTCCGGGGCGACCCAGGTGGGAAAGGACTACCACCTTCGCTCCGGACTCGACAAGAAGGTCGATCGTGGGAATGGTGCGCTCGATGCGCGCCGCATCGGCGACCCGGCCACCATCGAGGGGCACGTTGAAGTCGGCCCTAAGCGCGACGGCCGTCCCCGCGAGAAGGTCGAGATCGAGATCCTGCAGTGTCTTACGAGGGGAGGGCAAGGGTTTCTTCAATTGTTCAGCGGGATCTGCGGAGCCTCGGACCGGGGTGCGACCTCCACCTCCGCGGCATTCGGCGTTCGACGCGGATCAGCCGTGTACAGGCAGGCATCCGCCCACGTGTCCGATCAGGTCGACCACGCGCGAAGAATATCCCCATTCGTTGTCGTACCAGGCCAGAACCTTCACCAGGCGGCCATCCATGACCGACGTGCTCAGCGCGTCCACAACCGAACTCGCCGGGTCGCCCGTGAAGTCGACGGAGACCAGCGGCCCCTCCTCGACTCGCAGTATGCCCGCCAGATCGGTCTCCGCCGCGGCCCGCAGGGCGTCATTGACATCGTCGGCTGAAACGTCGGTCCCCAGCTCGGCGACCAGGTCGACCACGGACACATCGGGCGTGGGGACGCGGATGGCCATGCCGTCGAGCTTCCCCTCCAGCTCGGGGAGCACCAGCGAGATCGCTCTGGCCGCGCCGGTCGTGGTAGGAATCATGCTGACGGCTGCGGCGCGCGCACGGCGAAGGTCCGTGTGGGGACCGTCGAGCACCGCCTGGCCAGCAGTGTAGGCGTGGATCGTGGTCATGAGCCCGCGAACGAACCCGAAGCGCTCGGTGAGAACCCTGGCCACCGGCGCGAGGCAGTTCGTGGTGCAGCTGGCGTTGGAAATGATGTGATGGGCGGCGGGATCGTAAGCCCGGTCGTTCACGCCGAGAACGATCGTAATGTCCTCGTCCTTGGCGGGCGCCGAGATGATGACCTTGCTCGCGCCGGCCTCCAGGTGCTTCGAAGCGAGCTCCCGGGTACGGAAGCGCCCGGTCGACTCCACCACGATGTCGACATCCAGCTCCGCCCAGGGCAGATCGGCCGGATCCCGCTCCGAAAGCACAAGGATCTCGTCTCCATCCACGACAAGCCCGTCCGCGGATACTTCGACCGTGCCCGGGTAGCGGCCGTGGACGGAATCGTACCTCAGAAGGTGGGCCAGCGTCTCGCTGCCGGTCAGGTCGTTGACCGCAACGAAGTCGAGGTCGTCCCGCCCGGACTGCTTGGCGGCCCTGAGGACGTTTCTGCCGATGCGGCCGAAGCCGTTGATCGCAACTCGGATGGACATGGATCTGGGAGGCTCCCGGACGGTGGCACCGTCGTGTCAATTGATGTCTGTGGACAGGGGGACGGTACGCGCGAACGCGTAGGCAACCACGGCGCCGGGGGCACCGGCACCGAGCGCCTCGACCGCGGCCACAATGGTGGCCCCCGTCGTGATCACGTCGTCGACGAGCAGGACCCGGCTGCCTGCCATCACGTCCCTGAACCGCCCCTGCAGAACAAAGGCACCACTCACGTTAGCCCGTCGCTGCATGGGATTCAAGGTGGTCTGGGTGCCCTCCTGGCGCCGTCGCTCCAAACAGGGGATGAGCGGTATCTCCAACCCGATGGCCAGCGCCTCCGCGATCACGGCCGCCTGGTTGTAACCGCGGCGGCGGAGGTTCCGGCGCGAGGTGGGAACGGGTACGATGCAGTCGACCCGCCGGACAGGTTCGGGCGCACGGCGGGCCATCTCCGTCCCCATGAAGTCGCCGACACCCCGCCATCCCTGGTACTTGAGCGCGTGGACGAGTTCGCGAGCCGGAGACTCGAGGAGGCACAGCGTGTGCGCACCGGTGACCTCGTCGGGCCAGTCCTGGCACTCCAGGCAGGACGGGGCTTCTCCCGTTCCCAGGGGGGCACCGCAGCGGTCACAGGCCGGGTGCGGAACCGGAGGCAGGCCGAGGCGGCAGTTCTGGCATACCGGACCCTTTCCCGCACGCACCTCCTCCGTGGCCGGACTGCTGCAAGCGGCACAGGCGGGGGGCAGCAGGAAGTCGGCAAGGCCGGCGAGGAGCCGCGATCGGCGGATGCCGGCAATGCGACAACCAGCGGACCGGAGTGCAGGGAACGAACCCGCCCGGCGCCCCGCGGAAGAATCTACTCGCATGCCCGTGTCATCACTCCCCTCGGAGGCGGTTTGCCGAACCAGCGCACTTGCGACGCCTCCGCCTGCCGCACCAGCATCTCCCGTCCGTCCACCGCGGCCGCCCCGAGATCGAGCGCGCGGCGACAAAGTGGTGTGGGTTCCTTGCCGTAAACGAGGTCGATCACGCACCGGGGGGTACCGGCGAGCCGAGCCAGCTCGATCGGCACACTCCGGCCATCCAGCCCGGCCGAAGTCGCGTTCACAACCACCTCCGGCGCCGTGCCACCGCAATCCTGGAGCACTTCGACCCGCTCCTCGCCGAAATGGACGGCCAGAGCGCGGGCCTTCGCTTCCGTCCGGTTCCACAGCCTGATCCTGGGCGGAACCGGAGCCTCGCAAAGCGCCAGGAGGACCGCGCGCGCGGCGCCGCCTGCTCCCAGGACAAGCGCATCGGCCGCTCCCGCCAGTCCCCCGGTCACCGCTTCCCAGGTGCGCCGGAACCCCTCCACATCTGTGTTGTCCCCCCAAACGGCTCCCTGCTCCGCCCAGAAGGTGTTGCACGCTCCGGTCGATGCGACCGCTTCGGTATGGTGGTCCAGGAAGGGCAGCACCACCTCCTTGTGCGGCACCGTCACGTTGCCCCCGCCACCGGCCAGCGCAAGGGACCGCATGACGGGACCACACTCCTCGGAGGTCACGCGCCGCGCCATGTAGACCGCCTGGCGCCCCACCGCCCGGAACGCCGCGTTGTGGATCGCGGGCGACAGGCTGTGGCCCACCGGATCGCCGAGCACCGCGAAGACCGCCACCCCCCCCGGGACGGTCCCCGCCGGAACCCGCCCCCCACTCCCCCCGGCACGTTCCGCACCCGTCGCGCGCATTCCGCCCCCGGCCCCGCCCTCGCCACCCCTCACTCCGAGCCCCGCTTCCTATCCGGTCCCGTGAGCAACGCCGCGACCAGCCCACTCAGCTGCTCGAAGGTCGACGCGTACACCTCGTCCGCCCCCCCGAAGGGGTCCTCGATGTCGCCTTTCGACCCCGCCATCTCGGAGAGCAGTCGCGTGTGGCCCTCCCCACCCAGCTCCAGCGCGGACCACAGGTGGGCGCTGCCCATGCAAAGAACCAACCCGGACGACCTCACGACCTCCTCCGTCAGCAGGACACTTTCATGCGACGCCAGATCCAGCCCCGCCCGAGCCGCGGCCCGAATCGCTCCCCCGCTCGCAGGCGCGCCCGGCCAGGCGGCCGTACCGGCGGAGCCCACCGTCACCCCGCGGATTCCGTCTTCGGCGATGATCCCGCGCGCGATGGCCTCGGCCATCGGGGACCGGCAGGTGTTCCCCGTGCACACGAAGGTGATGTGGAGCGCCTCCGTGCCACGGTGCGCCGCAGGTTCAACACGCGGCCCGTCCCCGGGCTGGCGGCGGGGCTTCAACCCCGCTCCCCGCAACGCCTCCTCCAATTGTAGCATGCCGACCGGGCCTTCCCGTATCAGAATGGGACCATCCGGGCCGGAGCGGACCAGAGTCGAGGCGGCGCCGCCCGGGAGCGGGCCCGCATCGAGGGCGAAGAGGGTGCGGCCCCGGGCGCGGGCGGCCCGGGCTGCGTCGGCCGCCGTGAGCGCCGGTGGCTCCCCGGGCGGGTTTGCGGAGCTCGATGTGATGGGACGGCCGCACTGCTCCAGGAGTTGCCGCGCCAGCGGGTGGCCGGGGACGCGAACCGCCACCGAACCGTCCGCGGCCCGGACACGGGGATGGAAACGCCCCTCGGGATCATCCAATACCATGGTGAGCGGGCCCGGCCAGAACACGTCCGCCAGCGCGCGCCCCGTCGCGCCGAGCATCCCGGCAACGGCGTCGGTCGAGCGGATCAGCACCACGAAGCCGCCACCCGTCCGCCCCTTGATCTCCTCCAGTTCGCCCAGGGGGACGTCGTCCAGGAATCCGCCGAAGCCGTAGACCGACTCGGTGGGATGGATGATCAACTGGCCGCGCTCCAGACACCGCACAGCTTTGCGAATCGGTCTGCGTTTCATATGCTAATGTATATATCGGGCCACGAATTATGTTCCATCATATATACCTGATATTCCATCATATATATCCACCGGCGATCAGCGCCTCCGCGACCGCCAGATCCTCCGGGCAGGTGATCTTGAGGTTGGTCGCCGCCGCGCGCACCATCCGCACCTCCGCCCCCACACGTTCGACCATGGAGGAGTCGTCGGTCGGCGGCTGACCGCCCGCACGGCAGCCGGCGACGGCGCGCGCGAAGACCCCGCGCGGAAAGATCTGCGGCGTCTGCGCGTACCAAAGGGTGTCCCGCACGGGAGTATCCACGATCACCCTGGGACCCGAGGTGCGCTTCACGGTGTCGACCGCCGGTATCCCGGCCACCGCGCCGATTCCCCGGGCCGCGAGGCGGAGGCAGGCGTCGATCACCCCGGGAGAAGGAAAGGGCCGGGCAGCGTCGTGGACTGCGATTATCCCGGCTTCCGACTTCAATTGGTCGAAGGCATTCGCGACCGACTCGAAGCGGTTGGTCCCCCCGGGCGCCACGGCGACGCGCGGATCCCTGAACGCCGCATCGTGCGGATCCGGCCTGGAACCCAGGGCGACTACCACCTCCACGAGATCGCTGCGCGCCAGAAACGCAGAGAGAGCGTGGTCGAGCACGGAACGGCCCGCCAGCTTCAGGAATGGCTTGCGCACACCGCCCATGCGCGTGCCCAATCCGGCCGCCGGCACCAGCAGAGCAAAGGAAGCCGGGGGCAACCGGTCACTCCGCGCGGATTGAAGGACCGGGTTCGCCCCCCGCCGAGCGGCGTTCACCTCGGGGGGGCCGGGTCAAGCCACGCCCTCGCCCGGCTCCGGACCCCGGGAAACCGAGTCGAAGCGGGTGTAGGTCTTGTGGAAGAAGAGGTCAACCGTCCCGGTGGGACCGTTGCGCTGCTTGGAGATGATCAGCTCGGCCTTGCCCTCCAGCGAATTGCCGTCCTTGTCGGAGGGTCCTTGGTAGTACTCCGGCCGGTACAGGAACATCACGATGTCGGCGTCCTGCTCGATCGACCCGCTCTCGCGCAGATCCGACAGCTGCGGCCGCCGATCGGTGCGCTGTTCGGGGGCGCGGCTGAGCTGGCTCAGCGCGATCAGCGGGAGCTCCAGCTCGCGCGCAAGCGCCTTCAGGCCCCGGGAGATCTCCGAAACCTCCTGTACGCGGCTCTCCTTCCTGGTCGAGCCCGTCATCAGCTGCATGTAGTCCACCACCACCAGTCCGAGATTGGACTCGGCCTTGAGCCGCCGCGCCTTCGCCTTCATCTCGAGGACGTTGCCGGTGGGCGAGTCGTCGATCCAGATCGGCGCCGCGTTGAGGTGGCCGGCGGCCCGCGCCAGCCGCGGGTACTCGTCCCCTGCCAATCTGCCCCGCCGGAGCTTCAGTGCGTCCACGCGGGCCTCCGCGCAGAGGAAGCGCTGAACGAGCTGTTCCTTCGACATCTCCAGGCTGAAGATGGCGACGGGCACCTCGCGCTCGATCGCGACGAACTGGGCCACGTTGAGCACCCACGAGGTCTTCCCCATCGAGGGACGCCCCGCGACGATCGTCAGATCGCCAGGCTGCAGACCCGTGGTCATCCTGTCCAGCTCCGGAAATCCGGTCGCGAGCCCCGAGACTCCGTCGGGAATTTCCTGTAGCTGCTCGATCTGCTCGAAGGTGGGCCAGAGCACTTCCTTGATCCAGACGAACCCCTCGCGACCGCGCGATTGCGAGACGTTGAAGACCCGCTGCTCGGCCTGGTCGAGGATCTCCCCGACCTCGCGTTCGCCCGGGTCGAAGACGTCGCGCACAATCGTCTGGCCCGCGTCTATCAGCCGTCGCAGGATCGCCTTGTCCCGGACGATGCGCGCATGGTACTCGATGTTGGCTGCGGTCGGGACCGCGTCGAGGAGCGAGGCCAGGTAGTCCAGCCCCCCCGCGCCCTCCAGCTCCCCGACCTTCTTCAACTCCTCGGACACGGTGATGGGATCGACGACCCCGCCCCGTTCGAAGAGTCGCGCCATCGCACGGAAGAGGCGGCGGTGCGCCTCCCGGTAGAACATCGAGTCGTCGATGAAGTCGACGACACGGGCTGGGGCTTCTCCGTCGATCAGCATTCCTCCCAGCACCGACGCCTCCGCCTCCGGGGAAAATGGCGGCTGGCGGTCGTAGCCGGGATTCTCCGGGGTCTGCTGGATTGGGATGGGCTCGCTCACCTGTCTCTTCCTTTAGCTATGCCGGGTGCCCGGCCTCGACCCACGGGGGGTCAGGATGACCCGTCCATGACCTGGCGGAGCAGCTGCAGGTCCTCCCAGCCGAGCCGGTTCCAGCCGGGGTTCCGCAGCAGGGCCGCAGGATGGTAGGTCACCACCAGGGGCACTCCCTGATAACTGTATACCTCGCCACGGAGCTTGCCCACCGGTTTGTTCGTACCGGTCAGCCACCGGGCCGCGAAGGTGCCCGCGGCCAGGAGCACTTCGGGGGCCACCAGATCGATCTGTCGCTTGAGGAGGGGAGCACACGACTCGATCTCGTCGGGAAGGGGATTGCGGTTCCCCGGAGGCCGGCACTTGAGCACGTTGCAGATGTACACCGAGTCACTCCGTGACAGCCCCACAGACGCAAGCATCAGGTCCAGCAGCTTGCCGGCCTGGCCCACGAACGGACGGCCGGTCGCGTCCTCCCGCGCCCCCGGCGCCTCCCCGACCACCATGAGGCGGCCGGAAGGGTTCCCGTCGGAAAAGACGACGTGCCGGCGACCCTCCGCCAGTCGGCAGCGCGTGCAGGCGAGCGCCATCTCGCGGAGGGCCCGGTAGTCGGGGGAGGCATCCTCCGGAAGCGGAGCCGCCGGGGACGCGCTCCCCGCGCCGACTCGCCGCGCGGCCCCGGCGCCCGTGGAGGCGGCGGCACCCGCGAGCTTCTCACCCGGACGCCGACCGCGCCGGGAAGAAGCCGCAACCCGCAGCAGCGTCAGGAGTTCGCCGGGATCCATCTCACCGGAAACAACCGCGGGCTCCCCCATCCTCCGCCGCTGGTCGAGGTACGCCGCAAGATTGGCGCGCGGGTCGCTCATCCCCCCGCCCCCCCCTTCCCCCGCAGCCGGTCCTCGACGGCCTCCATGATCACCCACGCGGCCCCGAACTTCGACATCAGCGGCACCTCACGCGGACCGGCCTCCCTGCTCACGATCGTCACGCGGTTCGTCTCCGTCTCGAATCCCGCATCCCGCTCCCCTGCCGGGTTGGCCACGATGAAGTCGAACCCCTTTGCGGCGAGCTTCCCGGTCGCGCGCGCCACCAGGTCGGACGTCTCCAGCGCGAACCCCACCGCCACGCTCTCCGGCTTCATCAGCGCCGCGCACTCGGCCGCGATGTCCGGGTTCCTCACCAGTTCGAGCGCGAACGCGTCCCCGGTCTCGTCCCGCTTCAGCTTCTCCGGGTGCGGCGAACGCGGCCGGTAGTCGGCCACCGCGGCCGCGTGCACCGCCACGTCCACCCCCCCCACCCGCCCCAGCACGGCTTCGCGCATCTCGCGGGCGGTCTCGACCCGGACCACGTCGGCCCCCCACGGCGCGGCCACCGCCGCAGGCCCCGTCACCAGCGTCACCTCCGCGCCGCGCAGCCAGGCCGCACGCGCCAGCTCGGCCCCCATCCGTCCCGACGAGCGGTTGCCCAGGTACCGCACGGCATCCACCGGCTCCCGCGTCCCCCCCGCGGTGACCAGCACGCGCTTCCCGGCCAGCGGGCCCCCGCCCGCCAGCGCCCGCCCCACCGCGTCGGCGACCGCCCCCGGCTCGGCCATCCGGCCCGGCCCGCTACCCTCCCCCGCGGCCAACCGCCCCTCCTCCGGCCCGACCCGCCCGTACCCCAGCACCTCCTCGAGGCGGGCGAGGTTCCGCCGCGTGCGGGGGTGCGCGAACATGCCGTCGTTCATCGCGGGCGCGACGACGACCGGCGCGCTCGCCGCCGCCAGCACGGTCGTCAGCAGGTCGCTGGCGCGCCCGCTCGCCGCCCGCGCGATGAAGTCCGCGGTCGCCGGAGCCACGCACACGCAGTCGGCGGCCCGGCCCAGCGAGATGTGCAGCGCGGCCTCCCTGGCCGCGAAGAGATCGACGAGCGGCCCGCGCCCCGTCACCCCCTCGAAGGACAGCGGCGCCACGAACCTGCGCGCCGATTCGGTGAGGACGACATCGACGGCGGCGCCCAGGAGGGTCAGATCACGCGCGACCTGGACGGCCTTGTACGCGGCGATGCCCCCGCAGACTCCGAGAACGACGGTGCGCCCCTCCCAGGGCGGACCGGGCTCGCGGGGGCCGCCGGGCGCCACGGCCTGTTATTCGGCGTCGGGACGCCGGCGCCTCAGGAGCCGGTATTCCACCTGGCCCGAGGTGATCGCTTCAAGCGCGCGCGTGGAGAGCTTCTTCTGGTCCGAAAGCTGGATCGCCCCTTCGGGAAGGCGGTTCAGTTCGCGTGCGTACTTCGCCGCGACCAGCACTCCCTGGTACTTGCTCTCGTTGTGCGTGGCGATCTCTTCAGGGGTGAACACTCTCATCGGTTTCATCCGTTTGTATCTCCCTGGCCAGCGGAAACGGCTCCGCCGGCCGCTTCCAGCCGCTCGATCCCGGACCGCGCGCCCGCTTCGAGTGCGCGGCACAGGGAGGCGAATCCCCGGCTCGCGCCCCGCTCCCGGCCAGCCCCCTCCACGAGGGCCAGCACCGCGTCGACGGCGTGCTCCAGATCGGCGTTGACAATGAATCGGTTGAAGGACGGTGCTTCCGCGAGCTCCCGCAGCGCCGTGCGGAGGCGCCGCGCGATCTCCCGGGGTGACTCGGTCCCTCTCCCCGCCAGCCGGCCGATCCACTCGTCCGGTCCGGGGGGAAGAATGAAGATAACCAAGGCGGACGGGACGCGCTCCATCACCTGCCGGGCGCCGTGGACATCGATGTCCAGGACGGTGACGGGCCCGCCCTCCGGTCCCGGCACCAGATTGTCCGCGGGAGTCCCGTACCGCTCGCCGTGAACCTCCGCCCATTCGGCCAGCTCGCCCGCGCGAACCATCTCGTCGAAGTCGCCCCGCGACACGAAGTGGTAGTCGCGGCCGTCTTCCTCAACCGGGCGCGGCACGCGGGTCGTGGCGGACACCGACAGGGCGAAGCGCCCGGCGTGCCGCTCGACCAGCCGCGCGGCGATCGTCGTCTTCCCGGCCCCCGACGGCCCCACCAGCACGAGCGGTCCGCGGACAGCACCCCCGCGGCACGCGTGCGGCGACTCATCGGCGCTGGACCGCTCCGTTGACCCCGTCACAATGTAATGTCTACTTGACAAAGTGTCATATTTTCTTTACACTTCATGTCCTCACTCCACATTCTCCAGCTGCTCCCGGAGCCGCTCCAGCTCCTCCTTGATCGCCACCGCCCCGGCCGAGATGGCGGCGTCGTTGGCCTTCGCCCCCACGGTGTTCGCCTCCCGGTGCATCTCCTGCACTACGAAGCCCAGGCGCTTGCCCACCTTCGCCGCCTTCGCCGTCCCGGCTCCCGCGGCGGCGTCCAGCGTCTCCACGAAAAGCGCCGTGTGCGAACGCAGGCGCGCCACCTCTTCGGCGATGTCCCACCGCTCGGCCAGGTAGGCGATCTCCCGGGCGAGCCGCTCCTCGTCGGTCTCCACGTCGCCGGCCAGCGCACGCACGCGCTCGCGCAGCCGGTCCCGCTCCCGCAACAGGCGCTGCGGCGCGAGGGCCTCGATCGCATCCGTCTCCTCCCCAATGCGGCCCACCGCCCCGCGCAGCACCCCCTCCAGCCGCCGCCCCTCCGCCTCCCGCATCCCCACCACCCCCCGCAGCGCGGCCTCCACGCACGCCATCAGTCCCGCCTCGCGCGAAGCCTCGCCCCCGTCCTCCTCGGCCTCCTCCCCCTCGCCCGGCGACACCTCCGCACCGAGCACCCCCGGCAGCGCGGCCAGCGTGCCCAGGTCGAGCCGGTCGTCCACATCGAGTTCCGCCCCGGCCCGGCGCAGCAGCTCGACGTAGCGCCTCGCCCGCTCCAGATCCAGCACCGGCGTCCCCCCGTCGCTCCGGCCGGGGCTCTCGCACGTCACCGACAGCGACACCGAGCCCCGCCCGAGCACTTCGCGCACCATCTCGACCACACCGGCGCGCAGCCCCTCCCACCCGCGCGGAAGGCCGGCGGAGACGGAAAGGTGGCGGTGGTTCACCGTGCGGATCTCCGCGCGGATGATCCTGCCGTCCGGCAACGGGGCCTGCGCGGTCCCGTACCCCGTCATGCTGCGGATCATCGCCGGACTCCCTCCATCAGTTCCAGAAGGTCCAGCGGACCCCGTAAATGCCGCGTGTGATCGGGAGCAGCCTGCCGGGAACGTCCTGGTTGTTGCGCCGGAAGGTGACGTTCTCGACCGTCGCGAAGATGTTGAGGTCCAGCACCCGCAGCTGTAGCCGGAAGTACCAGTCCTGGTAGAACGGCACCACCGTCGGGACGCCCGCGGGCTCCTCCGGTGCCGACCCCGCGCGCGCGCCCGCGGCCCGGCCCACCATCGGATTCGCTGTCGGCGCCTCCCCGGCCGGATCCGGCTGGGGGACCTTCATCTCCGCGCGCCCCCTGGCGCCCACGTCGACCCACACTTCGAAGCTCCCCGTCGGGAAGTACTGCCTGTGGAAGGCGAAACTCCCCCGGTATTGGTGCTCGGGAAAGTACAGCAGTCCGGCCGTCGCCGAGTCCTCCGCCTCCCACAGCTGCACCTCACCCAGCAACGCGAGCCCGCGCGGCCAGAGCGGGATCCGCCCGGTCAGCTCAAGCCCCCGCCGCCGGGGTTGCGGCAGCACCAGCCCGCCCCGGTCGAAGAGGAGCTGCGTGGGCCAGATCGAATCGGCCTCCGCCGAAACCATGGCGCCCGTCACCTCGATATCCCGCCAGGCGAGCCTGACCCCCAGACGGCTCCCGCTGCGGTCCGTGAAGCGGGCGGCCGGGCCGGCGTCCGCCGAATCGGGGTCGACCACGGTCGTGTCGGGACCCACCGTACCCGACCCCCCCATCAGGCTGTCCGGCTCCGGCGGCGGCAGCGGCTTCAGGTAGGGGACCGAACGCGTCCCGCCCCCAATCTCCGCGAAGACGGCCACGTAGGAGATCGGCGTCACCCAGGCGCTCAGGTCGAAGGACTCGCCGGACGCTCCGTCCCATGACTCCCGTCTGCTTCGCGCGGTCACGCCGCCCCACCGGGGCCATACGGCGGACAGCTCCGCTGAGAGCTCCCGGTCCACGATCCCCTCGCCGTCGTTGAAGCGGGCGGTCGCCCGGCCCCAAAGGCCGCCCCGACCGACCGAGAAGCGCACCCCGGACTGGCCCCGCGACTCCGCCGAGAAGGGGAAGGCCTCCAGACTGTCCCCCGCGACGATCGATGCTCCGGTCCTCCAGGCCTCCGCCAGCAGCGCGTCCGTCGGCGCCCAGCGTCCCTGCATCGTCCAGTCCGAACGGCTCACCGACCCCGGCTCCTCGGTGAAGACGTCCCGCTGGGTCCCTATGCGCCGGTATTCGAAGCCCACTCCGGCCCGGTCCCCCCGGTGCAGGCTGTAGCGGAGCCAGCCTCCGGTTACGGCGCCCGGCGTGTCCCGCCCGCGGGTGTCCAGCCGTTCCAGCCCCAGGATCGTCTTCCCCCACAGTGCCCGGGGATAGGAGAAGGTCGCGCGCAGCATGTTTGTGTCGAGGTCGCCGGTGCCGGCCTCGATCAGCGACATGGGGCGCGGGTCGGTGTGAACGAACCGCGAAAGGTAGACATCCACGCCGCCGGGCCGCCGCACGACGCGGACGGCGCCCAGCCCCGAGACGGGAATGCGGGTCAGGTCCGGCACCGATCCCTCGAGCGGGAGGTGTTCCGCTCCGTCATAGTACACGCGCAAGCCGCCCCCGGAATGCCCGGCGGGGAAGACGGTCGCTGCCGCCCCGTAGTCCCCGCTCCGCACCGAGACGAGCCCGGGGATGTCGGCCAGGAGCTCCCAAAGCGTCTGGGCGCGCGTACTCATCAGCGCCGCGCGGTCCCACTCCCGGATCCCGGTCAGGCTTCCCGCCGGGGCCGGATCGGGGAGCGTCGGCAGGACCGGCGGCAGGGCGACGCTGTCCACGACCGCGGAGTCGACGCCGAGCGAGTCCTGGCCGAGGGTGTCCGCAGCGAGAGAGTCCGCGACGCGGGTCGAATCCTGCAGGGAATCGGGGATCGCTTGCAGCGAATCCGGCGGGTCCTGCGCGGCTGCCGAGGCCGGAAGAAGCACGGCGAGAAGCACGGCGAGGAAAACGGCGGCCGGGCGGTTCACGACGACACCCTTGCCAGCACCCATTCCAGGAGCAGCCGGCACGGAAGGCCGAAGGGTCCGGCGCGCAGGTAGGACTTCTTCGTGCGGCCGTACGCCGTTCCTGCGATGTCCAGATGTGCCCAGGGGATCTCGCCCACGAATTCGGAGAGGAAGCAGGCGGCGGTGATCGTGCCTGCCGAGCGCCCGCCCACATTCCTCAGATCGGCGACTTCGCTCTTCAGTTGCTTGCGGTACGCGGGTCCCATCGGCAACGGCCAGCAGGGCTGCGCGGCCGCGTCCCCGGCCGCGCGCAGCTCCGCGATCAGCCCCTCGTCGCTGCCCAGCACCGCCGAGCGGTGGTGTCCGAGCGCGATTACGACCGCGCCGGTCAGCGTCGCGCAGTCGACGATCGCGGCCGGGTTCCAGCCGGCGGCGTAGTCCAGCGCATCGGCCAGGATCAGCCGCCCTTCCGCGTCCGTGTTTATCACCTCGATCGACCTGCCCGCGCGGCTCCCGATCACATCGCCCGGCTTCGTCGCCGATCCGCTCAGCAGGTTCTCGGAGCTGGGCACCACGCCGACGACGTTCACGGGCAGCCCAAGGCGCCCCACGGCCCACATCGCCCCCATCACCGCGGCCCCGCCGGACATATCGTACTTCATCTTCTCCATGCCCTTGGCGGGCTTGATGGAGATCCCCCCGGCGTCGAAGGTCAGCCCCTTCCCGACCAGCACCAGCGGGGCCTCCCCGGTCGCGCTGCCCCGGTGCCTCAGCACGATCAGCCGCGGCTCCTCGTCCGAGCCTCTGGACACCGCGAGGAGCGCCTCCATCCCTTCCGCCTCCATCTCGGCCGGCCCGAGCACCGCCACCTCCAGCCCGGCCTCCCCGGCGATCCGCCGCGCCTCGTCCGCCAGGTGGGTGGGAGTGGCGATGTTCCCCGGCCGGGCCTGCAGCGTCCGCGCCCGGTTCTCGCCGGCCGCAAAGGCATGACCAATCCGCACCGCCTCCTCGAGGCCCGCCGACGGCACCGCCACCACCACCGCCGACTCCACCGGCGGTGGCCGCCCCCCGTCGCCCGCCCGGGCTTCGCTGCCCGCTCCGGCTTCGCTGCCCGCTCCGGCGTCTGCATCCGCTCCGGCATCGCCATTCGCCCCGGCCGCGCCGCCAGCCCCGGCTCCCCCACCCCCACCCGACCGCAGCTCATCGAACCGCCACGACGCCAGCACCAGCCCCTCCACTGCCGCCCGGGTCCCGCGCGCGCCGACCGCCTCCCCATCCAGAAACCGCAGACAGAGCGCCAGCGCGCGAACCCGCCGTGCTTCCGCGGCCCGCACCGCCCTGCCCGCCGCCACCCGCAGCTTCTCCGGAGTCAGCGCCTCCGAACTCCCCACGCCCATGAACAGAACCCGCTCCGGCCCCCGCTCTCCGCGGCGGTACCCCCACGCCCGGTCACGCACGCGCCCCCGAAAGTCTCCGGCCGCAACGGCCCGGCCCAGCACTCCGCCGGCCAGCCGGTCCAGCGCTCCCATCCCCGGCGGCACGCCCGACTCCATCGTCAGCCCCGTCTCCCCCTGCGCCTGCCGATCCCCCGCCGCGCCCCGCTCCCCCCACGACCCGTCCGACGCCACCAGCACCACCATCAGCGGCGTATCGATCCGCTCCGGCGCTCCCGTGTTCGTTTGCAGGCGCATTCGGCTTCGACCCCGGCCTACCGGCTCACATGTGCGCGACGATCGTCTCGGCGAACCGCGACGTCGAGACCTTCGTGGCGCCCTCCATCTGCCGCTCGAGGTCGTAGGTCACCATGCGGGCGCCCACCGCCCCCTCCAGCCCGCGGTCGATGGCGCGCGCGGCCTCCTCCCAGCCCAGGTGCTCGAGCATCATCGCCGCCGACAGGATCAGCGATCCCGGGTTCACCCGGTTCAGCCCCGCGTACTTGGGCGCGGTCCCGTGCGTCGCCTCGAAGAGCGCGACCGAATCGCCCACATTCGCCCCCGGCGCCATCCCCAGCCCGCCCACCTGCGCCGCGCACGCATCCGACAGGTAGTCCCCGTTCAGGTTCGGCGTCGCCACCACCGAATACTCGCCGGGGCGCAGCAGCACCTGCTGGAACATCGAGTCCGCGATCCGGTCCTTGATCACCACCCGCCCGTTCGCCTCCTCGCCCTCCCAGAGACGCGACTCGGGAATCGTGGTGTCGGGGAACTGCTCGGCGGCGATCTCGTAGCCCCAGTCCCGGAACGCTCCCTCCGTATACTTCATGATGTTGCCCTTGTGCATCAGCGTGACGGAGTCCCGGCCCCGGGCGATCGCATAGCGGATTGCAGCGGCGACGTGCCGCCTGGTGCCGAACGGGCTGATCGGCTTGATCCCGATCCCGCTCGCCTCCCGGATCGAAGCACCCATCCGCTCATTCAGGAAATCGCGCACCCGGTCGGCCTCCGCCGTCCCCGACGCCCACTCGATCCCCGCGTACACATCCTCCGTGTTCTCGCGGAAGACGACCATGTCCACCTTGTCAGGCTCGCGCACCGGCGACGGCACCCCCGGGATCCAGCGCACGGGCCGGATGCAGGAGTAGAGGTCGAGCACCTGCCGCAGCGTCACATTCAGCGAGCGGATGCCCCCGCCCACCGGAGTCGTCAGCGGCCCCTTGATCGCGACGCGGAACTCGGTCAGCGCATCCAGGGTCTCCTGCGGCAGCCATTCGCCCGCCACCTCGTTGGCCTTCTCCCCGGCGTAGACCTCCATCCACGCGATCCGGCGCGCGCCCCCGAACGCCTTCGCAACCGCCGCGTCGACCACATGCCGCGTCGCCGCCCAGATGTCCGGCCCGATCCCGTCCCCCTCGATGAAGGGGATGACCGGCCGGTCGGGGACGGCGAGACTGGCCGTGGTTCCGGTGATCTTCTCACCATCGGCGGGGACTTCGGCGTAGCGGTAGGCGGGCACGGTGGCTGACTCCTGGCTTCAGTGGATGTGGGTTCCGTGGATGGATGGCGGCGGACGGGCGCCGTGAAGAGTAATCTGTCCGGCCGCAGCGCACATTAGAAGGGGGAGACCCCCGGCGGCGCCTCGCGAAGCGCCCTCACCCCCGTCCGTGACAGATTCTTTGACAGATTGTACCATGAATCTGTCACGAAATCTGTCACAGACGCCGAATCGGCCTGTCAGGCGACGCCCCACGGACCACCTGGGCCACGTCGCGCGGACGACTCGGGCGACGGCCCACCTCCGACTCGGGGGACGGCCCACGGACCACTCGGGCGACGGCCCGCCGACCACCTGCAGGAGGAGGCCAGGAGGATTGGAAGCGCACACTTCGCTACCCGGATACCGGCGCCAGTGGAGCATCTCGCCGAAGACTCGCTACCAGCTCGGCGAATGCGACGCGCTGGTCGAGGCCATCCGCTCCACACCCATCCTTCCCGACGATCAGGGGCGGCTGTTGGACGCCACCCTGGCACGGGGAGCTCACGCCACGACCGTCATCCGGGGCAATCTCCTCCTGCCCGACGAGGTCTCCGAACTTCTCGCCGCCAAGCGGCCGTCCCCGGACGAACACCCGCACGCCGCCGAAGTGCGCAACGCGGCCGCCACCGCCTACCGCCTCCTGAACGATGCCTCCACCGCAGACCCGACCGCCGTGGACGCAGCTCTCCTGCGCACCGTGCACCGCGGAATCGGCGACGGCCTCGAGGAGCACTTCGCCGCCACCCCGGGCCAATTCCGCAGCGGCCGCCCATCCTCCGGGCAGCACGCCCCGCGCCCCGACCGGGTGCCGCAGCTCGTCGACGGCCTCTTCACCTGGCTCGACCGCGAGTTCCAGGAGCCCGCCGCCGGCAGCGACTTCGGCCAAGCCGTCATCCGGGCGGTGGTCACGCACCTGTACCTCCTCTGGATCGTCCCCTTCGACGACGGAAACGGCCGCACGGCACGGTTGCTCGAGTCGCGCACCCTGATCGCCGCGGGCGTCCCCGCCATCGCTTCGCAGATCCTGACCTGCTTCTACCACGAGACCCACGCCGAGTACTTCCGCCAGCTCGAACTCGCCGCCCGAGACCGCTCGCCGACCTCGTTCATCGCCTACGCGGTCGCCGGGCTCCGCGACGGCCTGCGCGCCACCCTGGAGGAGGTCCAGCGCACGCACTTCCGCAACGTGTGGCGCGGATTCGTCTTCGACACCTTCGACGACCAGCCGCACCGCAAGCGCACGGTATTCCTGCGGCGGCGGGAACTGATGCTCGCCTTCCCGCCGGAGGGGACGTTCAAGATCGATCGGGTCGCCCTGCTCGACACCCGCATCGCGCACCGCTACGGGGGACTCTCGGAGCGCACCCTGCGCCGCGACCTGGCCTTCCTGGTGCGGATCGGACTGCTCACGGAAGGGGAAGACGGCTTCTCCGCGAATGGCGCGGCGCTGCGCCCGCTTGCAAAGCAACCCTGAAGCCCCTTAGAGTCTCCAAGGGACTATGGTGGAACGTGCGCGCGGGCGTGGGCCGCTCGCCTCCAGCCGATCAGTGACGCGCCTCGTGATGCAGGGTCTCGGTCCGGCCGTTGAAATCCCGGGGACAAGGAGAACGAAGATGAGACAACGCAGGGAAGACGTCAGAAACATCGCGATGATCGCGGGAAGCGGCCTGTTGGGAGCAGTCGCCGCCGTGGCCGGGATGTCACTCTTCGAAGCGGCGAGTGAGGCGCGCCATCAGGAGCGTGCGACGTGGGAGGTGCGCGAGGTGCGTCCCGGCCGGTTCCGGGCGGAGGAACCCGCGCGCATCCGGCTCCGCTGGGCCGCCGCAGCCCCCGCCATCCATGTCGACGGCGTTCGGATCAATGTCCCCATAGCGGACATCAGCCTGGAGCCGGAGGAAATCGAGCGCGTCGATGTCGTCAAGGCCCCCGCGGCCGTCGAGCAATACGGCAAGGAAGGCGAAAACGGCGTCATCGTCATCACGACCAAGAGGCCGGGGAAGAAGCGGAAGGGCGGCGGCGGCCGCTGAGGGCCCGCGGCCCCGCGGCGGGCGTCGGGCTCAATCCCCTGGCTTCGGGAAGAACTGATCCACCAGGATCGGGTTCCCGTCCGGATCCACGATCACGATGCTCGCGGGGCCGGTGCCGCCCGGGTCCGTGTCGGTGGCGATATCGATCCCGTCCTCGACCAGCGACGCCCGGATGTCCCTGACGTCGGTGAAGTCGGCGACCCGCGAGGTGTCCTGGGCCAGGCCGGGGTTGAAGGTCAGGATGTTCCTGTCGAAGAGCCCCTGGAAGAGTCCGACGATCGTCGTCCCGTTGATCATCATCAGGTATTTCTCGCCGTCGCCGCCGGTAACCGCGAAGCCGAGCTTCTCGTAGAAGGAGCGGGAGGTGGCGAGGTCCTTGACGGCGAGGCTGATGGAGAAGGCGCCGAGATTCATGGTGAGCAGAGGGGTAGCGGGGAGGGTGTCAGATCCGTCCTGCCTCGCTACTAAACTAGCCGATCAAAGGGGACGGCGGCGGCTGGACGGTTCCATCCATGCTTCAATCCGACTCAACGGCAGTCGCTGACATGCCTCCGCCAACCCATCGCGTCCTTGCAATCGACTACGGCCTTCGCCGGATCGGAATCGCCGTGAGCGATGCGACGGGCACTCTCGCGTCCCCCGTCACCACGCTCGGGCGGCGCGCGGGGAAGCGTCCGCCGATCGCCAGGATCCTCGAGCTGGCCGGCAAACTCGGGGCGCGCGGATTCGTCGTTGGGCTTCCCCTCCAGGAGGACGGTGGCGAGAATGACTGGACGGCGGAGGTGAGAGACTTCGGACGGCGACTGGAAGCGCGAAGTGGACTCCCGGTCCATTTCGCGGACGAGCGCTACTCGTCGCTGGAGGCAGAGGCGCGGATACGCTCCATCGGACTGAGGCGCAAGGCGAAAGAGGACAAGGCGAGAATCGATGCCGGGGCAGCAGCGATCATCCTCCAGGACTGGCTCGACGCCGGCGGGCGGATCGATGGGTGAGGGGGGCCCGACGGTGGAAGGCGGATCGATGGGTGAGGGGGGCCCGACGGTGGAAGGCGGCGCGATGGGTGAGGAGGGCCCGCAAGCAGAGGGCGGCGCGACAGCTGAGGGCGGATTGGTTCCGCAACACAAATCGACCGACCGGGGCAGCCCCCGCGCTGAAGCCGACCCCACGCCAGACAACGGTGCGGCGCGGGAAAAGGGCTGGAGATTCTGGCGGGACTTGACGGCTCGCCATCCGGTGCTCGCCTGGTCGGGCATGGGGATTCTCGTGATCGCGATCGCGGCCGCAGCATTCCTGCTGGCCGGACCGGAGTTGCCGGGCGGCGAGGCGGTCGTCGAGATCCCGGAGGGCGCCACACTCCGGGACGTGGTCGGGATCCTTGAATCGGAGCAGGTCATCGGACGCGGCCTGCTCTTCACCGCATACGCCCGGGTGCGCGGTCTCGAGCGCTCGGTGAAGGCGGGGACGTATCGCATCTGGCGGGGCGCGCCCTACGGCGAGGTCCTCGGGATCCTGACCGACGGGCGGGTCGTCACCTACCCGATGACGGTACCCGAGGGGTGGACCCTCGACGCGATGGCGGGGCGCGTCGCCTCGGCCGCGGGCTCCGACTCGGCCACGGTCGCCGGGATCCTGGACTCGGAGTCCCATTCGGAGTGGGAAGTGCCCGGACCCGGCCTGGAGGGATACCTCTTCCCGGATACCTACCGGTTCGCCGAAGGGGTGGGTGTCGAGCGGGTCGTGGCCGCGATGATTCACGGCTACCGCAGCTACTGGACCCCCGAACGGCGCGACCGACTCGCGGCCTCCGGCATGTCGGAACGGGAACTGGTCACCCTGGCGTCGATCATCCAGGCCGAAGCCGGCAACACGGGGGAGATGCCCACTATCGCCAGCGTGTACCACAACCGGCTACGGATTGGAATGCTGCTGCAGGCCGATCCGACGGTGATGTACGCACTCAGCGACTCCCTCGGCGGCCGCCGCTCCCGGCTCCTCTATGCCGCCATGGACTCCGTTGCCGACCACCGCTACAACACGTATACGCAGCCGGGCCTTCCCCCGGGGCCGATCGGTGCGCCCGGCGCCGCGGCTCTGGACGCCGCGCTGTCGCCGGACAGCACCGACTACCTCTACTTCGTGGCCGGGCCGGACGGCAGCCACATCTTCAGCCGCTCGCTGCGCGAGCACAACAACGCGATCAACCGGGTGCGGGGGCGTTGAGCGCGGGCGGGCTGGGGTGGGCGACGCCGACGGGCGGGTGGCGCGAGACGCCAGCCAGCGGGCGGGAGTGGGAAACGCCGACCGGCGGGCGGGGCGTCGCGGTGCGGGCGAGTTGAAGCGGGGCGCGCGCAGGGTGGCAGAGTTGCACCGTCGGCTCCGGCTGATCGTGATCACGGACAGGGATCTGGCCGCGCCGCGGGAGGTGGCGGACGTGGTCGGAGCGGCCTTGCCCGCCGGAGCGCCGGCGGTGCAGCTGCGCGACAAGGTGCTGCCCCCGCGCGACCTGCTTCCCCTGGCGCGCCGCCTCCGTGCCGATACCCACGCCGCGGGCGCGCTTTTCTTCGTGAACGACCGGCTCGACCTCGCGCTCGCCGCCGGCGCCGACGGCGTCCACCTCGGCCCGGACGACCTGCCCGTCGCGGCCGCGCGCAGGATCGCGCCGCCCGGCTTCCTGATCGGCCACTCGGCGGACGATCCCGACGCCGCGCGAGCTGCGGTGGCCGCCGGCGCCGACTACATCGGGTGCGGGACCGTCTTCCCGACGCGCACGAAGGCGGACGCGGGAGCGGCGATCGGGGTGGGCCGTGTGGGGGAGGTGGCGAGGAGCGTGGATGTTCCCGTGGTCGCGATCGGTGGGGTCACCGTGCGGAACGCGCCGCAGGTCCTTGCGGCGGGCGCGGCCGGGTGCGCCGTCGTGAGCGCGGTGATGGGGGCCACGGACCCGGCACGTGCCGTGCGGGGGTTTCTCCGGGCCGGGACAGGGGCGCCGCGGTAGCCGCTCGAACCACGGCCGGGCCGCGCAGAATCAGCCGCGCCGCATACGTCCTTAACGCATGAACGCCCTGCCCGGGGATCCATCTTCCCGGGCAGGGCGTCCGCATATCGGGCTGGCAACGACGTACTCTCCCACCGGGTCGCCCCAGCAGTACCATCCGCGCGGCAGGGCTTAACTTCCGAGTTCGGGATGGGATCGGGTGTATCCCCTGCGCTGTGGCCACCAGCCACGGTCGTAGGGTGGAAGGAAGAAACCGAGCCTCGTCACGTGTTGGAGTCGTGGAAGAGGATGGCTGGTCAAGCCTGTCGGGCCATTAGTACGGCTCAGCTGCACGTGTCACCACGCTTCCACTTGCCGCCTATCAACGTGCTAGTCTCGCACGGCCCTTCGCGGACCCCGAGGGGTCCTGGGAGTACTCATCTTGGGGGGGGCTTCCCACTTAGATGCTTTCAGCGGTTATCCCTTCCCGACGTCGCTACCCGGCGATGCCCCTGGCGGAACAGCCGGTACACGAGTGGTCAGTCCACTCCGGTCCTCTCGTACTAGG
>JAJEBR010000002.1 GCA_022822445.1 Gemmatimonadota bacterium | reverse complement strand
GGAGCGAGGAGCAGGGCGACCGGGGCCTGGGCGACAAGATCAACTACCACAACGAGAACACGGTGAACTGGCTGGGCGCCTACGTTCAGGCGGAAAAGAGCACCACCGCCGGCTCGGTCTACGGCATGGCCGGGTGGGCCCAGAACTCCTACACCTTCGTGGACTTCTTCAACCGCGACCCCCGTATTACGGAGCTTCTGGAGAAGCTGCCGGATGACTACCCCTACACCTACATGGAGTTCACCCGCGATCCAAGCACCACCACCAACCTCAAGCGGGAGAGCGGCAACATCGGCGGCTACCAGCTCAAGGGCGGCGCGGTTCGCAACCTCGACGACCAGTGGTCCTTGTTCGCGAACGCGGGCGTCATCTCCAAGGTGCCGATCTTTGACGGCGTGATCGACGACAACAACGGTACCCTCAACCCGGATCCCGAGAACGAGAAGTTCCTCTCATACGAGGCCGGAGCCCAGTTCCGTTCGAACAACCGGCAAGTGTCTCTGAACGTGAATCTCTACCACACCACCTGGAGGAACCGCACCCTGACCCGATTCGTCCAGAACATCGGCGGCATCGAGGGGGTGGACGGTCTGGTCAACCTGCTCGGGGTTGACGCCCGGCACATGGGCATCGAGGCCGATGGGGCGTACCAGCCGAGTAACCTTCTGCGCTTCGACTGGGCGCTCTCGCTCGGAAACTGGAAGTACCTGGAAGATGTTTCCGGCACCTATCGTCCCGACGACCAGTCTTCCGACACGGAGTCCTACAACTTCTACATCTCCGGTCTCAAGGTAGCCGACGCACCCCAGCACCAGTTGGCCGTCAGCGCTTCGGTCTACCCGTCGGACGCCGCCTACCTGTCGCTGGTGGGCATGTTCTACGGCGATCACTTCGCGCAGTTCGAGCCCTTCAGCCGCACCAGAGCGGACGATAGAGCCCAGTCCTGGCAGCCCCCCGGCTATTCGGTGTTCCACCTGCATACCTCGTACTCCCTCGGCGATGTCCTGCCGATTGCGAATGGCGGCAGCCTGCGCGTGTTCGCGAACGTCTACAACCTGTTCGACACGGTATACATCCAGGACGCCACGGATGCCTCGAGGTTCAACGGCTACCACGACGACGGCGACCGTCACGACGCGGACTCGGCAGAGGTCTTCCTCGGCTACCCGCGCAACCTGAACGTCGGGTTCCAGATCGTCTTCTAACCCTTGTGGCCGGCACTCGGAAGAGTTTCGGCTCCGGCCGCTCGGCGGGGCTCGGGAGTCACTCCCGGGCCGCGCCGGGCGGACAGACCTCGGCCCCGCCGGAGCACTCCGGCGGGGCCGAGTTCATGCAGGGAAGGCGGATGCGCGATGGGCCCAGCAGGGCTCGAACCTGCGACCGTCGGATTATGAGTCCGCTGCTCTGACCAACTGAGCTATGGGCCCGTCCGGCAGGTGCTCACCGTCCGCTCCTCCCGTGACCCAAAGGTACGCAATCGAAACCCCGGCGTACAACCGGGATCCGGGCGTGCGAGCGAGATGCGCGCCGAGCGCATATGTTTACGGCCCTTGGACGTCGGGGATTTCCTTTGCGTGGTCTCTTGCCCACTTTGTTCTCGCTCAGGTGCCGATTGAAAGCCGCCCATGAGCGACCGTCGCATGACCGACCAGGGAGCAACGCATGACCGATCCGCGCGCCGCATGACCGACCAGGAGATCCTGGCCCGGTGGAACGAGGAGCCCGGCCCGCTCCTTCCCGTGCTGCACGCATTCCACGCGCGCGACGGCTATCTCTCCGAGGATGCCATCCGCGCAGTGTCGCAGGGGCTGCGCATCCCGCTCGCCGATCTGTACGGCACCATCACCTTCTACCACCACTTCGCGCGCGTCCCGGGCGGGCTGGACTGCCCCCGCGTGTGCACGGGACCGGTGTGCGTGCAGGAGGGCGCATTGGGCCTGCTGCGGGAACTCGCGCCCGAGGGGGCGACCGGGATGCCGTGCTCGGGCCGCTGCGACGATCCTGTCCCCGTCCTGCGCGGCCACCTGACCCTGGCGGGACGCTCGGCGGCCGAGCTGGTGGCCCGCCCCGCCCCCCTTCCCCCACCCGCCCTCGACGGCGCCGCCGAATGCGTGTTCCGCACCATCCGCGAGCCGGGGCATGCGACCCTGCCCGGGTACCGCCGCGATGGCGGCTACGAGGGCCTCGCGTGCGCGGTGCGGGAAATGACCCCCACGCAGGTGATCGAGGCCATCGACCGGAGCGGGCTGGCCGGCCGCGGCGGGGCGGGCTTCCCCACCGGCCGCAAGTGGCGGGCGGTCGCCGAAGCCGACGGCACCCCGAAGTCCATCGTCTGCAATGCGGACGAGGGCGAGCCGGGGTGCTTCAAGGACCGCGCCCTCATGGACTACGACCCGCACGCGGTCATCGAGGGCATGATCGCTTCCGGCTATGCGACCGGGGCGCACCGCGGCTTCATCTATCTGCGCTACGAGTATCCCGAGACGGAGGACATCCTCGCGGAAGCCATCCGCGAAGCGGAGGACGCGGGCATCCTGGGGCCGTCCGTGATGGGCAGCGGCTTCGCCTTCGACCTCCACATCCGCCGCGGCGCCGGCGCCTACATCTGCGGCGAGGAAACCTCCCTCCTCAATTCCATGGAGGGGAAGCACCCCTTCCCGCGCAACCGTCCCCCCTTCCCCGTCACCCACGGCTTCGAAGACCTGCCGACGGTCGTCAACAACGTCGAGACGCTGGCCTCGGTTCCGCATATTCTCGCGCTCGGGGCCGAGTGGTATGCGGGGCTGGGCATGAACGGACACGCCGGCACCAAGGTGATCTCCCTTTCCGGGGACATCCTCCGGCCCGGGAACTACGAGGTCCCCATGGGATTTCCGCTCGAGAGGCTGCTCTACGACTGGGCCGGCGGCCCCTCGGAGGGACGCACCATCCAGGCGGTCACGATGGCGGGGCTTTCCGGGGGATTCCTGGCCGGTGACGACCTCTTCGTCACGCTGGACGAGCCCGCCATCCGCGCGCGCAAGTCGTTCCTGGGCGCGGGGGGTATCATGGTGTTCGACGACTCGCGCGACATGGTCGAGGTGGCGCACGCCGCGATGGAGTTCTTCGCGCACGAGTCCTGCGGCAAGTGCTTCCCCTGCCGCATCGGCACCCAGCGGCTGACCGAGCGGCTCGCCGGCGAGGCCGGGCCCGACGCGGTGGTGGCGTGGGTGGACGAAGTTGCGGACATTGGGTATACGATGAAGGAAACCAGCGCCTGCGGGCTGGGAACGGCGGCTCCGCTGATCACCGAAAGCCTGATGCGCTATTTTCCCGAGGCGGTTTCGCGCCACGTAACCGCCCGGGGCGCCCTCCCCATGGCGGGCCGGGGCTCGGGCGGGCCGCATGGGACGGAACCCTAGGGTCCAGGCTGGAACTCGAAACAGGACGACACCGATGAGCACGAACGGGACAGGACCCACCATCGTTCTCGACGGGGAAAAGGTCGCCTTCACCCCCGGCGAGACCGTCTACGAGGCCGCCACGCGGCACGGCAAGGACATACCCACCCTCTGCTACGACCCGAGGCTGGAGCCGTTCGGCGGCTGCCGCCTGTGCGTGGTGGAGGTGGAGGGCGCGCGTGCGCCGGTCGCTTCGTGCACCGCCCGCTGCCAGGCGGGGATGGAGGTGCGCACCCGGAGCGCGCGCGTGGAGGTGCATCGGCGCACGCTGATGGAGATGCTGGCCTCCGAGAACCGGGAAGTGGACGTCGACGAACTCACCAGTCTGGCCTCGCAGGAGATGACCGAACTGGTAGACCGCTACGAGGCGCGCACCGGGCGCTTCCAGGGCAGGAAGTCGGGCGCGAGCCGCCCGGACGACCCCAATCCCTTCATCATGCGCGACTACGACAACTGCATCTCCTGCTACCGCTGCGTGCGCGTGTGCGCGGAACAGGAGGGCGACTACGCCATCTCGGTGAAGGGACGCGGTTTCGACACGCAGATCACGGTCGAGTTCGACGGCCACCTCAAGGAGTCCGCGTGCACCTTCTGCGGGCAGTGCGTGCACACCTGCCCGACCGGGGCGCTGGGCGACCTGAAGGCGCTGGCCCACCGGGAGGTCCCGGGCGACACGAAGAAGACCCGGACCGTCTGCCCCTACTGCGGGGTCGGGTGCTCGGTGGACCTTCTCACCCGCGGCAACCAGCTCATCGGGGTGCACCCGGCCATGGACGGGCCCGCCAACCTGGGCGCGCTGTGCGTGAAGGGGCAGTTCGCCTTCGACTTCGTTCAGCACCCCGACCGCCTGGCCCACCCGCTGGTGCGGGGCGAGGACGGCGAGTTGCACGAGGCCGGCTGGGACGAGGCGCTCGACCGCGCCGCGGAAGGCTTTCTGCGCGTGCGCGAGCGCTACGGGCGCCACGCCGTCTACGGGGTGGCCTCCGGGCGGGCGCCGCACGAGGCAGCCTACACCATGCAGAAGTTCATCCGGGGGGGGTTCGGAACGAACCACATCGACAACTGCAGCCGTGCCTGACACGCTCCCACAGTCGCCGGTCTGGCGGCAACCATCGGGAGAGGCGCCATGTCGAACCCGCTCGCGGACATGGAGAAGCCGGATGTGATCTTCTGCATCGGCACCAACATGACCGAGTGCCACCCCGTCGCGGCCACGCGGCTGAAGCGGGCGCTGGCGCGCGGCGCGAAGATGATCGTGGCGGACCCCAGGAAGATCGGACTGGCCGAGATCGCGGACATTCATCTTCCCATCCGGGTGGGTTCGGACGTGTCGCTGCTGCTGGCGATGGCGCATGTGATCGCGCGCGAGGGATTGGTCAACCAGGCATTCATCGACGAGCGCACCGCACACGGCGAGGACTTCATGAAGCACGTCGAGTCCTACACGCCGGAGTGGGCGTCCGGGATCTGCGAGTGCGATCCGGAGGACATCGAGCAGGCGGCGTTGCTCTACGGCGGGGCCGACCGGGGCGCGATCTACTACACCGTTGGCGTCACCGAGCACATCTGCGGCGTGGACAATGTGCAGAGCCTCTGCAACCTGGCGCTCATGACGGGCAACCTGGGCCGCGAAGGCACCGGCGTGAACCCGATGCGCGGCCAGAACAACATCCAGGGCGCGGGGGACGCGGGCGCGCTGCCGAACAACTATCCCGGCTTCCAGGCCGTCACCGATCCCGCCCACCAGGAGAAGTTCCGCAGGGCCTACGGACGCAAGGTGGATCTTGAAACCGGAATGACGAAGGTCACCGCGCTGGACCTCTGCGGCGACGGGATCCACGCGATGATCATCGACGGCGAGAACACCCTCGTCACCGACCCGGACCGCCACCACTGCGAGCATGCGCTGAAGAGCCTCGACTGCCTGGTCGTGATCGACATCTTCATGACCGAGACCGCCAAGGTGGCCGATGTGGTCTTCCCGGCGACCGCCTGGGCCGAGACCGACGGCGTCTGCACCAACACCGAACGCCGTGTGCAGCGTCTGCGCGCCGCGGTGCCGCCGCCGGGTGAAGCGAAGCCCGATTGGTGGATCCTCACGCAGCTCGCCCGGCGAATGGGCTGGCAAGGCTTCGATTTCGGGTCCGCCAGGGAGGTCTTCAACGAGCTCTGCGCGCTCTCGCCCCTCTACAACGGACTCGATTGGGACCGGATCGACCTGGGCGAGTACCAGTGGCCAGTGCCGACGCGCGATCACCCGGGGACGCCGCGACTCCACGAGGAGCGCTTCGAGAACGGCCGCGGCATCTTCAAGATGCTCGAATACCGCGACCCCGAAGAGACGGTTTCGGACGAGTTCCCGATGTGGCTCACCACGGGCCGGCGGCTGCCGCAGTATCACACGCGGACGCAAACCGGGCGGTCGAGCGGGATCGACTACCTGCTCGCCGAGGAGACGCTGGAGGTGCACCCCGACGACATCGCGCGGCTGGGGCTGGAGGACGGCGGCTGGGCCGAGATGAGCAACCCGCGCGGCTGTCTGCATGTGAAGGTGCGCGCGACCGCGAAGTCGCCCAGAGGGACGGTCTTCGCTTCGTTCGCCTTCGAGGATGTGCCGGTGAATGTGCTGACGGGAGGCGGTTACGATCCGGTGACGCAGACGGCGGCGCTGAAGGCGTGCCCTGTGGCCTTGAAGCCGGTGGGGCCGCCGCCGGCGTTGGGGCAGACGGGGGGTGATATCGGGCTGGGGCGTTTGTAGACAATGGCGGACGACCGGCGCCTCATCAGGCGGGTGATGCTGCGCAACTACAAAAGCATCGCGGCGTGCGACGTGTCGCCGGCGCAACTGACCTTCCTGGTCGGCCCCAATGGCTCCGGAAAGAGCAATTTCCTCGACGCGCTCAGATTCGTGGCTGATTCGCTTCGCTTCTCGCTGAATCATGCGCTGCGGGATCGAGGCGGTATCAAGGAGGTTCGCCGTCGCTTCGGAGGGCACCCGAACCACTTCGGGATACGGCTGGAATTCAATCTCGGCCATTCCAAGGGACACTACGCTTTCAGGATCGGAGCCGAGCCGCAGGGTGGTCATCACATCCAGCGTGAAGAGTGCTATGTGGTCCCGGCGCATGGCGGCGAGCCACAATACTACTGTGTCGAGCGCGGGGAGATGGTCAGGACCAGCTTGACCCACCGACCCGCGACCGCGTCGGACCGACTGTTCCTGGTCAGCACATCAGGGCTCGGGGGCTTCCGCCCCGTGTATGACGCGCTGTCCAGTACCGGATTCTACAACCTGCGGCCAGAGGCCATACGCGACCTGCAGCCTCCAGATCCTGGCGAACTCCTCAACAGGGACGGCAGCAACATCGCGAGTGTCTTGGCCGACCTTGTCAAGCACTCGCCGGACGAGAAAGTGCGCATCGAAGAGTACCTCGCCAAGATCGTTCCCGGCGTTTCTGGAGTCGACCGCGTGTCGGCGGGGCCGCGCGAGACTTTGGAGTTCCGCCAGCAAGTGCGGGGAGCCAAGCATCCCTGGCGCTTCTATGCCAGCAGCATGTCGGACGGCACCCTGCGGGCTTGCGGGGTACTCTTGGCGCTCTTCCAGCGGGAGAACCGACGGTCTTCAGAACGCTGGTTGGTCGGGATTGAGGAGCCGGAGGCTGCGCTCCACCCTGCGGCGGCGTCGGTACTGGTGGATGGCCTGCGCGACGCGGCCGAACGCCACCAAGTCATCGTGACCAGCCACAGCACAGACCTTTTGGAGGATGGGAACATTCTCGCCGAAGAGATCCTCGCGGTGCTGGCGGAACACGGCGAGACACGCATCGGACCACTTGACGAAGCCGTGCGTTCGGCGCTGTGCGACCATCTCTACACGGCCGGCGAGCTCCTTCGCATGAACCAGCTCGATCCGGCCGATTCGGATACCTCGAAACAGGATCGTGAAGGCCGACGAGTTGGAACGCGCCGTCGAACTCGCAGCCCGTCAGGCCGGCACGGACGGGTCGATCCTTATCTTTTTGGACGCCGACGATGATTGTCCTGCGGAACTGGCACCTCGCCTGCAGCAGAGAGCAACCGATGCTCGATCTGATCGCCGAACGCGCGTCGTGCTGGCCAAGGCGGAATACGAGTCCTGGTTTCTTGCCGCCGCCAGTTCTGTCGCTGGACGCCGGGAAATCGCGGACGACGCCACCCCTCCCGACGATCCAGAGTCAATTCGGGACGCAAAGGGCTGGTTGAGTTCGCGGATGCCGCCCGGCAGGAGCTATCGGCCCACCCTGGACCAGGCCGCGCTGACCTCGGTCTTCGACCTCGATGCCGCGCGCAACGCGCCTTCGTTCGACAAGCTCTGGCGGGATGTCTCGGAGTTGCTTACCGGTTGATCCCACAAGCGCCACCGGGAGCGGCGCCTCACTCCCGCGCGTACATCTCCCGCATGATCTGCGCAATGTCGGCGGCGGCGTTCCGGCACTTTGTGCCCTTTGTGCACATTCGCGGCCGGTAGCAGTCGCGGTCGTTTCGGCACGGGTTGTTCAGGAAGCGGTCGCGGGCAATCGTCACCATCTCCTCCGGGATTCCGTGCAGCCCCTCCGCGATCGGACCCGCAATGGCGGCCAGGGTGTCGGAGTCGCCGCCGAGGGAGACAAGCATTGCGGATCGCGTCCTCGAAGGAGGTGGAATTCCAGCGCACAGGTGATGGCTTCGGGCACCGTGCCGCGGCAGCTAATGCAGAAGTCGTAGCCCGGGCGGATTTCCCTGGGCGGGCCGAAGAACGCGACTCCTTCGTTTTGATCCAATGCCGCTCGTACACGGATCCGGCGATGTCGCCGATTGTGGCT
Organism: Gemmatimonadota bacterium; assembly: GCA_022822445.1. Lineage (GTDB taxonomy): Bacteria > Gemmatimonadota > Gemmatimonadetes > Longimicrobiales > Gaopeijiaceae > Bin94. The sequence continues at coordinate 2,494 of JAJEBR010000002.1, read as the reverse complement.
CCCCACATGGCAAGGTTCCTCCTGTCTTCCGGGGTTCGCGGCTTCCCGGGATCTTCGTCCCCCCGGGGGCAGGAATGGCGCCGGGTTGACATTCCCAAACGATTCCGCCATTGTTATTGCCATCACTACAAATAATGTAGCACCCAAGTGATTCGACCCGCCACCCCCCCCCCCGGCCCCAGGAGAATCCCCGATGCCCCCTCAAGACGACCTCCCCGCCCGTTTCGGCAAATCCGTCGCCCGCCGCATCACCGACAGGATCGGTCTGCCGCCCACCGGCGATCCCACCCCCAACGCCGCCTCGCGCAACCGCTGCCGGGGCGCATTGACCGGGGTCGCGGTTGGGGAATCGCTGTACCGGACGCTGCGCGGCCGCGATGCGACCATTGGCGCGGACACCCAAATGACGCTCATCACAGTGGACAGCGTGCTCGCCGACGCAGCCCAACACCCCGCGCGCTTCGGCGGCCGGCTGATGGCCGCGCGGCTGCGGGGCGCCGGCGCGGCAACCCGGGTCACGCAGCAATCGCTCCGCGCCGGCAAACCCTGGTGGGATGTCGCGGCGGCCAACTCCGCCGGGTGCGCCGCCGCCGCCCGGGCAGCGGGTTTCGGGTTGCTCTGGGCCGACAACCCCGAGTGGGCCGCCTACGAAGCCGCGCTCTCCGCCACCGTCACGCACGGCCACGGATCCGCAATCGCGGGTGCGGCGGCCATCGCGGCGGGGGTTGCGCTGGCCGCCGCCGGGCGCGGTCCCCTCGGCGGCGACTGGCTGGAGACGACCGCGGAGATCGTCGCCGACTACCGCGAAGAAAAGGTCTATGGCAAGACGGTGGCCGGTCAGGTCCGGCGCATTCCCGCGCTGCTCGGTTCTCCGCCCTGGGAGGCGCTGCGCGAGCTGGGCGGCAGTGCGCTCGTCACCGAGGCCGTTCCGGCGGCGCTCTACCTGGCGGCCACCGCGACCACTCCGGTCGGGCCGGAGATCTTCGGTCGTCGGGGACGCTGGCCCGCGGGCGCGATCGTCCGGCTTCACAACGCGATCTGCGCCATGGCGGGGGCGTGCGTCGGGGCGCGGCACGGCCAGGGGGCGTGGCCCGGGGAGCAGGATCCGCAATGGCTGGGCGGCGCGGGGAAAGTCACCCAAATTCGGGGGATCGAGGACACCACCGTCGCGGCGGACCGGATTGCGGGCGGGCGAGGACGAACCGTGCCTACGCCGTTGGAGGAGGAGAAGGCGGAGGACTCGGCGGCGGGCGAGGAGGGCGCGGACCCGGGGGCGGGCCAGGCAAACCCCGTGCATGTTTCCTTCCTGATCGATCGTTCGGGTTCAATGCGCGGACTGGAAGACGACGTCGTCGGGGGATTCAACGACTTCGTGGCGGAACAGCGGGAGGAGGAGGGGGAGTGTGCGCTGACTCTGGTCCAGTTCGACTCGGTGGATCCGCAGGATGTCGTCTTCGGCGAGCTGCCTCTGGCGGAGGTGCCCAGACTGCAGCGCGACCGCTACCAGCCACGAGGGGGAACGCCGCTCCTCGACGCATTCGGGGCCCTGATCGAGAGGGCCCAGGCGCGACTCGGGAAGCTGGACCACGACGAGGACCAGATCGTTGTGGTCTTCACCGATGGCCACGAGAACGCGAGCCGAAAGTGGACGCGCGCCACCCTCTTCGAGCGCATCGCCGAGCTGAGGAAGGCGGGCTGGGCCTTCGTCTTCCTGGGGTCCAACCAGGACAGCTACGCGGAGGCGGGGCGGTTGGGGATCGATCCGGGCTCGGTGCAGGATTTCGCCGCGAGCGGCAAGGGCTGGCAGACGGCTTTCGCCAAGGTGGGACGGAGCGTGCGGGACTATCGGGGCGCGGCGCGACAGGAGCGGGAGGCACGGAAGCGGGAGTTCCTGCGGGGGCGGGGGGATGGGGAGGATGCGGAGAGCGAGGGGGAGGGGAAGGGGTAGGGGGTTTCCGCCATGACCGCCTCCCAGCTTCTTGACCATCTCGCCGCCCAAGGCCTCGCGCGGCCCCGGTCTGTTCCACACGGCAGTCACTGCGCCATTGCCGTCGGTCCCATTGAGATCGCCCACGCCAGGCGGGCGAGCGACACCTTCATGCGGGCCAGGTGGAAAAAGCGTGTAGGCACCAGCGGCGCGAACTTCCTTCTGGTCGCGGACGACCCTCGCCGACCCGGCCAAATCCGCGTCCTCGGCCCGGCCTCGGCCGAGACTCCCGTCTGCACGGTTGACGCCGCGCTCCCGCCTACCGCGCGGCGCTGCTGGAGCGGTTCCGCGAGCTGCGGGACGAGTAGAACACCGCGAGGTCTGCCTCGCTGATGGTAGGCGCGTGGCCGGACGGTTACCTTTGCAGTATAGTGCCCCCGATTTTCTTGGACAGTACATTAGCCATTCATCCGGGGTCGAAGCGAGAGGAGGCACAGGATGTCTCGGAGCACGAAGGAGCAGGACAGGGCTGGCCGCTTGGGGAGGCCGGCCGGCCTCCCCAAGCGG
>JAJEBR010000074.1 GCA_022822445.1 Gemmatimonadota bacterium | reverse complement strand
CCGAACCCGCCCCTCCCACTCCGCGATCCGCTGCCGCCATCGCACCAGCACGGGATCCGGCGGCCCCAGCTCGGCCCCCACCCCCGGCGTGATGAACAGCGGCATCTCCGTCACGAGCGTCAGGGTGTCGCCGCCCAGCGCGCGGACCGCCTCCATCGAGCTGGGACGGAACCGCGCCGCCGTCTCCGGGTCCCCACGGTCGAGAAAGTGCTGCCGCATCGCGCGCGAGTCGGGACGGCTGCAGAACCCGCGCGCCAGCCGGTGGAAGCCCTTCTCGCCGCCGCGCTCGACGTCGTGCAGCTCGTACCCGGCCCGCCGCACCTCGCGGGCGAGCCCCCGCGCCATCTCCCCGAAGCGCGGCCACCACGACCGCTCGACCAGGAAGTAGGGGCCCGCCGCGACGCTCATCCCGTGCAGGCTGACGTGCAGGTCGAAGGGGGCCGCGCCGCGCCAGAACTCCCATGCCGCGCGGTTCTCGGGGCGGGCCCGCACGTCGTCCTCCCCGCGCGGGAAGCCGAACTCGATGTCGTCGCCGGGCAACTCGCGCACGCGGTGGCGCAGCCAGTCGGCGAAGTCGTACCGCTCGGCCCCCGCCGGCTGCCATGCGGCGTTGGCCGCCGCCCCGTCCGGGTTGAGGTGCGGAATGACGAACCAGGTCGCCCGCCGGCGCAGCTCGTCACCGCCCGGGCCCGAGAGCCGGCCCACCAGGCGACGAAGGAAGCGGGGACCCACGGGCTCGTCCGCGTGGCACCCCGCGACCAGGCTGACCCGCAGCCGGCCGCTGCCGATCCGGTACGCCAGGATCGGCCGGCCATCGCGAGAGAGGCCGATTTCGCGGGCGCCCCTCCGGACCCGGGCGTCCTGCGAGGCCGACTCGGCGCCCTGCGGAGACGCGTCCCCGGTCAGCCGCCGGGCGGCGATATGAACGCCGAGGCGTCGAAGTCGACCTCGTAGCCGCACATCGTGCCCATGTACCTCGCCGTGGTAGTCGACGGCACCCCCGGCACGCCCAGGCTGCCGCTGAGCATCAGATCCATCTCGCAGGTTCCCGTTCGGCCAGCCAGCTCCCAGTCCAGCGCACCCGACAGGCCACCCTCCAGCACGGGTCTCAGGTTCTGATTCAGAACGGTCACGACGGCGGTAACGTCCCGGATGCCCGGATTGCCGCTGACCGTGAACCGGAATCCCTGGCCGATGAACCCGCAGTTCACGGGCGCGATCTCGAACTCCGAAACCACCCGCACCGTGTCGTTGACCGGTGGTGTACCGTCCAGCGACCCGACCAACCTGGCCTGCCCGCCGAAAGGACACCGCACGACGATGCTGTCCGCCGACACGAAGATCGGAACGAAGGTGGTGTCCGACACGCTCGATCTGAGGCCTACGAACATCGCGGTGGCTTCCGCCAGTGCCAGCGGACTGCTTTCGGGCTCCGTGGAGTCGGCGCAGGCGCCCACGGCGAGCGCCCACACGAAGGGAGCTATCGCGAATGAGGTGATTCCTGCTCTTGCCGATGCCGACATTCTCACCTCCGATCAGCCCACCGGAGCTATCAGGCTCGATGCGTCTATTTCGACATCGTAGCCGCAGAGAGTACCCGTGTAGCTCGCGCTGAACGAGGGCTGGCCTCCGGAGAAGTCCGGTTCGCCGCTGAGCGTCAGGTCCATCTCGCAGGTTCCCGTCCTGCCCCCCAGATCCCAGTCCAGGGTGCCCCTCGTGCTGCCTTCGATCAGGATCTCGAAGGTCGCGATGTTGATCGATGTGCTGACGATATCGCGGACGCTCGGATTCCCGTCGACGGTAAAGTGGAACCCCCCGCCCAGCACCCCACAACCCCTCGGCGTGACCTCGAAGTTCGTCTCCAGGGTGGCGGTGCCGTCAATCGGTTCCCCTTCCTGAATGGTGCCGACCAGCTTCGCCGTTCCCCTCAGCGGACACGGCACGATGATGCTGTCCGGCGAGAAGAAGATGGGCTGGATCGTCTCGTCGGCGGGATTGGCCGCGGCCCGAAGGCCGAGGAAGAGCGCCGTGGCTTCCTCCATCGCCAGCTGCTCCTCGTCGGGCTCGGTGGAATCGGAGCAGGCGCCCATAGCGAGCGCGCACGCGACTGCGATGACTGTCTTCCTTGCGTCGATGAGCATTTCCGCCTCCTCTGATCACTGCCGTGCACCCGGCCCTTGCCGCCCGCGTCCTCTCTATTATACAACCCTCCACTCTCTCCGTTCACGGACTCGCACGCAATTGCACCTCACCGACGACGACAACCGCCTGCTCGAGGGCGCCTCCGGCCCCGCCGCGGAACTCGCCATGCGGATCGTGGTGCGCATGGCCGGGATCCTCGGGGCGCGCGAACTGGTGCCGGTCGCATCGGCGCACATCGACGGGTGTCTGTACCACGGGGACGGCGGGGTCGAGTTCGCCGAGCGGCTGGTGGAGCTGGGCGGCAGGGTCGCGGTCCCGGCGACGCTCAACGTGGGCGCGCTGGACCTGCTCCACCCCGGGCGGGTGCGCGGGGGGGACCGACGCCGCGAGATGGCGCTGCGGCAGATGAGGGCCTACCAGGCGCTCGGGTGCACGCCGACGTGGACCTGCGCGCCGTACCAGGCAGGGCACCGGCCCGCCCTGGGCGAGCACGTGGCCTGGGGCGAGAGCAACGCGGTCGCGTTCGCCAACTCGGTGCTGGGGGCCCGCACGAACCGCTACGGGGATTTCATGGACATCTGCTGCGCGCTGGCCGGACGGGCGCCGCGCACGGGTCTTCATCTGCGCGGGCGGCGACGCGCGACGGTAGTCGTGGACACGGGGGCCGTCGATGCCGGGCTGAAGGGGCGGGACATCTTCTACCCCGTGCTGGGGACCTGGCTGGGGGCGGCGGTGGGCGACCGTGTGGCGGTGGTGACGGGACTCCCCGCGTCCGTCACCGAGGACCAGCTGAAGGCGATGGGAGCCGCGGCGGCCACGTCCGGCGCCGTCGGCCTCTTCCACGTCGAGGGCGTCACCCCCGAGGCGCCCGACCTGGAGACCGCACTGGGCGGCCGCGCCCCCGAATCGGTGATCCCGCTCCACCCGGCCACCCTCCGCGCCGTCCGCGATACCCTGAGCACCGCCCCCGCCGGCCGCATCGACGCCGTCGCGGTGGGCAGCCCGCACTTCTCCCTGGGCGAATTCCGCCAGCTCGAAGTCCTCCTGCCAGCGGCCCCCTTCGCGGTCCCCTTCTACGTCTGCACCGGCCGCTCCGAATACCGCTCACTCAAGGAAGCCGGCCGCCTGCCCCACCTCGAAGCCGCCGGCATCGAGATCGTCGTCGACACGTGCGTCGTCGTCACCCCCATCCTGCCCGCGGACGGCGGCGTGCTCATGACCAACTCCGGCAAGTTCGCCCACTACACGCCACCCAACACCGGCTACGGCGTCGTCTACGGCAGCCTGGAGGACTGCGTCCGCTCGGCGATCACCGGCCGCGTAACCCGGGACGAAGGCCTGTGGAGCTGACCGATGACCGCGCGCGCCAGTCGACACCGACGCCCGACGCGGGCCGGACTCCCATGGAACTGACCGGCACCGTCGTCCACGGCGGCCCGGCCGAGGGCGGCGGCCCGGCCGAGGGCCCCCTCCTCGTCCTGGGCAAGCCGCTCAGCTTCTGGGGCGGCATCGACCCCCTGACCGGGGAGATCTGCGACCCGCGCCACCCCCGTTTTGGGGACTCCGTGGCCGGCCGCATCCTGGTCATGGAGCGCACCATCGGCTCCAGCTCGTCGAGCGCGATCATGCTGGAGTTGCTCAGGGGCGGCGTCGCACCGGCCGGGATCGTCATCGCGCGGCCCGACGCGATCCTCGTGCTGGGAATCCTCGTCGCGCGGGAGCTCGGCTACCCCACCATTCCGATGCTGCAGGTGGGCGGGTCCGGGATCAGGCTGCTCGCGGAGCTGGACGGCCGCCCGGCGACGCTGTCGGACGCGGTGCTGCACGTGGCCGGCCCGCGCTGACCCACCGGGCCGCCGGGACACGCGTGGTCTCCGCGGACCCGTGCGCCCCGGCGACCCGCTTGACCCCGCAGACCCGCCGGGACACGCGTGGTCTGACGCCGCTCATGCGTCTGCCCCGCAGCAAGACGCGGGCACCCGCGACAGCACCGGCATCCGGGCGGTCCTTCGCATCCCCCCTCAGGGGACCGCGTAGCGCTCCAGGTACTGCAGGCCGAACTCGTCCATCCGCACAGCGTAGAGCCCGCTTTCTCCGAAGCTCACCACGCGCCGGCCCATCGGCAGCTCCACGCTCATCACCAGCGCGCCGGTGCCGTCGAAGAGGTCGTAGCGCGGCAGTTCGCCCGCCTCCTGGTGGCGCCGGACCCAGGCCCGTCCCGTCCGGTCGACCGGGATCGGCCGGTTGTAGAAGGCCGGCTTCACCTCGGGCCAAGGGTAGTCGTCCAGGTTGTCGTCGGCGTCGGTGTCGCCGCCGCGCGTGGCGATCATCCTCATGTCGCCGTTGCTGATCGAGACCTCGACCGACATCCCGCCCCCGGTCTCGGCCCCGTTGTCGCGCCACTCCTCCTTCTCCGCCTGCCCGATCGCCACCGGCGTGTAGGGGATGGGCGGTCCGCTCGTGATCGACCCGTCCGTCTCGATCCAGTCGACGTGATAGTCCCCGGCCCTCGCGACCACTATCCGGCCGTCGGGCGCCACCCCCCAGGCATCCTCCGGCGACAGCGGAATCGGAGTGATCCGGACGTTCTGGCTCCCCGCGCTTCCCGATTCCTCCCGGGTGCTGCCCTGCCGCTTGAACACCCCCAGCGAATCTGCGGCCTCGGCTTCGAGGTCCATGCGGAGGATTTTCAGCGAATCGGTCTCCTGGCCGAAAGCCGGCATTCCGCGGAAGTAGAGGCGGCCCATCGCGTCCACCCCCTGCGGCACGGCCATGAGCGCGGTGCCCGCCGCAGGGTCCAGGACGGAGTACGGCCGCGTCTCCCCGAACTCCAGCTCCGGGCTCAGCACCGTGAGACGGCCGTTGCCCAGGTCGACGAGCAGGGTCCGGTCGTCCGGGAGTGGCCAGACCGCGTCCGGCTGCCGGTACTCCGCCGGCCCGCCGCCGACGCCCCCGATCGTGTCGGCCACGCCCGTCGCCATGTCCAGCGACACCACCACCTGGCCGAGCGGGTCGGCCACCACCACGCGTCCACCCGGCAGCTCGCGCACCGTGGAGACCACCGCGAACGCCTCGCCCCACTCCGCCTCGACCTCGCCCAGCTGCACGACCGGCACCGCGTCCGCGGCGGCGCCGCCATCACCGCCCGCACAGCCGGCGGCGACCAGCGCGGCCAGGCCGGCGGCGATCCCGGCAACGGCCCGCCCCCAAGCCGATCCCTCGGCCGGCGCGCACTCCGACCCCTCGGCCGGCGCGCACTCCGGTGCCTTCACCGGCGCCCTCCTGCGCATTCGCGACCCCCTACTTCACGAAGAGGATGTCGCGGTAGCTCGGCATCGGCCACAGGTCGTCCGGAACCACCTTCTCCATCCGGTCGGCCACGTCGCGCACCGCGTTCATCGCCGGGATCACGTTGTCGCGCATGTGGAAGACCTTTTCCGACACCTCGTCGCCGCCGAGCTCCTCGTTCTGGGTGTCGAGATCGTCGAGTGCGGCGGTCAGCTCGTCGATGAGGCCGGAGACCCGCGCGATGTTGCTGTCGAGGCCGCTCGTGGGCACCCCCGCGCCGTGCGTCCCGCTCCTCGCCGCCACGAGCCGTTCCAGGTACGTCACCGCCGCCGGGAGGATCATGCAGCGGGCGATGTGGGCAGCGGTCTCGCCCTCGATGTTGATCTTGATGAAGTACTGCTCGGTGAGGACCTCGAGCCGCGCCTCCAGCTCCCGCGGGGTCATCACGTCGTACCTGTCGAAGAGCTCCGCGTTCTTGTGCGCGGCGAGCGCCGGCAGCGCCGACACCGTGTTGCCGGTGTTGAGCAGGCCGCGCCGCTCGGCCTCCTCGACCCACTCCTGCGAGTAGTTGTCGCCGTTGAAGATGATCCGCTTGAACGACGGGATCTCGTTGGAGAGGAGCTTCCAGAGCGCGGTCTCCAGCGACACGCCCGACTGGACGACGCCCTCCAGCACGTCGGTCCAGTGGTCGATCGCCTCGGCGACGATGGTGTTCAGCACGGTCGCCGGCAGCGAGATGCTCGACGCGGAACCCACCGCGCGGAACTCGAACTTGTTGCCGGTGAAGGCGAAGGGCGACGTGCGGTTGCGGTCGCCGGAGTGACGCGGCAGGTCGGGCAGGGCGCTGACGCCCAGGCCGAGCAGCCCCTCGCGCTCCCGCTCAGACGCCGAGCCGGACTCCTCGAGCTGCTCGAAGATGTCCTGCAGCTGGTCGCCCAGGAACACCGAAATGATCGAGGGCGGGGCCTCGTTGGCGCCCAGCCGGTGGTCGTTGCCGGCGGTCGACACGCAGGCCAGGAGCAGGTCCTGGTGCTTCTCCACCGCGCTCATCACCGCCGTGCAGAAGAAGAGGAAGATGAGGTTGTCGTGCGGCGTGTCGCCCGGATCCATCAGGTTCCGGTCCGAGGTGCCGAAGGACCAGTTGACGTGCTTGCCGCTGCCATTGATCCCCCGGAAGGGCTTCTCGTGGAGCAGGCAGACGAGTCCGTAGCGACGCGCGTTCCGCTCCAGGATCCGCATCATCAGCTGCTGGTGGTCGGAGGCGACGTTCGCGTTCTCGTAGACGGGCGCCATCTCGTACTGGCCGGGGGCGACCTCGTTGTGGCGGGTCTTCATCGGCACGCCCAGCCGGTAGAGATCCATCTCGACGGACTGGATGTAGGCGAGCACCCGCTCGTGGATCGACCCGAAGTAGTGGTCGTCGAGCTCCTGTCCGCGCGGGGGCTTGGCGCCGAAGAGGGTGCGGCCGGAGGTCATCAGGTCCGGCCGGCGGTAGAAGAACTCCCGGTCCACGAGGAAGAACTCCTGCTCGGGCCCGAGGGAGGCGGTGACGCGGCCGGCGTCCACGCCGAAGATCTTGAGCGCGCGGCGGGTGACGCGGTCGAGTGCATCCACCGAGCGCAGCAGCGGGATCTTGGCGTCGAGGCTCTCGCCCGCCCAGCTGGAAAACGCGGTCGGTATGCAGAGGAAGGTGGCCGTCTCGCCGCCGAGGACGAAGGCCGGCGACGTCGGGTCCCACGCGGTGTAGCCGCGGGCCTCGAAGGTGGCGCGCAGGCCCCCGGAGGGGAAGGACGACGCGTCGGGTTCGCCCTGGACGAGCTCGTCGCCGCCGAAGTCGGTGATGGCGCGGCCATCGCGGCCGACCTTGAGGAAGGAGTCGTGCTTCTCGGCGGTGCTCCCCGTCAGCGGCTGGAACCAGTGCGTGTAGTGGGTGGCGCCGCGCGAGAGCGCCCAGTCCTTCATCGCCGCGGCCACCGTGTCCGCGATCGCCGGGTCGAGTTCCTCCCCGTGCTCGATCGTCCTTATAAGCTGCTTGAAGACGTTGTCCGGAAGGCGGGCCTGCATCTCCTTCATCCCGAAGGTGTCCTCGCCGAAGATCCGCGGGAGGAGGTCGCGGTCGCCCGACCGGGATTCCGGCCGGCGGCTCCAGGTCTTGGCGGCACTGACGGAGTCGAAGCGTCTCTGGGTCATCGTTGTGGTTTCCTCGTTCTTCAGGGGTGTTCGGGGGTGGTCAGTTAAGTGTGCTACATACAACTTGGCGGGCAGCAGGGCAAAGTCAAGAGGAAAAATAAGAAAAAATGGTTTATATTAAGAAATGTTATTTTATGAGACGGTGCAGCGACTTCGGGCCCTGGCCGACGAGCCCGGGCCGCTCCTGGTGTCGGTCGAGGGACGGCTCGGCCATTCGCCCCTGCCGCTGGTACAGGATGCGACCGGCAGCGAGCGCCGGGTGGTCTACATCCCGCCCTCCCTGACCGACCGGGACAACCGCATGTCGCTGGCGGTCAGGCTGGCCCCCCTCGCACCGTGGGTGGCGCCGCCGGACGACTGGCGCGGGCTGTTCGCAGGGCTGGCGGAGATGGCTCCCCTGACCCTGGTGATCGACCGGCCCGGGGCGCTCGCCGACGCGAATCGCGGCTTCTGGCGGGAGCTGGGACAGGCATGGAACGCAGTGCGGGCAAGCGGAGCGAGGGTCCACCTCTTCCTCTCCAGCCAGGGCTTCGGGCTGGGAGACAGGCTGAACGCCCCCGATTCCTCGTTCTGGCCGCCGGCGGCGCGCGTGCGGGCTCCGGCCGCCCGGGCTCCCGCCAGGGTCGTGCGACTGGAGGTGGGGACCCACTATGACCTCGCGGCGGCGGTCCCCAGGTGGCGGGGTGCGGATCTGCTGCTCGGCTGGTCGATCCTGGGCGGATTGCCGCGGACCTGGGCGCTGACGGCCGGCAGGGGCAGCCCCACTGCAGCATTGCGGCGCGGGCTCCTGCGCCGGGGCCAGCCGCTCGTCGACGGTCCGCTGGCGCTGCTCGAGCGCGTGGTGGGGAAGGTCAACCGCTACGCCGCGATTCTACGCGCGGTGGCGTCGGGCGCCGAAGACTGGCAACAGCTTTCGAGCCGCGTCGGGCACGGCCCGGGCGGAGTGGGTGCCGCCGGCCCCTATCTGGCGAAGCTGCGTGACATCGGCCTGATCGCCGCCGACCGAGCGCTCGACGCCGCCCCGGGCGGACGCCGCAACCGCTACCGCCTCTCCGATCCCCACGAGGCCTTGTGGTGGTCGGCGCTTCACCCCGTCCGACCCGCCCTGCTGACGGCAGCCCCACAGGACCGCATCACGATCTGGAAGGCCAGGGTTCGCCCGGCGCTGCGCCGCGCCGTCCTCTCCGCGCTGCCCATCATCTGCCGCAACTATCTGCGCTTCGGCTGCGAACCGGTCCTCGGCGCCAGGGCCCGAACGGCCGGCCCCCTGTGGGGCTCCGGCTTCGACTTCCCCGTCGCCGCCACCCTCGCCAACGGCGCGATCTGCTACGGCCATATCCATCCGGGTCCAGCCCCCGCCCCCGCCTCGATCCTGCACGAGCTCGACCGCCAGGTCCGCACGACCCGCTACGGCTACGGCCGCCAGGCCCGCCTGCGGCTGGTCTTCTCCCTGACCGGTTTCGAACGGGACCTCCAAAGGATGGCTGTCCGGGATGCCCGCGTGTGGCTGATCGGTGCCGACGAACTGGCCGCGGAGGCCCGCGAAGTCTGGTAGCGGCCTCGGCCGGCCGGTCGCACTCTGCCCGCCGATCGCCCTCTGCCCGCCGCCGGAGGAGCAGCCCTCCGGGTTGAAGCGGTTGCCGGGCGGGGACGGCGACCGTGCCGCGCCAGATTCCGTCCGGGCTAGTCGCTGACACGGTGAATCGAAGGTGCGGGAGGTGGGGGGGCAAGGGCGTGGGATGGCTTGATAATACCTGATGTGGTATTACTGTAGTATGAGAAATCGTATCATCCATTCACGGAGATGAACCCGAATGACACCCGTATCGCTGAAGATGCCCAGACGACTCGCGCTGGAGGTCTCCGAGGCCGCGCGGCGTCGCGGCGTCAGCAGGTCGGCGCTGATTCGCGAGGTGCTCGAAGCGTTTCTGCTTTCCGAGAGGGCCGGCCAGGCGGTCTCCGCGCTTTCCCGGGCCGCCGATCTCGCCGGCGCCTTCCCCGGGCCCGCGGACCTGTCGGCAAATCCGGATTACATGCGCGGTTTCGGCGAGTGAGCACGCGGGTCATCCTCGACACAGGGCCGCTGATTGCGTTCCTGAACTCGCGGGACGCGCGCCACGAGTGGGCGCGGGAACAGTGGGGCCGCGTGGAGCCGCCCTTCCTCACCTGCGAAGCGGTCATCGCCGAGGCCTGCTTTCTCGCGCATCGCCTCGCCTCCGGCGCGCAGGAAGCGGTCGTCTCGCTCGTCGAGCGCGGCGTCCTCGATCTCTCGTTCCGGCTGGCCGATGAGACCGCCACCGTCGCCCGCATGATGAGGAAGTACCACGATGTCCCCATGTCCCTGGCGGACGCGTGCCTGGTGCGGATGTCCGAACATCACCGCGGGAGCGTGGTCCTCACGCTGGACGGCGACTTCAGGATCTACCGGAGGAGCGGGCGGCAACCCGTGCCGGTGCGGATGCCGGGGGGTTGAGTGGCTCGGTACGGCCGGACTTCGGGGGCAGGAGAACGTTAGGTTCGAAGCTCGACGAACCATCCACCTTTGCCATTCGGTCCGGAATGCACGTTCACCCCGCCGTCTCGGCCGCCCGCGTCGTCCTCTTCGACTTCGACTTCACCCTGGCGGACTCCAGCGAAGGCGTCGTGGTCTGCATGAATCACGCGCTGGGTCGCCTGGGGCTCCCTCCGGCCCCGGCGGACGCCATCCGCAGGACCATCGGACTCGACCTGCACACGGCGCTCCGGATTCTGGCGGGCGACGAATGGCGGTCCCGGGAGGGGGAGTTCTTCGACCATTACGTGAGCAAGGCGGACGAGGTGATGCTCGCCCACACCTCCTTCCTGCCGGGTGCGGCTCGGGTGCTGCGGGCGCTACGCGATTCCGGCCTCCGGACCGGCGTGGTGACGACCAAGGTCCGGCACCGTGTCGAGGACGCCCTCGAGCGGGACGGACTCCGGGCGCTCGTAGACGTGGTCGTCGGGTTCGACGATGTGGCGCGGCCCAAGCCCGCCCCGGATGGATTGCTGCGGGCGGCGGGCTCGCTGGGGATTGCCATCGGCGACTGTGTCTACGTCGGCGACTCGGAGGTGGACGCGACGGCGGCCCAGGGGGCGGGGATGGCGTTCGTCGCGGTGCTGTCGGGGACGACGGGGGACGACGTGTTCGCGAGGTATCCCGCGAGGGCGGTACTGAGAGGGGTGGACGAGATTGTGATGTCCGGGCGGGGTTCCCGCAGGTGAGGGGACGATCATGATGAAGAGGCGGCCGGCTACCCCGCTTCCTCCGCGGCAGCCGCCTCCCGCAGCGCATCCGCCATGATTCCGCATGCGGAGCCGATCACGCCGATGCCGGCGAACATCGCGACGGTGGCCAGGATGCGCCCGCCGGCCGTCACGGGCTGGATGTCGCCGTAGCCGACCGTCGTCAGGGTGACCACCGCCCACCAGAGTCCGTCGTACACCGTGGCGAAGACCTCCGGCTGAACGCCGTTTTCGAGGTGGTACATGCCGAACCCGGCCGTGATCACGATGATGCAGGTGCCGGCGAAGAGCGCCCCGGCCTCGTCCATGGCGAACCGGAATGCGCGCGCGAGCTTGGCCACGGCGCTGGTGCGCGCAGCGAGCTTCGCGGTGGTGACGAAGAGGCGAAAGAGGCGGAAGGCCCGAAGCGCCCTCAGGTCGAACCCCGTGAACGCCCACAGCGGCAGGATTGCCAGAAGGTCGACGATCCCGATGAAGCTGAACGCGTACTTCCTCCAGTCCTCCGCCCGGCGAATGCGGACGCACCACTCGATCGTGTAGACGAGCCAGATGCCGACGCCGGCCCAGAAGAAGAGCGTCGAGGCGTGGGCGAGCGCGTCCATCGTCTCGGCGGTCTGGAGGAGCAGGTCGAGGCCGATCACGGCGATGACCGCGCGTTCGACGCGTTCGGAGAATGGGGAGGTGGGTCGCATGGGGAACTCCTTGAGGGGGCGGTGTGCGAAAGGGACGAGCGACGCGATAGTGTAAGGTGTAGGTTACATAATGTACTGTTGAGTTTACGGTCGTAACCAAGGATTGACCGATGAATCGTTGCAAGTCGCTCCGGCGGCCACTCCTGCCCGGTCGCGAGGCCCGCGCCGGCTGCCCGATCGCCCTCGTTTTTCTGAGCTTCGCCGGCCTGTCCTTCGCCGGCGCCTGCGTCGAAGACAGCACGCCTGGCGAGGCGTGAGCCTTCCCGGTGTCACGTTCAGCCCCGTCGCATCGTTCGACACGGTGGTCAAGGGCGTCTCGCGGCGCCTCGTGATGCCGGGCGCCGACGCCGACGGGCCGCTCATGACGCTGTACGAGGTGAACATCGCTTCGGGCGAGACCGTGCGGGAGGAGGGGTCTTCGGCCGGGCCATGGGATGTCGAGTGCGGCAGGGTGATCGACGGCATTCCGGACCGCCGGGGCGGCTGGGCCTTCCTGGCCTGCGGCGGCTACCTGGTCTTCGACGAAGGCGCCGGCACTGAGGCCACGGTGGTGCGCGCCCCAACGTACGCCGAGGAGTTCCCGGACGAAACGGAGGTGGCTCGGCGCAGGGAGGAGATCGAGTCCCTCAACAGGTCACTGGCGGAGCTTGGCCTCGAGCCGACGCAGAGCACGGAGGATCAGCTGGAACGCTACCGGACCACGCCCAAGCGGTACTACCTGTCCACGAGCCAGCACCTGTTCGACGCCGACAATCGCTACTGGGTCGCCACCCACCGCGACCTGCAGGAGTGGTCCTGGCTGGACGTGTACGAAGGCACCGAATACGTAGCTTCGGTGAAGGTCCGGGACCGCATGCTGGGCTTTGACGTCGTGGGGTCGACGCTGGTGGTGCTGGTCGAGCGGCAGTTGGGGCCGGAGGATGCGGACGGGGTGCCGGACCGGGGGGTGGACTGGTATGAGGTGGGGGGGGTGGGGTGAGGGACTGATGTGCAATCGGACGCCAGTGCAACCGGCACTTTGGACGCGGTGATGGTCGGAGAAACTACCGCCCGTGTGTAATGCCGAGCTGACATAATGTAAGGTCTGATTGACACTCTGTGGTCTCACCGACTTGAATCCTTCACAATGATCGCCTTCGAGCGCCTCAACCGGAACCAGCGCCGCGCGGCTGAGTGGAATGGCGGCCCTGCCCTGGTCCTCGCCGGCCCGGGTTCCGGCAAGACTGCCGTGCTCACGTTGCGGGTGGCGCGGCTGCTGGAGGAGGACGAGAGCGCGGCTGTGCTGGCGCTGACGTTCACCGACAGGGCCGCAGCCGAGATGCGGGAGAGGGTGGAGCAGATCCTCGGGGAGTACGCGGATCGCGCCAAGCTGTGCACCTTCCACGAGTTCGCGATCGATCTCCTGGGGCAGCACGGAAGCCATCTCGGGATCCGGCCGGACTTTCAGCTCTTCACGCAGGATGAAGACCGGGTCGCCGTTCTCGAAGAGGTGCTCCGGAATCGGTTCGGCGGCGGGCCGGGAATGCCCTCGGATCGGACGAATCTGCTTCACCTCATCGACCGGCTGTTCTCGGAGTCGTACGGTGGCGCCGGTCCCTCCTCCTCCCTGGCGTCCACCCCGGAATGGCTGCCGTCGCTCTTCAACCGCTACCGCGACGCGCTCGTCGCCGCCAACCGGCTGGACTCCGGCAGCCTGCTCCATTTCACGAACCGGCTGCTCGCGGAGAAGCCGGCGGTCGCCCGGGTGGTCCGGCTGGCCTGGTCACACATCTGCGTCGACGGACTCCAGGACACGAACAGGGCCCAGTACGATCTCCTCCGGCTCGTCGCTCCAGACCGGCACCACAACCTGTTCGTCGTGGCGGATGACGACCCGGTCGCGTACTGCTGGAACAGATGACCCGTGCATTCTGCCGTGATCCGTCGCGGCTCGACTCGGTGCGGCGCCTGGTCGAACATCTTCGGAAGTCCGGCGCCAGCGAGGATGACGAGGATATCGTTCCAGCGGACTTCCTGCAGCTCTGGAGCACCTTTGAATCGGCACTGCCGGGAGGGGATCGTGGCAAACCCGCACCGTAATGCTGAAAAGGCCCTGAGCGTGCTCAAGGATTTCCAACGCCGAACGGTGGACTACGTGTTCAGGCGGATTTGGGAGGATGATCCGCCCGCTCACCGCTTCCTGGTCGCGGACGAGGTCGGGCTCGGAAAGACCCTTGTCGCTCGCGGACTCGTCGCCAGGACGCTGGAGCATCTCTGGGACCGGGTCAGACGGATCGACATCGTCTACATCTGCTCCAATGCGTCCATCGCTCGCCAGAACGTCAGCCGGCTCGATGTCGGCGGCCTTCCGCATGCGGTCCTCCCAACACGGCTCACCCTCCTGCCCGCACATGTCCGCCACCTGGACAGCAACAAGGTCAACTTCATCAGCCTGACCCCGGGCACATCCCTCAACACGACCAGATCGAACCGGGGCGGCATAATCGACGAGCGCCTGGTCCTTTGGCAGATGCTCAAGCGGCTTTCCCACCCGCGCGGGAGGGCCGCACTGACCTGGACCCGACCGGCCAAGGCCGTTCCTCCCAAGACATCGACCGAGCCGCCCGCCCAGCCGCCGCCATGGGTAGTCCCCTCCCTGCACTGGCACGGACTCCGCCGGCTCCTCCAGTGCGGGGTGTCGGACCGGAGCTACCGCGAGCACATGCGGAACCTTCCATCCGTCGACACGGCCCTCACGGACGCGTTCCTCAAACGGGTGATCGAGGACGGCAACCTGTACAACGATCTGGTGAGCATTTGCGAAGGGTTCGCCCGCCACGGCTGGGTACGCGGGCAATACCCGATGGTTGGACGACTGCGAGGCAAGCTCGCCAGCGTCTGCATCGAGGCGCTCGAGCCCGACCTGATCATCCTCGACGAGTTTCAGCGGTTCCGCGACCTCCTCGACTCCAGCAGCCCGGCGGCCCGCCTTACCCGGCAGATCCTCGACTTCAAGTACCCGCACGACTCGCCGGAAGCGGGGCTTAGGGCCCGGGTACTTCTGTTGTCGGCCACGCCGTACAAGATGCTGACCCTCTACGACGACGAGGGCGAGGACCACTACTCGGACTTCCTCCGCACATGCTGCTTCCTTTGCGAAGAGGATGAGGAGACGATGCATGGGCTGCGCACGGCGATACGGCGTTACCGGCTTGGCCTGCTTGATGGGCAGGGCAACCTCCGTGATCTGGATACGGCCCGACGCGACCTCGGAACCCGCCTTCTCCAGCTGATGGTCCGCACGGAGCGCGTGCGGGTCTCGGCGGAGCGGGATGCCATGCTCGTCGAACGCGAATCGAGACCACCCCTCACCACGGACGACATCAGGCAGGCCCAGGTCATCGACCGGGTGGCGGCCACGGTCAAGGCTCATGATCCGATCGAGTACTGGAAGTCGGCCCCCTACCTGCTAAACGTCATGCGGCGATACCATCTCAAGGATCAATTGATGGACTTGCGCCAGGATCCTCCCGTCGACCTTGCCACAGCAGTGCGCGACAGTGAGGCGTGGCTCCTCAAGCAAGATGACGTCGAGCAGTATGGCCGAATCACGCCCGCCAACCCTCGCCTGCGCCAGCTCCTCGACGACACCGTGGAAAGGGGCCAATGGAAGTGGCTCTGGATGCCGCCCTCCCTTCCATACCTGGAACCGGGGCCACCGTACTCTGGAGAGGTAGCCGACTCGACCAAGTCGCTGGTCTTCTCGTCCTGGGTCGTGGTGCCGGATGCCATTGCGGCATTCTGCTCCTACGAGGCGAACCGGCGCATGCTCGCCAAGGAGCCGGACTTGCCCAAGTACTCGGAACTGCACCGTTCCAGCTCGCGCCTGCTGGACTTTCCCCTGCGTGACGGTCGCCCGGGAGCCATGAACCACATCGTGCTTCTGTACCCGAGCCCCACATTGGCCGAGGTCGGGGATCCACTCGGGCTGGCCCTTGAGCACGGAGGCAGACCCGTACCGGTCGACAGGGCGTTGGGGCGCGTGAAGGCGCGAATACGGCAGCGGTTCAAGGATGTCGGTATCGAGCTCCCTGAGGGCGGATCGGGCACGCCGGATCAGAAGTGGTATTGGGCCGGCCCCGCAATACTTGACGGAGCCCTGCATCCCGAAACCGCGAATTGGGTCGAAGGAGTCGAGGCCTGGCTGCCCCCTTCGCCCAAGGGAACGGATGACACGGGCTTTGGCCGCCACGTTGCCGAATTCCATCAAGCGATGACCGATCGCCCCAATCTCGGGACTCCACCTGAGGACCTTGTCGAGATCCTGGCAATCGTGGCGCTCGCAGGGCCGGGTGTGTGCGCGCATCGTGCGCTCCGGCGAATCGCGAACGTCGATCCAACCAATCCACAGCTGCTTTCTGGTGCGGCCCGGGCGGCCCAGGGCCTGCGCTCGACCTTCAACATTCCGGAGAGCACGGCTCTGATCCGGGCCCTTTCACCAAGACGCGGGACGAGGTACTGGGAGCTGGTGATTCGCCATGCGCTGGCAGGGAACCTTCAAGCCGTGCTCGACGAGTATGCGCATGTGCTGGAGGAGTCACTTGGACTGATGGCCAAATCGCCTTCGGTCGTGGTCGACGGCATGGCGAGCGAGATGTTGGAGGCGCTTTCGATCCGCACCTCTCCGGTTCGAATGGACGACATCAGGTGCAACGGGGCCGGTGCGCCGATCGAAGTCGATCCCTTCAATCTCCGCACCCGGTTCGCGCTCCGCTTCGGCGACCTGCGGGACGAACGGGGAGAGAGCGTGCAACGCGCGGACACCGTGAGGAAGGCCTTCAACTCCCCCTTCCGGCCGTTCATCCTTGCGTCAACCTCCATCGGCCAGGAAGGACTGGATTTCCACACTTATTGCCACGCCGTCTGCCATTGGAATCTGCCGCACAATCCCGTCGATCTGGAGCAAAGGGAGGGCCGCGTCCATCGGTACAAGGGTCACGCCGTGCGCAAGAACGTGGCGGAGCGCTACGGGCTTGGCGCAATTTCGGCGGACTCACTGGCCGACCCCGATCCATGGAAGGTCCTCTTCCGAAGAGCCCGGGATGATCGCGATTCCAACTCGAACGACCTGATCCCCTATTGGATCTTTGAAGAGGGAAAGGCGCGCGTGCAACGCCGCGTGCCGCTATTGCCCTTCAGCCGCGAGGTAGACCAGCTCCGCCGCCTGGTCGGCAGCCTCGCTGTCTACCGGCTCGCCTTCGGCCAGCCCCGCCAGCAGGATCTCTTGGAATACCTGAGCAGACGGCGTGAGGACGCGGGGGAGCTTGATATGGAGCAGTTCAGGATTTCGTTGGAGCCGCCGGACGGAGGAGAATGACAAGCGCACATTACATAACGTAAGGTTAACATTACATATTGGCGAAGCCCGGCCTTCCCAGCCGATTTCTACGAAGCCTTCGCTCTCTCCCGAAACCGTTCATACCGCTTCGCCAGCGCCTCGGCATCCGGATGGTCCATCCTCCGTTTAGGCAGGACGATGGGCTCCCCATCGAGTCCCTGGATCGCGTGTTCCAGGGTCGGCCCATCACGCTCCACCATCACGTCCCGGCGAACCTCGATGGTGTAGTTGGGCCGCACCCCCACGAAAAACTTGTCAAAGGCCGCGTGGTGCAGCCTGCACAGTGCCAGCCCATTGTTCACGCTGGCCACTCCCTCGGGCTCGCGGTCGGGGACGATATGAGCTGCGTCCAGCAATTCGTCTCGCCGGAGCCGGCAAAGTGCGCATTGGTGCTGGTAGGCTTCCAGGACCCGCTCACGGAAGGATTGCTGGTGAAGCCGGCGAAGCGTCTGAACCGTCACGTACTTGCGTCGAAGCCGGGTGCCCTCTCCAACAACGCCTGAGAGGCCTAGATTGGCCGGGTCGTCCACCGCGATGGAAAAGGATCTACTGTCCCGCGAATCGCCTACGACAAAGACCGGCCAGACCGCCACATACCTCCCGGGGAGAACGCCGTGGAAGTAAACCAGCGGCAGGCCATTCAGCATCGCCCCTCGCAGGCCAACGTTTTCGTGATGGTCAGGGCCCGACTCCCGGTAGCGGTACCGGAGGAAACCATCCGGGCCGAATTCATCCCGGTAGGGGCCCTTGGGGCTTGTCGTGATGGAGAGCGGGATGCGCAGTGAAGCAGGCTTGAAGATACCCTGCGGGCCAATCACATGGATCCGCTTCCCCCCGAACTCGAATCCCCGCGCGAGCAGGGTACGGGGCAACACATCTCCCAGCTCAGACCGCTGGCTGTTCAGCCATTCGAAGGTTGCGGTCCGGACCTGCGCGTCGTACCGTCGGTCGAAGATGGTCGCCCCGGCAACCGTTCCAGGATCATCGAGTCCCATGCCCCATTTTGGGCGAGTTTCACGACTGGGTCAAATGGGAACGACGGGTGGGGCCTGATCGCTGCTGTGGAGCAAGATGTCGGCCGGATGCTCTAGGTCGAGAGCTTCAACCCCGGTCGTCTTTGGCCCGGAAAGCGAATCCGACGACCCAAAGCTCGCCCGCGCTCGCCATATCCGCTGTGCCGCTGCCCAGCTGTACAGCGTGCCGCCAGCCAGCGCAATCGTCCGCGCTCGTTCGGACACCGGCCGGAATGAGATCGTAGAGCGTCTTCGGACTGATCCTGGCTGACCGCGCTACCAGCGTCGTCACCACCTCGCCCGGCATCTGGGCCAGAAAGCGGGGGACAACCGCCGGCCGATAGCCCACGCCCGCGGCCGACCCCGTCCATTGCGGCCAGCAGTTCACTCCTGCTGTTGAGAGCGACCCGTGTTTCCTGCCATGTCACGTCACACCTCCTTGGTTGGTCCGATGTTGCGCTCCCGTCCGCGAGCACCAGGTTTATTTCAGACCTGCAACCGGAGGCCACACAATGCACGTTGCGCACCCTGGATACAGTCCGACCGAGACCGACCAGCTTAGGAACTGGATCGCTAAGTGGATCGGCGCCGGCTGGGTCTGGCACGCCAGATTCCTATCCGGCACCGAGACGTCGGCCACTGAGACCCGTCGGTCTGGTCCCTGCCTTCCCAGAGCCCTGCTCGAGCCCGCGTTCCCGTCGCTTGCGAAGGACTCCCGGACAACGGGCGTCGAATTCGACATCGAGATTGACTCGCACGGAGTCCGGGAGGACCGGGTCCGAGGCGTTCCGCACACCGGCGAGGGCCGCTTCGGTGCACCACGCGCCGAGGTGCGCATCGCCGGCCTCGGCAACTCGTCCCCGCTGCAGGATCCCGAAAACACCGGAGCGCTGGCGATCTTCGTGTTTCGGCCGGGCCCCGGCACCGACTCTCCCAAGTGCAGGATATGGATCTGCCGGAACCCGGCCGAGACGGACGTTGCGGATGATCTGATCGGCCCGGTGGAGCCGGGTCTCCCTGCCCCGTGGGGCTACTGACGAGCCGCCATTTCGGCCATCCGGTTTCTTTTCGCAAGGAACCTCCACGTCGGTCCGCTTCAATACGAGCACGCACGCCGCCACCGGACCCCGATGCCAATTCGTCCACCATCGCAGACGCTAACCTTCCTTGTGGTATGCCGTGGTGACAGATTACCGTCCTTCGCGGCAGTCCGTGTCACCTTGGAGAGGAGCATCTCTTGGCCCGGTTCGTCCCCGGCAGGAAGTACTCGCGTGCAGAGGTCCAGCAGGCGGTCATCAGTTCGCCCGCGACCATGGGGGGCAAGTGGAACACGGGGATCGTGGAGCACGACGGCGACTTCTTCATCTTCGCCAACCTCGGAGTTCCGGGTCGCACTGGGCACGACTACGACAACGGTTGGGAAGAAGACCGCCTCCGTTGGTACCACCACAGTGAGTCTCACATCGAGTGGCCGCAGATAAGGCGGCTGTTGGACCCAGAGCGCCGCATCCACGTATTCTGGCGCCGAGCGAAGAGGGGGCTCTTCAAGTATGCTGGGGAAGGGATTCCCATGACGGTTTCAGACACAACCCCAGTCGAAATCCTCTGGTCGTTCAACAACTCCAAGCCGTCCGAACCGTCCTACACCCCCACCCACTCCCACCAGGACCTCTTCCTCCCCCCCACCGACTTCAACCGCCTCCTCACCTCCCTCAAGTCCCGCAAAAATCTCATCCTCCAGGGTCCGCCCGGCACCGGCAAGACCTTCATCGCCCGCCGCCTCGCCTGGTGCCTCATCGGCCACGAGGACGACGATCCCATCGAGATGGTCCAGTTCCACCAGTCCTACGCCTACGAGGACTTCGTGCAGGGGTACCGCCCCAACGAAAAGGGCGGATTCGACCTCAAGTCCGGCGTCTTCCACCGCTTCTGCGAACGCGCGCGCGCCAACCCCGACACGCCCCACGTCTTCATCATCGACGAGATCAACCGGGGCAATCTGTCGCGCATCTTCGGCGAGCTCCTCATGCTGATCGAGGCCGACAAGCGCAGCGAGGACTACGCCGTCGCGCTGACCTACGCGGACCCCGCGGACGACCGCTTCCACGTCCCCGCGAACGTCCACATCCTCGGCATGATGAACACCGCGGACCGGTCACTGGCGCTGGTCGACTACGCGCTTCGCCGGCGATTCGCCTTCGAGTCGCTGCAGCCCGCCTACGGAACGGACTACGGCCGGAACGCGTTCGAAGAGCACCTCACCGGCAGGGGCGCCGATCCCGCCCTCGCCCGCCGCATCTCCGAGCGCATCGGCAAGCTCAACGAGACGATCGCCAACGACAGCGAACTCGGCCCCGGTTTCCAGATCGGCCACAGCTACTTCGTGCCCGACCACGGCGACGAGCCCTCCGACACCTGGTACGCCCACATCGTCGATACCCAGATCGCGCCGCTGCGTCGCGAGTACTGGTTCGACTCGCCGGAGGACGTCGACAACGAAGTGGCCAGGCTCACCGCCGACGCCTGACCCCCGGCGACCCGTGAAGAACATCCCGATCCTCAACGTCTACTACCTCCTCTGCTACGCCTGGGGACGGGTCCAGGAACGCGACACCGCGCGGCTGGCCACGCTCGGCGGCCTCTCGACGGTGCAGGACCTGCTGGGCAAGGTGCTCGCCGGCGGCGTCAACCACCTCTTCCGGCGCGGGATCGACCGCGGGTACGTCGAACGGCGCGAAGACCTGGCCGGCATCCGCGGCAAGCTGGCGGTCAGCGAGACGGCGAAGCGTGCGCTCCGTGCGCGGGCCCGGGTCGCGTGCGACTTCGAGGAGCTGAGCGTGGACATCCTCCCGAACCGCATCCTGCGCTCGTCGCTGCACGGGCTGCTCAGGCGGGGCGTCACCTTGAACGGACGGGACGTCACGCTCGACCGCCGCGTCCGCGCCGACGTGCGCTCCGCCTACCGAAGGCTCGACGGCATCTCGCGCACCCGCCTGCAGCGGAACACCTTCGGCCAGGTGCAGCTCGGCGGCAACCGTCGGCTCTACCACTTCCTGCTCTCGGTGTGCAGGCTCCTCTACGAAAGCTCGCTGGTCGACGAGACCACCGGCCGCACCACCTTCCGCGACTTCCGCCGCGACGAAGCGACCATGTGGGCGCTCTTCGAGGAGTTCGTCACCGGATTCTACCAGCGCGAGCAGCGGGTGTACCGCGTGAATCCGGGCGGCCGCAGGATCCAATGGGCCGACGCCGACGGAGCGACCGACGCCGACCGAGCCCGGATCCCCGTCATGGACGCCGACGTGATCCTCGAATCACCCGAACGGCGGATCATCCTGGACACGAAGTACTACTCGAACGCGCTCGCGGGGGGGCGGGGGTCGGGCGTCGGCATCGCCTCCGGGACCCGCTCCGCCTACGGCACCGGCAAGCTGCACTCCGGCAACCTCTACCAGCTGCTCGCGTACGTCAGGAACCGCCAGGCCACGCGGCCGGCTGGACCGCCGCACGAGGGGATTCTGCTGTATCCGCAGGTGGGCGATGAAGCGCTACGCGCCGACATCCGGCTTGAGGGGTTTCGGATTCAGGCTCGGACGGTGGATCTTGGTCGGGACTGGCGGCTGATTCATGAGGAGATGCTGGAGACGGTTGGGATTGATGGCGAATGACAACCGAACCTTTTCCGATGCAGACCTTTGGCAGCGGGTTACTTCGCTCTATTGTCGCTTCCATCGTGCCGAACGTCCTCGCCCTTCGAGCGTCACCAGCCCCTCATCCCTTAGAGTGGCAAGATCGTCTAGCAGCGTACTCCGACTAGCCCGCAACCCCAGGCGATCACTGATCTCCCGAAACGCCATGGGCCGATCAGCTTCAGTCAGCAAAGCGAGAATCGCAGATCGCCGCTGATCTGGATCTTCTCTCCCACCCTGAGGCGCCACATACCGATTGTTCCGGAGGCGCACCGTGACACAACCGACCGCTTCCTCGATCTCCGGCGGACCGAGGCCCGCGAGTTTGGTCTGTTCGACGATCCTGGCTATCCCACGGCCCCACTCCTCGATCATCCCGCGACGATAGAACGCTCTGGCAATCAATGGGTTCCAAGGCATGGACTCGTGCGATGCGAATAGCTGCTCCGGGGTAAGACCGAAGTGCAGTCCCCCGGTTGAGGTCACTTCAAGGCGGTCGTCGTACACCGCTATCCCCACCGAGCCCCCGACAATAGAGTAGTCGCGATGGCAAAGCGCGTTGGCGATTGCCTCCCGTGTCGCGGGTTGCGGATAAAGGGGTTGATCGATGCGATCAAAGCGGTCGGGTTCAAATCTCCCGGCGATGGGAAGAGTCTCGCGCAGAAACCGCTCTGCCGCCGACAGCAGCGCGAAGGCGTTACCGAAGAACTGCCGGTTATCCAGCAAATCCGCCGTGCGATCGACACCCCGGAAACGGGCGACGCGCAACCGGCATTGTGGCATGTCAGACTCGATCTGATCAGCACGGCCAAACAGGACAGCCGCAGCGCGCAGCAAGACTCCGTTCTTGAGCAGCTTCATACCCTGAAGCAGTTCCGATGGCTCGCGGGTGCCCGGGTCGTCCAGCCGGCCCCGTCGGATCGCTTCCGAGATGGTTTTCTGGATCTCGGCCGAGTCGAGGTCATCCACCGACCAACCGGTTGCCGGCTCGTTCTCCCACCGTCGCTCGGTGTGCATTCGCTCGAAGAGAACCATGTTGTACTCTTCGGACGACATCGCCAGCGTGGTGTTGCCTACTCGTCGGTAAGCGGTCCGCTTGTAGACGTACGGTCTCGCAGGTCCCGGGCGGGTGGCGACCACGATCACCTCGTTTCCGCCCGCCACAGAAACGCGCTCAATCGACGGAAAAACGCGCGGCTCGATACGCTGAATCTCTGCGCTCACCCT
This sequence comes from Gemmatimonadota bacterium, assembly GCA_022822445.1. Classification (GTDB taxonomy): domain Bacteria; phylum Gemmatimonadota; class Gemmatimonadetes; order Longimicrobiales; family Gaopeijiaceae; genus Bin94. The sequence continues at coordinate 6,860 of JAJEBR010000074.1, read as the reverse complement.
CTCGATTGTGTCTTCGCCAACCTGCTGTCCGACCACGGTTCCTTCGGGGGTGACGCCAAACAGGACGTGTCCGCCGCGCTGATTGAGCATGGCACACAGGGTCTTGGCCGCATCGCTGCGTTGCCCGGTCGTGCTCTTGAATTCCAGCGTCTCAGTCTCGCCGGCTGCGACCAGCTCTGAGATTCGGTCAGCGGTCATGCGCGCCTCCAATGAGCGATACTCCAAGATTCCAGCTTACCAAGCACGGTCTCCGAGTGGAAGGGCCTCAGGGTCGTTGTCCGAGCTCATTCGGTCATCGGAATGAGCGGTGTCCCACATTTGCTCGGAATCATCCAGAATCACCCAGGAATCACCCAGAATCATCCAGAATCATCCAGAATCACCCAGAATCATCCCATGCCAAGGATTGACTTGACCACAATTGACAACCGCACCTTACATTAAGTCACCCAAACATTACACTCCGTCCCCACCATCTCGAAGTCCTCGATGCCACGCGGCCGTACCAGGACCGGGTAATCTTGGGAAGAGAGCCCTCGCGGCAACCTCATACTTCGATGACTTCCTCCCTCACAAGACGCAGCCGGCCCACCCTGGGCACCTCCCGGCCCCCGAAGTGGCACCGCACAGCGTCCCTGACCATCTCCTTCAGGTCGTCCCAGTCATCGCCTTGGCTAAACACGCTGTGGCCGAGCGCCCTGGCGTCGTAGCCACCTTCGGGGGCTTCTGTCACTTCAAAGATGATCTCACGCATCTGGTCGCTCCTGGCCCCCCCACCCCCTCACCGCCCCAACGCCTCCCGCCCGAACCGCTCCGCCGCCGCCAGCGTCTCCCGCACATCGTCCCAGGTGGTGCTGTGGTTGACGATGCAGAGCCTCAGCGAGAACCTCCCGCCCGGCATGGCCGACGACACGAACGCGGGGTCGTCCCAGAACAGGCGGGCCAGCACCTCGCGGTTGATCTCGTCCAGGTCGTCGTCCGGGATGTCCTGGCCGGCAGGATCCACGCGGAAACACACGACGCTCAGTGACGCGGGACTCGTGCACGCCAGCACGGGGCTCTCATCGATGTACGCCTGTGCCCGCTCGGCGCAGTCCAGCCCGTTGGAGATTGCCTGTCTGAATGCGGCCATCCCGAACGTCTGCACCGACATCCAGATCTTGAGCGCGCGCGCGGAGCGGCTCATCTGGAGGCCGCGGTCCCAGAAGTTGGGATGCCCCGAGCCCCACAGCGCGTCCTGCAGGAAGTCGGGCCGGATCCCGAACGGCTTCTCGAGCGTCGAGATGTCCCGGACCATCAGACAGCCCGCTTCATAGGGCTGGAAGAACCACTTGTGCGCGTCGAGCCCGATCGAGTCCGCGCGCTCGATGCCGCGCAGGATGCGCCTGCCCCGTTCGGTCACGACCGCGAACCCGCCGTAAGCGGCGTCGACATGCAGCCAGATGCCCTCCGACGCGCAGAAGTCGGCGAGTTCCTCCAGCGGATCGACCGCACCGGTCGCTGTAGCTCCGGCGTTCGCGCACACGGCGATGGGCTCCATTCCGGCGGCGCGATCCTCCGCCACCATCGAGGCCAGCTCGCCCATGTCGATCCGAAAGCGGTCGTCGCTCGGCACGATCCGGGTCCGGTCCGGGCGGATGCCGACGATCTTCACGGCCCTCTGGTGCGCACTGTGGCTCTGATCGCTCATGTACACGCTGGCGTTCTCCGGGTAGCCGGCGACTTCCCTCGCGGCCACGAGCGCATCCAGGCTCGCGGCGGAGCCACCGCTCGTCAGCACCCCCCCCGCGGTGTCCGGATAGCCGAGCCACTGGCGAAACCAGTCGATGACCACGCATTCGAGCTGGCTGGTGCCGCTCGCGACCAGCCAGTTGCAGGCGTTGACGTTGTAGCCAGCGGCGAGGAAGTCCGCGATGACCCCCGGCCAGGTGGCGGAGGACGGCACGAAGCCGAAGCAGCGCGGATGGTCGAGGCGAAGTGCCATTGGAAGAACGTCAGCCAGGGCCCGCTCCAGAACCTCCGCGGGCGCCCGGCCGCGTTCCGGCGGTTCCTCCATGAGCTTTTCGAGAAGCTCGCCGCGGAACTCCCCGTCCCAGGCCTCCTCCCGGCCCAACTCCTCGCTGCGCCGAACGAGAGCCTCCGCTGCCCTGGCGGCCAGGTCGAGCATGGCCGGGGCGGGCATCCGCAGGCCGTTCGGAAATTCCGGGACCGGCGTGTCCGGTACCTCGTTCCCCGCAGGAGGGTCCTGGGCTTGTCGACGCATTCTCCGCTCTGTTCCCATCACGATGTGACGCATAGGCAGCCGGTCCTCGAAGCCTCTATGGTAATCGGTTCCGCTGCGAAATCCCAACAGCGATTGGCCGGCCGGCACGATCCGATGACGGCCGGGACCGGGATCGAGGGTTTCGGATTCAGGCTCGCCCGATCACTCTACATGGGGACCGGCGGCCGATCAGCGGCGAGATGCTGCGGAGTGCCCGGACGTGACTCGGTATGGAAACGGGCGTCGACACCGGGTCTTGCGTAAACCAGACCTTACATTCTGTAAAGCCGACTTGACAAGACGGACACAAAACGATGACGAAAGATCAGCTCATGACCACCAACCCCCCGGACGGCCTCATCCCCAGCCGATCATCCCCCACCTTCACCGAGGAAACCCTCCCGGCCGCCCTCCAGGCCGAACACACCCTGGCCCCCGGCCACTGGGCAGTCCTGAACGTGCTCGAAGGCAGCCTCCGTTTCGTGAACCTGGAGACCAGCGAGGAGCGCCTGATCTCGGCCCCGGACCTCGTCACGATCCACCCCGGCCTTCCTCACAGGGTGGCCCTGGAGGGCCGGGTGCGCTGCCGGATCGATTTCTACCGGGAGCCGCCCGCAGGCGCCGTTGACGACCAGGGCCCTGCAGACGGGCAGATCATGGACTCAGCTGCAGAGATCGGGAAACGCGGGGTGCGTACGGTTCAAGATGGGGTGGGCACAGTCACCAAGGCCGTCAGGAAGATCCCCCGCGTGGTCCGCCGGGTTGCGGGCAAGAACGAGGCCGACACGGAGACACCCCCGGAAAAGGTCATCGTCGAAGGGCTCCCGGACGAGGCCATGGAGTGCTACCTCAGCGTGCTCGTCTGGCTCGTGCATACCGACGACAAGCAGATCGACGAAAGGGAGATGTGCGAGATCCAGTTGCTGATGACGGAGCGGCAGTGCAGCGCCGATGTGCGCAAAGCCGTTCGCGGGCACCTCGAGAACCCGCGCGGCCTGGACACCCGGAAACAGATCGATCACGTGCTGGAACACGGCCCGGCAGCGGGCACCGACACGCAACTGGCCCTGAAGTGCGCCCTGATGAAGGACGCCATCCGGGTGTGCCGCGCCACCTCCGAGGGCCCCGCCCGCGAGCAGCCGGCAATCCGCAAGCTGGCCGCAATCCTCGACTTGGATGACAAGGATGGCGAGAAGATCCGGTTCATCGAGGACGTCTGCGAGCAGGACGCGAAGATCCTGTCGGGCGAATTGGCGGACTCCCAGATTGCGGCTACGGCGAAGGACCTGGCGGCACGAGCGACATCGGTCGGCGTGCCAATCGCCGCTCTCTACCTAAGCGGCAGCGTCACCGGACTCAGCGCCGCCGGCATCACTTCGGGACTCGCAGCCCTCGGGATGGGCGGCGTGCTGGGTCTGTCCGCAATGGTGACCGGCATCGGCGTGGCCATCATCGTCGGCGGAACCGCGTACAAGGGCGTGCGCTGGGCGCTGGGCGGGTCCGAGCGGGGACGGGCGTCGCTCCGGGAGTTGATGCTCCAGGAGGTCCTGCGCATCCATCAGGGAGCGATCATCAACCTCGGTGAGGACATGGCGTACTTCGGCGAACGCATCGCGGCTCTGTCCGGGGAGACGGAAAGGAATCGCGCCGCCATCGACAAGCTGTTCCGCGAAGTGACCCTGTTGTCCCGGTCGGCCGGAGCGCTCACCCGGCTGGGCGAACGGGCAAGCGGAGTCGAGGGCGACCTCCGGGAAGAAGTGGCTGGTTGGACGGCTCGATGAACGAGGTCACGCAAAAGCAGGCTGAGGGGGCGGCTCTCGCCCAGAGGTTCCAGCTGGAAGCGCTGCAACATGCCCTGCAATCTCTGGAGGGCGAGCTATCCGTCCTGGAATCGGAAACCGCCATCCAGTCCGACGAGTTGTCACTTCTGGACGAGTTGGTCGCGCAGCTCTACGCCGAGGCCGGTCTGGCGCGTCCCCCCGAACCGGCCCAACCTGACACCCGTACCCTGACCGACGACGTGCCGGACCATCCCCGGCCCTGCTTCCGGAACGTTGAGCGATACATCGCAGATCAAGAGGTCGAGGTAACCGGGGATCCACTCGCCCAACTCCTCCCCCCGCATCGCGCAGCCGAGATCCAACGCCAGTTCCACGCCGACTTCGGCCGCGCACCGTGGGACCGCTGGGACTACGGCGCCATCGCGCTCGCCGTCCTGGTCGGCGCGCTCACCGACTACCTGCTCGTCGCCACACCCGGTGGGAGCTTCAAGGGGAAGCCCCAGCGCGGGAGTCCGCTGACGGCATGGATGAAGGAACAGTCGAAGAAGCTGGCTCCGATGTCGGGCTCGGACGACATCGAGCGCAACGCGTTGCAACAGTGCATCGCCAGGCTCACCACCGCTGCGGAAGAGTGGGCCAAGGTGCCCTACGACGTCGTCAGCCCGAAGCTCGGACTCACGCCGAACGTCCACCGCCTCGCCTCACTCGGCCACGATCCTCTGCTCGGCCTCGTATTCGGCGTAGGCGACATCCTCTCCGGCACCTGCACCTTCATCGACAAGTCGGGCGCGTGGCGCGTCATCGACAACCCCAGGTTCGAAGGCACCGGCAACCCCCTCGAAGCGCTCGTCAAGGTGGTCGTCCACGGATTCTCGGACGTCTTCACCCCGCAAGGCCTCCCTCCACCGTTCATGGCGTCGTTCCAGCTGATCAGCGCCAAATCCGGATTCACCCTGAGGGAAGGGGGCGACGCGGTGTCGATCAGAAACGTCACGCGGTACATGTACGCCAACGGCTACGACCTCCGGCACTTCATGACCACGAAGGTCTCGCCCGCGATCGCCGAGATCATCCTGTCGGCCTACCACGGCGCGCGAGCCTTAGCCGCCGGTCGGGGCCCCGAGCAGGCCAGTCTCCCCGACAAGCTGAAGCACGAACAGATGCTCGCCCTCACCCATGCGCTGCTCGCATCCGCCAACGTCCTGAAGACGGCGCTCTATGGCTGGAACCCGATGGCGATCAACCTTGCCCAATTCCAGACCCTCGCCAAGCGGATGCTGTCGCTGGCAAAGCTCTCCGCGGAGCGGGATCGGCTGGTTCGCCAAAGACTGGACGATGGTTGGAAAGCTCTGCTGGCGGACGCGGTGCAGGAGTTCGCCCCCAAAGGAACGTCATAACAGCGAAGCACGAGGCCCATGGACACTGGCAAGTCAAATGAGTCGGACAAGCGGTGGGTAGCAGAATTGCGTTCACTGGCGCGGCGCCTTGCGTCGGCGATGCCTGAAAGAGTTACCGGCCGCATGCGGACACTACTCGCCATCCTGTTGGTCGTAGGGTTGCTCGGAGGCCTGCGACTCGGAGAATCCGAATTCTGGCTGGCGCCTCCGCTCGGCACGCTGGTGCTGGCTGCGATGATCCTCGGTGCCCTCGACAGGCACGGTGCAATTGCCGTCAAGCGGCTCTTGTATTCGTCCCGCTCGGCGATCGATCCCTACGGCCTGCTCGTGATTCTGATCATCGGTTTCGCCTCCGCCCAGGCGGTCCACGTGACCATCCCCGCCGGTTCCCTTCGCTCGTTGTTCTACCTGCTGTTCTTCCTGCCGCTCCTCGCTCTCAACACGCGCCTCGTCGCCGCTGACCACGCCCGGATGCTGTGGATTCTCGTCGTGACCTTCGGAGCAGCGTCCATAGTCAACTTTGTCGTTCTTCCTGCGATTACATTTGGAGGAGTGCGCCAGTGGCTGTGCAGAATCCTCCCGGGGTGTCAACCGCAACACCGAGCCACCGGCTTTCTAATATTCGTCACGCTGCTCCTGTACCTGGCAGCCCTGGGCGGGCTGGCGCGGATGGCACGCGATGCGCCTGACCGTTCACCGGTCGATCGAAACGGCGACCCGGAGTCGTAAAAAGTCAATCCGAGTTTACATAATGTAAAGCCGACTTGACACAGGGAGGGGGCAAGCGTCGCCAAGAGACTCTGGGTTCAGCTTCGTTTCACTGGCGCTATGGGTCGAGATCGAGCACGCAGCGGTTCTCCGGTCCCTGGTCAAGGCCGTGATCCGCTTGCCGCGTCCCCCTTGTCGATCATGCGTACGCATCAAACTCCATTGTCGCTCACTTTTGACCGACACATGAGCGACAACCAGCGTAGCTGCTCACCGGTGAGCGGCAAGCGCAATTGGCCAGGCGCCGCCATCCGTTCGTCCGCAGTCTCCCTCCGCGGCCATCCGGAACCACTTCACCGCCTCGGCCGCCCTGCGGAACCACCGGACGGCCTCCTCGTCGTCCCGCCCACCGCCGTCGCCGCTCGCCTAGCACACCGCCAGGTTGTTCTGGGCTTCCGGGTCTCCGCGCCACGCCTCCTTCAGCTCGTCCTCCACGAATTCGCGGGCCACCTCCGGATCGAGGTCGTCGATACCGAACCCCTCGATATCGAAGTCGTCAAACCCGTCCGTTTCACCGCGAAGTGCGGCCATCAGGTGTTGCGCCGGCGGGTATCCTGCCGCCGCGGCATCGGCCAGCCGCCCTTCCGCCTCCGGGTCGTCGTCCATGTCGGCGAGCAGGTCGGCGTACATCATCCCCAGTTCGAACGACGC
>JAJEBR010000084.1 GCA_022822445.1 Gemmatimonadota bacterium | reverse complement strand
TCCCATGATTTCAGGGACTTGGCGAACTCCAGGCTGCGACGCAAAAAGCGACGCAACGCTATTCAGGTGGAGAAATCCTGTAGCTTGTCTCCTACGGCCGGCCCGGGCGATGGCGCCCACTGGATGGCCGGGAGCGGCTTTTCCAAGACAGCTACGGCGTGACAAGGATGCCCGGACGAGGCGTCGTTCCGGTCATGCCTGCGCCCGGCATTGACCCCCCCCCGCGTCAGCGCCCTCATGCGCAGGAATGCGGAGAATCCGTTGCCGGGATCGCGGTTCCCTGGGGAACCCAACCGGGCAGGCGAACTACAGGCTGCGCATGGGCATGAACGGCGGCGGGCCGCCCGGCCCGGGAGCGGGAGGGGTGTTGGGAAATCCCTCCGCCGGCCCCCGTGGTGGGAGCGGGCATTCCGGATCGATTCGGCGATGGGTTTTCTGGCGACGGCGAAGGATCTCGGGGGTCGGCCGCAGGGAGGGAAGGTGTCTACAGTTCGAGGTCCTGTTCCTTGTCAAGCAACTTTACTTCCGGTTCGCGCTCCTCTTCCTGCACGGGATCGCGTTCCGGCCCGCGCGAGCCGTCCTCCTCGGGTTCGGTTTCCCGTTCCGTTTCCCAGGATCCGAGGCCATCCGCGTCCAGTCCGGCGCTTCGTTCTGGCGATTTCAGATCGTCCTCCCAGTCGAGTTCCTGCCACGGCTGATGCCCGCCCCCGTGCCCCGCGTCCGCCCCAAGCTCGGTTTCGTGCTCGGGATCGATGCGCTCCACATGGCCGGCGTCCCGCTCCTCCGGCGGTTCGAGGCCCATCTCCGCCTGTTGCGCGGCCTCTTTGGCGACTCCATCCAGCGCCGAGATTCGCTCTCCGGTGGCTCTCTCCAGTTGCTTGGAGAGCTTCCTGGCATCGTCGGTGACCAGCTCGGCATGGTCCCGGGCTCGGCTGATGGCGACGTAGAAGGCTTTCTGGTTCGTCAGATTCGGATTGCCGGCGGGCATTGCGGCGACGATATGGTCCACCGTCCTTCCCTGAAAAGAGTGAACCGTAGAGGCCCAGCCCCGGTCCATGTGGCGGAGTTGCGGGTCGTCTTCGTCCAGTCCGGCTTCCTTTCCGTTCTCCAGCCGGAACCGGACTCCCTCCTTTCCGATGGATTCCACCAACGCCGCCTCCCCGTTCACGAGCCCCGAGCCCGGATCGTTGCGTGTCCACCGGACCCAATCGCCCGCCCGAAGCTCCATCTCCTCGCTCCTGTAGATCTCCACTCCGCCCTTGGCGGCGGCAATCCGGTACGGCCGCCAGGCCACGGGATCTCCACCACCGCCGTCCAGCCAGACCGTGTTGCGGTCGTAGTCCACCCGCGCGACCTCGCGCTCGTCTCCCTTTTCCACCCCGAGGGTCTTGTACTGGCGGTTGAAGATCACCGTGTCTCCGGCCGAGTAGTTCGAGGCCCGGGCCATCTCCGCTCGCGTCAGGCCCCTCGGGACCAGCTTCTTGCCACGGCGGGCGGGACCCGAGACCGTGCCTTCCAAGATCAGATTCTCGCGTATCCTTGTGTTGATCTCGTCCCGCAGAGCCCGAGTCGGCGCGATCACTCCGGCCCTTGTGCGCTGTTCTTGTGACAGCGAGAGCCACCTTTCCGCTGCGTCGACGCCGATGTCCTCCCGTTCCACCTGCACGATCCGGTCGCCGAGCTTGTCGAAAGCGGTCTTCACGTCGCCTGCCAGGCCCGCCCGCACCGCTTCCTTGATCTCCATGTCCCGCTGGCGAAGGATCTCGTCCATCACCGCGGTCTGCATCCCGGCGCGTCTGAGTTGCTCGAAAGGCTTGCCCGCCTCCACCGCGCCAAGCTGCTTCTCGTCTCCAACCAGCACCACCCGCGGAACCCGGAGCGTCGTCGCGGCCTTGAGGAGACCTCTCATCTGCTCGCTCGATGCGAGCGAACTCTCGTCCACCACCAGAACCGTCTTCGAGAACGAGGCGCGCAACTGGCGAAGACCCTTCACCGTGCCCCGGCCCTTGATGACTCCCGCATTGCGGGCGAGGAACCGTTGCAGCGTCTCCGACTCGATTCCCGATTCCTGGTGCAGGGTGCGGGCGGCGGAGGCCGAAGGTGCAAGGCCCATCGCCAGGTAGTCCCGGCTCACCGCCAGCGTCCTCAGACGTTTCAGCATGGTCGTCTTGCCCGTTCCCGCATAGCCCTGCACCCCGACAACCCGGTCCTTCGACGCGAGAACCATCTTGACCGCTTCCTTCTGTCCCTCGTTGAGACGTCCTCCGTGGAGTTTGGTTTCCGCAATCCAGCGCCGCATGATCGGCTTGCCCGAGCCCTGGCCCGCGTGCATCAGCGCGATGGCCTCGGACTCCCGCCCGATTGCCGCGTCCGTCGTCCAGTGCCTGCCGTGGTCGAGACCCCTGGCCGTGTGCAGTCCACCTTCGCGTTCGAGTTCCGAGACGGCCCGCTCCGCCGCTTCCACCGTGACCGCGCCCGGCTCCCAAGCCAGCACGGCGGCGAGCAGATCGGCATGGCCGAACACCGCCTGCCGTTCGGAAAGATGCTCCACCGCCCAGCTTGCGGCCTCCGCGGCGGGCCGTCCCCGGTCCGTGAACAGGTCCGGTATGGGGCGTTCCCGCTCGGCCCGCATTGCCTTCGCCCGCACCGTGTCCGGCAAAAACCCCAACTCCGCCGCCTGGCGCTCCCAGGACCGGCGCAGTTCGCCCCGTTCCACGTCGCGCTTCGCAGCCCGCGTCATCAGCGTGGCCCGCGCCGCCAGGTGCGGGTTGTCTCCTGTCCTGCCCAAGCCATGCTCTCTCATCGCCGCCTCTATCTCCGACCGCCGGGTGGAAAACTCCTCGATCACTTCCCGAGATACCCCCGCGATCTCGAACCGCCCGTCCGGGTGCGTCTTCTCTATCCCGTACCCGAGCTCCTGGAGACCTTGCGCCAACTCCGCCCGGTAGATGGCTCCGATCGTCATCTTGCCTTTGAAAAGACCGTCATCCACCATCGTGCGCCACTTCTGATCCTCGCCTTGCACCATGTTGGCGATGACGGCATGAGTGTGGAGTTGTGGGTCGAGGTTGCGGGATGTGTCGTGGCGGAAGGTCGCGGCCACCATCTTCTGGCCGCCGGCCCGGACCATCGCCCCCGTCTCCCGGTCCTGCATCCGGGTCTCGACGGCGTTCTTCTCGATCCATGCCAGCGTCCTGCCAACCGCTCTGTCGTGCGCGTCCACGATCCGCTCGTCTCCGCCCACCATGGCCATGAGCGACACCGACTTGGGCGCGGACAGCGTCACGTCCCGGCCCGGACGGTGCTGGATGTTGCCGTCGAGATCCTTGCGGCCGAGTTGGCGTCCGCCGGGGACCTTGCCCTCGAGGATGGCCCGGAACGCATCGGAGTCGACCGGACCGGAGAGCCCGAGCTCTTCCGCGCCCCGACCGGCCCAAGCGCTCGCTTCCTTGTGGGCGGGGTCGTCCTTGCCGTAGTACCCGTCCCTTTCAAAGTAGCTCGCACCCTGCGACGGAGAGGAGATCTTGCCGATGGAGGCTACCACGGCCGCCTCCCGGTCAGTCGCTGGGTTCGATGTTCTTGCCTGTCCATGAGGCCCGGATACGCGCTTTCCGAACCTGGGGCAAGGGACAAAACGGCCGGTTCACAGGCATGGCGGCGAATGGCGGCCATTGCCTTCGGGCGGTGGATGGCATCCCGAATCCACCGAACGGGACAGCGCGCTTCCACACGCCTCTCGGGCCTGTTATCAGGTTCTTCTTGACACGTTCGGGACGCGGACTATTCAGGAGAGTACTCTGAGGCTCGGTATCCGGATTCCCGATGGTTGCTGGAGGATCCCGCCCGCCATCACGGCGGACCCGGCGGCGGCCGGGTCTTCAGGCGGAAAGGGTGAAGATGCATGGAGAGCAAGGCTGGTTCAATCCATAGGAGGCCTGTTCGGGCCAATGCGAGAAACAGCCTGGCCTGGGTTGCCCTCAAGGGCCGGGAAACCAAGGATGTTCGGAGCCGGCGGCAGGAAGTGACCGAGGCGGAAGAAGCACTGCTCCGGGCCATCGGCAAGCGGGTGGCCGGACCCCGCTTCGTGATGAACCTGGACGCGGACCCGAAGACCCTGGAGCTGGTTGACGACCTTGTGGCGAAGGGCCTGGTGGAGCCAGCGGGGTACGTGTTGCGCCCTGGACGCCTGGTCCGCGTCCGTCTCACGGGCAGGGGTTGGGCGCGATACAACGAGCAGCGGAAACAGAGTGATCCATTAACCGACAACCGTGTATGAGGGTTCGGCTTCCCTCGCCTTTCGTGGGCGTCCATTCGCTGCCGGACCGACTCGCCGAACCTCCATGCCAACTCCCTTCGAGTGCCGTCGGAGGACGTGCCTGAAGGCGGCCGCAAGCATTTTCCGGCCCGTATCCCGCGCCCTCGCTGACGCCGCTTGACATCCCCACAGCCGCGCGACACTTACCTTTGCCGATGAAAAGAACGTCAACGGGCAAGCAGTCCCTCACGCAAGCGCGGCGGGCTCACATACTCGATGTCGCTGTCGAGGTGCTGGCCGAACGCGGCTATCGCGACGCCACCATGCTTGAGGTGGCCCGGCGGTCTTCGGCGTCCAAGGAAACCCTGTATGCGTGGTTCGGCAACAAGCCCGGGCTCTTCGAGGCTGTCATCCGGCGAAGCGCGGAACGGATTCTCCGTGGGCTGAACGGACATCTCGACGGCGACGTCCCGGTCGAGGCCGCCTTGACCGGGTTCGGCCGCGCAATGGCGGCCCAGCTTCTGGGCGACCACGCGGTGGCGATCGACCGGGCCGCCATTTCCGAGGCGTTCTCCGGCCCGGGGCTGGCGGGCAGCCTGTCCAGGTTGTGCCGCGAGCCGATTCACGGGACCCTGGTCCGGTATCTGGAGCAATGCGACGCGCGCGGTCTCCTAAATGTCGAAGATGCAAACGAGGCCGTGGGTACCTTCCTCGGGCTGCTCCTGGGAGATGCCCGGACCCAGCGCTTGCTGGGGGTTCTGGATGCACCTTGCGAGAGCGACATTGACGTGCGCGCGACGCGGGCCGCGGGACAGTTTCTTCGGCTGTACCACGCGTAGCGAACGCTGTTCAGGGAGAGTTTGCCGCTTCGCCCAACTTGTGGGTCCTTTCCTTGTCGTTCGTCAGCCCTGTTGGTGGTTTCCGGGAACAACACCACCAAGACTTGGTAACGGATTCTTCGCACTCGTGGCCGGTCGCAGACAAGGCGCGTCAGACCCCAAGGTGCGGCGGGTGTGAGAACCTTAACGGGCGCCAGCCCGTCGGAGCCGGTTCGGCGTTCATTCAGAAATGATGGTGAACGCTCGCAGGTCATGCTGCGAGGGCAAAGCCACCGTGGCGATTTGAGCGGGACAACCGGCCCGCGAGCCATGAGAGTGTTCCACGTCATCTTCCGGTGGCCGGAGGTAACATGACGCCTGGTGCGAAGCAAGCGGGCAAGGGAGTGCTGCACACTTCGCACAGCACGATGTCTACGCGGCTGCCGGGGCCGATGCATCGGCCAGCGATCACCGCGTCGGCGCGAATGGTTCCGCACATGTTACCGCTCCACGCGGAGGGATGACCGAAGCCGCGGCTTGCAACCGGCACGAGGCCACTGCATGGTGAAGGGAACGTGATGGCAACGAGGAGTCATGCTTCGATGACCGAGGCCACGTCATCCAGCGCGGTCTATCGACGCTGCCGGCCCGCGTCCACGTCCCCGAAGCGGTGGGCGCCATGACGCCAGGGGAGTTCATCGGGAAGTGGCGAGTGGTCGAGCTCAAGGAACGCTCGGCGTCGCAGTCGCACTTCAACGACCTGTGCGCGTTGGTAGGCGAGCCCACGCCGACGGACGCCGACCCCTCGGGCGAATGGTACTGCTTCGAGCGCGGCGCCCGGAAGGACAGCGGCGGGGACGGCTGGGCCGACGTGTGGAAACGCGGCTGCTTCGCCTGGGAGTACAAGGGGCGGCGCGCGGATCTCGACGCGGCGTTCAACCAGTTGCGGCAGTACGCGTTCGCGCTGGAGAACCCGCCGCTGCTGATCGTCTCCGACATGGCGCGGTTCCGCATCCGCACCAACTGGACCAACAGCGTGAGCATGACGCACGAGTTCACGCTGGAGGACCTGGCGGACGGGGCGACTCGGGACAAGCTCAAGTGGGCGATGTCGGATCCGGAGCGGCTTCGTCCGGGGGAGACGCGGCAGGGGGTGACGGAACGCGCGGCGGCGACATTCGCCGAGCTTGCGCAGTCGCTGCGGGACCGGGGCCACGATCCGCAGACCGTGGCGCATTTCGTCAACCGATTGGTGTTCTGCCTGTTCGCGGAGGATGTGGGTCTGCCGCCCGACAACATGTTCACGCGGATGCTGGAGCAGGCGCGCCGCCGGCCCGGCGAGTTCGCCGAGCTTGCCCGTGACCTGTTCAGGGCCATGTC